>CAJTGE010000018.1:0-9065 GCA_910575795.1 Clostridiaceae bacterium | reverse complement strand
TCGATGTCAATTGCATATCTCGGATCCATCACATACGGGCGCCGGTTATCGTTCAGGCTGACAGAGCCGTCGAACCCGTCATCCAGCCGGTTGATATAGATAGAGCCGTTGATGTGGTAAGCCGGCGGAAAATCCTGCCTGCGCACGGTGCTTGAGCCTGCCAGGAACGGTTCCAGAAGGCCGTCGCCGGATATCCTGCGCATCAGGATCGGATGAACCGGGGACGGCGAAACACTCGCCAGCGAATCCCACTGGTTGTCTGCGGCCGCCTCGATGCTTTCTGTCAGGTGGAACGCCTCCCGGTACGGCTGGGTCGGCTGTAAAAGCATGAGATAATCATAGGTATGTCCCATCTCCTTCAGCCGTTCTACCGTATAAACCAGGCTGTCAATCGTCCGGGAGGTATCCCGGGCCAGGCCATCCGGGCGCAGGAACGGAACCCATGCGCCGTACGCCTCCGCGATCTCCGCGATCCGAGGCGAATCGGTCGATACCACAGTATCATCGATGTAGGCGCAGTTCCTGGCCGCTAAAACGGAATGCGCGACGAGCGGAATCCCGCATAACGGCAGAATATTTTTGTCCGGGAGCCCCTTGCTTCCCCCTCTGGCCGGAATGACTGCCAGGATTCTTTTACCTGAATACATAATTTCCTCCCGTGTTTATATGCGTATACAAATGGCCTCATACTCTTCAATTGTGTGCGGTGCCATCACTTTTTCCGGATTTCTGTATGAATCTTTCAAAAACTGAACGATCCGCTGCAGTTTTTTCGTCTCCTCATCACTCTCATTCACGCGCCAGATATGGTATGTAAAGATCAGGTACGGTTCTCTGTCAAACAGCATCTTCGGCGTGAACATGGCGGTTGAGTAATAGCTGATCAGAACATGGCGATCCGTTATATGTTCCATTGCCTCCAATTCCCACATATTTTCCCCTGTATCGATCCGTACCCCGGTTTCCGGCTTTTGTGAAGCTCTCGGATGCCTTCGGACCAACAGGCGTGAGCGCAGAGGTTTTACATTAACAAACAGCGACTCCGGCAAAGCTCTGCACCCGGATACCTCTGACATAATGATTTCCAGATAAATAAAGCGGCGCTTCTGATAGGTATCATTCTCTTTATACCCAAATATCTCCTTACATGCCCGGATGAATTTCCCACATTCCTTTACCTCCGGCATCTTTTTAACAAGTTCCGATGGTTTTCCCTGATACATAGCCGGGCGGTACAGATACACGGCCTGTTCCTTTACTCCCATACATCCCAGGTTCAGGAATTGAAATACGGCTCTGTATAAAAAAGAAACCTTATTCTTCATACTTCCCTCGTAACTTGCCAGGCCGTCCTCAAACAGGCACACGGTTTCAATCCCGTAATGGTTTATCAGGTTTACCGCAAAAAGCCCCCAAACGCTTGCATACAGCGCCTGATACCCCTGCCCTGGCAGGTCGAAATCCGATCCGGCCAGTTTTTTAATGGACCATACCGGAAACAAGGTTCCAGCCAAAACGGCGGCCCGGTGGAGAAAACGTCTTTTTATATCGGGAAGGAAAAATTCGTATACCCTGCCGAACAGTCCGCTCTTTTTTAGCTGTTCGGCTATCTCCCCTGCATGCGCGAAATTTCTCTCAACACAGATGTCCGAATGGCCGCCTGTTCCGTTCACGTTGTGTATGACCAGATTCAGCGCGTTAAATACCTGAAAGGGCGTATAACAGACAAATATCGATTTCCCCTCATTTCTCATAAAAAGCTCTCCTCGCTTCGTTTATAAAATCGCGTGCCTCGCTCACGCCGAGCAGATACAGGCAGACGCCGTAAACGCTCCCGCCCGCCGCCGCGGAAATCAAAAGATTTAAAAAACATGAAAATGTATCCGGCGCACAGCGTCGTTGAGCTGATCGTGGCCAATACAAGCCCGTTATGGCCGAATCTTCGGAGCAGGAGCAAATCGAGCCCGGTATTAAACAGCAGCGCCGCACACCCAAGAAGCAGGTTGGCAAAATTGTTCTTCAGCGCGAAGAAAAAGTTTTGGAACAGATCGCGGAACGCTGCGGTAAACATACCGGCCGCATAAATCATGAACACACTCTGCGTAAGACGAACCGATTCCCCGTCAAATGCGCCGCGCTGGTATATCAAACGGATTGCCGGTTTGGCGAGCAATAAGCAGCCTGCGATCAACGGCAGAAAAATCAGGTAAATATAGCTCTGAATTTTTACAAACAATTGCTGAAGCTGCCTCCCATTACTGATAAATATTTAACAAGTGCAATTCTGCCAAAATCCATGTACGATATGCCAAAGGCGATTTTTCGCCCCTTTGCCCCAAAGCGGCAGAGGGTGAATCGTTCCCTATAAATACATAAGAAGGAGAATTTTATTATGACGAATCCACAGACGCATATCAACCACTATCTGGGGTACTGCCAGAGCCAGAAACGGCTGGATGCCAAAACGCTGCGCGCATACCGAATCGATCTGGCGCAGTTTAGCAGGCATATTGATTCCGCTGATATTTTAAAAACCACCCCGGATGTATTGGAACATTTTATTGCAAACCTTCACCAGAGCTATAAACCCAAAACCGTAAAACGCAAGATTGCCTCTCTGAAAGCGCTCTTCCACTATTTTGAATACCGGGAGCTGATTGAGCGGAATCCGTTTAACAAGATACAGGTAAAATTCCGCGAGCCTGTCCTCCTGCCCAAAACGATCCCGCTCCACACGGTTGAAGTGTTTTTGTCCGCGATCTATAAGCAGGCGTCGGACGGCAAAACAAAGTACCAGAAACGGAACGCCCTGCGGGACGCCGCGGTCATCGAGCTGCTCTTCGCGACCGGGATACGGATTTCCGAGCTGTGCTCCCTGAAAATAAATGACGTCAATCTCTATGACCGGACGATACTGATTTATGGAAAAGGCTCCAAGGAACGCAGGGTTCAGATCGGAAACAGTGATGTGGTGCGTACATTAGAACAGTATAAATGTGATTTTACGGCGCAAATGCAGTGCTGCGGGCATTTTTTTGTAAATCAGAACGGCAAAGCCCTGTCGGATCAGTCTGTGCGCAGGATGATCAATAAATATACAGCCCTGGCTTCCATTGATTTACATATCACGCCGCATATGTTCCGCCATACTTTTGCTACCTGCCTTTTGGAAGCGGATGTGGATATCCGGTATATACAGGAAATGCTGGGGCACAGTTCGATCAATATCACGGAGATCTATACGCATGTCGCGATGTCGAAGCAGAGGGATATATTGACTGCCAAGCATCCGCGGAAGGATTTTCATATATAAGTTTTGGCCCTGAGATAAGGGGGAGAGCATCAATCTGAATGACGGGGAAGCGTCTGGATTGGTGCTTTTTTATTTTGGGAGGAGGTTGTCTGGCGCTTGTGGGGTAAGGCAAGGGGGAGGTTGCGGGGAGGAATGGAAATGGGGGCTGAAACTAAAGGCGCGTTCTGCCTTCTGTGGCAATGCTGTAACCCATTATATATTTGTTAGATAATTTATAGTTATCCTGCATTTACTTTACATTTCACTACTATATAGATGATGGATGGAGATACTGTGGAAAATACACAACTTACAATTTGTTTTAACCGTTTAGTCAAAAGCCTTCAGATCAACAAAGGCAATCCGCACGGGATCACGATTTTTCTTGGTGCCGGATGTTCGCTGACTTCATCCCCCAAAAATATTACCACTTACAATATTGTCAGAGAATTAACACGGCAATATTCTTTAGGAAATCCCGTCCCCGATGAGTGGCACCCTTTATATCAGACCTTTGTCAATACGGTATGGAACGGGCAGGGGAAAAAGGACAAAGTACAGCTTCTGCAAAATTTTTTTGTAAATATGTCGCCATCTCCCGGTTATAAGACGCTAAGATGGCTGTTGGATCATGGATATATCAGCAATATTATTACGACCAATTTTGATCTGATGCTGGATCAGGCCCTTGATGGGTTGTCCTATCATTTATCTGTGGGTGAACGATCAGAAGAAGTTGGAAAAGGCCCTTTTCGCTTTTCATTAATTAAAGCACACGGAGATTTGAGGCTGGGGGAGCTGCGCTTTGCCCCTGGCGAGCTGTCACAATTGCCGCCTCTGTTATCCTCTGAGATCAATCGTCTCACGCAAAATCCTGTAATTGTAATTGGCTTTCGCGGCCAGGATATAGGTATTTTGAATGCCTTGTATGATACGGATGAATATAATGCTTATTGGGTTTCTTTAGAAAAGCCGGATGAATATAATGCATCTGAATATGAACGGGTTTACACATGGATGCAGAAAAGAAATTCTATAAACAATTTTCTTTATGGAGAAGAGTTTGGAACATTTGATAATCTTTTGCTCCGGATCAGGCAGGCTTTAATTGCCTATGAGGAATCAGACAAAAGAAACAGGATAAATTCCTTTCAGGAAATCTGGAAGGAAAGTGATTTATATACGTATATTTTAATAAACCGGCGTTTTGAAAAATTATTTATTGAATTCCAATCTTATATTGAAGAAAAAGCAGCGGATTCTCTGTGGAAGCCAGTCGCCCCCTTTTATGCGGCTTCTTTCCATAAACTGCTGGATTCAGCTATTAAACTGCTCAACCCGGGCATCATCCCGGCATCATATTATTGTATAAAAAATGAAGTTGACGCGCTCCTTATTTCCGTTATCTGTTCTGTATGGTTATGCTGCCAGGGATGCGCCGATACAAACCTTGCATTGATCGACTATCTGCATGAGCGGTTTAAAAGGGAGCATTCTGAAATTACCATTTGCAGCGATTTTTGGGAAATTATAAAATCATTGAGTGATCCTGATAACTGGTTTATAGATAAATTTAGATCTGCAACCTGTGAGGTTTCCTTTGAATTTGATCTGAAAAGGGGTTTTTCTGTAATATTAAAAAAAGTAGAACTGGCTCAAATCAGCCGCCTGTTTGAGATCCTGGAAATACTTTTGCATTTTGTACAGACAAGCGGGTCTGAAAGCATAGATGTTTATAAAAAACATTTAAAACAAACATTAGAAAAACATTTATATCATATACAAAAGGAAGGAAATGATATAATCCTGAAAATGACCGCAATGCCTTTGCAGAAATACCGGGAAATTTATATGGCTTTATTGGAGCGTTTTTTTTCTGAACATAAAGTTGGAGAACACCAAATGTTATATCATTCTCCTATTTATGCAGATTTTACGATTGATATCCAGCCTCCGGCTTCCAATATGAATATATGGGAAAACTTATTTTATACAGCAGGCTGTCATGTAGAGAAATATTTAAAAGATTTTAAGGAGCAAACTTATATTTTACGCGCGTATTTAAATATATATGAGGATTTTCTCCATTCTCATAATAATGGCCTTTTCGTTATAGGGGAAAGCGGATGCGGAAAAACGGTCAGCCTTAAACAATGGATATGCAGATTGAAGGAGGAATACCCCGAAAAATATATTTTGTTTCCTGTTTTAGGACGGGATCAGAATGACTGTTCAAAACCTGGAGCCCAGCTATTTGGGGAGCATTTTTTCAATCACAATGCCCTTGGCTATTTGCAGATTATGCTAAGCCAGCGCGGCCAAACCCTGATTTTATTGATGGATGCAATTAATGAAATACATGCAAACTTCACATGTATTTCAACACATTACAGTGCGCTGTTGGATTTTTGTGATGAACTGTCTGAAAAAGAAATATGGAATATCCGTGTTGTCATCTCGTGCCGTACGGATTCCTATAATCAAATAAAAAGAAGCACCCGGCGTTCTCCCTCTGAACGTTCCTTTTTTTCAACAATGGAAAATGGGACTGTGGATACCGTGTATAAAATTCCTTATTATGACCAAAGCGATATTCAGAATTATATACATAAAACAAATGTGGATCTGGATTATCAATTTTTATACAGAGAATTCGGCAAATTGATTTTCAGCCCATTTAATTTAAAGATTATCTGCAATGCGTATCAAAAGAATGATAACCCGCTTCCTTTTTTAACAAAATGGAACGTATTTGATAAGTGGTTTGAAAATGTGAAAGCTCATGCAAGCGAAGAGAGAATTCCTTCTGAATTCATTGAAAAAATAATAAACTATACCGTTTGCTATAAATATTTTTCAGCACAGAATGATGAACTGAAAACACATATGTTATCATCTGCCTTTGCCACAGAGATTCCTAATGCAATTGCTATATATGAATGGCTGGCCTGTAACAGGGTTTATGATAAAAGCGAGATCATTCCGAATATGGTGCTGTTTTCACATGACAGTATCGAAGAATATTTTCTATCACGTTTTATTTTGTCTGAATACAGCGAAAAAGTCCATGAAATAGATTGCTTTATCAGCCCTATTTACTGGAATACCGCAGTTTCCAATAAAGCGCTGCAGAATGTATGCTACAGATTGTATCATATAGAACCATTACAATTTACCAATGCGCTGGTTCATGTGCTCCGTAACCAAAAAGAGGATTTTCTGGCCATATTTATAAAGGCAATATTCCAGATTATAAACCTGTCGCCAAAGCAGGGAGAAAACTTATTAAAAACGTTTCAGCAGTATGTGCTGCTGGATGATTTTACTATGTTTTTACATTCTTTCCTCACAACATTCAGCAACGATCTGGATTCATTGATGGTACCAAATCTTTCATGTATCCAGATAATCAATCATATAATAGATTGCTCTGAGTGCAGAAATAACAACATTTTATATGCAACGGGCCTGTATTTATGGGCCAAAAGCCTTTTTATGCTTCCGGCAGAGGATTCGCCTGAAAAATACGAAATGGCTTTCCAAAAATGCATTCAGGCAGAAGAACATTTACAATCGCCTGATTACGTATTGGCAGATCAAATTCAGACATTAAAAGCGTTGCTTTTACAGACAAAAGGAGATTTAAATGCATCGATTAAAATTATGGAAAGCTGTTATAAGAAACAGATCAGACAGGAGAAATACGACGAAGCCTGTATTTCGGCGCTGAATCTTGGAGCAATGTACAGAGAAATGGCACAGTTTGATAAAGCTCTTGAGATATATGAAAATGTTGATACCTCCCTTATACAGGATCAGACCAACCTTTACCGTTTAATTATGAACCAGGGCATTATCTATAAAAACAAGGTGCAGAATTCCTTATTTGAGGGTGAAAAAAAATCTCCGGAAATAATTGGTTTTTATCAGTTGGCACAAAAAAGCTTTGAAAAGACATGCGATTTTGCGGAAAGCCAGGATGATATCCCTTTATGCCTGGAGATATATGCTGAACTTGTAGAAAATGCCTGCAATGGTTATTATCTCAGCCAGGAAACGATAGCTCAGGCAGATTTTTGGGTAAAAAAGATGGGGAAAGTCATTGGCAGATACCCGGTTCCGGTCGAACGTATCCAATATGAACGTATGCAGGCAAGAGTTCTTGCACTGAAGGGGAAATTAAAAGAAGCCATTGGATGTCTGGAAAAGGGATTTGAAATTGCAATAGAATACAATATCCCATTCCGGGCGACTGACTGCTGCAACCAGATTACCGGAATTATCAGCAGCAACCTCGATAACCCTGTATTTTTAAGTAAGGAGATCCTGCAAAAAGGGATGGACTACGGCGATTATGCCATTCGTTATTATGAAAACCTGGACAATCCGGAACATCGCTATTTGCAGGATTCGATCTATAAATATCATTTAATTAAAAATAGCTGGGGCCAATATCGCTTATCATAGGTTTGAAAGGATCTGGCCTGGAAGGGCATCTACAAACGCCTGGGGCAAAGCCGCATGTACCCGTCTTGAAAATACGAAAATAAGGATCGCGAGAAGCTGCTCCAGGCGCAGCACACCTGTATCAGTATATTCAAACATGTAATTATAACCCAGAGATGGTATGGTATTGCCGTCAATCAGGTAAATCTCATCTCCTCTGACTAAGAAGTCAAAACGGCAATAATCTCTCAGTTTAAAAATATCGGCCAACTGTTTAGATTTTAACAATAATGTTTGTTTAAGAGACGGATCCAATACCTCCCCATAGTAAATGGGCCTGCTGTCCGGGGACATATTTTTGGCTGAATAGGAATACATTTGGTAATGTTCATTTTTGGAAATTACCGCCGTAGCACATGCGATACTTTTTTCCCCGTTTCCGGTTACAGAAACGGTATATTCACGTGCATCCTGCAGATATTTTTCAATAAGCAATTCAGACAGGCCCTTAAATTGTTTAAATTGTTTATTGATAATAAATTCTATCTGCTCCATAGAATAGGCTACGGATTCTGGTGTAATTCCCATAGAAGCAGATAACGTATTGGGTTTGACAATGACTGGCCATTCCATGTCTGCTGATTGGAGAGACTGGATGGCAAGCTGCCGTTTGTTTTCCCATAAGGCCCGCGTAAGAATGAAATAAGGAAGCCCCATACCTGAGCGGTGGTTCGTCAGAGCTTTATCATTAAGAAGTAACTGACTATACACATCGCTCCCTATATATTCCTGATTATGGTAGAGGAGAAGGTTATATAAAGCGCAGTTAAACGCATATGGGAACGTATCCTCATATGTATAATCAAAAACGACAGCCGGAAAAACAACATCATACTTATGTGACAATAGCTTTTCTTCTATCTCATGCAAAGGCATATCATTATAAATTTCAGCCTCCATGTTTTCAAACTTGTTGATATATGCAACCTGGCTTAAAAGCTTTTCGTTATAAGTCGGGGCATATCGGCTGGATGCCAATACTAAAATCCTCATTCTGTCACACCTCCGCTGAAAAAAGCCTGTATACGCCTCTCTCTTCATCTGTATAGAAATCACTTTGTAAGTTTTCCGGATAAATAAATGCGATTACCTGATTGATATATGGTTCTATATTCGTTTTATCGTAATAGTCATTTTGCAAAACAAGCTGTATGTAGATTAACACCAGTTTACAACTTTTGAAATTTTCTAAAACCTGATAAAATGTAGTCTTCTACGACCTTTATCAAAGCAGAACAATTTTTAATAGTTTCGAGAAATCTCCCGA
>CAJTGE010000017.1 GCA_910575795.1 Clostridiaceae bacterium | reverse complement strand
CAAAATCTCGCTTGGCTAATTTTAACCGTTATTACTGTTTGGTTTTGTTCTGAATGTTTTCTCAAACTTCAAGGCTTAACCATAAGCCTTTTGTCTTAAGAATTTTCAGGGTTTTATATACTGTTCAGTTTTCAAGGTTCTTTTGTTTCTCTCGAAACAGCTTCTATATGTTACCATAACTGTTTCCATCTGTCAACCATTTTTTTATTTATTTTAAAACTTTTTTTTTTGCGGTAACAATCCAACTTGTTGAACCATTACCATCGCTGCACATGTTTTGCAGTGCGGGTATTATAATATCAAACCTGGCAAATATTGTCAACCCTTATTTTTGGTTTTTTTCTATTTTTTTTAGATAATCGAAAAAACTCCATTAAAAGTTTCTTTTTCAAATTCACCATAATCATGTTCTTCATTCCAGGCCCGCTGATAACGCCGCCAGAGCCAGCTTCCATATCCATAAAGAACCCCTTAGAAAACCGCCGGTACTTAGCGGGATCTTTTCGAGCTGTACCGCCGCGCTTTTCTCCAGGCGGAAGCGGGGGACTCTGTTGGATATGGAAGCCGGCTCTGGCGGCTCTCTCCGACGCTGTACTGGTACAGTATTTCGCAGATACTCATACACTAAGCACCCGCTATTTGCGCCATTGCCGCGTTGGCTTCAATCGACGATGCCACCGCATGCCTCATTCAGCCGCCTTGCACTGACACAAATATCAGGCGCTTAGTATACGAGTATCTATGAAACGCTGTACTGGCCATCCTACGACATCGCTATCTATACTGCATTAACTACGCCCTTTCCGCCTTCCCGTCCCGTGAAATCGTCACCACGCTCCACGGTATGAATTTCCCGCTGTCTTTGAGAGCGCGCTTTACGGCATTCTCGATCCCGCCGCAGCAGGGAACTTCCATACGTACAACTGTCACGCTTTTGATATTATTGCCTGCGATGATTTGCGTCAGCTTTACCGCGTAGTCTCCTTCGTCCAGCTTGGGACAGCCGATCAGCGTGACGTGATCCCGCATAAATTCGCTGTGAAAATTGCCGTATGCATAGGCCGTGCAGTCCGCGGCGATCAGAAGCCGCGCTCCGTCAAAGTACGGGGCATTTACCGGCGCCAGTTTGATCTGCACAGGCCATTGCTTAAGCTGGCTTGCCGCAGAAGCAGACGCGCTGGGAAGAGAGTCCGCCTGCCCCTCCCGCCGGATTGCTCCCGCCTGCGTAGCGGGACAGCCGCCCTGTGCCGGGACCGTTTTCTTTCCCCTGGCGGCAAGAACAGCGGCCTCGTTATAGGCCGGCGCTTCCCGTTCTTCAAAGCGGATCGCTCCTGTGGGACACGCCGGCAGGCAGTCTCCCAGTCCGTCGCAGTAATCCTCGCGGGCAAGCCTTGCCTTTCCGTCTCTCATTTCAATCGCTCCCTCGTGGCAGGCCGCGGCGCAGGCGCCGCAGCCGTTACATTTCTCCTCGTCAATCCTGATAATCTTGCGAATCATATTTTTTCCTCCATAATAAGGCTTGCTTCATTGACTTTCCTGACTCAGTATAGTACAATGAAACAAAGATGTATGTTGAAATTTCAACAGAGGATCGTTTTTATGGGATTTATTTTTGAACCTTATATGGAAACGCTGCGAACCTGCCCGCTGTTTTACAGGATTGCAGAGCCGGATCTGCGCGCGGCGCTCGGCTGTCTGGGCGCAAGGAGCGCCGGATATAACAGGGGGGAGACGATTCTGGCAGAGGGCGGGCCGGCGAAAGATATAGGCATCCTCCTTTCCGGAGCCGCTCAGATCGTACGGATCGATTATTTGGGAAACCGAAGCATCGTCGCCGGGATCGAACCAGGGGAGCTGTTCGGCGAATCCTTTGCCTGCGCCGGGGTTGCGCAGATGCCGGTGGGTGTGATCGCCTCCGGAGCCACACAGGTCATGCTGATTGACTGCATGAAGGCCATACGCCCGTGCGGCAATGCCTGCGGCTTCCATCAGCAGCTCATTTACAATCTCCTCGGCGTGGTGGCCCGGAAAAATCTTGTCTTTCATCAGAAGATCGAGATCACGTCAAAACGCACCACCAGGGAAAAGCTGATGGCTTATCTTCTGCAGCAGGCGAAGAAATATCAGAGCGACTGTTTTGAGATCCCCTACAACCGCCAGGAGCTGGCGGATTATCTGGAGGTTGACAGGAGCGGCCTGTCCGTTGAGATAGGCAAGCTGTGTAAGCAGGGGATCATCCGTGCGGACCGGAAAAAATTTACGATAATACAACAGAGGAATCAATTATGAAGCAGACAGACAGAACCAGCCTTTCAAACAGCGCAATCATCAATGGAATCGCTGTTTTTTTTACGATTGCCCTCTTTATCGCCTCCTATCACGCCGCTACTTATACATATGAGGCAGGGCGCGTTTTTCACGACTGGTATACGATCATGATCACGCCCTGCCCGCTGGTGACGGATTATCTGGAGGTCGGCGGCCTCTCCAGCGCATTTTTAAATGCCGGCGCGTGCAGCCTGGTATGCGTGATGTTTATGATTGGCTTAAAGGGGGAATCCCACGCCAATACGCTGGCCGGCTATTTCCTGGTGATCGCTCATTGCTTTTACGGCCTGAACCTGCTGACTATGCTGCCCTGCTTTCTGGCTCCGTTTATTTATCTGTGCTGCCATAAGCTGGATTTTAAAAATAATCTGCATATCTGTATGTTCACGACCTCCTTTGGCCCTTTTATCAGCGAGTTCTTGTTTCGCTATACACAGCAGGAGGAATATGTGTTTGGGGAAGTCCGTCTGACTGCCGCGGGGATTGCCCTGGCAGCCGGCTTTGTCATCATGCTCGGTTTTATCGTCCCGGCGATTCTTCCGGGCGCGCATGCATGGCATAAGGGCTATAATCTCTATAACGGCGGCCTTGCCTTTGGTATCTTTGGCTTTTTTCTCTACAATTTTCTCTATAAAACCATGGAGGTTGCACCGCCTGTCCCTGTAGAGCATTTTAATGTGGTGTACGAATATTTCGATCGTTCCTTTGACATGTTTGCCAACCGTTTCTTTTTTATCGTGTTCCCGCTCTGCATCTATGTCGGCTATGTGCTGGACGGGCGCAGCTTTGAGAACTACAACCGGCTGATATGCGATACGGGGCACCGGAGCGATTTTGCCGCCAACTACGGTATGCCGGCCTGTCTGGTCAACATCGGCTGGGTCGGGCTTATGTTTGTCTTTTATTTAAATCTGATCATGATGTTTACCGAGGGCGCGGGCTATACCGGCCCCACCATCGGCGTTGTCTTAGCTGCCTTAACCTTTACGGCCATGGGGCAGCACCCGAAAAATATCTGGCCCATTCTGGCCGGATATCTGCTTTTGTATCTCGCGGCCATGCTTTTGTGCCGTCTGACCGGCCGTGAGATCGGATGGACGATCTCCACGCAGGCCTATATTAACGGCGCGGCGTTCGCGACCGGCCTGTGTCCCATTGTCGGGCATTATGGGATCCGCGCCGGGGCCGCCGCCGGATTCCTGTGCGCGTCCATGTGTACCGCCACCAGCGCGCTCCACGGCGGGCTCGTCCTCTACAACGGCGGCTTTACCGCCGGCATCACCGCCCTGATCCTTCTGCCGATCCTGGAGCACTATATCTCCGAAAAGCGCGGCGAGGTCAAATATCCGCCGTTCATGAAGGTCAGCAGCATGATCGCGCTCGTGGAGCAGATCTCGGGCGGCGCGCAGAAACAGGCGAAGGGGAAAGCACAGAATGCATCCGGTCAGCCGGAACCGTCCGTGCAGCAGGAAAGCCCGGAGGAAAAAGCGTAATTCCTCCGGGCCCTGCGGGTTATACGCCGAGCGCCCCCGCAGCCTGCCTTAACGCGTCGAAAAAGGTGGCCTGTTTTGCGTATTCCGCCGCCAGAATCCTGACCCTGCCTAATTCCGTCCCGTTTAAGCGGTATACCAGACTGCCTATGATATCGCCCTCGTTGATTGGGGCTTTCAGCGTCTCTTCAAATACCCACTCTTTCTCAATCCCTCCAAAGTCCTCTCCCTGCATGGACAAGTAGGAAAATGTCCCCTCCAGGCGGCCTGGCACCGTGTCTTTGACGCCGTTCTGGATCGGCGCCTCGGGGACGGTTCCGGGATCCTCATCACGGTACATCCGGCAGTTGGCATAGCCATAATTCAGCAGCGTCACCGCATCCCCGAACCGCGCCTTATAATCCGGCGCGGCCAGGATGACGGCGATCAACTCGATCCCATCCTTTCTCGCCGTGGCGGACAGACAGTATTTGGCCAGCGAGGTGGATCCGGTCTTTAATCCTGTCACTTCAAAATTCGTCGCCATTTTCAGAAGTTTATTCGTATTGGAAAGCCCGAATTCTTTTGTCCCCTGCTTCGTCACATGTGTAATATTTTCCATCCATATGGTCGAATAGTTGAAAATCTCCGGGTACTTTGTGATCAGCTCGCGTGACATCAGCGCAATGTCCCGCGCAGACATGGCGTGGGTCGTGGAATCGGTCAGGCCGCAGCAATCCTCAAAATTCGCGTGCTCCATCCCCAGTCCCCTGGCCCGCTCATTCATCATCTGCACAAAAGTTGCCTCGTCCCCGCCTATGTACTCCGCCATAGCCACGCTGGCGTCGTTTCCGGATGCAATGACAATGCATTTGATCAGAGTTTCCACGGTCTGGATCTCCCCTTCTTCCAGAAAGACCTGAGAGCCCCCCATGGACTTTGCGTGCGCGCTCGTCACGACCTCGTCGTCCAGATGGATTTTTCCTGCCTTTAAGGCGTCGAAAATCAGGATCAGGGTCATGATTTTGGTGACGCTGGCCGGATTTCTCGCCTCATCCGCATTTTTTTCAAAAATAACCGTTCCGGTGGACGCCTCCATCAGAATCGCCGCCTGCGCCTGGACCTGCGGCCCTCCTGCCGCTTCCGCCACCGCAGCCGCCGCTTCGGCCGGAATCTCGGGCATGGAGGCTGCGGCGCGGTTCGTCGCTGTTGTCACAAACAAAAGCAGCGACAGAAATAATGACATGATTTGTTTCATTTCCACTCTCCATATGCATTCCATCTGTCATTAGCATATGGACAAACGGCATGTCTTTATGACAGGAACAAAACTTAAGCATTCTGTAATATTTATTCGCCCTATTCTATGCTATAATAGCGGCGGAAACGGCTTCGGTTGTTATTGCTTTGATGTCATAAGCGTACATATTATGGCTATTCGCACAGGCCGCGGCAAAAATCTCTGTGTTTTGCCGTTTTCGATAACAGCCGTTTTTTTAATATTATTGTAAGCAAAGGTGAATTACGCTATGGAAAATCGTCATTACTCAGACCGCCGCGGCTATTCCCGGCGGCGAAGGCAAACAGGCTCAGTGCTTTCCTATATCATTTTGGGAAGCATTTTGGCCACCCTGCTCGTTATCGCAGGATGGCTGTATCTGCACAAAGGCACGGGGGATACAAAGGACGCCTCCTCCCCGGATGTGGAATCCGACGGAACGCCGCCGGGAGAAGGGGACGGGACGGGCGGCGCTGATACGGAGAGTCCGGAAACCGACGGCGCGCAGGAGACGGAAGGAGCGGCAGAGGACAACAGCCTCGAAGGTTACCTCGCCCGCGCAGGGCGTCTGGCCGCCGGCTACGACTATGACGCAGCGATTGAGCTTCTCACTGCTTCCCCATACGCGGATTCTCAGGAGGCCCTGGCTGCTGTGGAGGAATATAACGCCGTTAAATCCACGCTTGTCCGCGCCAATCCCCGGGAGATTACGCATGTATTCTTCCACACCCTGATCATGGACAACTCCAAGGCATTTGACGGGGACGACAGGCAGAAGGGCTATAATCAGGTTATGACCACAAAGTCGGAATTTCTGAAAATCCTGCAGTCCATGTACGACAGGGGGTTTGTGCTTGTACGCCTGCATGATATCGCATATGAGACGACGCTGGACGACGGAAGCGTGGGCTTCAGGGAGGGGGATATCATGCTGCCCCCCGGAAAGCAGCCGTTTGTCATGTCCCAGGATGATGTCTGTTACTATGAGTACATGGACGGGGACGGTTTTGCCAAGCGCGTCATTGTCGGCGAGGACGGACGTCCCACCTGCGAGATGAAGATGGATGATGGAAGCATCTCGGTCGGCTCTTATGACCTTATCCCGCTCCTGGACGATTTCATTGACGAGCACCCGGACTTCTCCTATAAGGGGGCGCGGGCTGTCATTGCGTTTACAGGCTATAACGGGATCCTCGGCTACCGCACCGCTCCCTCGTACAGCAGCAAGGAGCTGTATGACGAGGCGCACGCGAATACGAATAAGAAATATGAGGATTTCCTGGCCGAGCGGCCGGATTTTAATTATGAACAGGAACGCCAGGACGCCGCCCGGGTCGCGGAGTGTCTGAAGGCAAGCGGTTATGAGCTGGCTTCCCATAGCTGGGGGCACCGCAATATGGGGAACATTGATATGGAGGATTTCATTGCTGATACGGATAAATGGGAGGATCAGGTGGAAACGCTGACCGGGCCGTGCGATATCATCCTCTTCCCCTTTGGGAGCGATATCGGGGACTGGCATCCGTATGACACGAGCAGCGAGCGCTTCCAGTACCTTCACTCCAAAGGGTTCCGGTACTTCTGTAATGTGGATTCTAATAAATATTATGTGCAGATTGGGGCGGATCACATGCGGCAGGGACGGCGGAATCTCGATGGTTACCGTATGTATTATGATCTGCCGGAGAGCGGCACGGGAAATGAGCATTTAAAAGATTTGTTTGATGTGAATGAAGTGTTTGACCGGGATCGGCCGACGCCGGTGCCGAAGATGAGCGAGTGATTTCATTTGGCGTGGGGGAAGCGAATAGGCCGGGCTTCATATCTAACGGAACCCCGCTTAATTATGATTGATGCGATGATGGATCTATTCCCCGAAACGTGCGGCAATCAATATTGATTGCCGCATTTTAATTTTATTCAAAAAAGCGGAAGTTGGGTTCTGTTGGATATAGAAACCGTCGCTGGCGCCCTCCCTGCGATGAAACGCAAGATTTGATAACTCAGATAATAAGCTATAATATAATATTGATCAATCATTTATAGTTGTCATTTGATTATAATAAATGAATATCAATAATTATCATGAAATAAATGTCAATCAATAAACTCTCCCTGAACCTGCATCATTCTGAACAAAACATTCTAAAAAATCAAATAACTAAGACATAACCACTTTCTGCAACTCCCGATGTATCTCTCGATTGCTCGCCAGTATATCCTGATTTTTTGAATAATCCAATGGCGACAGGCTATAGTTGGTGACCTGTCCCCCCGCCTCCTCAACCAAAAGCGCGCCGGCAGAATAATCCCAGGGCTTTAGATTTCTCTCCAGAAATCCGTCCACACGCCCGCTGGCTACGTATGCCAGGTCAAGAGCCGCTGAACCACTGCGGCGTATATCAAGGGAGTGTTTGAAAACCTCTTTAAAGATATGGAAGTTGTCTTCTGCCATCTCTTTGTCATACGGCGATGTGCCAATTGCGATCAGGCTGTCTTTCAGGGCTGTCTTCTGCGTCACCCGGATGCGGCGCCCGTTTAAAAACGCCCCCTGTCCGCGCACGGCGTAAAACGTCTCCTCTGTGAACGGATTATAGATCACAGCCGCACTGATGGCTTTGTTTTCATAATAGCCCAGGGAAACTGCGCTGTGGCAGTATGAATAGATCAGATTTGTCGTCCCGTCAATAGGATCCAGAATCCACATCGGCCTGGAAAAATCGACAGCCTGCATATGATCCTCTTCCCCCATGAACTGGATCCCGGGGTAATGCTTTGATAATTCACTGAAAAGGCGGGACTGAACAGATGTGTCCGCCTTTGTCACAAAATCGGCAAGTCCCTTGACTGTCACATCGCGGGACATCGCATTGTCCATGAAAAATGGCTTCACGGAATGCACCATATCGATTACCTGCTCCATACATATATCCATATTGAACACTCCTTTTCATAAGCAAAAAAGGCTACCGCCGCTCAGTCAGGCGCAGATAGCCTTTTCTCCTGTTATCTTTTGCTGTTTAGAGGACAATTCGCAAATTCCGGACAGATGCCCAGCCGGTTCTTTAAACAGGCCCCTCCTCTCGGAGCCGCCTGGACGGCAGAATCGTCCACTCTTGCAGTATGTTTGATAATGACCTCTTTCTCTTGTGTAGAACAGAAAAATCTCGGCATACGCTCCCGCCCTTCTTATTCTACAACAACTCTTTAACTACATGCAAAATTTACCATATTTTCCTTTATAAGTCAACCCTTTTGACTGGCATATTTTCCCGTCCCCCCGGGGTTTTCTGCGGCCTTCGCTCACAAAAAACACCTCGCAGAGTCGAAGGCTGAACTGTTCCCTGTCAGAACTGGACAAATCCCTCTATCGCTTCCGCCTTTTCCACCAAATCGGCATAGAGCATGGGGCCTTCGCCTCCGTACTCGGGATTATATTCATACTCCACGCGGGCGCGCACCCTGACCCAGTCTTTTGTCTCCAAAAGGCGCGCGTTTTTAGCCTTGCACATAAAACCCAGGAAGGTCATATCCGCCTCGCAGCAGGTCATGGCCATCCGCCCGGGAACGAAGTAATTCTTCGGAAATTCAGGCGTTTTCAGCACCATGCCGGTAAATTCCACAGTTTTCCCCCTGTATCGCTCCGGCTTATCCAGGGCGTCGATATACCATATGCCGTAGGCATCCTCTGATATCCCGATCACGTCCGCATTCACGTCATATGGCAGATCCGCCTCGGAAATCTCATCAATCTCCCCGTCCGCATCCTCAAAAATAAGCTGAATCTGCGGGTTCATTCCCTTCAGTGCGCGGCGGTACGTATCCAGATCCGCGATATCGTCACAGCGGTTCATAATCAGCAGTTCCGAGCTGCGGACCATATTTCCCACCAATGGCTTCATATTGTTTAAATACAGATCAAATGTGGAACCGTCCACGATCGTGATCTGCTGGTAGATTCCCCAGTCTTTTGGGAGACGGAGGGAAGCCGGATCCCACATTCCGTTCCACTCCATCAGCACCCGCTCCGGATTATAGAACAGCTCCAGCTCCTCCAGATACTCCGGCGTCAGTTTTGACAGCTCGTCAATGTAGACAACCGCTGTCTTTGTCTCCTTCAGCAGATCGTCTCCGTATTCCTCTTCCCCTTCCTCACAGACGATCAGAAGCGTCTTTCCCTCGGTCTGGAAATAATCCTGCGTCAGCGTAAATTTGATGAACTGCGTCTTTCCTGCCTCTAAAAAACCGTTGATCAGAAATAACGGCATCTTTTCTTCATCCATGGATGATGTCTCTCCTTTCAGGCTGATTTAGAGAACAGCCCCAAACGCCGCTTTAAGCGCTTCCTCGTCCAGGTTCGAGCCGATTACACATACTTTTCCTGTATAATCCGGCGCGCCCTCGCGGATCTCCGCCTGCTCCGGAACCAGGTCAAAATGCAGCCATACGCCTTCTCCTGCTCCCGGAACCATGCCCTTTGCACGCAGAACCTCGCCATATTTCGTCCCGTAAGCCAGATCGTCCAGGAGCTTTTCCAGACGCTCTCTCGGAATCGCCCCCACGTTCTCACGCCCCCAGCTTGTAAAGACGTCGTCCGCGTGATGATGGCCGTGGTGATCATGATGATGATCATGATCGTGGCAGCCGCATTCTTCCTCATGGCCGTGATGATGCGCGTGAGCATGACAGCCGCATTCCTCCTCATCATGACCGTGATGATGCGCGTGATCGTGGCAGCCGCATTCTTCCTCATGGTCGTGATGATGATGCGCGTGATCGTGGCAGCCGCATTCTTCCTCATGGTCGTGATGATGATGCGCGTGATCATGGCAGCCGCATTCTTCGTCCTCATCATGGTGATGGCCGTGTGCGTGCATGTGCTCTCTGGCCTCGCGCATCAGCTCTTCTGCCATATCGTCTTTCTTCTCAATGATCTCCAAAAGCTGCGCGCCTGTGAGCTGGCTGCACGGGGTTGTAACGATATTCGCCGCCTGATTGCGCTCTCTGAGCATATCGACCGCTGCCTGAACCTTTTTCGGATCTGAAACGTCCGTCCGGCTCAGGATGATGGTTCCGGCGTGTTCAATCTGGTTATTAAAAAATTCGCCGAAATTCTTCATATACATCCGGCATTTATTCACATCCACCACAGTCACGGCGCTGTTTAGCATCACTTCAATCCCGGACGCCACATCCTTTACGGCCTTCATAACATCCGACAGCTTGCCCACGCCGGAGGGCTCGATGATCACGCGATCCGGCTCATATTTTGTCAGAACCTCCTCAAGGGAACGGCCAAAATCTCCCACGAGGGAACAACAGATGCAGCCTGAGTTCATCTCGCGGATCTCGATCCCGGCATCCTTTAAAAATCCTCCGTCAATTCCGATCTCTCCGAACTCATTTTCGATCAGGACGACTTTCTCGCCCGCGATCGCTTCTTTTAAAAGCTGCCTGATAAATGTCGTCTTTCCCGCTCCGAGAAAGCCTGAGATAATGTCAATCTTTGTCATGTTTTCCAACCTTCTTTTCTGAACTGTTGCCATATGATTTCCTGTTTTCTGTGCTGTACCGCTGTCTCTCAGAAGCGGCAGTATCTGTGTCTGTCATCTCATCGCCGCCTTAATCCGTATATGGTCCGTCAGCTCCCGATAAACAACTGAACCCAGTGATACGTCCCGTTTTCCTCATAGCAGCCCACGCCGATCGTGTCAAAGGAGGTATTCAGGATATTTTCTCTGTGGCCTTTGGAATTCATCCAGGCATTCATGACCTCTTTGGGAGTCCTCTGCCCCATGGCAATGTTCTCTCCAGCCGCCATGGAACTGATATTGTATTCGGAGATAACGGTAAAGCAGTCCCTTCCGTCCGGCCTGCTGTGCGAAAACAGCTCTGTCAGCTCCTCTGCGCGCCTCAAAGCCGCGTCGGACAGCGTGTCGCTCCAGTCGAGCTCTCCCCTTCCGGCCTTCCTGCGCTCCTCATTTACAATCTCCCAGACCTCTCTGGCGTAATCATCCGCATCCTGGCTCTCGCTGGATGATGCGCCGCCGGCGGATGAGTTTTTTCCCGGAGAATCCTTGCCGGATGAGCTTTCCCCCTGATCCGCGCGTTCCTTATAGTCGTCAGACTGGAACGTATCCCAGTCGCCGCCGTCCTGCTCGTCCGTGATGACGCCGTCCTCTTCCACGATGTAGCGCACGTCATCCTTTGTGAAATTCTTAGTCTTTAAAGCGCCCTCGGAGTCAAAATAGTATTTATTTCCCTCAATCTCCTGAAAACCGGTGACCATGAATCCTTCTGCGTTAAAATAATACCTCTTATTGCTGATTTTACGCCACTGTGAGGTCAGATAATGGCCGCCTTTATAGTATCTCCATCCTCCTGCCTCCTCCTTCCAGCCGGCGGCCGCTGTGTTCTGATCCTGGGAGGGGGACTGCGCGGCGGCCTGCGTCTGCACAACGCCGTTGACAATCCAGGCTCCGTTTACATCGACCTGATAGTGATCCGGGGTCTCTGTATTTACATAGAGCCAGCCCTCGGCGTCAAAGCAGTAGCACTCCGCAATGCCGTCCGCATTTCCGTCAATCCATTTCCATTCATTCGCCGCATGGGAGCCGTCTCCGTTTTCGTATACCCACCGGTTTTCATTCGGCGCTTCTCCCTGACGCCAGTAGCCTGCAAAAGCGGGACATGCGCTAAGCAGCGCGATAGCTGCCGCTGAAAAAACGGTTATTATCCTTTTCTTCATATTCTCCTCCTTGTCAAAACCTCATTTCTCCGGCTTTAGTCAGTATAGCAAAAGATGGATGGATTCTCAAGTAGTTCCATGATTTATTGCTGCGCTGACCGTACAAAAGTTACTGTTCACACGCAGGCATTCGCGCCCCCTCCCGGCGTCTCTCGGCGTCTTTTAAGATCAGGCCCGCGCTGCGCAGAAGCTCCTCATCTCCCATCGTCAGCCACGGGTGGTTCATATTTCTGATACGGCTCATTTTTCTTGCGCGCTCAATCAAATCCGGCCGAAGATCCGACATCTCAAAGCCTGTAACCTTATTTACATAATAACTGTCCTGTTTCCTGGCATATAAACGGTACACCGCATCGGAATTGTCTGTAATATCTAAATCCGCTTCATAACTGCGGTCGAAAATTTTCCCATTATTCCTGCAGACCTGCGTGCCTGCCGGTACATAAATATGCAGAATCACATGCCCCTCAATTTGAATTTCCCCCGGAATTAAGCACACAGGCGGATATATTTTGTTCGCGTTATTTACGGTGGTAACAAAATCCTTTTTCATCCGTTCGACCGCGCCCGGATCAACTCCTGTGATTACTCCGCTATCCTTTATCCCCAGAAAAATATGTCCGCCGTCGGCTCTTTGCCTGTTTCTATATTTTACATTAGCAGCGCCTGAAAAACAAGTAAAAAACAGGAGAAGCTGACAAGAGGCCAGCTTCCCCAAAAACATATATACCATATTTAACAATAACGCCTCCGGCGCAAAATCCCCTGTCTGCCGCCATTCCCCGTCATAACGCGCCTGAAAAATGCTCTAATATTCAAACTGCCTGTAATAGCGCCGGATGGAGAGCGGATGGCGCAGGAAGAGTTCCATGTAGGCGTCCACCCGGTTATTGACTCCGTGCATCACCAGATGGGAGATGGTCCCGCGGAATTCGGGACTGATTCCCTTAAGCTCATGCTCCTTGGTGTCAATGATCGTATAGTTCGCATTGACCCTCGGCAGGAACTTCGCCACGCGCTCTGCCAGCGGCCGCTGCTCGTCCTCGCCCATAAAGAGGGTTACCGGGGTGTCGGCCACGATGATCTCCTGCATGCCGTGGAAGAATTCCTGGCAGCTTATGGACTTGGTGCGGATCCACATCTGCTCCTCCCAGTAGCACATCGCATAGGAGTACGTCGCTCCGTACTGGTTTCCGGAGCCGATGAAATAATGCGGGAGATCCTTATGCCCGTTTAAGAAGGCGACCTTATTTCTGGCATACTCATAAGCCCACGCGTCCGCGTCCTTCTCCACCTGCGCAAGGGCCTGCGCAAGGTGCGCCTCCATCTCCCTGTTATAGCGCTCATAGTCTTCAAACTCACCGTTTTTATACATCAGATAATTTGCAGCCATGTAGAATTTCAACTGCTCATTCATCGAATAAACCACCAGATAGTCCTGTTTGTCCGGCTGCGTCAGCACGGAACCCGGCGTATCGATAAACGCAAAGATCCTTGCCCCGATCCCGCGCACGCGTTCCACGAGCTGCACCATCTCCTTTGTATTTCCGGAAACGGAGGAATAGATGACCACCGAATTTTTCGTAAATCTCCTGTTTCCGGTGGTGAGGAATTCCGCCGCATTCTCCACAAATACCGGGAGCGAGGAACGGCCGCGCATGTAGACTTCTGCCTGCATGCCGGACGCATATGTCCCGCCGATTCCCGCAAAATAGATGCCGTCAAAGCCTTTTTCCCATATTTCATCAATGATCGCCTCGATCTGCGGGCGGAGTGCGAGCGCGCCGTTTACGCTGTCGATCTGCTTTTTCTCATCAAAATTGCGAAGAGACGGTCCTTCTGTTTCTTTCCATGCTTTTGCTTCGTATTTCATATCTCTGACTCCTTTTTATTAAAATCAATAAAGTGGCGTTTTTTCATGGTCCAGCCCCAGAAAAAACTGAATCGCATACTGAATGGCCTTATCCCAGTACGGCCACTCGTGATCGCCCGGGCCTTCCATGTAGGTATGCCCGTATCCGGCCTCCACGGCTGCGGTTCTGAAGATTTGGTTTCCCTCATAGAGAAAGTCTTCTGTGCCGCAAAGCTGGATCAGGCGGGGGCGCGCCGCGTCCGCAGCCAGCTTTTTTACCAGCTTCACCGGAAGCTCCCAGTCCCCGGGGAGTCCTCCCGCGCCGTGTAGTGCGCGCAGCTCCGCAGGGTTCATCTCCGGCCATTCGCCGCTTTTAACATTTCTGATAAATCCTTCATAATCCAGAACACCGGAGAGGCTGGCTGCCGCCGCATACTGCCGCGGGCGGTTAAGCGCAATTTTGACCGCTCCGTATCCGCCCATGCTCTCTCCCGCGATGAAGGTGTTTTCCCGTGACGTATCGATCCGGAACCATTTTGCACAGATCATCGGAAGCTCGTCCGCTGCGTAGCGGAAATAATTGATTCCGGCGGCTGTATTTGTATAAAAGCTTCTCTGTACTTCGGGCATAATCACAAATAAATTGTATTTCTTGGCATAATATTCAATTTTTGAAAACCTCGCCCACTCCCCGCTGCTGCCGGAAAGGCCGTGCAGAAGGTAGAGAACCTTCGGCTCCCCGTCAAAAAGCGGCGTCACATCATTCGATACATCCGGAATGAGCACGCGAATCTGGGTCGTCATTTTTAACTGCTCCGAATAAAAATCGCCTGTAAGCATTCCCATCGCTGTTCTCCGTTATTTAAAAAAGTGAACGCTGAAGTCGCATTTGTCGCTGCGCACATAGTTTCGGTTAAACTCAATCACCCGCCCCTGTTCATCTCTTGTGATGCTCTGAAACAGCATCGCCGGCAGATTGTCCTTAAGGCCGAGAAGCCGGGCGTCCGCCGGCTGCAAAACAATCAGATCCAGCGTCTGCCTGGCCTCTGAGAGGCGGATTCCATACATCCCATAGAGCTCGTAGATGGAAAAAATCGACAGGTTGATTCCCTCCAGCTTGGGTATCAGGTAACAGGGGATCAGGATCTCTTCCAGCGAGACCGGATCTTCATTGGCATAGCACAGCCGCTTGATATAGAAAATTTCGTCCTGCGCGGGGATGCCGAACATAGCGCCGTACAGGTTTCCCGCTCCCCGCCTTACTTTGGAGACAATCTTAAAGGACGGTTTCAGGTTCTTATCGAGCATGGTCTGGGTGAACCCCTCCAGAACCTCTATATTCCGTTCAATCTTGTCCCCCAGGACATAAACCTCTTTCTCGGAAATCTTGCGGAGAAGCCCTTCGTTCGCCAGCGCGTCAATCGCATTCTCGACCATCTTCTCCTTGACCCCGTACAGATCGGCCAGCTCCTCCACAGCGGGGAGCGGCATACCGGGCGCGTACTCGCCCGCTTCGATCTCTGCGCGGATAAATTCCCTGACCTGCAAAAATACCGAGTGTTGATACATACCATTCATGCCGCAGCTCCTTCTTTTCTCTACCAGCCGCCGAAATAGCCCAGGGTGACGGTTGCGTTCGCAGCGCCCTTTTCCATGGCCTTCTCAATCGGCAGGCCCTCGGTGATTCCCAGCAAAAAGCCCGCGATATAGCTGTCGCCTGCGCCCATACTGTCAACCAGATTTTCACAGGGCACGATGCCGAACCGGTGGAATTCACTTCCGTCCCAGCACAGGCTCCCGTCGCCTCCCATCATGCACACGACCAGCCTGGGCCCCTTTTCATGATACCGCTTCATCTGCGCGCGAAGTTCCGGCGTATCCCCGTCGTCACAGGAGAAAAACAGATAGTCCGTATACGGCATCGCTGTCTGCGACTCCGGATCCTCCGGCCGGGTCGCGCAGTCAAAGGCCGTGGTCATGCCCCGCTCTTTTAAGTCCTTAAACTGCCCTTCCACCTTTCCCCAGAGGTCGCACACCACCACATCATGCGTGCAGATAAAATCCATATCTTCCTCAGAGAGGACATAATCGGCCATCACTCCCTCGTCGTAATCTCCAAATACGCGCTCCCCGTCTGTCAGAGTGACCTGGCTGACCGCGGTACGGCCCTCCTTCACCTGCAGGCGAGAGAGATTGACGCCCTTTTGCCCGATAGCCTCGCGCATGATGCTTCCATAGCTGTCGTTTCCGACCGGGCCGATATAGGAAGCCTCCCCGCCCAGGCGCACGGTGTAAACCGCCATATTCACCGGGCCGCCGCCCGGATAAGCCTTCCCGCCTTCCATGTTTTCATAGTAATCGATGCAGTTACTCCCAACCGCAGCAAGTTTCATGTTCAAATACTCCTTTCTGAATCAGATTTCATGTGCCTTAAGGTACTGGTGAAACGGATCTGATCCGGCCTTGCGACAATCCTGAAGAATTCTACCGGCTTCTGGTCTGCGTCCTTCATGGTTCCGGACAGATAAAACAGGAATTGTCCTGCTTCTACCTTCAGATGCCCCGCCTCCTCTTCGGTCGCATAGGTGATACTCACGCGCTCCTGCCCCTGCGCCGGGCAGACGCCGTATCCCTTCAGCACGCGGTACAGCGATTCCTCCGCAAAATTGTGCGCTTCTATGCCGGGGCAGCGTTTATAATCAAGATAGCAGTTCTCAATCATCAGCGGAATGTTGTTTTTCAGCCGAAGCCTCCGTAAGCAGAACACCTGGCTCCCGGCCGGAATCTCCAGCTTCTGCGCGAGATAGCGGTCGCATTTCAAAACGCGCGAGTCTATGACCTCTGTCCACAGGAAATACCCCGTACCGCGTATAAATTCGGACGTGGACTTCATATCCTGCAGATTGCGTTCCAGCCTGGGAGGCGCTACATAGGTGCCGGAGCCCTTTTCACTGTACAAGCGCCGCTCGGCAACCAGCCGCCGGATCGCCGCCCGGAGTGTGGAACGGTTGATTTTCCACATCTCGGACATCTCCCGCTCGCCGGGAAGCCTGGTGTGCGGCTGAAGCTTATTGGTCCGGATATACCACTCAATCTGTTCCACGGCCGCCTGATATGGGCGTATCGCATTCTTTTGTTCCATGCATGTTCTCCTTTTTTGATGATCCGGCCGGCCAGAGCGCTTTAAAAACCCTCTGGCCAACGGCCATTTTATGCAGCTTCTTTTTTATTCTTCCGATCCCAGTGGTAGAATACCGGCAGTCCGGTCGCTACCGCGATAAATGCGCACATCAGGCTCTGTACCGGCGCATAGGTCAGCTCGCCCCAGATCAGCGTGCAGGTCATGAAGATGGCGATCGCCGGCATGAGCGGGCCGCCCGGGCAAATGTAGGACGGATTATAACCGTTTTCTTTGCCTTTCTTTCGCAGGACAAAAATCGTGCAGAATGTCAGCACATTCTTTAAAAGCGCGACCATGGTAAAGTATCCAAGAAGCGCGGACAGATCCGTCGCGAAAATCAGGACAATGGCAACCGCGCACTGTACGATGATGGAGAAATACGGCGTCTCATACTTTGGGTGTACTTTCGCAAAGGATTTAAAAAACAGGTTGTCCTTTGCCATCGCGTACTCGATACGCGGCTGGTACATGATACAGGAGGACAGAGAACCGATCACCACAATGATAGCCATTACTGCAACGATGGTTCCGGCAAAATGTCCGATGCCCGGAAGCTTCGATGCCAGGAGCGCGATCGGCGCCTCCGAGGCCGCCAGCTCATCGATGGACAGCATACCCGAAGCGACAAACGTCAGGCCGGCATAGAGAACAAGTACCACAACGGCTGTCAGAATCAGGCCCAGGGGCATATTCTTCTTCGGATCCTTGATTTCGCCCGACATGTAGCAGGCTGCGCCCATACCGTCGTACGACCAGGTGGTCGCCGCCACGCCCGCGATCAGGGCCGTCATCCCGCCGGATGAAAAGCCTGAAAGAGGCGCGGATGAAAGCAGAAGATCCGTGTGCAGATGAAACAGCCCCAGGCCGATCACCAGCGCAAAGGGAAGGATCTTCAGAGCCGTGATGAACGTCTGGAAGGTCCCGCCGCCCTCTACAGAGCGAAGGTGCATGCACATAAAAATGAGTACAAACGCGACGGCGATCAGCTTCAAAACCAGGCCATGCACCGGAATAAAGAATGCCAGGTAGTTTACGATTGCCAGCGCCATGATGGAAATAGACGGCGGATCCGTGGCCCAGAAGCTGATCCAGCCGCACAGGAAAGCAAGCGGGCGGGAACCGGCTTCACGGAAGTATACATACTGGCCGCCGTCCTCCGGATATGCGGACGCCAGTTCAGAGTAAACAAAGTTTGCGGGAATCTGGAGCAGGCCGCCGATGATAAAGGCCAGAACCAGAAACAGGCTGCTTCCGGCGGCGTTCGCCACCTCGGACAGCGAGGAAAAGATCCCGGAACCTACGGTTGTCCCTACGCCGAGCGCGATGACCGCGCCTAAGCCAAGCTTTCGGCCAAGCTCCTGTGTGCTTTGTTCAGACATGGAAAACTCTCCTTTCAAACTTGAGAAACGGCTGTGCAGGCCCTTTCTCCTCTTTTATTCTTGCGCAAATTTCTCTTTTTCTTTACCGCAGCGTTTTCAAGACGCTGCTTTTATATGATAACAGCTTTTCCCGTCAGGCCGGCGTCACGCAGATGAGGATCGTTCTCTGCGCCGGGCCGTCGAATTCACAGAAATAAATTTCCTGCGCCCCGCCGCGGACGACAGCTCCGTCCAGGATCGGAAAATGACAGTGATTTCCGGTCAGCATGGATTTTAAGTGCCCGGTCGGGTTCCCGGCCGTTGAACCGTAATCCTTTAACATCCTCGCATGCGCATACGCGCGCTCCTCCGGAGCAAACAGCCCCAGGGCGTATGCGATGTCGCTCTCCAGGCATTCCAGCGCTTCATTGACCAGGATGCCTGTCGTCGTGTGCTTTGTGAGCACAGTGACCATCCCCTCCCGGATCCCGCTCTCTGCTACCGCCTGTTCAACCTCCGGCGTAATCACATCCATCTCATTATAGGTTTTTGTGAGAATCCGAATGGTTTTTGTGTACATATGTAATCACCTGCTTTCTATGCCAGACCGCCGAGAAATTCCAGCGCATTTTTGCCGCAGATCAGCTCCAGCGTGCTGTCGCGGAAGCCCAGGGTCTGGATGGCCTCTGCCATGCGGATTTGCTCGAATCTCGGATTGCCGGAAGCGAACATCACCTGATGGCGCAGGCTCCGGTCGATCCAGGTGAGCGGAATATCCTTTGTAAAGGTCTGTGTGTAAAATTCCCCCGCATTGTCAAAATACAGAGCGCCGGTATCTGCATAGACATTTTCATACTTTACCATAAGCATCGCTGTCTCCCGCACATAGGGCCAGCCAAACTGCCCTAAACAAAGCTTAAGCTTTGGGTGTTTCACCGCGACCGGCTCAAATGCCAGCGGCACGCAGTATTTCGTCTGCGCACCCGGCTCCCAGGATAGTCCTGCGTGGAACATAACCGGCTTTTGAAACCGCTCGCAGATCTCGTAAAGCGGCTCCATGCATGCATCGTCCGGCCAATATCCGGGACGTCCGGTGTGAAGCGAAAGGCCCCGCAGCTTCAGGCGGGAAAATGCGTCCTCCAGCTTATCCGGCGCTTCCTGATCCAGCGGATCCACGCTGGCAAAGCCGATAAACCGATCCGGCGCCAGGTCGGCGAGGGTGCGAATCTCCTCATTGGCCACCACCGGACATCCGATCACGGACGTATAATCGATCGGGTGCAGGCCCAGCATTGTCAGGCCAGCGCACTTCATCTGATTGAAAATGTGTTCAAGCGGCGCGGTTCCGTTTTTGTGGATATTTAATACCTGATGCCGCATCGCTTCCCGATCCGGATCCTGATTAATCGGCTCATAAAAGGCCGGACTTACCCGTATATCAATAAACATCGCTATTTCCTTTCCGCCTGCGCCATCAGATCACGGATGTTGTCAATCGCGCGCCTTGCATAGAAACGCGGCTCATTCATATAGCCTGTCACCAGCTCCAGCGTAGCGGTCTTATGGTAACCGATCCGTTTCAGCTCGCAGAGCATCTCCTTTAATGGAATAGAGCCCTCGCCGGGAATGATATGGCTGTCCGTCCCATTTTCCCCGTCAATGATGTGCATGTGATCCATCTTGTCTCCCAGTTTGTCAAAATACGCCATGATGCTTTCATGCTGGACAAACGGCGGTACCACGTCGCACATTCCCACTACATACGGGTTGTCGATTCGCCGGAATAATTCCACCAGGTCATTGGCGCGCGTAAAAAAATTTGATTCATACGGCGTCAGCGCCTCCACGACCAGCTTTACTCCGATCTTTGCCGCATGATCGCCGAGCTCGCGGACCGTCTCTTCCAGACGCGCCCACAGTTCGTCGTACGTCGCCAGACAGCCGCCGTTTGCCGGGCTGGTCAGGACAAATTCGGCTCCCATCTCCTTTGCCATGTCAAGGGACAGCTTCAGATAATCCACAGCGTCCCTCCTCTGGGCCTCTGAGCCAATCATATAGTTAAACGGATATGCGTTGTGCTCAGGGGTATATCCGATGACCGGAACCCCGTAGCGGTCGATCAGACGCCGCACCTCCATGATATCTCCCGCCTTTAAATCCGGCGCGTAAGCGTGCGGGCGTCCGCCCCACAGTTCAATATAATCATACCCATATTCTTTTGCATCCTGAAAACAATGCTCCAGCGGATTGCGCTGGTAGCCGGATGTAAACATCCCTATTTTCATCCCTTAATCCATTCCTTTCTGTCTTTTGCCGGCCTGCCTTGCAGCCTCCTGCCATGCATTCCGGATGCCTGTCCCTCGCTCTATAGTTCTCCCTGCTTTCCCGACACCCACGGCTCAAATACCTGAATCACTTCTGAAGAAACCTTTGCTCCCATTTCCATACACTCTTTGATGCCGTACCCGTTTAAGATTCCATAGAGAAAGCCCGAAATATAGCTGTCGCCTGCCCCGACTGTGTTCACAACCGTCTTCACCGGACAGACGCCGCACTCGGTAAATGTGTTCCCGTCATATGCCAGGCTTCCCTTGTCGCCAAAGGTCGCAACCGCTGCCTTCATCCCCCGATCCGTCTTGTCCTTTAAAAAAGCCTCAATAAATGCATCCCGGCTGTTGTGATAGGAATAGAAGCCGTAATCCACATAGGGCAGCGTGCTCTCCACCAGCGGATGATCCAAACGGTCCGCATAGTCAAAACTTATCTTCACGCCTTTTTCCCTCAGATACGGAAGAACCGCCTCGGCCTTTCCCCACAGAGCCGTGTGAACCAAATCATGCGCGGCCGCAAACGCCATATCTTCCTCGTCAAATACGATGTGTTCCAGCACGCCTTCCACATATTCCCCATGCACCCTGTCATTTCCGTTCAAATCCATATAGGTTACTGCTGTAGGCCCGCTGCCTGTTTTTAAATGGGATACGTCCAGCCCTTCTTCTGTCAGGGAGCGGAGCATCCATTCTCCAGCCGCATCGTTTCCCGTTGTACTTATAATTGATGTGGGAATCCCAAGCTTTTGGAGATTGACTCCCGTATCGACAGCGTTCCCGGTCGGGTAGCGGCGGCCCGCCTCCTGCCCGTTGATCCGGACATACACATCAATACAGTTATCGCCTATCATTGCTGCCTTCACTGCGATTTCCTCCTGATTCGTTGATTTACCTGATTCGGAAAGATCCCGGCCGGGCTGTTCCGTCATGGACTGAGTTTATTTTATAGAATTTTTAGAATCTTTTCCATTCGCATACAGACCAAAAGAGTCCGGATCATTTTATCGAATCCTCTGAAACTGTCTGGATTTCCCATTTTACTTTCATACCACTTTTGGCACAATATACATTTTTTCAGACATAAACTTATCAGTTTTTCACAAAAAATTGAAATCGGTTTCCATAGCTGATACTTCCAAAACCAATTTCAGCGGATACCACGAAAGTCTGACATCTTTTTTGTTGATCCGCTCCATTGCGAACCGCATCGTTGTATGATATTGTTCGGATAAGTCCGAAATGCGCAGTATGCAATGCCTTTCGGCGCGCAGAGAGTATATGAAGTAAAAAAGGAGTGTTATCATGTCAGAATATGCAGATATTGTGCTTCAATCGAATTGTATCTTTACCGCATCCGGAACCGATCCGTTTGCAGGATATGTCGCCGTCCGCGGGGGAAGGATCCTTTCAGTGGGAGAAGGCCCCTGCCCGGAGGAGCTTATTTCAGAGCAGACCATATGCCGCCATCTGGGAAACCGGACGGCGGCCCCTGGCTTTACTGATGTGCATTGTTTCTTTACCGGCTACGCGGCCGGCTTTGCCGGCGTCAATCTAACTGATATGAAAAGCTGTGAAGAGATTGTAGAATGTGTAAAAGAATATGCCCAAACGACAGACTCCCAAAAGATTCTGCTCGGCCACGGCTGGGATGCAGAGCTTATCCATCCCACGGGAACCTCCCTTCTGGATGAGGCGTTTGGCAGCCGTCCGGCCGTTCTGTTTGCAAACGGCTGTGAAACCTGCTGGATGAACCAGGCGGCGATCGACCGCTATCAGTTCACGCCCGATACCTGTTACCCTGAAAGCTATGTCCGCCTTCTGCCCAAGTTTCTGGGGGACCGCGATTTCATCATCCCTGAATTTAAACGCTATATGAAGCTGATGAACAGCCGCGGAATCACCTCTGTCAAGGAAATGGGCTTTGACCGCTTCTGCGGCTTCACAGATATTTTATCTGAGCTTGAACAGGAGAATGCGCTCACGCTGCGGGTCAGCTTTATGAGCCAGCCCGTTGCGGAAAAGATGGATCTGGAATACGGGAGAGCCATGCGGGACAAATTCACCGGCGAATTCGTGCGTTTCTCCGGTTATAACCAGATGACAGACGGCTCCGTCAGCCAGCTCTGCGCCGACTTAAAGGAGCCCTACCTCTGCGCGGACACTGCCTGCGCCCAGAACATTGACTGGGAACGCCTCAGGGCCGATACGCTTGCGGCAGATGCAGAGGGCTTCCGCTACTCGCTCCACGCACAGGGCGACGCCGCAGTCAGCAAAGCGCTTGATATCTATGAGGACTGCAGGCGAAACGCAGACGGAACACTCGTCAACCGGCACAGTATCACGGATCTGGAATTCAGCGATCCGGCTGATCTTACGCGCATGGGCCGCCTGGGCGTCATCGCGGAGATCTACCCCCAGATCCAGTCCATCGCCGATCGGGAGGGAAAGCTCGCCATGATCGCAGAGCATATCGGCATGGAGCGCGGCCAATACTACTGGAACCGGCGTAAAATGGCTGACAGCGGCGTTCCCTTAAGCTGCGGAACCGATCTTCCGCTCCTGATCGACGATATCCCACAGTCGATCTACCACGCCGTGGGCGGCTATTTTCCCGAAGGCGGCGAACCGTTTAACAGGCAGAATATGCTCACCGTAAAGGAGCTTCTGACCGCCTGGGCCAGCGGCGGCGCGTATAATCTCTATCAGGAGAAGGAACTGGGGAGTCTGGAGACAGGCAAAAAGGCGGATATCGTCGTATTTTCCGGAAATCTCTTTACCACGCCGGTAGAAGAGATCCGCTCGGTTTTCGTGGATTTAACGATGGTTGGTGGAAAAGTGGTTTATCAGAACGGGGATGAGGAGAAGTAGTACAGGATGCCTGTATGCTGATCGGACAGACAGGCGGCCTGTATGCTGGAAATATGGCGGATTCCCTCTACCCGCTCTGCGCATCCATTGAGAAAAAGTATTTAAAGACAGGGAAATAAGGGGGCGGCGCTACACGTTCTTCCCCCTCTTCCCGCCCCAGAGCACGGCCTGCCTGACCCCCGCCAGCGTCAAAAACACCGCCAGGTTTACCACCACCACGCTGGCCCCGGCCGGCAGGGAATACACATATGAAGCCGCCATCCCCAAAAGAAAGCACCCCACAGACAGGATCCCGGACAGGATCACCACGCCCCCAAAGCTCTTCACCGCCTGCATCGCGGACAGGCACGGAAAGATAACCAGGCTGGAAATCAGCATGGCGCCCATCATCCGCATGCCGAGCACGATCGTCACAGCGGTGAGAACCGATATCAGCACATTATAAAGCGGCACATTCACGCCTGTCGCCCTGGCAAAGCTCTCGTCAAAGGTCACGGCAAACACTTTATTATAGCAGAACAAAAAAAGCCCCAGCACCACTATGGACAAAACAGCCGAGAGCCTTACATCCTCCCGGCTCATGGCCAGGATACTCCCGAACATATAACTGCTGACGTCTGTGGTCATGCCTGTTGTCAGGGAGGTCACGATGATCCCCAGGGCCAGCGCGCTCGCAGAGATGACCGCTATCGCCGCATCGCTCTTAAGTCTCCCGTTTTCCCTTAAATGAAGCAGGAAAAAGGCTGCCAGAATCACGACCGGTATGGATACGGTAAGCGGCTGCCAGCCCGCCGCCAGTGCTACGGAAAGCGCGCCGAACGACACATGGGACAGCCCGTCCCCGATCATGGAATAGCGCTTCAGCACAAGGCTGACTCCCAGAAGAGAGGCGCACAGGGATACCAGGGCGCCTCCGACGAGGGCCCTGACTATAAACGGATATGACAGCATTTCAAGCACTACGCCCATTCTTCCTCTCCTCCCAAAAATTTCCGGCTGATCCCGCTCTTTACATACTCCTTCGTCGTCCCCCAGAACAGGACCTGCTGATGCAGATGGAGAATTTTTCCCGCCTGGCGGACAATATTGGCCATATCGTGGGAAACCATGAGTATTGCAACCTGCTCTTCCTGATTCAGCCTTTTTATGAGACGGTAAAAATCCTGGATCGAGGACGGATCAAGCCCTGTGATCGGCTCGTCCAGAATCAGGAGCCGATCCGTGGCGCACAGCGCCCTCGCGATCAGAACCCTCTGCTTCTGGCCCCCTGACAGATCCCGAAAGCAGCTCCGCTTAAGATCCGCGATCCCAAGCCGCTTAAGGTTAGAAAGAGCGGCTTCCTTTTCCCGGCGGGAATAAAAGGGACGGTTCCCCCTCTTTCCCAGACAGCCGGATAAGACCGCCTCGAACACCGTGGCCGGAAAATCCTTCTGCGCCTCGGTCTGCTGCGGCAGATAGCCGATCCCGGCTCTTTTAAGCTCGTCCGAAACCTCGATCCGGCCGCCTGTCGGCTTTAAAAGGCCCAGGATGCCCTTCATCAGCGTGCTTTTCCCCGAGCCGTTTTCTCCCACAATACAGATATAATCGCCTGTGTGGACCTCCATGCTGACGCCCACCACGGCGTCCTGGTTTTCATAGCCGAAATCCACATTTTCACATTTTAATAATAATCCCATATTCCTTTTTCACGGCCAGACGTCTCATTTTGAGCCGAGGCCCTTTCTTAGATTCAATGCATTCTGCTCCATCAGCTCCAGATAGGTCACGCCGGAATCGAACTGATGCCGCGTCACATTGTGGCAGGAATGGAACAAAAGCGGAACCGCCCCCGTCTCCTCGCCGATGATCTCCGCCACGCGGGGAGTCGAGAGCTCCAGGTAATAAACCGCCGGGATCCTCTCCTCGCGGACCCGGTCAATCAGATAGGCGATCGTTTTGGCGCTGGGCTCTGTATCGCTGCTGCAGCCGGAAAAAGCCGCGCGGTATTCGAGCCCATACTCGTCAAAAAAGTAGCGCATCGGAAATTTATCGCCAAAAACCAGCAGCTTTCTGCCGCTTTCTGCCACGATCGCACGAAATTCCTGATCAAGCGCCCTCAGCCGCTCCGTGAATGCCGCCGCGTTTCCCGCGTAGAGATCGGCATGTTCCGGATCCTCTTCTGACAAAATTTCCTCCAGGACCTCTGTCAGCCGGATCGCATTCGCCGGGGAGGTCCAGATATGCTCGTCATACTCTTCTTCATGGTCCAAATGGCCATCCTCCTCCCCGGCATGCATATCCCCGCCCGAAAATCCGCCGCCTTTTTGTCCGTCTTCCTCCTCATCCGCGTCATGCGCATGGATATTGCCGCCGTGCGCGCTGTGCGAGTCCTCCATGCCTTCCACGAATTCCTCTTCCAGTACCTCTACGTAATCCATCATCGTTACAACGCGCCCCGGCGTATCGTCCCCGAGGGAGGCAAGCACCCGGTCAAGCCACTGTTCCATAGCGCCGCCGTTGCACACCAGGAGATCCGCGCCCTGGATGGTCAGGATATCGGCCGGCGTCGGCTCAAAGGAATGGCTGTCCATCCCGGCCGGAACCACCATCTCAAGCTCAATGCGATCCCCCGCAATCTGCCGCAGAAAATCGTAATACGGAAACAGGGTGGTCACAACCTTAAGCTTCTTCTCCGGCTCCCGCACCGCCCCGTTTTCCGGAGAGCCGTTTTTAAGCCCCTCGTTTCCCCGAGCTCGCCTCTCATATCGCCCCTTATCGATCTGCTCCCCCGGCTCACTCCGCGCCCGACACCCGGCCATACAGATACAGGCGATACATACCGCCGCCAGGGCGCAGAGCACGGCAAACATACGCGAAGGCAGGCCCGCTCTGTTTTTCACCTCTTTGTCCGTTTCCCGCCCAAATGACGTATCACCCATTCCGCGCTGCCTCTTCCACGATCCGCTCCACCTCGGACGGGTGGCCTGCCAGATACTTCGGCCCGCAGCCAAGGAGCTCCTCCCTGTCCCTAAAGCCCCAGGTCACTCCCACGGTGTCCATCCCGGCCGCAATGCCTGTCTTCATATCCGTACTCGTGTCTCCCAGATACAGGCAGCGCTTTGGCGTCTCCCCGAGCTCGCGGCAGACGAGAAGCGCCCCCGCCGGATCCGGCTTTTTCGGCACGCCCGGCTGCTCTCCCCGTATTGCGTCAAAATATCCGCTCCCGAAGATCGTCTCGATATTTTCCACGGCCTGCGCGTGCGGCTTATTGGAAAATACCGCTGTGCGGATCCCCTTTTTCTTCAAAAAGCGCAGCAGATGGGGAATACCGTCATACGGCGCCACGTCCTTCATGCAGTATTTTGAAAAATATTCCATATACACAGGGAGAGACGCCTCATGATACCGGAGCGCTTCATCCCCCGCAAGCTTCAGCGCCCGCTCCATCTGCGTCCGGTAGCCGTCCCCCACGATCCTCCTGATCTGCTCCGGCGTCACATGCGGGAGGCTGAATCTGTCAAGCGTCAGGTTCGTCGCATACGTCAGCGCCCCGATCGTGTTGAGCAGCGTCCCGTCCAAATCAAATATACATAACCGATACATATGTTTCCTCCTTTCAGCCCCCATCCCGTCTTGAAAATACGCAGCCGCAGTAATTCTGGCGGTAAAGATGATATTCCTCTGACAGCTCCAGGGAGCGCTTATAGCCGTTTTTCTTTTTAAAATCGGAATTTAAAAAGGAAACCCCGTATTTTTCCCCCATCTCCTCGCCGATCGCGTTCAAAAGCGGCGCATTTTTCAGCGGGCTGATGGTCAGTGTCGTGGTAAACCAATCGAATTTTTCCTCTGCCGCGAGCCTGGCCGCCTCCTCAAGGCGCAGCCTGAAACAAAGCGCGCACCGCTCCCCGCCCTCTGCGTCCGCCTCATGTCCTTTTACCGCTTCATAAAAAACCTCCGGGGCGTACGCGCTCTCCCGGATCCGGATCGGATACCGGGCCGGAAGATTCTGTATCAGACGTCTCAGTTCCCTCTGCCGCTCCTCATATTCCTCCCATGGAGAAATATTGGGATTATAGTAAAAGGCCGTGATCCGGAAATACTGCGACAGGTACTCCAAAACATAGCTGGAGCACGGAGCGCAGCAGCAATGCAGAAAAAGCGCCGGCGCCCTGTCTTTCGTACCCGCTCTCTCCAGGACGCGCTCCAGCTCTTTCTGGTAATTTCGTTTTTTTGTGTTCATAATATTATACCGGCTCTTTCTGGCGCATATGACAGGAATCAAACAGCCTGTCCGCCAAAGCGCTTTCCATGCCTCCCGCATAGTCTCTGAAAATCCGCTTTGGCAGGCAGGCTGCCGCTTTTTGCTTTTTTCCGGCCGTCCGCAGGGGGAACCGCTGTCCGCGGCCTTCGTCCACAAAAATCCCCCGCAGAGCCAAAGGACGGACGGCAGGACGCAACATCCTTTAGAGAAAATCCCGTATCCGCTTGCTCCTCACCGGATTTCTGAGCTTTCTGAGGGCCTTGGCCTCGATCTGGCGGATCCGCTCCCTGGTCACATTAAATGCCTTGCCGACCTCCTCCAGCGTCCTCGGATGCCCGTCCTCCAGGCCGAACCGCAGCACGATCACCTGACGCTCCCGCTCCTTTAAGTCTCCCAAAAGCGCGTCGATGTGCTCGCGCAGCATCACAGATTCCACATTTCCCTCTGGTGTTACCACATTGCTGTCCGCCACAAAATCGCCCAAGTTCGAGTCGTCCTCTTCGCCGATCGGCGTCTCCAAGGACGCCGGCTCCCTGGCGATCTGCATGATCTCCATCACCCTGTCTTCTGACATCTCAAGCGCTTCCGAAAGCTCGGCCACGCTCGGCTCATAGCCAAGCTCCAGCGTCAGCTTCCTCTGCATCTTTGACATCTTATTGATCGTCTCAACCATATGCACCGGCACGCGGATCGTTCTCGCCTGATCCGCCAGGGCCCTTGTCACGGACTGACGGATCCACCAGGTAGCATATGTACTTAACTTATAACCTTTTGTGTAATCAAATTTCTCAACGCCCTTAATCAGCCCAAGATTCCCCTCCTGGACCAGATCCAGAAAGCTCATGCCCCTGCCGGTATAACGCTTCGCAATACTTACCACAAGCCTTAAATTGGCCTCAATTAAGCGTTCCTTTGCATTCACATCGCCCTCTGCCTTCCGTTTGGCCAGACGCAGCTCCTCCTCAGCGCTCAGAAGCGGAACCGTACCGATCTCCTTCAGATACATACGGACCGGATCCTCTGTGCCGATTCCCTCCAGAAGATCGATAGCGTCGAAGTCAATCTCCTCCTCCTCGCCCTTCAGGAACTCATCGTCCACATCGTCCAGAAGCAGTGGATCGCTCTCCGCCAGCATGTTTTCGTCAATCACCTCGGGGATCACGTCAATGCTGTTCTGCTCCAGATAGCTGTAGATCTGCTCCATCTGCTCTGCCATCAGGTTGTCCCCGACGAAGAAATTATTGATCTCCGTGATGTCCAGCGCATTCTGCTTTGTTCTCGCTAATTCGACAAGCTTCTTTAACTTCTCTAAAAAATTCTCTTTTTCCACGAATAGTATCCTTTCGCCTAAGAAGTTTTTGAAAAATGTTACTCAGCCTTTTATTATAAACGAACTAAATATTTTTTTCAACAATTTTCTCGGTTTTTTATTGTCAATGCGCAATTCTCAGCGCGTTTTTTGTTAAACCACCGGCACCGGCGGCGCTTCTGTCAAAAGCGTGACCGCGCGGTTGCGGTTTTCTATCAAAATCTCCTTATGGCTTCCCCCATATTCCCCGTCCAGGGACCAGTCCACAGGCTCCTGTGAACAGATATGGAGGTTCTTTGCGCGGAACTGGTACACGCAGTCATTTTCCCCTTCCTTCTGTACCAGATAGGAGGCGATGCTCGCGATATCCCTGGGCGTCCTGGGGCGGCGTATCAAAAGAACCTCGAATTCCCCGTCGTCTAAGGCAACATCGAGTCCCACCAGCCCCTTAAAGCCGCCGATGCTGATCGTGTTCGTCACAAGCCCCAGGATAAACTCCTCCTCGAGCTCCTTTCCCTCCCACTCAAAGCGCATGGCATACGATTTTAAAGTCGGAATACGCTTCACCGCCTCCAGCATATAAGCCTGATGCCCCAGAAGGTTCTTGGTTTCCTGCGGCGTGCTGTAGGAAACCTCTGTAAATGCGCCGAATGCGGCCACATACACAAAATATTTCTCCGCGCCGAACTGACCCACATCCACGGGAAACGGCTTCCCGGCCACCGCCGTCTGCGCCGCGCTCAGAAGCTTCTTGGGAAGCGCAAGGCTGGAAGCATAATCATTCGTGGATCCCGACGGAATATAGCCCACCGGCGGGCGGCAGTCCCTGTCCATAGACATCAGCCCTGAAACCACTTCGTTGAGCGTCCCGTCCCCGCCGCTGCACACAAGCAGATCCTGGCCCTGCGCGCATTCCCTGACCACCTGCGCGGCGTCCTGGCTGTCCTGTGTGATATGGATCGTCACTTTATATCCATACTTGTTAAACAGATCGATAATGTCCAAAAGCCGGGTCCTTAACTGTTCCTTCCCGGATCTGGGATTGACTACAAAAAGCAGGTTTTTCATCGAACTCACGCCCTCTCCCTCTCATTATTTCACATTAAAGCTTTTGTATACACTCCAAATGCGTTTGGCAGAGGATATTTTTCATGAATCTCCTCATTTTTAATCATCGTAAACAGCTCCGGCCGCTCCTTCACCAGCTTCACGCGGTATCCGGCCATATGCCATTCCACATGGGAAAATATATGGACCGCGTCCGGAAGGCGTTCCGTCTTCAGAATGTCCTCCTCCTCAAGGCCCAGCGCCGGGCCAATGCCGTTTTCACTCACATGCCCCTCTACATTGGGGAATTCATACATAGAGGCTAAAAGCCCTCTGGCGCTTCTCTTTCTGACCGCCGTCCGATCCTCCCACTGAACGACAAAAACCGTGCGCTCTTCCCTGCGCCGCGGCTTTTTGGCGGCCCTTACCGGAAGCTCTCCGGCAATCCCTTCCCTCCTGGCCAGGCACAGCGGCGAAAGCGGGCAGTCCCCGCACGCCGGACGCCCGGAGGGAAGGCATAAAAGAGCGCCCAGCTCAATCAACGCCTGATTGTACTCCCCGGGGCAGCTTTTATCCATGCGCTCCTCAATCAGCGCCTCATAGCGCTTTTTCACCGCCGCCTTTTTGATATCTTCGCGATCCGCCAGAAGCCTGGCCATCACGCGCAGCACATTGCCGTCCACCGCCGGCTTTGCAAGGCCGAACGCGATGGAGCCAATAGCCCCGGCCGTATAGCTCCCAATCCCCGGGAGGCTTAAAATCTCCTCGTACGAACCCGGCATACAGCCCCCATAGTATTCCACCATGCGCTGCGCCGCCTTTTTTAAATTTCTGGCCCGGTTGTAATAGCCAAGGCCCTCCCACAGCTTTAAAAGCCGCTCCTCCTCTACCTCGGAAAGGCTTTTGATATCAGGCAGAGCCTCCATAAAACGCGCAAAATACGGTTTTACCGCCTCCACCCTTGTCTGCTGGAGCATGATCTCCGAGATCCACACGCGGTACGGCGACGGATCCTCCCGCCACGGAAGCGCGCGTCTGTGTTCCCTGTACCACGCAAGGACCGGCCGCGAGGACGCTGACAGGCGCTCCCCGGGGCTTTCCGGCTCCCTGGCAGGAGGCTTTAGCTTCAGCTTTCCATACAGATATTCCATTTCCCGTCGTCTCCTGTACTAGTACATCGTTCACTAATTAACTGGACTTTATTATAGCCGAAAACACCTATAGATATAGTGTTTTTATAGTCCGGTTATTTAAAAAATGCTGTACTAGACATACCCATATATCCCCCGCACCGACACCTCGCCGGAGAGGACGCTCCTTATGAAGCCGTCGTCTGTCCTGACCAAAAGCCGGCCCATGGGGTCGATCCCCAGCGCGGTTCCCGTATATTCATCCTCGGGATCCAGCACGCGGACCGCATTGTCCCGGTTGGCCAGAAGGCCGTTATACGCATCCAGAAGCCCTGACATATCGCCGCGCTCCATGAAACGGCTGTAATAGCCCTCATATGCCTCCATGACCGCCCCAATCAGCCTGCTTCTCTTCACCCGTTTTCCTGTCTCAAGGTACAAAGAAGCCGCCACATCCCGGATCTCCTCCGGAAACGATTCAATATTGGCATTGATGCCGATCCCGGTTACCACATAATTGATACACTCCAGCTCTGTGCTCATCTCTGTCAGGATCCCGCAGACCTTCTTTCCGTTTATCACCACATCATTCGGCCATTTGATCCGGCTGTCCAGCCCGCAGATCCGTTTTATCCCGTCCGCCACAGCCAGCGCGGCCACAAGCGTCAGCATCGAAGCGCAGGACGGGTGCAGGGCGGGCCTTATGAGAATGCTCATCCAGATCCCGACTCCCCTGGGGGAGGTCCAGTTCCTTCCCCTGCGCCCCTTTCCCATAGTCTGATAATCCGCCACAGCCAGCGTCCCATGCGGCGCTCCCGCCTCCGCGGCCCGCTTGGCCTCTGTGTTCGTGGAATCTGTCTCATCAAAATACAGCACATTCCGCCCGGCCCATTCGGTCTGCATACCGCTCTCCAGCTCGGCGCGGCTTAAGATATCCGCCGCCCTCTTAAGGCAGTATCCCCTGTTTCGGACAGCCTCGATCTCATACCCCTCTTCCTCAAGCTGCTTTACCACCTTCCAAACCGCGGTGCGCGAAACATGCAGCCGCCCGCACAGCTCCTGTCCGGACAGATAACCGTCCGCTTCCTTTAACATCCGAAGCACCTTTGTCTTCATTGCAAATCACCCCCACCATATCGTAAGCGAGCTCAAAACGCACAGCAGGAACAACGCAATCCCTACCGCCATCAGGGCAATCCCGGCCATTCTCTTTTTCCCGTTTCTGCGGTTTTCCCTGAAACAGTCATATCCGTTGACCACATTCAGAATCGCCGCCAGTAGAAAAATGGCCGGGAACAAAATACGGTTTTCCTCCGGATTTAAAAATGCCAGAACGGCAAAAATGACCATGATTACGCCTGTTGCGATGTGAAATATGTCCAGCGCAACGCGGGAATTTCTGCCGCCTCTTCTTTTTTCCTGCAACATAGTTATCATTCTCTCCTTATAGTTCTCCTTCATTTTACATAAAAGTGCGGAGTTTGTCAAAAGAATCGTTATTTTATATGGCGCGCTTGGGAGCGGGGATATTGTTTGGGCCTAAATGACGGACGTGAGGGGGCCGCCAGCGGCAGGTTCTATATCCAACGGATCCCCTCTTCCGCCCGGAGAAAAACGCAGCGGACGCTAAGCTCGAAGAGACCTCGCTAAGCGCCGGCGGTTTTCTACGGGTTCCTTATGGATATAGAACCTGCCGCTGGCTACGTTTCCGGCTGGCCGGGATCGGGATCGCAAACCGGACAAGCGTTTATTCCGACACAAGGCGGCGGATAAACGGCGCGGCGGCGCTTTTTTGCAGGGAGCGTTTTACTTCAAGGGACAGTTCGCTGTCTGCATATATATGGTAGCGCAGTATACCGGCCGTCGCTGCCAGATCTTCGAGGAGGGCTATATAGAGAGCGCGGTAATCCCAGCCCTGCGCAAGGCCCAGGCGCAGGGCGAGTCTGGGGAACAGGGTTTCTGTGCAGAAGCGGTACCGGGTTATGGAGGCGGCGGCGTCCGGCTCCAGGATGGATTCAAGGCAGCTTTTGTAGAAGTCGAGCTCTGTCATCATGCGGTCAAAATAGTACGCTTCGCTGTGGGGGGCCTGGATGTAGTAGCGGCGGCCGGAAAGGCCGTACAGGAGGCGGCAGCCTTCCAGGTAGCCGAGGGCCAGGCTTTTGCGGATCCGTTTTCGGCCGAATTCAAGGACGCCGCCTAAGTCTTCTCTTGGGGCGATGTGGTATATGGCGGTTCCTTCCGGGATTTTCAGGCGTTTTTCGCTGTCCAGGCCGGGACCGTAGATGCGGATGATGATGATGTCTTTGTAGCCGCGTTCAAGGAGGACGTCGGCGGGGACATTGTTGAATCCGCCTCCGTCCATGTAAAATTTGCCGCCCAGGCGCTCCTGTTTAAATGCCGGGAAATAGGCGCTGGCCATCAGGATATCAGCGATCTCTCCTTCCGGCATGGTTTTGACATCCTTTTTCATGAGCTCCATGTCGCTTAGGGAAAAAGTGGTGACGAAAAGCTCCCTGGGCGATGTGCGGATTTTTTGTTCGTCAATGGTTTCACGGATTAAGCGCTTTAAAGGGGCGGTGTCGATTCCGCGCTCTCTGAAAAGCCGTCTGAATTCCCCGGCTGTTTCTTTCAGACTTCCGGATTCCGGCTCACGGCCAAGGATCTGGGAGTAACCAAGCGTGCCCCACAGTTTTTCCGCCAGGTCTAAGTCGTCCATACACATAAGGGCCCCGTTTAACGCCCCGACCGAAACCCCCGAAATCCCCCTGATGCGGATTCCGGCCTCGGAAAGCGCGCGCCAGGCCCCGATCTGAAACGCCCCTTTCGCGCCTCCGCCCTCCAGCACCACGCCGTACTCCCGATCGCGGGGAATGCGCACAGACTCCGGCCCTGACCGGATGCTCTCAACCAGACGGCAGGGATTCTTCTTTTTCCTGTCTTTTAACTCATCTTCCATAGCTTACCATCCTGTTTCGCTTTCATTGATAACAGTTACATGTCAACAGCATATTCCGCCGCGCGGCCCCGCGCAAAAAAACCGGATTGCTCCAGCCTGTGTCCCCTGGCTGGAGCAATCCGGTTTCCTCTCACTCGTTAATTCTTTGCGCCTACTTCGGCAATACTTTTTACCAGTCCCGCAATCCCCTGGATATCGGACGGGATGATGATCTTCGTCGCCTTGCCGTCCGCCGCCTGTGCAAAAGCTTCCAGGCTCTTTAACCGGAGCACGGCTTCATCGGCCCCGGCCTCTTTGATAAAGCGGATGCCGTCTGCATTGGCCTGCTGCACCTTCATGATCGCCTCCGCACGGCCCTCTGCCTCACGGATCATCTTCTCCTTCTCCGCCTCCGCGCGCAGGATCGCCGCCTCCTTCTCCGCCTCCGCCTCAAGGATCGCGGACTCTTTCTTTCCCTCTGCTACCAGAATCGTGGATTTCTTCTCACCCTCGGCCTTCAGGATCGCCTCCCGGCGCTCGCGCTCGGCCTTCATCTGCTTTTCCATCGCGTCCTGGATGGCTGCCGGAGGAATGATATTCTTAAGCTCCACGCGGTTTACCTTAATGCCCCACGGATCCGTGGCCACATCCAGGGCGGAGCGCATCTTGGTATTGATCGTCTCCCTGGAGGTCAGCGTCTGGTCAAGCTCCAGATCGCCGATAATATTGCGCAGCGTGGTAGCGGTCAGGTTTTCAATCGCCATGATCGGGTTTTCCACGCCATACGCAAACAGCTTCGGATCCGTAATCTGAAAAAATACGACCGTATCAATCTTCATCGTCACATTGTCCTTGGTGATAACCGGCTGCGGCGCGAAATCCACCACCTGCTCCTTCAATACCACGCGCTTGGCCACGCGGTCAATAAACGGGGCCTTGAAATGCACGCCCACGGACCATGTGTCCATATACGCCCCCAGACGCTCCATAACCAGAGCCTGCGCCTGCGGCACAATCCTGATACAGGAAGCAAGCACCAGCAGTGCAATCACGACAAGAATAACAAAAGCTAAAAAGGTTCCCATTCTAAATCTCCTCCATTTTCCTGACCATCAGCTTCACTCCGGACACGGACTCGATCCTTACCATCTCGCCGCTCCTGATCGGCGTCCCGTCTGCGGACCGCGCTGACCACTCCTGGCCTCCCACCACAGCAGTGCCGGCAGATAAGTCATTATCCACATCTGATGTGATCCTCGCTTTTTTCCCCACCAGATCCTCCACGTTTGTCTTTACCGTATTCCGGTTGACGTGTCTGATCACAAATGGCCTGGTAAAAAATAAAAGCGCGCAGGACACCAGAAAAAACACGGCAAGCTGGCCGTTTTTCCCCACGTCCATCAGCGACAGCGCAAACGCGGCCAGCGCCCCGCCTGCAAACCAGATGGTCGTAAGAGCCATGGTAGCCGCCTCAATCACGATCAGAACCACAAAAACTGCAATCCAGATCTTCCATGCCATACTTATCTCTCCCTTCCATATGCGATATGGAAATGTTCTTTTGTATCATTATATGATATTTTCAGACATTAATCAACATTTGGAAGGAAATTTCATTCTTAAGTTTTTCTGACAGATTGTGATTGGCGGTTGGGACAGGCGGCATTATAGACTAAGGGGCGGTGTTGCAGGCTATATGTTATCGCGGCAGGGGCCAGAGACAGGCACTATATTCAACGGAACCCCGCTCCCGCTCCTTCTCTGCCTCGCCGCCTCGAACATCAGCACCGAAGCCGCCACCGCGGCATTCAAAGACTCTACCCGCCCCTCCATCGGTATCCGCACAGCCTTATCGGCCAGGGCGGCTGTCTCATCTGTCAGGCCGCCCGCCTCATTTCCGATCAGGAAGCCCGCGCTCTTTGTATAATCCGCGCTGTCATATGCGGCGGATCCCTTTAGATGCGCCGCATACAGGCAGATTCCTGACTTTTTGAGCGTCAGGAGGGTTTCCCTTAAATCCTTTACATATACGAACGGCATGCGGAAGACGGAGCCCATGGCGGAGCGGATGACCTTGGGGTTGTAGATATCAGCGGTTTCCGTGTTCATCACGATCCCGGTCGCGCCGGCGCCCTCTGCCGCGCGGATGAGGGTTCCAAGGTTTCCGGGATCCTGCAGCGTTTCCAGGATTAGGAGGTGCGCCGGCTCTGCCGTTAAGTCTGACAGCGTATAGGAGAACTGCTCTGCAACGGCCAGGATTCCCTGAGGCGTCTGGGTGTCGGACAGATAGCGCATGACTTCATCCGAGACGATCTCATAGCTGCAGCCCTTTAAAAGCGCGTCTGCGCGCTCTGCGCGCAATTTCAGAAAGCTCTCGGATACGTATGTCTCCCTGAGATGCGTCCTCGGGAGCTCTGAAAAGAGCTTGGGGCCCTCTGCTATGAAAAGCTTCTGCTCCCGCCTGGCTTTTGCTTTTTTTACCAGGGCGGATACGGCCCGGATGCGGTTATTTCCTGTACTTGTTATCATATCTCTTTTTCCATCCTTCTATACATTGATCGGCGGGATGAGATTACTTCCAGGCCCGGGATGACATAGCCAGCGCTGGCGGCCTCCCCACGATAAACGCCATCCCGCCATTGGCATCTGAACTGTTACGGCATTTCAGCACAGGGAGCTCCTCACATCTGCTCCAGCTCCTCCAGCCACAGCCTGCCGCAGGCGTCGCTCGGCATCCGCAGATCGCCCCGCGGGGATACGGCGGCAGATCCCACCTTGGGGCCGTCGGGCAGGCAGGAGCGCTTAAACTGCTGGCTGAAGAAGCGGCGGTAAAATACCCTGAGCCATTTTAAAATCGTCTCATCCGCATACGCCCCCTCAAAAGCCCTTTTCGCCAGACGGTAAATCTTACCCGGATGGTAGCCGAAACGCAGGATATAGTAGAGGAAGAAATCATGCAGCTCATAGGGACCCACCAGATCCTCGGTCTTCTGGGCGATTTTCCCGTCTTCCGGCGGCAGAAGCTCCGGGCTTACCGGCGTGTCGAGCACGTCCAGCAGCACCTCAGAAAGCGCCTTTTCCCCGCAGGTGTCGGCAAAATAGCGCACGAGATGGCGAACCAGCGTCTTGGGGACGGAAGCGTTTACCCCGTACATGGACATGTGATCCCCATTGTACGTGGCCCAGCCCAGCGCCAGCTCGGACATGTCCCCGGTTCCGATCACCATGCCGCCGCGCTGGTTGGCGGTATCCATCAAAACCTGGGTCCGCTCCCTGGCCTGTGAATTTTCATATGTCACGTCATGCTTTGCCGGATCCTGCGCGATATCGCGGAAATGGACGGTTACAGCTTCTTTGATGTCCACCTCCATGAGAGAAACTCCCAGCTTTTCCGCCATCAGGCAGGCGTTGTGGTACGTCCTGTCTGTGGTGCCAAAGCACGGCATGGTCACTGCGATAATATCCTTTCTCGGAAGGCCCAGGAGATCAAAGGCGCGCACTGACACAAGGAGCGCCAGCGTGGAATCAAGTCCCCCGGAAATGCCGACCACGGCGCATTTACAATTTGTGTGCTTTAACCGTTTTTTCAGTCCCATGGCCTGAATCGACAGGATCTCCTCGCACCGTCTGTTTCTCCCCTCCTCGTCGTGGGGCACAAACGGGGACGGATCGATCTTCCGCCTTAATTCCTGCTCCCCGAAAGCCATGGAAAAGTCAACGAAGGTATAGCGCTCCCTTCCCTCGGTCTGGTAGGTAGTCATGCGGCGGCGCTCACACTCCAGCCGCTCCAGATCCACATCGGCATAGATAGTCCCGTTCGCAAAGCGCGCCGATTCCGCCAGCACCGCGCCGTTTTCCGCAATCATGTTCTGGCCGCCGAATACCAGATCCTGCGTGGATTCCCCCTCGCCTGCATTTGCGTACACATACGCGCATAACAGCCTGGCCGACTGGCCGCTTATAAGGCTCCTCCTGTAATCGCTTTTTCCCGTGGCCTCGTCGCTCGCCGAGCAGTTTACAATCACCGTAGCGCCTGCCGACGCATGGGCGATGCTGGGGGGATTTAAGACCCACACATCCTCGCAGATCTCCGCGCCCACCACAAAATTATCCATATCCGCGCACCGAAACAGAAGGCGGCTCCCCATCGGGACCTGTCCGTCCTCCCACGGGACGTATATCACATCCTCCCAGCCCGGATTAAAATACCGGAGCTCGTAAAATTCAGAATAATTCGGCAGCCAGCGCTTTGGTATCAGGCCCAGAAGCCGGCCGTTCTGGATGGCCGCCGCCGTGTTGTAGAGCTTATGATTATACTCCCACGGAAGGCCGGCAAAGATCAGCATATCGCTGCCCTTTGTGAAATCAATCAGCTTTTCAAGCTCGCCCCTCACTTTGGAGAGCAGGGGCTTCTGCATAAACAGCTCTCCGCACGTATAGCCTGTCAGCGCCAGCTCCGGAAATACCAGGACAGCCGCTCCCTGCGCCTTAGCCTCCTCAATCCCTTTGCAGATTTGCTCCCTGTTAAATTCCACGTCCGCTACCCGTACCTCCGGCGTTGACGCCGCAACGCGGATAAAACCATCTCTTATCATTGCTTAGCCTGTCCTTTCACTTTTTTCTATATTGAATTAAAATATTGCAACACCTTCATTCGATAAAGCCGGACATGAAAAAACATATTCAGCCGCCGAAACGATGCTTCTAAATTCATTATACTCCATTTCAGTGATAAATCCACCATCAAATTTTGCTTTAACGCAAACTTCCCGGTTCTATTTTCTGTATACTTCACTGTACTCTCTGTCCGCCGGCAGTTGGCAGCATTATACGCCGGAAAATGCCGAATATCAGCCAGAGCATTCATTTTATCAATCTTATATCCTCCTGCAAAAAATTTATTTTGCAGTAATATAATTTTCATGAATTTTTAATTATTATCATGTATGATAGGTACATCGGCATGGAAATCCGGTAAATAACAGCCCTTCGTGTGCACCCGGCCGGAATGCGGCTGCAAGACAGTCCAGATTATCTGGACCGTTACGCAGACGGTATGCCGGGCGGCGCGGCGAAAGGCTGCATAGTATAAATATATCTTATTTATGGAGGGAAACGATATGAAAAAACGATTCGCAGCAGCAGGAACCGGACTGGCGGCAGGCGCTTTGGCGGCGGTGATGGCCATGAACGCATTCGCAGCGCAGATCACAGAAGACAAGGCCAAATCCATTGCTCTGGAACACGCGGGCCGCACCTCTGAGCAGGTAACCTACATCCGCTCCCTGAGCGGCTCTGACGACGGCTGGATGGTCTATGATGTGAAGTTCCTGACCGCGGACTACAAAGAATATGATTACGAAATCAATGCGGCGGACGGCATGATTCTGAGCGTTGAGTATGAGGCCAAGGCCCCCGCCGCGTCCCGGAATAACTCTGCACCCGTAAGCCTCGACCGGGCAAAGGAGCTCTGCCTGGAGCACGCCGGACAGAAAGCGGAGAATGTGACCTTTGTAAAACTTGAAAATGAATACGAGCATGGCAGAACCGTGTACGACATTGATTTCTGCACTGCTGATTACAAAGAATATAAATATGAGGTAAATGGGAACACAGGCGAGATCACCGGCTGGGAATATGACATAAAAAAATCCCTCTCCCAGAACGCGGCAGACGGCGCTTCGCAGCAGACGGGCGCCGTATCCGGCATAGAAGCCGCCAAAGCGATCGCCGTAAAACAGGCCGGCTTAAATCTCTCCGACGTGGCATGGGGAGAGGTGGAAACGGATTATGAGGACGGGCGCATGATATATGAGGGCAAATTCTTCCACGGAACCATGGAATACGAATTTGAAATCGACGCCGCGACAGGACAGGTGAGGAAATGGGAGATGGAGAGCATGTATGACTGAGATTGCATGATTTAGGAATCATGCTGTAAACGAGGGGCTGGCACATCATTACATGATGGAAAACAGGAGATATTTATCATGACATTAAAACGCCAAGCCATGAATGCGATAAAATTTTTGCCGGATGAGCAATTACCGCAGCAGAAACTATGGAATGGGACGATGCGGAGCTTTCTATCAGTATTGTAACTTTCTGGGAAATTGCAATCAAAAAGGCGCATAGAAAGAAGGCAATGCCCCATCTCACACCCCGCCCACCCCTCTCACTACCTCTCCAGCCATAATAAGCCCCGCCGCCGGGGGCGCAAACGCCACGCTGCCCGGCACATGGCGGCGGGCGCTGCCTTTCTTGCTCTCCTCTGCGATAAAGCGCGCCTCCATCTCCGGATCCGGCGTCCGCGGCGTCTCGTCCGAGAATACCACTTTTAAATGCAGTATCCCCCTCTTCTTCAATTCCCGCCGCATCACCCGGCACAAAGGGCACACCGACGTCTCCGAGATATCGGCTATCCGGAAGCGTTCCGGATGCAGCTTATTTCCCGTTCCCATGGATGAGATAAGAGGGATCTCGTGCTCCCCTGCATAAACCGCCAGGGCCAGCTTGGAGGCCACTGTATCAATGGCGTCCACGATATAATCCACCTGCCCCGCCTGCTCAAACAGCGCCTCCAGATTATCCGGCAGCACAAACGTCTCAAATGCCTGAACCCGTATATCCGGACAGATCTCCCGGATCATGCGCTCCATGACCGCGGTCTTTTTCTGCCCGATCGTGGATCTCCACGCCACGCACTGGCGGTTCAGATTGGTCTCGGACACGCTGTCGCCGTCAACCAGAATCAGCCTCCCCACCCCGCTTCTGGCCAGAGCCTGCGCACAGTGGGAACCCACTCCCCCGATTCCGAATACGGCAACCGAGCTTCTCCACAGCCGCTCCATCACGGCGTCCCCGAGCATCAGCCTTGTCCTGTCAAATTCATGTCTGCCTCCCATGCGTCCCCATCCTCCTTAGTTTATGTTCCTGCGTAACCCCTATACGCTACGCCCGCATCTGTCTTTCCTCTAATCCATCGGCGCGCGGTAAAAGCTTCCAAAAAACTGATCCGTCTTAAACACATTGATAATCACATGCGGATCCACCTCCCGCATCAGGCGGATTACATCGTCCAGCTCATATGAGGAAATCACGGTGTGCAGCACAAACATCTTTTTCCTGCTGTACCCGCCGATAGCGTCCAGGGCAGAAATCCCGTGGCGGAAGGCGCTCACATACTCCTTCATGATCTCGTCGCCCTTCAGCGTCGTCACCTGCAGCGTCACACGGTCATAGCGGTGATGGAAGGTCGAGATCGTCTTGGTGCTGATAAACTGGAACAGAATCGAGTACGCCGCATTCAGCCAGCCAAACGCCATCCCGAATATGCAGAACAGCACGCAGTTCCCGACAAATACTTCTCCCCATATCGATCGTCCTGTCTTATTTGACACATAGAGAGCAATAAAATCCGTTCCGCCCGTGGACGCATTCCCCTTAAGCGCAACAACGATCGAAATGCCGAGCAAAAAGCCCCCGAATACCACATTCAGCACCACGTCGTCAAACAGCGGCGAAAAATGGAAAATCTGGAGAAATATACTCGACGTACACACCTGAAGAAGAGAAAACGCCGTAAAACGTTTGCTTATGCTCCGGCTGCAGAGCGCCGCCACCGGAAGGTTAAACACCAGCATACCCAGGGAAGTCGGAAAACTCATCCCAAATTTCGACGCCGCCATATCGACCAGGATCGCGATCCCCGTAAAGCCGCCCGACAGAAGTTCAGCCGGCCGTATAAATGTTTGTATGACAAAAGACTGCAGCAACGCGGACACGATCACCGCCGCGCATGTCACCGCATTGCGGACGCCCTTTTTCTTGTACATCTTCTCTGCCTTGTCTAAAATATTCATCAAATCCTCCTGAAATGAAAAGGAGCCGCCTTTCCCCCACAGAAAGCAGCTCCCCCGGTCACGTTCAAAACCGTTACATTAAAATAGTTTATTGCTTATGTAAATATACCATTTTAAGCTGCTGTTGTCAATTATTTTTTCGTCATATTTGACATATTTTTCATTTTCTGTCCGCATATATTTATATTTTATGCATAATTCTTTAGAAACTGCCTCCGGCGTCCCAGCCATGACAAACAACTACCCGCACATCTTCATAACAATAACCATTATATTTCCTTTATCCTGTTTTATACATTCATATTTTCCGCCAGATCCGCGCATACTTTCTATGATCCCGGGAATGCGCATGCTTCCCGCGATACTGTAATCTGAGAGGAGCCATTACATGAAAATCTCAACGCAACTGGATGCCAATATGCAGTATTTCTCCCAGGTCCTCCAGCCCGACATAAATTTTGACGTCGTCTACCGCGTCATTTCCGTGGGCGGGAGGAATGCCTGCCTGTACTTCATTGACGGCTTTACAAAGGACGATACGCTGCTGCGCCTGATGCAGGCTTTTGTAAGCGTCAAAGCGGACGCCATGCCGCAGGACGCGCACGAATTCTCCAAGCTGTACCTCCCCTACGGCGAGGTCGGCATGGAAACAGATTCCGATGTGGTGATCACCCAGCTCCTGGCCGGCGTTCCCTGTATGCTGGTGGACGGCTATGACCGCTGTTTTACCATTGACTGCCGCACCTACCCGGCCAGGGGCGTCGGCGAGCCTGAAAAGGACAAGGTGCTGCGCGGCTCCCGCGACGGATTTGTGGAAACCCTGGTCTTTAACACAGCCCTCATCCGCCGCCGTATCCGCGATCCCAGAATGCGTATGGAAATCATGGGCGTCGGCGAGAGCTCGCACACGGATATCGCCATCTGCTATATGGACGGCCGTGTGGATACGGATCTCCTATCAAAGATCAAGGGACGTTTAAGCCGCCTCCATGTGGACGCCCTGACCATGAACCAGGAAAGCCTGGCGGAGTGCATCTATCCGCACAAATGGTACAACCCGTTTCCGAAATTCCGCTTTTCCGAGCGGCCCGACACAGCGGCGGCCTCGGTCCTGGAGGGAAATATCGTTATCCTGGTTGACAACTCGCCTGCCGCCATGATCCTCCCCTCCTCGATCTTTGACATCATCGAGGAAGCGGACGACTACTATTTCCCGCCCATGACCGGCACCTATTTACGGCTGTCGCGCATGGTTATCTTTTTCCTGACCCTGTTCCTGACGCCCATCTGGCTTCTGCTGATGCAGAACCCGGGCTGGATCCCGGACTGGCTGTCCTTTATCCAGGTAACGGACGAGATCCATGTGGCCCTTATATTCCAGCTCCTGATCCTGGAATTCGCTATCGACGGGCTGCGCCTGGCCGCAGTCAACACGCCCAGTATGCTGACCACGCCCTTAAGCGTGATCGCAGGTATCGTGCTGGGGGAATATTCCGTCAAATCAGGGTGGTTCAACAGTGAAACCATGCTCTATATGGCCTTTGTCACCATTGCCGGCTATTCCCAGACCAGCTTTGAGCTGGGCTTTGCGCTGAAATTCCTGCGCGTCATGATCCTCCTGCTGACTCATTTCCTGAATGCGTGGGGCTTTGCCATCGGAACGGCCATCAGCCTGTCCGCGCTGATATTCAACAAAACCATTGCAGGGAAAAGCTACATTTATCCCCTGATCCCCTTCAGCTTAAAAGAGCTGAAAAAACGCCTGTTCCGGAACCGCCTTCCCTATATGGAAAAACAGGCGGCCAGCAATGACAGAAAAGGCTTTTAAACCTCCGCCTGCACGGGCGCATGGCAGTATCAGCGCACAGGAGCTCCGCCTGTCTTCCCCCCGTCTGAGCTATTAAAAATGCCTTGATAAAGCGCTGTCAGCGCCTCCTCATAGTGCTCGGCGCTTACCGAGGCGCAGGACAAAAGAAGGCCCGGCAGCGCCCCCTCCCGTTCCACGGGCCGCACCGCCACGCCCGCCGCCGCCGCGTCCTGAGAAAGCTCATACGCAGAGCGCCCGCTTTTGACCTCCATCAGCACAAGAAATCCCGCCTCGCCCGGGCAGGCCCTTGCCTGATCCCCGAAAACCTCTCCGATCGCCGTGCACAGGCGCTTTGCCTTTGCGGCGTAAAGCTTTCTGGCTTTGCGCAACTGGCTCTCCAGGCGTCCGTCCCGGATAAACTGACAAAGCGCGATCTGCTCGGTTTTGGACGCAGTCTGGTTATAGCATCTGCCCCTCTCCTTATAGAGCGGCAGAAGGCTGTCCGGAAGCGCCATGAAGCTCATGCGTATAGACGGCAGGAGCAGGCGTGAAAACGTCCCCAGATACACTGTATTCCTCCCGCCTGCCAGCCCCTGCAGGGACGGCGTTTGACGGCTGTAATAGCAAAACTCGCTGTCGTAATCATCCTCCAGAATGAGAATATCCTTATCAAAAGCCTCCCGGATCAGGGATATCCGCTCCGCCATGGGCATAACCTCGCCCCATACCCTCATCTGGGACGGCGTGACATAGCACACGCTTCCCTCAGCGAGCCCGCCCCGCTTCCACGCCTCGCGCACATCTTCCGTCACAAAGCCGAAATCCTCAAAGATTCTTTTTCCCTGCTGAAAACCAAAATTATAAAACGCGGCCCGCTCCCGCTCCCGTATCAAAGGGCACAGGATATGGAGCAGGCTCTGGATACCGGCGCCTACCACGATCTGATCCGGCCGGCAGATCACATTCCGCCGGCGCTCCAGATAGCTGCACAACGCCTCCCTCAGTTCCCGCTCTCCCTGCGGCTCACCGTAGGATAAGAGCCGTTCATCCTGGCGGAGCGCGCTTTTTATATACCGCCTCCAAATGTCAAACTGGAAGCTGTCCCTGTCTACCCGTGACGAGGCAAAGTCATATCGGATCACAGCATTGTCCGCCTTATCTTTTTCCGTTTCCTTCTCCGTCTTCTTTTGCCCCCCGTCTTTACCTGAAAAAAACTCTGTTACATAGTAGCCGCTCTGCGGCCTTGAGACAATATAGCCCTCCGCGGCCAGGAGCATATAGGCAGTCTCCACCGTGGTCCGCGAGAGCTGAAGCTGCTTTGCGCAGCGCCGGATCGACGCTATCCTGGCCCCCGGCGCGAGCTTTCCCGTGAGGATCAGCTCCTTGTAATACCGGTAAACCCGCATGTAACGGTTTAAGCCCGGATCACTTAAGTCCGGCGCCACCCGCGCGTCCCTTTCCTTCTCCTCTTCCCTTTGCAAGCGCCTTCATCTCCTTTGCGTTTTTTCGCACCGCCGCCGTGATCTTCGCGCCGCCCAGAAGACGCGCCAGCTCCTCCGTGGCCTCATTGTCCGCAAGCCGCCGGATAAAGGTCGTGGTCCGCCCCTCTGAGACTTCCTTGCGTATCTCAAAATGGCGATCCGCCATGGCCGCGATCTGCGGCAGATGAGTGATGCAGATAACCTGATGGCGCTCTGCGATCAGGCGCAGCTTTTCAGACACCATCTGGGCCGTCCGCCCGCTGATCCCGGTGTCAATCTCGTCAAAAATCAGGGTCGGTATATCGTCCGTCTCCGCCAGAACCGTCTTGATCGCCAGCATGATACGCGAAAGCTCTCCGCCGGACGCCACCTGCCCCAGGGGCCTCACCGGCTCGCCCGGATTCGTGGATATCATAAACTCCGCCTCGTCCACGCCGCCCGCGGTGTAATGATCCAGCCTGCGGAATTCCATGGAAAACGCAACGTCAAGGAAATTGAGCTCCTTCAGCCCTTCCTCAATCTTCGCCGTCAGCTCCCCGGCCACCTCCCGGCGCGCCGCGGAGAGCTCTTCTGAAAGCCTTAAAAGCTCCCCCTCCGCCTCAGAAAGGCGCTCCTTGGTCTGCGAAAGCAGCACGTCGTAATTTTCAAGCTCCGAAAGCCGCTCTTTCTTCTCCTCCAGGCTTTTCAGAACATCCTCAATCGTTTTCCCGTACTTATTTTCCAGGCCGCGGATCAGATTTAAACGCTCCCCGGTCTGCGAAAACGCCTCCTCATCAAAGGTCATATCCTCCAGATAAGCGGAAATATCCCGCGACAGATCCCCTAAAAGCGCCTCTGCATCGTAGAGCTCGTCGCGGATGCCGGACAGTCCCTCATCATACTGCGCCGCCTCCTCCACCGCCTTCAGCGCCCGTGAGATCCCGTCGCCGCCCACCGCGCCGTACGCCTCGGAAAGGCTCTCCGTGATCCGCCTGGCATTGGAAAAACGGCGGTATGCGGCCTGGCACTCCTCCTCCTCGCCCGGCTTTAAATCCGCGCTTTCAATCTCCTCAATCTCGAACCTGCAGAAATCCGCCTCGCGCGCGCGCTTATCCTGATCCGTCTCAAACGACTCCAGCCTCTTTTTCAGATCCGCATACGCCTTAAACCGCTCCGCAATCTCTTCCTTTAAGCCCGCGGTCCGCGCCCGCCCGTACTCATCCAGGATCTCCAGATGCCTGGAATGGTACAAAAGCGACTGATGCTCGTGCTGCCCGTGGATATCGATAAGAAGGCCCGTTATCGCCCGCAGCCTGGCGGCTGTCACCGACTCGTCATTGATCCGGCCCACGCTCCGGGACGGCATGATCTTCTTGGAAACGATCACCATCCCGTCCGCGTCCGGGTGGATATCCAGCGCCTTAAGCTCCCGCCTCTTCTTCTCATCCCTTACCTGAAAAATCAGCTCCACATAGGCGCTCTCGCAGCCCTGGCGGATCAGATCCTTTGACGCCTTGGCCCCCAGGGCCACATTCACGGAACCGATGATCACCGATTTGCCCGCTCCCGTCTCTCCTGTCAATATATTAAGCCCCTCGTCAAATTCCACCTCCGCGGAATCGATCAGGGCCAGATTCTTTACATATAAATGATACAGCATTCCCGTCTCCTACATTATAGCGTTTCTAACCGTCCGCCGCGCGCCGCCGGGGCATGCCGGACAGCGCTCAGAACCTCTCACCCTTCCAGAAGCTTTTTCAGCTTGTCCATCAGAATAATCGTATCGTCCACCGTCCGGACCGCGCACATCACCGTATCGTCCCCCGCGATGCAGCCCACGACCTCCGGAAAGTGCAGGGCGTCCAGGGCGGCGGCCAGCGCCATCGCCATACCGGAAACCGTCTTGAGCACCAGAATATTCTGCGCCATATCCATGGAAAGAAAGCTGTCCTGCAGGATCCGGATATATTTGTCATTAAAGGCGGTCTGCGGGTGAAACACCGCGTACTTCTGGCGGCCGCTGTCCGTCTGGATCTTCGAGAGCTTCAGCTCCCGGATATCGCGCGATACCGTGGCCTGCGTCACATTATAGCCCTCTCTGTGCAGATACTCCGAGAGCTCCTCCTGTGTCTCTATCTCATATCTCCCAATCAATTCCACAATCTTGCTGTGTCGTTCCAGTTTCATTTTCTACATCCCTCAATCCTGCTAATACAGCGTTGCATTAATTTGCGGATGCTGTTTACTCGCGAATTAATACAATGCTGTATTCGTACATCCGCCTTTTGTAACCTGTCCGGTGAACGCGCAGACCTGTCAAAACGGTTACGTTAAATCTGCCTCATCTTATTCCGGATATTGTCCATAAATGACAGCTTCGTAAGCTGCACAAGCGTCGTCTCAACCTCCGAGCGCCGGATCTCAATGCGATCCCCCCTCTTTAACGGCACGGCCGTATCCCCGTCAAAGCTCACAAACTGCTCCACCTCCTGATCCCCGCCGATACAGAGCGCGATCTCGCTGTCCGCGGACAGGACAAAGCTTCTGGAATTCAGCGTATGGGGGCAGATCGGCGTCAGAATCAAAAGCCTCGCGTCCGGAACCGCGATGGGGCCTCCGGCAGACAGATTATAGGCCGTAGAGCCGGTGGGCGTAGCCACAATCATCCCGTCCGCCGAATAATCATTCAAAAGCTGCCCGTTGACATAGAGCTGAAATTTGAGCGTATAAAGGCCGCTCCGCCCTAAAATCATATCATTTAAGGCAATATCGCGGGCGATCACCCGGCCGTCCGAGACGATCTGCCCGTCCAGCATCATGCGCGTCTCCAGGCTGTACCGATCCTCGATCAATGCCTGCAGGGCCGGTATCATCTCCTCATGCCTGCTCACCTGGGTCAGATAGCCCAGATGTCCCATATTTACCCCAAACAGAGGAAGCCCGCGCCCGGCCACATCCCTGGCCGCCTGAATCAGCGTCCCGTCCCCGCCCAGAACGATCGCGCACTCCGTCTCCGGGGGGATACGCGCCACATCCGTGTAGCGGTACCGCTGCCGGAAACGCCGTCCCGGCTCCTCCCCGCGGCGAAGCCCCCAGCGCAGGCAGTCGCACCCGCGGTGCAGAAGATATTCCGCAACCAGGGCCGCGGCCCGCCTCGCCTCCTCCTTTTCCTCATTCACAATCAAATAAAAGCGCTCCATGACATGCCCCGCCTTGTCCTGCCTCTTTCACAATGCGCGCCGCAAGCCGTCCGGGCCGCCTGCGCCGCGCCCAATCACTTTACCTTCTATGCCTTATCCAGCTCCCGGTGCGCCGCCTCCACCACATCTTCGGCCAGAAACGCCGCTCCCGGCCCGCCTGCCTGACTGCATACGGCATTCTCCCCACCGTTTCCGGACGCCCCGCATACCGCATCCTTCCCGTCATTTCCGGACAGCTCCAAATGCTCGCCCGCTCCGCCAAGCGGCTTTTCCAGCAGCAGCAGATACTCGATATTTCCCTCCGGCCCCTTGATCGGAGAAAATTCCAGATTGCGGACAAGGAACCCTATCTCCTGCGCATAGGCGATCACCTTCCGGATCACCTCCAGGTGCGTGCTTTTCTCCCTCACCACGCCCTTTTTCCCGACCTTCTCCCGTCCTGCCTCAAACTGCGGCTTAATCAGAGCCACGACAAAGCCCCCTGCCTTTAAAATCTCCTTCACCGGCCCCAAAACCTTTGTCAGGGAAATAAAAGACACATCAATAGAGGCAAGATCCACCGCCTCCCCGATATCCTCCGGCGTCACATAGCGGATATTCGTCTTCTCCATGCAGACCACCCTCGGATCGCTGCGCAGCTTCCAGGCAAGCTGTCCGCGGCCCACGTCCACACTGTAGACCTTTACCGCTCCGTTCTGCAGCATGCAGTCCGTAAAGCCCCCTGTCGAGGCCCCGACGTCCATGCAGACCTTCCCCTCCGGCTGAACGCCGAAATGAGTCATCGCCTTTTCAAGCTTCAATCCGCCCCGGCTCACATAGCGCAGCACGCTTCCGCGCACTTCAAACCGGGCCGTCTCCGCGAAGGCAGAACCCGCCTTGTCTTCTTTCCGGCCGTCCACATACACAATGCCGGACATAATCACCGCCCTGGCCTTTTCGCGCGACGGCGCGAGGCCCTTTTTCACTAAAAGCACATCCAGTCGTTCTTTCATCATACGCTCTTTCTATGTCAATAATGCTGCCGCGGATTTGTGCGGGCAGTAAAATATGTGGTTACGATTTACATTCACTGTTATACCTTTAAAGGGGATGTAAGAGGGCCGCCGGAGGCGGCTTCTGTATCCATAAGGAACCCGTAGAAAACCGCCGGCGCTTAGCGAGGTCTTTTCGAGCTTAGTACCGCTGCGCTTTTCTCCGGGCGGAAGCGGGGTTCCGTTGGATACAGAAGCTGACTCCGGCGGCTCTCTCACGCTAACCTCCGCCCTCTTTCAAGATCTTTTCGATCTTAGCGCCTCTGCGCTTTTCTCCGAGCGGAACTTTCAGGAAAAATCTCCAAACTCCTCCCTAAGCCTCTCCAATATAGAATCGCTGTCAATCCCCAGCTCGCTCCTCAAAAGCGACACGTTCCCATGCTCCACATACGCATCCGGAAGCGCGATATTCAACACGCGGATCTGCGGATAATGTTTCTGCACATAATCTGTAATCCGCTCCCCGTAGCCGCCGCGGAGCACATTTTCCTCCAGCGTGATCACATAGCGGTGATCCGCCGCCAGCTCGTCCGCCACATCCGTATCCACAGGCTTGATAAAGCGGCCGTTGACAAGCGTGCAGGCATGTCCCAGGGCCTTAAGCTTTAAGCGGATGTGCTCCGCCGTGCTGACCATGCTCCCCACAGCCAGGAGGGCGATCTTCTCCTCTTTGTAAAGGAACTCGCTCTTGTGATACTCCACCGGGGCCAGGAACTCTTTAAGTCCCCTGTATGCCTGCCCTCTGGGGTAGCGGATCGCCGCCGGCCCCTCATGGCGGATCCCGAAATTCAGCATTTCCCGCAGCTCCCACAGGTTCTTGGGGGCCATGACTGTCATGTTCGGAATCGAGGACAGGAAGCTTAAGTCAAAGATCCCCTGGTGCGTTTCCCCGTCGCTGCCCACCAGGCCGGCCCGGTCCACACAGAACAGCACCGGAAGGTTCTGGATGCACACATCATGCACAATCTGGTCATAGGCCCTCTGCAGGAAGGACGAATACACGGCAACCACCGGCTTAAGCCCCGCCGCCGCCATGCCTGCCGCAGACGTGACCGCATGCTCCTCCGCAATCCCCACGTCAAAGAAGCGATCCGGATAAAGCTTTGAAAATCTCTTTAAGCCCGTCCCGTCCGGCATGGCCGCCGTGATCGCCACAATCCGCGGATCCTCTCCGGCCAGACGGCATATTTCCCTGGAAAATACGTCCGTATAGCCCGGGTAGCGCTTCTCGTTAAGCGGCTTTCCTGTCCCGATGTCAAAGGGCTCGACGCCGTGGAAGGCGGACGGGTTCTTTTCCGCCGGCCGGTAGCCCCTGCCCTTTTGGGTCATGACGTGGATCAGAACCGAGTGGTTGATTTTTTTGGCCTCCGTAAAAATATGCGTCAGTCCCCGGATATCGTGGCCGTCCACAGGCCCCAGATAGGTGATGCCCATATTTTCAAACCACATGCCGGGAACCAGAAGCTGCTTGATGCTGTTCTTGGTCCGGAGCAGGGTTCCCACCAGCTCGTCGCCGATCACCGGGACTCTGGACAGCGTTCCCACCACGCTCTGCTTCAGATGATTATACCCCTCGGCCGCCCTTAAATTGCTTAAATATTTTGACATCCCGCCCACATTTTCGGAAATGGACATGTTGTTGTCATTTAATATGATAATAAAATTCCGTTTGAAGCGCCCCGCGTTATTCAGCGCCTCATAGGCCATGCCTCCGGTGAGCGCCCCGTCCCCGATGACGGAAATAACCGAATAATCCTCTCCCAGGAGATCTCTTCCCTGCGCCATGCCAAGGCCGGCCGAGATAGAGGTGGAGCTGTGGCCTGTGTCAAAGGCGTCGTACGGGCTTTCCTTGCGCTTCGGGAATCCGCTTAAGCCGCCGTACTGGCGCAGGCCGTCAAAGTAATCCCTTCTTCCGCTCAGAATCTTATGGACGTACGACTGATGTCCCACATCCCATATCACCTTATCCTTTGGCAGCTCAAAAGCGCGGTAGAGGGCAAGCGTCAGCTCCACCACGCCCAGGTTTGAGGCCAGATGCCCTCCTGTACGGCTGATCTTCTCAATCAGGAAACGGCGGATATCCTCCGCCAGCTCCTTTAACTCCTCATCATTCAGTTCCTTCACATCATCGGGTCCATTCAATTGATCTAACAGCATTGCTTCCCCCTCCAGGCAGCCTGAACCGTCCCCCGCTTTGTTTTTGCGGCCTTCGCCCGCAGGAAACGCCCCGCGCATGCCGGCATATGAACAGTAACCCTATTTCTCCCTGTATACCAGCATCCGGATCAGATCCTCCAGAAATACATTGCTCCCGGGAAGCTCCTTTAAGATACGGATCGCCTTCTCTGAAAGCGCCTTCACATCCTCCCTGGCTTTCCCGATCCCCTCCAGGCTCACATATGTGGTCTTGTTGTTCTTCTCATCGCTCAAAACCGGCTTTCCAAGCACCTCCTGGCTGCTGGTCACATCCAGGATATCATCCTGAATCTGAAAGGCCAGCCCCACGGCCAGCGCCATATCGCGCACCCGTTCGCAGTCCTCTTCTGACGCCCCGGCCATCACGGCCCCGATCCGCATCGAAGCCTCCAAAAGCGCGCCCGTCTTCAGCCGGTAAATGAAATCCAGCGTTTCTCTCTTAAGCGGCCGCCCTGTCATCTCCACATCCACGGTCTGCCCGCCGATCATGCCGTAAATGCCTGTCCGCTCTGACAGGATGCGGATGCACTCGCCCACCCGCTTCGCATCCTCCGTCTTGTCAAAGGCTTTGGACGCTGTCTCAACCGCATACATTAGGAGCGCGTCCCCGGCCAGGACCGCCATATCATATCCGTAAACGGCCCAGGTCGTTTTTTTGCCCCGGCGGTATTCGTCATTATCCATACAGGGCAGGTCGTCATGGATCAGGGACGAGGTATGGATCATCTCAATCGCCGCCATCATCGGCCCAATCGCATCCCCCTTGCCGCCAAACAGCCTGTAAACCTCCCGCATTAAGAGCGGGCGGAGCCGCTTACCTCCTGCCTTCACACTGTAATTCATGGCCTCAAATATCGTTTTCTGAGGGCCGGCTTCCTCCGGAAGGAAGGAGTACACCGTCTCCTCCACTTCCCTTGTATACTGTAAAAGCTGGTCTTTTTTCAATGTATTCACCCTTCCGATTCCGAATCCTCAAGCACCAGAATCTTCTTCTCCACTCTGTCAATCTTCTCTCCGCACTGTTTTACAAGGCGCATGCCCGTCTCATAATACGAAAAAGAGTCCTCCAGGGATATCTCCCCGTCCTCCAAAGCCCCGATAATCCCCTCGAGCTTTTCAAACGCCTCCTCAATCGAGAGCTCCTGCCCTGCGCTTTCTTTTTCCGCCATATAAAGTCCTCCGTCCGCCGCCCGCGCTTTTGGGGGGCGCTGCCTATTGCCTGACATCTGTTATTTCATTAAAAGATCCCTGCCTGCTGTGTCCCCGGCGCATCTTCCCTGGTAATCTCCTGCGCCTTTGCCGTGATCCGCCCGTCCGACACCTGGATCCGCACCGTGTCCCCGGCGTTTACATCCGACACGGAGGTAATCTTTTTCCCGTCCCCGTCTGTCAGGAAGCCAAAGCCCCGGCGGATCCGCTCAAGGGGCGACAAGCCGTGCAGCCGGCCCGAAAGCAGGGCCAGACGATGGCGGGCCTCAGTTGTCCTGCCCTTCATCAGGCGTTCCAGCTCCCCTTCCATATCCGCCAGCCGCTGCCTCCTCTCATTGAGCCGCCTCCCGGGGCTGAACAGCCTTAAACGCAGCCCGTACTGCAAAAGGCGCTGCGACGCCCGCTCCTTTCTCTGGTACAGCGCTTTAAAAAGCCGGCTTTCCGCCCCCTGTAATTGTTCCACAAAAAGGCTGTAGTCAAACACCGCCAGCTCAGCCGCCGCAGACGGCGTAGGCGCGCGCAGATCCGCTGCATAATCGGCGATCGTCACATCCGTCTCATGTCCCACCGCGGAAATCACCGGCGTCCTGCAGGCAAAGATCGCCCGCGCGACCTCCTCCTCATTAAACGCCCACAGATCCTCGATCGCGCCGCCGCCCCGCCCTACGATCAGGACATCCAGGCCCATGGCGTCCAGTCTGCGGATCCCCCGGACGATACTGGCGGCAGCGCCGTCGCCCTGCACCAGCGCCGGACACAGAACCAACTGCACGTACGGGTTCCTGCGCGTGGCAATATTGATAATATCCCGGATCGCCGCTCCTGTTAAGGCCGTCACGATCCCCACCCGGGATGCATACGCAGGAATCGGCTGCTTGTACTCCGGGGCAAACATGCCCATCTCCTCCAGCTCATTGCGCAGCTTCTCAAACCGCTTAAACAGATCCCCCGTCCCGTCCAGCGTGATCTCCGAGGCGTAAAGCTGGTACCGCCCGTCCCGCTCATAGACCTCGATACTTCCCTTTACCACCACCTGCTGGCCTTCCTTAAGCTGAAAGGTCAGATTCCGCCGCTTTCCCGCAAACATAATAGCCTGTATGGCGCCCAGCCTGTCCTTTAAAGTAAAATAAATATGGCCGGACGGGTGGTATTTGCAGTTGGATACCTCCCCCTTTACCGAAATGCGGTTCAGCGCAAAATCCTGGGCAAACATATTTTTAATGTAGGCATTTACCTGTGATACGGAATATACGCTTGCCATCTGCTACACCAGCTTCGCCAGAATGCCGTTCACAAACGAAGGCGAATCGTCCCCGCCGAACCGCTTGGCCAGCTCCACGGCCTCATTGATGGCCACCTTGTCCGGCACATCCTCATCATAGTGGATCTCAAACAGGGCCAGGCGCAGGATCGTCAGCTCCACCTTTCCCATCCGCTTCGTGGTCCAGCCTTTGGCAACCTCATTGATCCGCGCGTCCAGGTCAGGAATGAGCTCCATGATGCGTCCCACCCTGGTTCTCACATACTCGCTGTCAAACACATCCAGCGCCGGGCTGTGCAGCACCACGCTCGCACCGTCCGGCGTATCTTCCTCCTCCTGCGGCTCTGTAAAATACTGCTCAAGCTGTTCCCCTGTCTCCCCCGCCGGATAAAAGTCGGCGCAAAACAGCAGCTTAAAGCAGTGCTCCCGCAATTCTCTTCTGGTCATACTATGTCCTCCTGATCCTTCCTGGCCGGCCGCGCCGCCCTGCCCGCAGGGAAAAACGCCGCGCCTGTATTCTAAGCTCCCATTATAACGTAAGACTATGATTTTCACAAGGGGTGGGGGATTGTGCTTTTTCCAAAGTATACCACAATTCCCGGGTTACAACAATGAATTATGTATAAAATGCGTGAAAGTTGAGGGATTGTTACTGTTCACACCCCTGCCGGGCTGTGCCCAGTAACACGCTTCGCGATGCACACAAACCGCAAAAAACGCAGTTTGGCGCCGCTGCCCTCGGGTTTTCCGTGACTTCTGCTGCGCTGCGCTCACAAAAAACACCTCGCATTGGCTGGTGTGTGAACAGTAACGAGGGATTGCCGGTAACAGCATTAAAAACCGCTCATTATTGAAAAGCGGAGATGGGAATGATATATATGGAAATGAACAGAAACATAAACAGGGAGGTTCGGCTATGGAGAAAATATACGCCATGAATGAACTACAGGCAATTATCTGTCCGATTCTGCGGGATTACGGCGTGCGCCGGGCGTATCTTTTCGGCTCCTATGCCCGTGGGGAGGCTACAGCGCAGAGCGATATCGATCTGCGGATTGACGGGGGCAGAATCCGCTCCATGTTCGGCCTGGGCGCCCTTTACCATGAACTGACGCAGGCGTTAAAGAAACCGGTGGATCTGGTGACAACAGAGGCCCTTTCCCATGACGCGAATGCAGCAAGGACGCAGGAGTTCCGTGAGGGGACAAAAGACTCCGTTTACCGGCCGGCTATCAAAGGCATGAGGAACCTGTTCGCCCATAATTACGGCGCTGTGGATGTGGGGCTGGTATGGGAAACGGCGGTTTCGGACATTCCTGTCCTGCGCGAGTTCTGTGAGCGGGCAATAAGGAGGTTCCGTTTTCCGGAACAGGAGGAAGGCCGTGGCGGCGGCATGGAGCGATGACGGCCCCCTAAACCATAAATGTACTCCCGGAATCTCGCTGCGCCTGATTTTGTGAGATTCCGGGAGTACATTAAAAATCCAGAAAGCCCGCCGCTCTATATAAAATCCAAAAAATACCCCGCCATCAGATAAACCGACCTCTCCAGCGCCTCCTCCGCCGGAAGGAAGCAGTCGCTGTGCAGCGGATATGCGCTCTCACAGCCCATAAAGAAGTAAACCGACGGCGCCCTTTCCCCGTAAAAGGAAAAGTCCTCCCCAATCAGCGTGGGATTCACCTCCGCATGCACAGCCTCCTTCCCCAGAATCTCCCGCGCGCCTTCGGCAAACCGCTCCGTCAGCGCCGCGTCATTGATCACCGCCTGGTAGCCGTCCTCGATCCCAACCGCTGCATTTCCCCGGTAGGCGGCGGCAATCTCTTTCGCCACCTCCCGAACCCGCCGGTGGACAAAGGCCCGCGTCTCCGGATTCAGGCAGCGGATCGTGCCCTCGATCTGCGCGTGGTCGCACACGATGTTGTAGCGCCCCTCGGTCTGAACGGAGCCGATGGAGATAAGGGCTGTCTCAAAGGGGCTGATCTCCCGGCGGATCTTGTGTTCGACCGCGCTTATAATCTCCGCCGCAATGGAGATCGCGTCCACTCCCTTCTGGGGTTCCGCCGCATGGGCTTTTTTTCCCGTCACTGTGATGTTAAGCTTATCCGAGGAGGCCATAAGCGCCCCCTTTCTCAGCCCGATCTCCCCAATCTTAAACTCCGGCCACATATGAAGCCCGTAAAACTCCTCCACCTGGAAACGCTCAAATATCCCTTCCTTCAGCGCTTCCTTCGCGCCGCCTTTTGGGTTGCACTCCTCCGCCGGCTGGAATACGATCAGGACATTTGCCCTCAGCCGCTCCCTCAAAGACCATAAAACCGCCGCCAGGCCCGCTGCAATCGCTGTGTGCATGTCGTGGCCGCACGCGTGCATCATGCCCGGGATCACAGATGCGAACTCCGCTCCGGTCCTCTCCTCAATGGACAGGGCGTCGAGATCCGCCCGAAAGCCCACGCTGCGCGTTTTTTTGCAGTCAATGTACACATATCCGCCAGTCATATTTGTAAAGCTGCAAAACGGGACGCCGCGTCTCTCGAGAAAGTCCTTTACCCGTTTCGTGGTACCCGTTTCGTGGTACCCCTGTTCCGGGTGCGCGTGGATACTTCTACGGAGCCGGATCAGCTCCTCTCGTATCTGATCCAGCTCCTCCCTGACCGCGCGCTTACTTGAAAATACTTTCATCCACTTCAATTCCCAGACCTGGCGTGTCCGGAACCGTCACAAAGCCGTCATTTACCTCAAAATCTTCCACGATAATATCATGCTGGTGCAGCGGCCCGCCCAGCAGCAGATCCCCCGGAAGGGATACATTCGGCGTCGCGGCCGAAAAATGGATGCTCGCCGCGGAACCGATCCCCACCTCCAAGTTGCTGCCCGCCGTGGCCAGAAGCCCTTCCGCTTCCAGGGCGGCGGCGATCTTTTTCGCCATCGTGAGCCCGCCCACCTTTCCGACCTTAATATTTACATAGTCGCAGGCCGACTCGCGAATCATCTGCCCCACGGCGTGGAAGTCGGAAACCGATTCGTCCGCCATAACCGGCGTTTTCAGCCGTTCCCGCAGCATCTTCATCCCCCGGATATCCCAGCGCCTGACCGGCTGCTCGATGCTCTCCAGCCCGAACTCCTCCAGACGGCCAAATACCTGCAGGGCCGTCACAGCGTCATACCCCTGGTTGGCGTCCAGGCGCAGCGGAACATCGTCCCCCACCTCGGCGCGGATCCGTTTTACCAGGGCTGTATCCGTCTCCGGCGTTCTCCCCACCTTGATTTTGAGGACGCGGTAGCCAAGCTTCAGCTTTTCCTTCGCCTCCTCAATGGACGCGTCCAGATCCTGCATTCCCACAACCCAGCTTAAAGCCACCCTGTCGCGGTATTTTCCTCCCATAAGGCGGCAGGCCGGAACCCCCGTCAGCTTTCCCATGGCGTCGTAAAAGGCCATGTCAAGCGCCGCCTTGGCCGCGTAATTCCCGTAGATCGCCGCATTCATCTTTTCGTGGAGGCGATCCGTGTGAAATACGCTCTCACCTGCAACGGCATCGGCCAGGTAGCGTTTGATCACCGTCTCCATCGTATACCCTGTCTCGCCCATAAAGGCCGGGGACGGGGCCGCCTCCCCGTATCCCGTGACACCCTCGTCTGTTTGAATCCGCACCACCGCATGGGCCCTTGTCGTCTGCTCATAGAGCGATATCTTCCACTGTTTTTTCAGCGGGAGCTCCAGCACCTTCACTTCCACGTTTTTTATGATTCCTGTTTTCATACTTTTCTCTCCTGTCCGGCATACTCATATACGAGGCGGCCGGCCTCCTGGTTCAGCCGGATCCCGTGCATATTGTCCTCCAAATCCTTTGTCAGGACTGCAATGAAACATGCCTGTCCCTTCACATATAGAATCCCCGCGTCATGCTCCGTGCCCGGCAGATCCCCGGTTTTGTGAGCAAATCCGCTGTGTTTTCCAAAGAAAACCGGCAGCTTATTGTTGCACTGCTGTCTCCTCAGGATGTCGGTCATCTCCTCCGAATCCGCATCGTTTCGTATCGCCTCATACATCCGCTCCATATCGGCCGCGCTGGTTTTGTTTTCCAGTCCCCGCTCCTTTGCCGCGGCGTCCATCATCTTCCGGTTCAGCTCCGTTTCCGAAAGCCCCAGGGCCCTGATCTCCCTGTTTACCGCGTCCATCCCCAGGAAATCGATCAGCCAGTTCGCCGCCGTATTATCACTCACAGTGATCATCAGCACTGCCAGATCCTTCCATGTGAGCGCAAGGCCCGGCTCCAGATCCTTTAAAATCCCAAAGCCGCTAACCTTATGCCTCTCCTCCATGCGGACGCGCTCTCCCAGAAAAAAGCCCTCTTTTTTTCTCTTATAAAGGGTAAACAGGATCGGGAGCTTAATCAGGCTGGCCGCCGGAAATACCTCCCTCTCGCGAAATGCGATCCTCTCTCCTGTCGTTAAATTCTTCACAATAACGGCGCTTGTCCCGGAACAAATCTCTCTCTGCCTCTGAATGGCGTTTTTTAACTCTTCCAAATGCTGTCCCTCCTATACGCTCCAGCCCGGATAGCTTGCCGGCCGGCGATCGGCATACATGGGAATCGTCTCCCTCACCTGGCGCACCTTCTCAAAGTCCGCGCACCCGCTCACAATGCCTTCCGCTTCGTCTCCCTCTGCCACAATCTCTCCCCACGGATCGATGATCAGGGAATGGCCGAAATACGTCGAGCCTCCCGCCGCCCCCACGCGGTTACAGGCAATCACATAGAGCTGGTTTTCAATCGCCCTGGCTGTCAGAAGCGTCCGCCAGTGCTTCACCTTGGGATTGGGGAAATTGGACACGACGAGAATCGCCTCTGCCCCGCGCACCGCATACGTTCTCGACAGCTCCGGGAAACGGATATCATAGCAGGTCATCATAGCCATGGGCCCGAATTCCGTTTCAAACACCGGCATCTGCGTTCCGTGTGTGAACGCCTGATCCTCATCCATGGCGCTGTACAGATGCATCTTCCGGTATTTGGACACGACCCGGCCCGTGCGATCCACAAACCAGACTGTATTGTAGATGTTTTCCCCCTCCTTTTCCGGAAACGAGCCGGTGCAGATGCAGACCTTTCTGGAAGCGGCCAGCTCCTTAAACAGGCGCAGCGTCCCGCCTCCATTCTCCTCTGCAAACCGTTCGATCTCTTTAAATACCTCCTCCGAATAGCCGGCCGTGCACGTTTCCGGAAAGACAATCAGGTCCGCCGGTTCCCGGCCGTTTGCCGCAGCGCACGCCTCGTCCACAAGCTCTCTAATCCTCTGCCGGTTCCCGGCCGGATCCCTGTAAATGGTATCCATTTGTACCAGACGGATTCCAAACATCACGCTCCCCCTTTCTCACAAAAACTGATACAGCACCGCGCGGATAATTACATACGCAATCGAGAGCGCTGTGATAATCAGGCCGTTTTTAATCATACTCTTTAAGTCCTTTGAGCGCGCCAGGCCCATCTGCCCCACCATATCGCCGGTCGGATAGGCAAAAAAGGTAATCTGGGAGCCCACCAAAAGCACCAGGGACCACAGATGGGCCGGGAGTCCCAGTGCCTCTGACATGGGGAGAAACAGATCGTAAAGCACCTTCTCCTGCGCCACAGCCGCGCCGGACACACCGAAAATCCCCACCAGCGTCGCAGCCACCATAAAAACCGGGGCCCCGCCCATGTCAATCAGGGGATTGAGAAGGCCGGCAATCGCATCAAACGCCCCGGATTCCGTCACAAAATTCAGGAACGGATCATAGAGGACAAACAGAATGAACAGCCAGAACATCTTGGAAGCGCCTTCTACCAGAAGCTTTAAGATATCCGTGACGCTCACTCCCGCGGACAGGCCGGTGACGAATGCGACTGCGAACATCACGGTCAGCGCATAGGACGCTCCCGCCTTCATCACGATTCCATAGATAATCAAAAGAAGCATCGCAATCCCGAATACAGCGGTCGCCCGGTTCGTCACCGCGTCCGGGGTAAATTCCCCTCCGGCGCTGTCCTTATCGCTGTAGCTCTCCACGCCCTCATACTTTTTCTGTGTTTTCTGAGCCACTATAAACGTACTGATCCAGATGAGCGCCGAAACCGGAAGTCCCACATGGAGAAGATACGAGCCGTAAGAAATCCCCGTCAGGCTCATGGTTGTGACAACCGAGGGGACAAACGGCCCTAAGAGAAGCCCCGTCGCCCCCGCGCCGTGAAGCAGCACGCCCAGCGTATTCGGCGTGATCCCAAAGCTGGCGACAATCGGAATGATGATCGGGGCCAGAATCGCATTCGAGCCGGCCATAGAGCCTAACATAGAAACAAGCAGAACCGACGAAAACATCGTAGCAAGCATAGCCTGGGTTTTATTTTTCACCCCGGTTTTCGTGACGACCAGATGAACAATATTCTGCGCCACTCCCACCTTTGTCAGGAGATGCCCCAGCCCGGCGCCCATCAGGATAATAAACCCAATGAGGCCCATAAACGATCCCAGAGCCGCATTCAGCGCATTTCCGACGCTCAGCAGATCCTGTCCCGTCAGCGCGGCCCCCAAAAGCACGCAGAGCAGCACCACGGTCAGCATGTCCTTTCCCTTAAAGGACAAGATGATATACAATACCATCGGCAAAAAACCAAGAAGCGCAGGTAGTCCGAAAATCATATTGTAATCCTCCTTTAACATGTATTTATAACTTTCTCCGGAAGATTCTAATTATGTATCGCCGATCACATGCACGTCGGTTTTTCCCCGCAAAATCCCGCTTTTAACGCCCGCTTTCCCCGCCATTTCCACAAATCCGGCACAAAAAGACTGCTTCATCTGTCTCCTGTATCCGAACGGCTTCAGCCATATGGCAGCGCCCGCGGCATTATAACTCCGGTCATTTTTCCAAATTTTAGTCCGGGTATCCTTGCATTTTATCGTATTTTCGCGTATACTAAGAAAAGGGAGCTATCATATAATTGTCTGAATGGCCCACATGCAGCATTATGTTTTAGTTCCTCTTTTAATCAGAATATTCTGGGAAAAGGTTATATCCCGCTGTGTCTAAGAAACATCATAAATTGTTTCCTATAAATACAATCCATATTCGATGGCTATCTCATCCTGTCTCTTCATCCGCTCCAGTGAGCGCTCCCGATCCCTCCTTCCCACCGCCGCGATCAGAGCGTTGGCCACGGTCATTGCATTCACAAACGAATACGTGTCCGGCGCCTGCCTAGCCAGCAGCACACAGTCCGCCTTTAAAGCAATGGGCGAGGAATAGCTGTCCGTGATCGCGATAATCTTACTCCCCGCCTCATTTAGATAAGAAACGATATTATACGTCGCCCGGGTGTAGCGCTCATAACTGACCGCGATCAGCACATCCTCTGGCGTGATAAACTGAAGTTTATTCGATATATCTCCCAGCCCCTCTGACAAAAGTTCCACGCAGTCCATAAATTCCTTGAGCATAAAATACAGGTAATACGCCACGCAGAAGGAAGAACGCGCTGCCGTGATATAGACTCTCCGCCCCGTCCCGACAAGCTCTGACGCCTCATATAAGCTCTCCTTTAATCCCTCGCCGTAAAGCTTTCTCAGCGAATCCACATTCCGCTCAATCATCCCCTCCAGGATGTCCTCCTCCCCGTCTGACGTGATCGAGCTCTTCAGCTCCCGCATGGGAACCACATCCCGGCGGACCAGATCCGATACGCTCTTCTGAAACTCCGCATAACCGTTATACCCCAGCTCCCTCGTAAACCGCGTAATGCTCGCCGGGCTTACCTCCGTCTTTTCCCCCAGTTCGACAATGGACAAAAAGGGGATGGAGTGGATGTTCTCTCTCATAAAGTCAGCCAGTTTCTTCTGTTTCTTCGTAAACTGGGCATATCCTGCCTCAATTTCGTTCAGTACATTTCGTTCCACTTTTTTGTTCCTCCGTAATTCTATTATAGAGGCTTTGGAGGCAAAAGTCAATAATTTTTGAAAATATATTTTCATATTTATAATTTATGAAAATATATTTTCATTTATGTTTTATTTAGCAGCTCAATGCTATATGATACCAGGATCAAACGGTCTAAAATCCGATGCAAGCTCGCTTGGAGGAGGATTTTTGAATGTTTTTGAGGATCGCGGGCATTGGTTGATTGTGAGAAGGCCGCTATTGATCGTTTCTGTATTCAGCGGAACCCCGCTCCCGCTCGGAGAAAAGCGCAGCGGATGCTAAGGAACTGTCAAGAAATAACTTTTCATATTGCTTGTCTTTTTCTCCGATAGTACCACTCAAAAATTAGTTACATAGCCCACTATGCGCCTGATTTTTGAGTGGCGCTCTCGAAGAAAAATCCTGCGCACTATTGAAAAGTTATTTCTTAACAGTTCCTAAGCTCAATAAGACCTCGCTAAGCACCGGCGGTTTTCTACGGGTTCCTTATGAATACAGAAACGATCAATGTCTGCGTTATCGGCAGGCCATGAGGCTTTGCCTGCATATCTGGTATAGCTGAATTATAAGAAACTATACTCTGAAATTTGAGATAAAAATGTGGTATTTGAATTTAAATATCTGATAGTCAAATCAAAGACTCAAAAGAACGGAGAGGCGCAAATATGTATGCAAAAGCAAATTCTTCCAGCGTTATCACAATCCCTGTCTATGATGATACGGGCGAACGGATCCGGTACAATGTCTTTAAATCAAAAATATTGGCGCGCCACGCAAAAGACGGGACACTGTATCCCTATGATATTTGAGGACAAAAAAAGAAACGAGCAGGCCGCCTGAGCAGTAGCTGTACGGTCGAAAAACTCATTTCTTTCTATAAGCTATATTCTAACGGAACAGGGCAGTTTTGTAAAAGGTAAAAATCTTATATCTTCCTGACTGTAAAAAGGCAGCTTATCTCATCGTCACTCGCTTTCCGTCTCCTCTTCTTTCAATTTATCTATTATCTCCTGCAAGGATCTCATCGTTTCTTCTTTAATGCGTTCTATCTCATCTTCAGTATGTGTGTAATAAAATGAGGGCGGAAATATCCCCCAGCAGCTACCCCCCATACTGTACCACATACTATCCATATGCTGCAGCTTTATCCGAAATTTTATCTTGTCTATTATTTTCTTAACCATCTTTATGAGTTTTTTTAAAATATTCATCATCTGTATGTTCCTTTCTTATTGATCCCTATCGCAGATCCCGGACGCCCTGTCTCCTCAGGATTTTCTGCGCCGGAACTTTCTTTTCCTGTGTCCGCTATTCCGGCAGAGCTTCCCTCTGCCGTTTTCTTTTATACTACTTATTATACATAACCCCTTTCCCCCTCCCGTCTTATTGAATTAGTCATTATCAATGCAATATCTGATTTAACCAGATATCCTGATCAAAATATATAGTTTAACAATACATAATTCGATATCGTCTGGGATACAATCTTATATAAGGAGTGGCGAAAAAATGTTTGAAGATTTGTTTTATGAGCGGCTGGTAAAACTGAGAACTGAAAAGGGCGTATCCGCGCGGGACATGAGTTTATCGATTGGGCAAAGTTCCGGGTATATTAATGGTCTGGAAAACAGAAATGGCTATCCCTCAATGCTGGTATTTTTCTATATTTGCGAATACCTTGGCGTCACGCCGTCCGAGTTCTTTGACGACAATATTAACTGTCCTGCCAATTACAGGGAAATCATAGAGGATATGAATGCTTTGGACAGCGATCAGCTTCAGAACATTAAAGCCATCATCAAAGGATTAAAAAAACGCTGAATTCTGTGCCGATTGGAAATCCGGTTCCTCTGAATAGGAATCCGGCCTCTTCAAATACCTTTTTCGCGGGCGGGACAGCCGGCGCTTCCTGCGCAGCCTCCGGCCTGTCCCTCTCCCTATGCGCTCATCCGCCTTCAACAGGCATCATCATTTTTTATCATATTCCGAACCGTCTTTAACAGAATCTTCAAATCCAGCCCCAGGCTCCAGTTCGCAATATATTCTGTATCAAGACGCACAACCTCCTCAAAATCCGTGAGGCGGCTGCGCCCGCTGACCTGCCACAGCCCTGTAATGCCGGGCTGCATGGTGAGCCGTCGCTTGTGATGCGGGCTGTAGCGGGCATATTCGTCCATGGTCGGCGGACGCGTGCCAACCATGGACATATCGCCCTTTAACACATTCCAGAACTGGGGAAATTCGTCTAAGCTGGCGCGCCGGATAAACGTTCCGACACCTTTAATAATCCGGGGATCGTGATCGATCTTAAACATCATTCCGCCGGGAACCTTATTCTGTCTCATTAACCCTGCTTTGCGCTGTTCTGCATCCATGTACATGGAGCGGAATTTATAGATCTTAAAGGGACGGCCCCGCTTGCCTGCCCGGATCTGGGAGAAAAAGATCGGGCCGGGCGATTTGAGAAAGACAGCCGGGCCAATGAACAGGGTCAGAAAGACGGTCAGTATACAGCCCGCCAGCCCGCCGATGATATCCATCAGGCGTTTGAAGAGCGACTGGCGGAAAGAGATGGAGCTGATGGCCGTGGTCAGCACATTATAGCCAAATACGTTGCTGACGCTGCGATTGGGCAGGCTGCGGTAAACCTCTTCCATATAGATATGTACAGTGACGCCCATCTCCAGAAATGTCCGCGCCAGTTTCAGGTTGGCCCCGGACTGATCCGGGATATTGATGACCACCTCGTCGATCACCTGATCCATCACACAGCGGATCAGCGAATCCTGATCCGCACAGACAGCCACGCCCTGTATATTCTCTCCCACCATGGGCCGGTCGATGATTGCAAGGCCAAAGAACCGGTAATTGCGGATGACGGATGCTGTAATAATCCGGATCATATCCCTGGCCGCCGCTTCTGTCGCAACCACCAGGATCTGGCGGGAATACTTGATTTTGTTATAGCGGCGCTTCAGATAAAACTTCTGAAGGCAGCGCAGCGCCCAGGTGGCCGGGATGCAGAACATGAAGTACACGGCCAGCGCCCTCCAGGGCAGATTCGGCATGAACCGCAGGAAATAGGCGCTGAAGCAGAGGACGCAAAAGACAAGGCATTCGAGCCGGAGGACAGACGCCAGTTCCTTCAGACGCCCTCTCTCCAGGATCCCGTTACAGGTGCAGAACATGACGGTCAGGGACAGGTGCAGCAGAGGAGTAAAAAAATAGAGCTGCCAGAACGCGGCGGCCTCTCCCCGGAACAAAAGCGGGTAAACGCACTGGGTAAGCATAAGAGAGAGTTCCATCGCACAGATATCGATCACGATAAAGTCAAGATGTCTCAGCCATCCCTTTTTCATTTGAAAATTCCCCCTTCTGTTCCCCTACAATTCCTAAAAAGACTCTGGCACAGCGCTCCCAGGTAAAAGCCGCCTCAAGCTCTGCCGCGCTATCCCTGAGCTCCTCTGCCGGCGGATAAGGCGCTGTCAGCCATTTTGCCGCCTCCTCATCCGTTTCGCACAGCCTGTGCCCCTTCATTCCCCTCAGGGTGACGGACGGCCCGGCGGCGGCGATCGCCGCGACGGATGTCTCATAATAGACAGCCTCCATAACTGCCATCCCGAATATCTCACCTTTATTTAAGTTGACGTAATAATCAGATATGACATAGATTTCCCACATCTCCTCATAGGGTACGCTGGGATACACGGTGATCTCCGCTTCAAGCCCACGCTCTGCAATCGACTCCCTGAGCCGATCCCGCAGCGCGCCGTCTCCGACGATGATAAGCTTAAACGGCTTCTTTCCCCGTACAGAGGAAAAGAGATCCAAAAGCTCCAGGGGCCGTTTTTCCGGGGAGAGGCGGGACACATTGCAGATCACCACATCCGTTTCGGAGAAGCCGTGTTTTTTTCTCAGCTCCATGCGGTCGCAGTCCCGGAAATCCTGCTTTAAAACCGCCGTGTCCAGGCCCACGGGCGCTACTGTCACGCGCTCCGCCCCCAGAGCCTCAAGCTCCCTCTTTGCCGCTTCGGTCTTTGCCACCGCCGGATGCTTCTGATAGATCCGGAGCGTCCCGAGCGCAAAAAGCGTGTTCATGACCCGGCTCTTAAAATTGGCATGGAGGCTGTGCGCAGTCCCCACATACGGCACAAAGACGATCCCATTCTTCCTGCAGAACCGGTACACATGAGGCAGAAAGATCTGCTGATCGCCAAAACAGAACAGCCCGCAAAGGCCGCGATCCAGCCGGCTGCAGTCCAGATAGCCGTGAGCGCCCATGCCCCTCATGGGAATATACTCAATTGTAACGCCCTCCGAAAGCCTTTCCAGGCCGGCCGGCTCATGCCTTCTCACTCCTTTATAAATCCATACCTCTGCGCCCATGCGGGCCAGAGCCCTCCCCAGGCCAATCTCCTGGCTGTTGTAATAGCCCCGCCTCCCAAAGCCATTGATCATGGTGCAGAGGATCCCTACCTTCCCCGGCATATGCCGCCTCCTCCCTTTTTTCCTGCTTTTGGCCCTGCGCCGTATTTCCAGATCATGGGAACGATCTTTAAATCGTCCACAAAATACCGCCTGAACAAACGGCGCGGTTCCTGCAAAAACCGATAAAACCACTCAAACCCCATGCGGCTGACCCAGCGCGGCGCGCGGCGCGCCGTTCCCGCCAGAAAATCTACCGTCGCCCCCGCGCAGATGGTGACAATTGCCGATGTCCTCCTGTAGTTTTCATACACCCATTTTTCCTGCTTCGGACAGCCAAAACAGGCCAGCAGGATATCCGGTTCTGCCGCCCGGATCCGCTCATTGATCCTTTCCAGTTCACCCTCATCCCTCTCAAAGCCGGACGGCGGCGCGCAGAACCCGGCGATCCGTATCCCTTTCCATGTCTTTTTTACCATCGCAGCCGCCTTCTCCGGCACATCTCCCATGCCGCCCAGAATATATACGGAATACCCGTGCTTTGCCGCCTCCTCCATAAGCGCCGGCGCCAGATCGGATCCGGAAATTCTCTGCTTTACCGGTTTGCCGGACAGCCCTGCAATCCACAAAAGCGGTGTCCCGTCCACCAGTGTTAAATCCGCCCGGCCGGCGATCTCCTTTAAGTAAGAGTCTGTCTCCATCTTGACCAGAACGTCCACATTCACGGGCACTACATAGGAAACCCTCCTCTCACGCAGGCGGTCCATCAGCTCCCGGACCGCCTCCTGCATGGTCAGATTATTGACGTATGTATTGAGTAACGCCTGCTTTTTCACCTGTGCTCTCCTCCCTTCCAAATCCCCGCGGACAAAAGCCATACGGCTGCCAGCAGAGAGGCCAGAAGGACGCCGGAAACAGCGCCCTTTGCCGCCAGCCCGACCCAGCTTCCCGCTTCTGGCATGATGTGTTTTAAGCCGCCGGCCGCCAGAAACCCGCAGCCCATCCCCAGCAGATGGCGCAGAACCGCCGGATAAAAGCTCGTGAGCGGAATACCGAGACAGTGGGCCGAGTACAGGGGGGCATCCATGAAATGTATCAAATTAACCGCCAGCGTCGTCAGTATCACCGCATAGGGGCCAAGATCCGTAAACCGGATCAGCAGATACATGGCGATCACATTGGCGCTGCCCATCAAAAGCGTGATCATACACGGCGCTTTCACCCTTTTGGTCAGCGTATAGACATAATAGAGGGGCTTTACGGCCGCCGGGGCCATATCGCCCAAAAACACGATCATGGAAGCCTTAAAGAGAAATTCCGTGTCCTGCCCCGGCAGCCACAGGGCCAGAAAGTCATAGCCGCAGATATAAAACATCCCTGTGATAAAGCTGCAGGTGATTCCCACGATCCCGATGGCGGTCTGACAGAGCCCGGCAAAGGTCTCCATCCGCTTCTCTGCATAGAGCCGCAGCATCCTGGGCCGGAAGGCGTCGCTGAGCTTCATGACAATGACGCTGCAGAGCAGCACCAGGTTCTTCGCCACGGAAATCCCTCCTAGGGCGGCTGCGTCTAACATCAGATCCGTGATCAGAAGATCCAGCCCGCTGTTTAACACATTTCCCAGATTGTTCAGAGACGTCCAGATCCCGGCTGCCGCTATCTCCTTCACCGCCGCGAAAGACCAGGCGCCGCGGGTGCAGGAAAGCTTTGGCGTCAGACGGCGGCACAGACGGTAATTGGCCGCCAGAAGGTAGAGCGCGGCCGCAGCCGCAGCGGCTCCCACATACCACACATGGGGAGGCAGAATCCCGCAGGCGGCAAACAGGACGCCTGCCTGGATCAGACAGGAAATACTCTGCTTTTTCTCCGCCAGATCCAGCCGGTCTGCGATAAAGGCCGCTGTATCAAACGCAGTCCGCATGATTGTGAGCAGATATTTGAGCAGCATCATCGCAAACAAAAGCCGCACATCACCGGTCAGAGCATCCGGGACGTTTAAAACCGGACCCAGACAGGCAATCACCAAAGCGCCGGGAACCAGGGCGGCGGCTGACAGCAGTAAATCCGCCATGATCGTGGAAGAATAGTATCGGTTCGCCCGCTCCAGGTCGCCGCCATGGTACGCCATGGATATAAACCTCCCCGCGAACGCATTCAGGCTCACGGAAATAATATCAATATAGCTGGTAAATGTGACTGCCAGCGAAACATAGCCATAAGCTCCCACTCCGATATTGCGGATCACATAGGGAGTGAGCAGCAGCTTCATACAGGAATTGACCAATACCGCCAGCATGGACCAGGCCATATTTTTTATGATCGCCTGCCTGACACCTGCTTCTTCCCTAACGCCCCATACGCGTTTGCCAGCGCGTTTGCCGAATTTCTCCAACTGTATTTTCCTTTCGTCAGTTCCTCTATCCGTTTCTGACAGAGCGCATACGCTTCGTCTGTCCAGCCGGCCGCCAGAAGGATGGCATCCTTTAAAGCCTGCGGATCCCCGCCCGCAAAGAGGATCCCGGTTTTTCCCCCCTGCGTTTCCTCGACAAACACAGGGATATCGCTGGCGATCACCGGCTTTTGGTAGCTGTATGCCATGAGAAGCGCTCCGCTGCCGTAGATATGCCGGTAAGGAAAAAGGCAGAAATCCGTCTCTGCGAACAGGCTGTCCAGCTCCTGGTCAGGGATATGGCCGCGGCGTACCGTAACCACCCCGCTCAGCCCCATGCTCTCTGCCAGCGCCTCGTAATCCACAGGATCCAGCCTGGGAAACCACGCGCCCGCCACGGTCACATGCAGCCCCTTTTTCTGCTCCTCTGAAAGCAGCGACAGCGCCCGGAACAAAATATCGATCCCCTTATACCGGCGGAAGATTCCAAACTGCAGAAAACGTACGGTATCGCTTGGGGTTCTTTCACAGACGCTTTCCGAAAGCGTATACGCGCCGTGCGGGACGACGCAGATTTTTCCCGGCCGTATCCCGTATTCTTCTTCCAGAAGCCGCTTACAGTGTTCATTGTGGACGATCAGCAGATCACAGGCTTTATAAAACCGCAGATACCGTTTTCGATCCGCCTTTACCGCCTCATGGGGCAGAAGATTGTGCACCGTATGCACCAGAAAACGGTAATGCCTGCCCGCCCGCAGATAAAGGGGCATCTCCCATGCGGCGCTCTTAAAGCTCTGGACATGAACGATGTCATACCCGCCCCGCCGGATCTCCCGCGCCAGCCGACAGAGCCCGGCCAGATATGAGGCCGCAGCGTGAAACATGTTCTTCCCGCCCCCGTAAAAGCCGTCCACCCACCGGATCCCGTCCATCGGTACGGCCGCCCCTTTCCTGCAAAAGCACGTGAGCTCTGAAAGATTCTTAAGCTCCTTTCCCAGCTCCAGGGTATACGTGCTTTCCGGCAGAAAATGTTCAGTCATCAATAGTTTCATAATACCTCCTGAAGAATAGCCCGTAAATGATAAAGCCCGTCAGCGCCCCCAGGGTATTGCTGATAATATCATCGATATCACACTGGCCGATCTCCCAGATCATCTGCGCCGATTCAATTGATGTGGACAGAACGAGTCCCGCAGCCAGGACGCAGCCAGCGCCCGCCAGGCGCTTCGGCTCCGCCATGGGAAGCAGAAGTCCCATCGGTACGAACATAGCGCCGTTCAGCAGCAGATGGCGCGCCGGCTCCGGGGAACCGGTCCGGATCGCCTCCGCCACTGTGCCAAAGATCTCCAGCTTCACGGACTCATTATGGATTCCGAGGCGGGAGAACACGGTCATATAAAGCACGGAAAGCACATACACGAAGAAAAGGAACAGCATTCCTTTTCTGATCTCGCGAAAATGGCTGGCTAAGAAAATGAAAAACGCCCCAAAAGCTACTGCAGAGACTGCCATGAAAAGGAAAAACAGGGCGGCCCCCATTCCCCCCATGGCCTGGGAAACCAGAAATAACATGATGCCGCACACAAAAAACACGGCAAAAAGAACAGCCGCCGCCGCTCCCTTTCCTCTTTGCCCGCGCATCCTGCCAAAGACGGCAGACAAAGCGGCGGCATATCCGCCCAACAGAAAGACGGCCATCAGCACAGCCTCCATCCCCTCCCGCGCCATCATATCTCCTCCTCTTTTTTGTAAAACGTTTCCTCTGTCCCGATTGGCTGCTCCCTGTCTTCCTCACGGATCCATCTCCTTCCCCGGAGCTTCGGCTTCCTACAGGCTGTTCCCATGGCCATAAGCAGGGAAAGCGTGTGATAGGAGGACGGGGAAAAGGCCCGTTCCAGCAATCCGTGAAGGAAAAACCACAGAATGACCGCCGCACAGAACACATACTGCGCGTCCTTCAGCCTCTTTATCTGGCTCGTGGACACCAGCATGGCCAGAAAAAAGGCCGCGACTCCAAAAAGCCCGGTATCCAGCCACAGCTCCAGCAGCACATTGTGCGCGCCGGTGGTCATGGAGCCCATAAAGGAATACCGTGAAAACGCCGTGTGGATCAGAGCCACCGCCCTCCGATCCCTCCAGAACATGCAGAATCCCCACCCCATAAAGCTCCTGTGCTGTGTCATAACCTGTATGATCTGCCTCCAGAGCGGGATCCTCCCGGTCAGGGTCGCATCCTTTCCGATCGCCTCCAGAACCGGCGCTGCAATCGGCATGACTGTCTGAACCGCGATGAGAAAGCCCACGCTTCCGGCCACATAGAGGATCCCCAGAGGAAGCCCGCGCACACAGCGGCGGGACAGCGCCAGCACAAAAAAGGCCGGAACCGCCGCATAAACCAGAGCGCCCACGGAGCTGCACAGCGCAAGCAGCGTAAGCTGTGCGCCTGACAGGATCACAAACCACCTGGGGATCTGCTTTCCTTCGTCCCTCATAATCCGATAAAGGGCGGCCTGAAGGACCAGCCCGAAGGAAACCTCCGCGGCCGCATTGTTCTTTGTGCGGAGGATCCCGGTAAAGTCATGTTCTCCCACCTCCCGGACGAATGCCCGGTCCGGATAGAGAACGATAAACATCAGTACAGACGCCGCAAAGACCGCCTGGGCCATGCAGAACAGCCTCAGATTTTCTTCCGGCTCCCGGTTTTCTGAAAGCCACAGGGCAAACAGCAAAAGAACGGTAAAGCGGACGCAGGTGACAAACTGCTCCCTGGGATATCCGGTCACTGCCATGGAGCCGGCGAAAAACACGGCGGCCATCAGATACAGGGACCAGTACCGCAGCTTTACGTCCACCAGACGCCACTCCATCACATTTCTGCCGGCAGACAGCATGACCATGATCTGAAGGCCAAAGGACAGGTATTGAAACGCCATATCGCCCTGCTCCCCCACTATCACCTCATATTTCCCCGGGAATCCCAGGCTGACCAGCATGATAAATCCAATCGCGGCATTTACAAACCGCTCCTGCCGCTCCTTTCTATTCTCTCTGATCCGACTCTTCTCTCTCATATGCTCCCGCCGTTTCCGGCCCGTCCTGCTTCCAGCTTCCGTCTGTCCCCATGCGCAGCAGGGCAGACACCGCCTCCTCATCGCTCATCTGCGTCATCCACTCCGGCGATGAGCCTGTCTCGTCCAGCTCCTCCAGGAGGTTCCTGAGCCTCCTGTTTCCTGCCCCGGCCGCCTCCTTGGCCTCCGGTCTCCCACGTCTCCCGGATTTCTTTCCCGCCGCCTCCGGCGCAGGCTTTTGCCGCGCTTTATCGTTTTCTTTTACTCTTTCTTTATCGCCGGCCGCCGCAGGCATCGGCATCGGCGCGCCTTTTTTATGCTTCTTTTTGTCCTGTTTCTTGTCCTTCGTCCCCTTTTCTGCAAAAAATCCGCCGTCCCAGAAGGATTGGGTTCCATTGACGATACAGCCCAGAATCCGGGTTCCGGACTTATCCAGCTTTTCAATCGACTTCTGGATCTCATAAAGCGTCACCATATCATACCGCACCACAAAGAGTACCACAGATGCAATCCGGTTAAGGCTTAAGGTATCCGAATCCCGTCCGACCGGCGGCGCGTCGATGAGCACATATTCATAGTCCCCGGAAATACTGCTGATGAAATCAAACAGCACCTGATCCATGGGGATTGCGCTGCGTTCCAGCACGGTCGGAAGAAAATCCAGGCAGCCGGTCAGGGAAATGACAGCCTCCTGGGGCGTCGCCTCCCCCTTATACAGGGCATTCAGGGAATGGCTGTAATCCACTGCATCCAGAAAAAGCCCGCCAAGGCTTGGATTTCTCGTATCCAGATCCAATAAAAGCACCTTTTTTCCCATATCCGAAAGATGGATCGCGAGATTGGCAGACACAGCGGTCTTCCCCTCCCCGTCCGCTGAGGAGGTGATGTAAAGACAATGGTTTTCTTCCTTTGACCCCAGAAGATTTTGAAGAATATACGCCGAGGACGCAAAGTTCTGCTCTGCCGGAGAACTCTTCGCTCCATCCTTTACCAGAATTCCCCGCCCTTTCTGGAAAAACCAGTCGTCTCTCGGGATGGTCCCGATTGTTTCGAGCCCCAGGATATCCTCCACATCGTTCAGATTCAGCAGTGTAGGCCGCATGATCAGATCCAGGACCGCAATGCCGATTCCCATCAAAAAGCCTGCAATAATCAGAAATCCCCACAGATTGGAGTACATGCCCCCGCTCATCAGATACACGGCCGAAGGCGCATCGATCACAGAAACCGCTCCGATCATCAGCGTCTCCGGGAGGATGGCCTTTGCCGCGTCCAGAATCCCGCTCAGCAGGCGGATTCCCTCATCCCCGTTGTTCCAGCGCAGCGTCATTTCCAGAATCTGTGTGTCGTGATAGCGGGAAATCTCCAGGAGATCCCGTATCGTCTTCGGATCCGCGTTTAACAGACCGGCCCGGGAGGCGGCATCCGTAAGGAGGCGGTCGCTTCGGAGAACATATTCCGCTGCATCGACCATATCCTGGGCCAGATAAAAATCATTGGGGTTAAAGTATTCGGAATTTCCTGTAAAGGTCCCTGCCGCAGACTGGGATGTGACCGCAGCCGAACAGGTAATCTCATAATTCATATGTTTTCCACGGATATAGGTGAGCCCATTTAACGCGATCCCCAGGCCAAGCCCCACAAAAGACAGGGCCAGCACCCACTTCCAGCGCTTGGCGACCGCGTACAGAAGATCACCGATCCGGATCTGTATTCCATCATTCATATGTTTACTCTCTGTCCCCTTGTTCTGACTGCTTCAGAGCTGCGGCATCCTTCCTGCGGCATTTCGCGGCCGTCTTCACGAGGAAAACGATCAGCAGGATCAGCAGAGCCAGTCCGGCAGCCGCCCCGGCAACTGCCGCCGCGCTCATCCAGGTAATGACAGGTATATGTAAGGTCTGGAGCTCTTTGCTGTCCGTCACCTGGAGGTCATAACGTTTCTCTGGATCCCTGTTTTTCACCACATAATAGAACCCCTCTTTGAGATCCGTAAAGAGAAGCTCATTTCCACTGGTCTCCCAGGAAAAGAGCAGGTGATCCCCGCTGTCATAAAGATCCAGAGCCACATCCGGAATACCGCTTCCGAGCACTGCGTCCACCGCTCCTATGGCCACTCTAAGCATCCGGTTGGAGAGTTCCAATGTCGTCTGCGGCTGGCCGTCGATCCGGCCGTCGTCCTCCACGGTTATCCTGTGATCCGTTTCGTCAGCCCTGTAATTCCCGGGCGCCGTTTTCTGTACAATATGGTAGACCGCGTTCTTATCCAGATCCGTAAGCTCAAAAACGCCCTGGCTGTCTGTGTACATCGTCTCCTGAAAAGTGGGATCCCCCTCTTTTGTCACCAGAAATCCGGCGCCTTCCACCGTCTGCTCCGGAAAGAGCTCGTCAGACAGGCAGACACGGATTCTGGTCTTTACGGTCCCGATCTCACAGAGTCCGGGCTCCGTGTCGGTCTTTCTCTCCACAACGGCCTGCGCTTCCTCCTCTATGCCGGCATAATACGGCGGGATTCGATCCTGCCTCAGGATATAGTTTCCCAGATACAGTTCCCCGCTCTCGCCGTAGCCGCTGGAATCACAGGTAATCCTCTCAACCGTCTGGCCTCTGCCGAACCTCACCGTTCCGTCCAGTGTCCGGATATCCTCTGCCGCGATCACCTCAAACACGCCGTCCCCTATTCCCATCCCGCTCTCCGCATCCGTCATCTGGATTCGGATCACATTTTTCGACGGAAATACCGGGATCTGAACCAGGAAGGGGGCGGGCCAGTCATAGAGCTCCCCGATCTCGAAATACTGGTTGTCCGCGGGATCGTAGCCGTCTGGGGCCGTCAGCCCGCGGAAGTAATACGTCCCCTTCCAGATCTTTTCCGGCAGGTAAAAAATCCCCTCCTTTGTCGTTTCAAACGTGCGGTAGGAGATCTTTTCCGGATAATATGTATGCAGGATCTGGAGCGAGCCGTTTGACTCATGGAGTTCAAATTTCACATTCTCCGCCTTCACGATCCGCCTTGTCTCCCCATCGATCAGCTCTGCGAGAACCGCTGATTTCACGCCTTCGTCTCCCGGGCCATAGCCGTCTCCTCCGTCGTCATCGCCGTCCCCGTCCCCATTCCCATCATCATCGCCTTCCTCGTTGTCTTCGCCGTCCCCGTAACCGTCTCCTTCTTCCTCGTCCGCACCGTCGCCCTCCAATTCCCCGTAGCCGCCTGTCTCCGGAATATCCCCCTGTTCCTCTGCCAATGCCTCTGTCGATGGCTCCATTGCATCAAACAGAGACGGCGTATATAAAAGATACAGACCCAAAAGAGCCACCAGAAGCATCAGAATAAAGACCAGGCCCGTCATAAGGTCAGTGGCAGGCTGCCAAAAATTATATTCTCCATCACGTCCCTGTTTCCTGAATCGGTTCATCGCCCTGTCCTCCCCCTTATCTGCCGCGGTTCACAGCCTGCAAAAAAGCAGGCGTCTCCTGCATAACCATCACTTCTGAACGCGCCCGCGGCCCCGCAGACGCCCTGCTGCAAAGGGCTTTTTACTGCGGACGCTGCGCTGTGTCTCCGTATGTTCCGGCTTGGCGCTCATCTGGTTTACAAATTCGTCTGCTTCCATAGGCTTTGAAAAATAGAATCCCTGTCCCTCTGAGCAGCCGCATTTTCTGAGCGCAATCAATTGCTCCATGTTCTCGATTCCCTCTGCTGTCACAGTCAGATTGAGCTTTCTGGCCTGTTCAAAAACGCCGGCCAGAGTTTCCGTCTGGCTGTTCACATCAAAGTAGCGCAAATCCAGCTTAAGCCCGCTGGCGTTGATCCGCCCCACTGTCTCCAGCGACAGATAGTCGCCGCGAAAACCATCCACGATTACGCGAAAGCCCTTCTGCTGCAGGCTGCTTTCCACCTCAAAAGCCGCGCCATGCGTCTGAAGATAGGCATTCTCAGCGATATCGATCTCCAGATAACGGGGCGGAATCCGGTATTTCTCCAGAAGCCCGGAAAAAAATCCAGTCACATTGATAGCCAGAATATCGGTCTTCGTGACATTGACCGAGACAGGCAGCGGGCGGATCCCGCTGTCAATCCACTGGCGGATCATCCTGCATACTTCTTCCCATATGTACTGATCCAGCTTTGTGATGTATCCGTTATTTTCCAGCACAGGGATAAACACCGACGGCGACAGAATCCCCAGCGTCTTATGCTTCCACCGCACCAATGCCTCTGCCCCGATGATTTTCCGGCTTTTCAGCTCATATCTGGGCTGCAGATAAAAGATAAATTCGCTGTTTTTTAGCCCATCCAGAATCTGGGGCATCAGGATCTGTTCATTTTCTCCCCCGCCCCCTTCCGGGTAAGCCTGATTCCGGGTATTGGACAGGGAAAATCCCTTATTCTTCGGAATCCGGCTCAAGAGCTCTATGACCTGGCGCGCCTCCCTGTATTCCCGGTATCGTTTCTGCTCCTCCACCGTTGGGATCACATACCTGTGGAAGCCCATCACAAATATCCCCAGCTCCCGGTTCATCACATTGTAAAGAACATTATAGAAAATATTGAACAGGATGGACAAAATCACGCCGACAATAGACGTATAGAACGCAGTATCAATCCCGGCCAGAATCTGCTGGACGCTTGAGAGGGCCGCCTCCACGGTTCCAAACCCGATCTCGCGGATTCCCAGTATCAGGCCCACAAAGGTTCCAAGGATACCGATGCCGGTCATGATGCCCGGTATCTGCATAACCACGCTGCGCCAGCTCATAAGCCCTAAAATGTCCTCATTGATGTACTCCTCGATGTCGCTTAAGATCTGCCCTGACTCCTTCTGGTTCTGAACCTTATCCCGGTATTCCAGAAAGAGCCCGTCCAGCGCTTTCTGCAGGAAAAACTTCTCCTGCTGCGAAACCGCCAGCCACGGGGAATCGGTCTGCACCTCCCCCGCCCGCCGGACGCTTTTCTGACCGTTTTCCAGGCCAATGGCAAAGCGGATCACCGGGAATATCCCCCAGCACATCCCACCAGCCGCCACCAAGCACATGAAAGCAACGATCATCATGGAAAGCGTATCCGGAGCAAACGCTGTCAGCGCGCCTCCGCACATCAGGATGATCACTGCAAGTAAATAATAAAAACGCTTCATATTCTGACATCCTTCCCGTGTCCGGCCAGCCCCGCCCTATCCATGTATGTAAAATCCATCCTTTCCCTCTTCCTTTACACGATACAGGCGTCTGCCTGCTTCATCCGCAAGATCTTCGTACCGGATCCCGTCGTCCGGCGCAATCACAATCCCGATACTGCAGGAAACATGTATTTTATTCCCTTCTATCTTCTGTATCTGCTTCATTCTGCGCCAGAGCCGTTTTGCAATCTTTTTGACATACCCCCTGTAGCGTATGCCGTGCAGATAGATGATAAATTCATCGCCGCCCACTCTGCCGACAAAGTCGCTCATTCGCGTCTCAGCCCTCAGAATGCGCGCTGCCTCTGCCAAAAAACTATCCCCAAAAGAGTGTCCATATCTGTCATTTATCTCCTGAAAATCATCGAAATCCAAAAGCAGGATTGCCGCGCGGTTCCCGCTCTGTTCCATATCTTTCTCTGCGCACTCCTTAAATGCCCTCTGGTTCAGGAGCCCGGTCAGCGGATCCAAAGAAGCGTCGGCCAGAGCTTTCCTGTCTCCCTGCATTCCCCTTTTCCCCTGACTGTACAGCTTTCCTGATTTCTTCGCAATCAATAAAAAATCGTTCATCCTTCCTCCCCCGTTTTTTAGTCTCCATAATTTTATTTAACACAAAAACGCAGCAGATCCATTCCACCCTTTCAGGCAAAATGGACTGCTGCGTTCGGTATTCTATTTAAAAAAGCGCACCCCAATAAAGACAGGTGATTCTGTCTGTCTGTCTGTCTGTCAAAATAGTGTACCTCGCTTCAGGAATACCTGTCAACCCTTAACAGTTTTTGACACATTCCAGCATACAAAGTATAGCAGGTATTTGTATGTTTGTCCATATGTCCGTCGTTATTTGTCACAAATTTTGTCAGGAAGACGGCTCTTTCACCAGAGCGCGCCTGAAGAATGCCCTGAAAATAAAATTTATTTTCTTCTCCCAATCCCCAGCTCAATCACTGTATTATTCATATTCAGCACCCGCATATACTGAAAATCCGACATAATCTTCCGGATCACTCCAATCCCCCCGACCGTCACCTCTCCTTCTTCTGTCTGATATTCCACCGGATTAAACGGCGCCCCGTCATCCCGGATGCGCAGAATATATTTGTCATCCTGAATCGTAAAGCTGATATCCATGTAATTCTTTTTCCCGTCCCTGTACCCATACTGCACGACATTCGCGGCGATCTCCTCTGTCGCCAGCCCGAGCAGCCTGGCGTCCCGCTCCGCGATGCCGTTCTCTTCACAAAACAAGAACAGCCTCTCGCGAAACGCGATTACCTCCTTCATATCATTGCGGATCGAAACATCCAAAAACTTCTCGTCCCGGATCGATGGCAGCATATACACATCCCCGTCCTCAAAGCGGCCCCTCTTCTGTCCCGCGATGCGGAAAGCCGTGGCGAGCAGGATCGTAACCGCCTCGCTCACAGCCGCCATAGCGCAGACGCCCGGAAGGCCCCATTTAACGATCCCGAGCAGGCTGAGCGGCACGATCACCGCAAACCCCTGCAGTACCGTCACCACCGTAGACAGCATCGGCTGCAGGATGGTCTGATAATACGCCATCAGGAACTTATTGTACACATAGAACGGGAACCCCAGGCAAAAGATGCGCAGCGCCGTCCTGGTGAGAGACAGCATCTCCCCCCGCGCAATGCCGAACAGCCCTGCGATCGCCTGCGGGGCCGCGAGGAACAAAGCGATCAGGACTGCGATCGCCAGATAGCTGTAGGCAAGCGTTCTCCGGCACAGCGTCCGGATCCCGTAATAGTCCCGCTCCCCGTAGAGAATACCCGCAATATTCTGAATCAGCCCGATGATGCCTCCCACGCACAGCTCGGCGATCAGCACCGCGTTCGCGCAGACCGAATACACGGCCATGGAATCATTTCCCAGAAGCCGCACGATCGCTGAATTGATGATCACAGATTTTAAGGCAGACATCAGCGTAAAAGCCGCGCTCGGAATCCCCGCCTTAAGGGCGGTTCCCACAAGGGAGAGCGTCGCCTTACCCGGCTTCGCCAGGCGCAGCATCCGGTTTTTGGAACGAAAATAGAACACGGCTGTCGCCATACCCGCCAGATAGCCGATAACAGTAGAAAGAGCGCTGCCCGCCATGCCCATGTGAAAGACCTGCAGAAACACCACATCCAGAGTCAGATTGACCGCATTGGCAATGATAAAGAGCGCGCTCCCAAGCTGCGGATGGTTGTCTGCATTCATAAAATAGCAGAATATAATCGCCGTAGTCAAAATGGGGATACCGGCAAAATTGACCGCGATATACGGCCTTGCGAGAGCCGCCAGCGCTTCATTTCCGGAAAGCGCCCCCGCCAGGAGCCCGGGAAGGACCGGGGTGAGGAGCGCAAAAAGCAGGGAGATAAAAAGGCCCGCTAAAATGGACGCGCTGAATACGCCGCCCGCTTCCTCTGTACTGCGTTTTCCCAGAAGCACCGCCGCCCCGGCAGAGCCCCCCATGGCCAGCATCATGGCCGGCATCTGCAAAAGCAGAAGCGCCGGCATGGAAATCTCGATGGCCGCCATGGCCTCCGGGCCGAGGAGATTTCCCACGATCATGCCGTCCACGACATTTCCGAGCTGCATGGCGACCGTCATCAGCACGCCCGGAAGAATATACTGATGAATCTTTTTGTTGATTAAAAAAGCGTTTCGTTCCATAAATCGACTCCATCCTGTTTTCGTCCTCTGCGCGGCGCCCCGGAGCATGGCCGCTGTTCCATGCCATGCTCCAAAACGGCCGCCGCCGGCCCTTCACCGCATCATCCGCACGCTTTCTACAGCCTTCCGTCAAAGAAGCCCAGCGTCTCCAGCGCCTTCAGCGCGTTCCTCAAGTATGTTCCGTCCGGCATGGGCCATTTGAACCCGAGACGATAGAGCGCCTTTGTGGTAAACTGGTTGTCCCCGTCGATGTAGGCCGATCGGTTCTCCCTGTCGCTTGACGCATAGGCGATCAGGCCGGAGATCAGCTCGTTTTTCTCCTCATCTCCCAGGGCTTTTGCGAGCGCTTCCTGGAACTCCTCATCGCTGACCGTCTCAATCGTCATCCCCAGGGCGTTCATCTGCTCTATCACGTCCGCCATCTGAATCAGGTAGCTGCTGTACGCGTGGAAGACGGTGAAGCCGCCCTGCGCTGAGGAAAGCTTTACAATCGCTTTTGCTGTGGAGTCAATGGGCGAAAATTCGGCCGGCATGTCCAGCATGGACACCGGGAATTTCCCGAGCGCCGCGTAGCCGCGCAGGGTGCGCATAAATCCGTTGGTGACGGAGTTGATCTGGAATTCTCCGTCGCTGTGGCGGCTCATCAGGTTGCCGACGCGGATCACCCGGCCCTTCATCCCCTCTGCCGCGGCTTCCAGAACCGCTTTTTCCGCGCGGAATTTGGTGTCAATGTATTTGTTGGTCAGGCTCTGCCCGAAGTATAATTCATTCTCGTGAAGCTTCTTCTCCGGCGTGAACTTTCCTCCCACATTTTCTCCGGCCACGCTGACCGTGGAGATCTGCACGAGCTCCCGCCCGATCCGTCTGCACAGGCGGATCAGGTTCAGCACGCCCTGGTAATTTACTCTCTCCAGCGTATCGTCCGCGGAGAAATGCTTGACGCACGCCGCGCAGTTGATCACACGCTCAAAATCGTATTTCTCCAGCGCGTCCATGGCTTCTGCGTCCGTGATATCCCCCTCGATCAGCCGGATGCGCTCTCCGAAGAGCTCCTCATACGGGTTGCTGAAATAGTATACCAGCATGCTCTTGAGCCTTGCCTCCAGGGAGGCCGCTTTTCCTCTCCGCAGCAGGCAGTAAATGGTCTGATCGCCGCTGTCGAGCATGGTTTTCAGGATATGCGCGCCCAAAAAGCCGTTTGCGCCTGTCAGAAGCACGTTTCCGGAAGCGGCCGGCCGGATGGCGTCCACATATTCCAGGGTGTTGCGGCTTAAAACCGCATCCAGCGGCCCCTGGCCCGCGCTCTCCGCCTGCGCTTCGTCCGCGCCGGCGGTTTTTCCCTCCAGCTCGTTGATATGGCGCTCCAGCGCCAGGGGCGTCTTGTATTCAAACAGATCCGCATACGAAACCGGAAGCCCCGCGCTCATGCACTTCATGGCCGCCTTGGAGGCCGACAGGGACGTTCCTCCGTTTTCAAAGAAATCGTCCTCGACGCCGATCGGCTCCGTCCCCAGCGCCATCTCGAAGATCCCGCACAGGCTGCGCTGCAGCTCTGTCGCCGGTTTGACATAACGCCTGTTTTCCTTTGTGTAGTCCGGCTCCGGAAGGGCCCGCTTGTTGACCTTGCCGTTGTTTGTGAGCGGAAACTCCGGAAGCTGCATCAGGACGCTCGGGACCATGTACGGCGTTAAGTATTTCTGCATAAAAGCCGTCAGGGCCGCTTTGTCCACCTCGTCCGCGGCCACAAAATAGCCGCACAGGAACTGGTTGGCGTCTTTTTCCTTCACCTGGACGACGCTTGACTTCACGGACGGATACTGGTTGATGACATTTTCAATCTCATCCAGCTCGACGCGCAGGCCGCGCAGCTTGACCTGGTTATCCATGCGCCCCATGAATTCGATCTTCCCGTGGTGGTTCCATTTCGCCAGATCGCCGCTCCGGTACGCTCTCCTTCCCTCAAATGTGATAAATTTGTCGGCCGTCATCTCCGGTTTTCCCACATAGCCGCGGCCCACGCCGGCTCCGATAATCAGAAGCTCGCCCGGCGCTCCGGCTGGCAGAAGATTCCTGTAACGGTCAATCATGACCATTTTGATGTTTGCCATGGGCTTTCCAATGGTGATCCGCTCGTCTGACACCAGGTCGAACGCGCAGCCGATCGTGGTCTCCGTGGGGCCGTAGCCGTTGAATACCAGCGCGTTTGTGCCCAGCGCCATGATTTTTCCGTACAGCGCTTCCGGGAATGCCTCCGCGCCCACATTGAACACCCGGATCTGCGACAGGGCCTTCCTCATCTCCGGCATATCAATAATGTTGATCAAAAACGAGGGCGTACACGTCATCACATCCACCCCGTTTTCGAGGATCAGAGCGGACAGCGCCAGCGGATTGTGGATCTCCTCCTCATTCGCCATGCAGACCGTGATCCCGTGGTACAGCGGAATACATTCCTCCAGAATGGACACGTCAAAGGTGATGGCCGCAAATGCCAGCGAGACGGTCGCTTTGTAGACGTATGTCTGCGCCTCCACGTTATGGGGGTTGTCGTTTACGTAGTTTACAAGGTTCCTGTGCTCGATCATGACGCCCTTTGGCTTTCCGGTCGAGCCTGATGTGTAGATGCAGTAGCAGAGCTGTTCAGGCCGGACAGCCAGGCCGGGATTTTCCCTGTTTCCTCCCTCTGCCGTAAGCTCCTCCAGGATCAGGACGCGCGCTGAAAGCTTCTTTGCCAGTTCCCCGCGCTCCCGCAGGATCTCCAGGGGCATAATGATAAACTCCGCCCCGGAATCCTCCAGGATGTAGCTGATCCGCTCGTCCGGATAGTCCGGGTCAATGGGGAGGAACGCGCCGCCTGCCTTCATGATCCCCTGCCTTGCGGCGTACACATCCACGGTTCTGGGCAGCATCACGCCCACCATCTGCTCCATGGAAAGGCCCATATCAAGCAGGCGGTTCGCGATCGCGTTCGCGCGCTCGTTCAGCTCCCGGAAGGTCAGGCGTTCGCCGCAGGCGATCACCGCCGTCTTATCCGGATGCAGGGCCGCCTGCCGCTCAAAGAGGATATTTGCCGTGGCCGGCTCGATCGCGCAGTCTGTATCGTTATACGCATCAAGCTCGCGGCGCGCCGCGCCGCTTACCATGCAGACCTCCTTTAACCGCCTTTTTACCTGGAATTCTTCCATCACGGTGTGCAGGCTGTCCACCAGCCCCGCCGCGGTGCGCTCCTCGTAGAAGTCGCTGCGGTATTCCACCTGGTACACGACTGCGTCCCCGTTTATCAGCACGTCGATCGAGAGAGGCGCTTTGGCTGTGTCTAACGCGAGATCCACGCGCTCCGCCTTCTCCCCCGCGATCTCGTCAAACTGGAAATTGTCCCCCTGGAACGCGAACATGATGTCCGCCCTGATGCCGTACGCCCGGCTGATCTCGGCAAAGGAGTAGAGATCCGCGTTCATGCTGTCCATGAGCTGATCCCCGGTCTCCCGGATATACGCCCCGATCTCCTTTTCCCCGTCTAACTGGCAGTAAACCGGAAGCGTCTTTACAAGCATGGCGGCCGTGCGGGCCAGTCTCGAATCGTTCCTGCCGTTGTAAATCGTCGTGAAGACCGCCTCGTCCTTGCAGACATACCGCCCGGCCGCAAAGCCAAAGGCCGCTGTGAACAGGGCGTTCAGCGTCACTTTCCGATCCGCACAGAACGTTTTCAGAGCGCCTATATCCGTGCGGATCGCCCTCTCGTACATGCCGCGGGCCGGCGCATCCCCCCTTAAATCCTTTGCGGGCAGGAAGTCTGTATCGCAGCCCGTGAAGATGGCGTCATAATGTTTCTTTGCCAGCGCGTACTCCGGCCCCTTAAGCGCGTTCTGCTCTGCCAGCGCCGCTTCAAAGCCGCTGAACGTTTCCCTTTCGGGCGCTTCGCCCTGATAGGCCCGGTTCACATCCCGCAGAAAGATGCCGCAGGATTCGCCGTCGCTGATGATATGATGGAATTCCAGGAACAGGTATTTCCCCTCCGGCGTATCATAGAGCTCCGCGCGGAACAAACGCTCTCCCAGAAGCGAATACGGCCTCACCAGCTCTTCGCGGCGCAGCGCATCGCGTATTTCCACCGAAAACGTCAGTTCATCGTTGCGCTTCTGCCAGATATCGCCCTGATCGTCGAGATACAGCATGGTCTTAGTATACGGGTGCGCTTCCACCGTCTCCTCGATCGCCTGCATAAGCCGCGCCAGATTAACGCCCTCTCCTAAGCGGAACAGGAACGGGATGTTGTAGATCGTACTGCCCGGATTGGCCGCGCACTCCACAAAGATGCCGTTCTGTGTCTGGGTAAGGGGATACGCCCCCTGTATCTCGTACGTTTCACCGCGCCCGGACGACAAAAGGAACTGCTCAAGCCGCGCGACGGTGTTGTGCTCCTTTAAATCCTTATTGCGGATCACCGCGCCCGGAAAGGCGTTCGCGAGCAGCACATTCAGCTTCACCGCGCCGATGGAGGTCAGGCCGGCCCTGTAGATGTCTGTCGTCACGCCGAATTCCCGGTGTCCGATGATCTCAGCGACGCAGTCAAAAACCGCGTTCTGCGTTTCACCCTCCGGGGGAACGATCTCCTCCTGCCTGCGCTCCGGCACGGGAAGCGCCCGCTTATTCACCTTCTGGTTCTGGTTTAAGGGGATCGCGTCGATCTGCATCGTCACAGCCGGAACCATGTACGGCGGCTTGCTCTCCTCAATAAACGCGTTCAGCGCCTCCACATCGACCGTCTGATCAGACACGACATAGGCCGCGATATATTTCCCGCCAGACGGCTCGTCGAATGCAGCTACCGTGGCGTCCCTGATGCCCGGGAAACGGCGGATGATCTCCTCCACCTCGGTCAGCTCAATGCGGAAGCCACGGATCTTGACCTGCCCGTCCCGCCTGCCGATAAACTGGATATTGCCGTCCGGCAGAAAGCGCGCGATATCCCCGGTGTGGTAAAGCCGCCCATAGCCCTCCTGGCTGCAGAACGGGTTGTCTGTATAGACCTCGGCCGTCTTTTCCGGACGGTTTAAATACCCCCTGCTCACCTGATAGCCCGCGATGCACAGCTCGCCCGGCACGCCTGCCGGCACGCGCCTTCCGAGGCTGTCCAGCACGTAGAGCTTCATATTGTCAGCCGCCCGGCCGATGGGCAGTTCCTCCTCAAACGCCGTAATCGGATAGGCCGTCGTCAGGATCGTACACTCCGTGGGGCCGTACACATTGAAATATCGGGTTTCTCCCTTTGGCTCAAAGGGCGTCAGCGCCTCCCCTCCCATGGACAGGCAGCGCAGCGTATCATTCTCCATACTGGTCGCAAAGGCCCGCCCGATCTGGGTTGTCATAAACGCATGCGTAATGCCCGTTTCCTTAAAATACGCATTCAGGGCGTTTAAATCGAGGCGGATGGACTCATCCACAATGTAAACCGCCGCCCCCAACGTCAGGGCAGGATACATATCCATCATGTTGGCGTCAAAGCCATAGCTGGCGTACGCCGCGATCCGGGACTCCTCAGACAGCCCAAAATATCTCCGGTACCAGTTGCAGAAGGCCGCGATATTGCCGTGCTCCAGTATACAGCCCTTGGGCGTGCCCGTGGAGCCGGACGTGTACAGAAGGATAAACCGATCCTCCGGCGACGGAGACGCGGGCAGACATTCCGCCTCAGGAAGGCCCGGGATGTCCTTTGTCAGGAGAATCCGTCCCTTATAGTCCGGAACCAGCGAAAGAAGCGATTCATCCGCAATCAGCAGCGCCGCGCCCGCGTCCTCCATCATAAACGCCAGCCGCTCCTTCGGGTAGGACGGATCCAGAGGCTGATAGGCCGCGCCGGCCTTTAACACGCCGATCGAGGCGATGGCCATATATTCGCAGCGCGGAATCAGCACAGACACCGTCTGCTCCCGTCCAATGCCAAGGCCGGCGATAAAGGCCGCGAGCCGGTCTGTTATCTCATCTGCCTGGGCATACGTATAGCGTCTGTCCGTATAGACAACCGCCGTGCGGTCCGGCGTCCGCCCCGCCTGCTCGCGGAAGGCGTCGATCACGGTCTTCGTCCGGTCATACGGCGCGTCCGTCTCATTGAACCGTTCGAGAATCTGGATGTCCAGATCCGACGTAAGGCTGATCTCTCCCAGCGTTTCACAGGAAAGCAGGCCCAAAAGCGCCTTTTGCAGCATAGAAAGCAGCCCCCTGGCCGTCTCCTCACGGTACAGATCCGTGCGGTATTCCAGAGAAATTTCATAGCCCTCCCGGCTCTTCATCACCATCACGGAAACATTGGCCTGCACGTCCCCGGTCGGGATCGGCCGCGCCGGGTACTGCTCCCCGTGGAGCGCAAGCCCGCTCAGCATATCCGCCTGGTATACGAACAGGATGTCCGACGCGATCCCGTACTCCCTCGCCAGCTCCGCAAAGGAGATGCAGTCATGCCCCATCAGCTCATAGAAATCGCTCTGGAAGTCCGCAAGCCAGCCCGCGATCGGCGCGTTCTCGTCAAAGGAAGCGCAGACTGGCAGCGTGCGCACAAACATTCCCGTGGACTGCAGGAGCCCGGCCGCGTGCCGCCCGTTATTCACAGTGCAAAACAGGCTCTTATTCCCGCCGTTAAACTTCGAGAGCGCATAGGAGAACGCGCCGAGAAACAGCGTATTTTCCGAGATCCCCTTTTGTCTCACAAACTGCTCTACCGCCATTATGGAGAGCTCCTCTCCCAGCGTCATGTGCAGCCTGGCGCTCTTTGCGCTCACCGTTTTCTTCCTGAAATCCCGGATCAGGGCCTCGCCGGGATCCTCTCCCGCAAGCTTTCCCTGAAAATACGCCCGCGCCGCCTGATATCTTGGCGTTTCCTCAATCGTCTCCTCACAGACCGCCTGATCAAGCAGGGAAATCTCCTCCGGCTTCGGCGCCTCCCCGCGGTAGATCTGCGAGATCTCATCCAGAAATACCTTCACTGAGGTTCCGTCAAAAATCAGATGATGCACGTCAAAGAGGAACCATGCGCTCCCCTGCCCCTCATATACCGCCATCCGGTACAGCGGTTCCCCTTCCATGGAAAACGGCCGCACAAACCGCTTTTTATCTGCCTCAATGTCCTGCGTCTGCCTCTCCTCCACAGAAGCCTCCGTATAGCCCGGATCCACGCGCATCACTGGCGTCCCGTCCTTCAGCGCGATCCGCACGCCGAACGACGGATGGCCCGCGATCGCCCTTTTAACCGCCTCCTTGAAGCGCTCCCGGTCAAGCTTTGGCGGCAGCTCGCAGCACATGGGGATATTGTACATCGTCGCCTCCGGATCATTGACGCACTCCAGATATACGCCCATCTGGGAATCCGTCAGGCGGTATTCCTCCCGGTTCTTCGCGCGCTTTCCATATCCGCTCTCCCCCGCGTCCTTTAAAAGGCGCGCGATCCCGGCCGGCGTGCGCCCGCGAAGGACCATATCCGGCGTAAGGGAAAGCCCCTCCAGACGCCCCGAAAGTTTCAGCACATTGATGGAATCTCCGCCCAGCTTAAAGAAATCGTCGTCCGCGCCCACGGTCCCGCAGCCCAGAACCGCCTCAAAGCCGGCGCAGATCCGGCGCTCGGTCTCATCGGCAGGCTTTCGGTACGCCGCCTTATACTCCGAAATGCCCGGCGGCAGGAGCACCGAGCGGTCCAGCTTGCCGTTCGCATTCTTCGGCAGGCTCTCCAGGCGTTTAAAAAAGCGGGGAACCATGTAGTCCGGCAGCGAGGACTTTAAAAAAGCGCGGATCTGCTCCGGCGTCGTCCGGGCCTCTGACACATAGTAACCACAGAGATACTTCTGTCCGTTTCCGTCCTCAAACGCCTTCACCACCGCATTCTCCACGCCCGGAGCGGAGGACATCTGTACCTCGATCTCCCCTGTTTCCACGCGCTGCCCGTTGATCTTTACCATCCAGTCCCTGCGGTTCACATACAGATAATTTCCGTCCGGCAGACGCTTTACCACGTCTCCGGTATGTAAAAGAACGCTCCCGTCCTCCTGTTTTATAAACGTGCGTTCGCTCTGTTCCGGCATGTTCAAATATGAATCCGCAAGGATTCCCCTGATACAGAGCTCCCCTTCTTCGCCGTCCGGAACCTCCTTTCCCTCCTCGTCCAGGACGAAGAACGCAAGCCCCTCTGCAGGCTTGCCGATCGGCGTATTCTCCATCGGCGCTTCAATCCGATAATACGCTGCCATAGCCGCCGTCTCGCTCGCTCCATAGAAATTATAAAGCTCATACCCGTCCCCGCACAGCCGGCTGACCCGCTCGCTCCCGGTCGCCACTCTCTTAAGCGCCGTTCCCCGGTTTTTAAACAGCTTCAGTATCTGAGGGCTGATAAAGGCGCAGGTAATCCCCTCCCTGGCAAAGTAATCCTCGATCCGGCGAACGTCCTTCCTTGCTTCATCGCCCAGGATATGCGCCCGCCCTCCGCATGACAGGACGCTGAAATACTCCAGAACAAGCACCACAAATGCCATTGATACCATGGCCCCCATCACATCATTTTCATCTACATGAAATCCCAGACGGTTCCTCCGGACCCCCTCCGAAAGGCCCGCCATGGTGTGGATAATCCCCTTCGGGCGGCCCGTGGAGCCGGATGTATAGATGAGCATGGCGCGGCCGTCATCCGGTATTTCCCGCGCAGCGGCCGGCTCATAGCCTTCAATGTCAGAAAGCCAGTCTGTATCGATCCTCGCAGCGGCCTGACAGTCTTTTTCAATATAGTCCAGCCGCTCTGCCGGATATTCCGGCAGCACAGGCACGAATGCGCCTCCGGCCATAAGGATCCCAATCTCGGCGGCGATATACTCCATCCGGCGATCCATGCATACCAGGACGGCGCGGCCGGACAGGGAGTCCAGGCATCCGCCGTCAGGCTGGGCGGCGGAGCGCAGAAGCTTTGAGGCAATGCGGGCGCTGAGATCCGCGAGCTGGCCGTAGGTAGTGGAGCGCTGGCCGTCGCAGTCAATCAGGGCGGGCCTGTCCGGGTGTTGGCGGACGATGGTTTGGAATTGCTGTAGAAAATTCATGTGGGTTCCTCCTTTTGTAGATGGTTTTTGTATCGATGCAGTCAGAGCTTTGCTGGTCATAGATTGTATGATTGGATTTATTTCTGTATTTTTCATGTTGTTGGGAAAATGCCGGTTTGTCTTTTAATGCCGGGGAGGGCGCCGTGAAGAGGGCCCCGCAGCCGGGCCTCTTCACGGCAAAACCGCGCTCCCGTTCATTGAAAAGCGCTGCGGGCGCTAAGCGCCGGCGGTTTTCAATAGGTTCCTTACGGATATAGGCCCGGCTGCAGGCTGCGCTGGCTGCGGGCTGGGGGATAAGCTTTGACGGGAGGCTTATTCCGAAAAGTGATTCCAATGCCTGTGATATTCGCCTGACTCGAATGAAGCGGGGGCCATCTTATTATCTGAATCATCATTTGTAAGCGCTTTTTTGGTGAACCGCTGATTCTGGCCTTTTACTCTTAGATGCTACATTTACGCTGTTGCTGCCAATCAGTTGTTCAGCGTTTCCTATATGCCTCATTTCCCCTGGCTCATGATGTTTCAGTCTCTGTTATGAAGGGGGATTGTTCCATACAGGCTTAAAAAGCGCTTCACCCGCCTGTGACGCAGGGCATCCGGATTTTTACTTTTCATACAGCCTTCACTTCGCATGAAACACAGCGCGTCCCGGTACATCTTGTGCTGCTTTGTTTTTATCAGTCCTGTCCTGCATCTTGCAGCGCCTGATTTTTCACATAAGCTTGCGTGGGTATTTAAGGCTGTATCCGCTGGTAAGTGATGCTGAAGCAGTGTTATAACTGTCATATATAAGGCAGCTCCCGTCGGCTGCGCAGTCTGGAACCGGGCCGTCTATCCGTAAGGAGCCCATTGAAAACCGCCGGCTGATAAAAACGGGAATTGGTTCCCGCAGGCATACCTGCATGCGCATTCGGCGATATCGGTTTGATCCGATATTTTATGTAACTATATCATTTCTGAAAAATGAATTCTATATGATGGGATATTTGGGGGATTTTATGGGACAAAAAGCGGATTGTATAACCTTTACACTTTAAAGCAACGCAGTATTGACAACTCCCGCATTCTATTCTACAATAGTCATCAACATGACAGAAAGCGAGTGAACAACCATGATTATCATAATGAAACCGCGCGCCTGTGAAGCGTCGGTACAGAAAGTAACAAACTTAATCGAGTCAAAGGGCCTTGTCGTCCATCTCTCAAAAGGCGATCAGGTTACGATCATCGGCGTAGTCGGCGATAAGGCAAAGCTTGCCGGCAGCAACATCGAGATCTCCGACGAGGTGGACAAGGTGGTATCCGTCACAGAGTCCTATAAAGTCGCTAACCGCAAGTTTCATCCGGAACCGACGGAGATCGCGCTCCAAAACACGGTTCTCGGGCCGCATACGCTTACCGTAATGTCCGGCCCCTGCGCAATCGAGAGCCGGGAGCAGCTCCTGGAAACGGCTTTTGCCGTAAAAAAGGCCGGCGCAACCGTACTCCGGGGCGGCGCTTATAAGCCCAGGACCTCCCCCTACTCCTTCCAGGGCCTGGAGACGGAGGGGCTTAAATATATGAAGGAAGCCAGAGAAGCCACCGGGCTATCCGTGATCTGCGAGGTGACCAGCGCGCACGCCATCGAGGAGGCGGTCCGGTATGTGGATATGCTCCAGATCGGAGCCAGGAACATGCAGAATTTTGAACTTTTAAAGGAGGCCGGGAAAACACGCCTCCCGATCCTTTTAAAACGCGGCCTGTCCGCCACCATTGACGAGTGGCTGAACGCGGCCGAATACATTATGTCAGAGGGAAATGAAAACGTGGCGCTCTGCGAGAGGGGCATCCGCACCTATGAAACCTCCACGCGGAACACGCTGGATTTAAGCGCTGTCCCGGTGCTGCGCGAAAAGACGCATCTGCCCATTATCGTGGATCCCAGCCATGCCACCGGCGTGCGGGCCTATGTCGAGCCGCTCGCAAAGGCCGCCGTAGCGGCGGGCGCCGACGGCCTGATGATCGAGACGCATCCCTGTCCGGAAAAAGCGCTCTCCGACGGGCCTCAGTCCCTGACCTTTGACCAGTTTGAAACGCTGATGGGCGATCTGAAGCCCTATGCGCAGCTATCGGGCAGAACACTTTAAGCAGGAGGAAGCTATGGCACATATAACGGCGGCCTTTATCGGCCTTGGACTCATCGGCGGCTCCATCGCAAAGGGCCTAAAGCGCAGGGATCCTTCTATCCGCATCATGGCCTACATGCGCACCCGCCAGACGCTTGAAAAAGCAAAGCAGGATGGGATTGTGGACGTGATCCTGGACGGGGTGGGCGAAGCGCTTCGCGGGTGCGATATCGTCTTTTTGTGTACGCCTGTGGAATACAACGCGGCTTATATGAGCCAGATCCGCCCCTTTTTAAAGGAAGGCGCGATTCTGACAGATGTGGGGAGCACCAAATCCGATATCCATGAAGCGGCCGCACGGCTGGGCTTAGAGCCTTTCTTTATAGGCGGCCATCCCATGGCCGGTTCAGAAAAGACAGGTTATGAGAATGCCACGGATCACCTCCTGGAAAACGCATACTATATTCTCACCCCCACCCCGAAAACGCCTGCCGGCGCGGTGGAAACCATGACGCGGATCGCGCGCGGCATCGGCGCGATCCCGCTGGTACTGGATTACAGAAAACACGATCTGGCGGTCGCCGCGATCAGCCATCTTCCCCATCTCATCGCCGCCAGCCTTGTGAACCTGGTGCACGACTCGGACGATCCGGATCAGCTTATGAAACGTCTGGCCGCCGGGGGCTTCAAGGACATCACAAGGATCGCGTCCTCCTCCCCGGTCATGTGGGAGCAGATCTGCCTGTCCAATGAGGCAAATATTTCCTTCATGCTGGAGCGCTACATCGACTCTCTTAAGGCTGTACACCGGCAGCTCCAAAGCAGAGAACCCGGCGCAATACGCCGCCTGTTCGAGGAGTCCGGAAGCTACCGGAATTCCTTTGCGGACAGCTCAAAAGGCGCGATCGAACCCGTCTTTTCCTTTTCCGTGGACGTCGTGGACGAGCCGGGCGCGATCACCATCATCTCATCCATCCTGTCCTCGCGGGGGATCAATATCAAAAATATCGGAATCAACCACAACCGCGAGGGCGGCGAGGGAGCGCTGCGCATCAGCTTTTATGATGAAGAATCCTTAAAAGCCGCCTGGGAACGGCTCAAAAAATACAATTACAGCCTGTTTGCCGGGTAAGGAGCCTGCCGCGAAGCGAAACACGCTCTGTCCCGGCGCAGCGTTGCATAAACAACGGATACAACAAAAAACGAGGTTATGTTATGAAATTTTCCAGAACCGCCTGTCTTAAAGGCGAAATCGCCGTTCCCGGCGACAAATCCATTTCCCACCGGAGCGTTATGCTCGGCGCGCTGGCGGAAGGAACAACGCAGATTCGCGGTTTTCTGAGCGGCGCGGACTGCTTATCCACCATCGCGTGCTTTTCTGAAATGGGGATTTCCATTGAACAAAAAGAGGATCTGGTACTCGTCCACGGGAACGGCCTGCGCGGACTCAAAAAACCGGCAAAGGTTCTCGACTGCGGCAACAGCGGCACCACCACGCGCCTGATCTCCGGCATTCTGGCGGCGCAGGAATTTGACGTCACGCTCACCGGGGACGCATCGATTCAGAAACGGCCCATGAAGCGCATCATCGAACCGCTCTCCCAGATGGGCGCCCGCATCGAAAGCCTTGCGGGAAACGGCTGCGCCCCGCTCCATATCACAGGGACCGCGCTGCGCGGCATTCACTATCACACCCCCGTGGCCTCCGCCCAGGTAAAATCCGCCATCCTTCTGGCCGGGCTTTACGCGCAGGGGGAGACGGCCGTGACCGAGCCCTATGTGTCGCGCAACCACACCGAGCTCATGCTTTCCGCCTTCGGCGCGGACATCCGCACTCAGGGAACCACAGCGCGCGTTTACCCCGGACGTCCCCTGCGCGCGCAGGCAGTCACCGTACCGGGCGATATCTCATCCGCCGCCTTTTTCATTGCCGCCGCGCTGATCGTCCCCGGCTCTGAGATCCTCATAAAGAGCGTGGGCGTCAATCCGACCCGCGACGGCATCCTGCGCGTCTGCCGCAGCATGGGCGCGGATGTGACGCTTTTAAACCGTACCGACGGCCCCGGCGAGCCCACGGCGGATCTCCTCGTCCGCTCCGGAAGCCTCAAAGGATGCGTCATTGAAGGCGCCCTGATTCCCACGCTCATAGACGAGCTCCCCGTCATCGCTGTACTCGCCTGCTTCGCAGACGGCGAAACCGTTATCCGGGACGCGGCGGAGCTAAAGGTAAAGGAATCCAACCGCATCGCCGCCATGACAGAGGGACTGCGCGCCATGGGCGCCGACGCGGCGGAGACAGAGGACGGAATGATCATCCGCGGGGGACAGCCGCTTCACGGGGCTGTCATTGACAGCAGAAACGATCACCGCATCGCCATGAGCTTTGCCGTCGCCTCCCTCGCCGCCGACGGGGAAACCACTATACGGGACGCGGACTGCGTCGATATCTCCTATCCTGAGTTTTACGCGGATTTGAGGCGTCTGACGCGTTCGTAAATGTTCTTCTTGCATTTTTCATTTTTTATGCTATAATCAAAAACAAAAAAGAACCAGGGGAGCTTGTGAGGCAGGCTGAGAGGAAATTCCACAATTTCGACCCTTTACCTGATTTGGATAATGCCAACGTAGGGATGTTTATGATGAAATCTTTGCAGATCGCCGTTATCCGGCGATCTTTTTTTATGCGTAGGCCCGTATGAAGAAGTTTTCCGCCCAAACAGCGCCCACACATACCAATACGAAAGGAGCCCAAACGACATGAAACAACTGTTACGAAAACCAGTACAGCATTGCCCAAATAACGATGAATTCAGCGCCTGCTCTTTGCGCCAGCGCCGCGTTGTCGTCAGTCAACGATGCCGCCGCATCGCCTCCCACCTCCGCCTTACCCTGACACAAATATCAGGCGCTGATATTCACCGTTATTTAAGCAATAGTGTACTAGCCCCCGCCTCCTTTCTTCTGCTTCTGCTGCTTTTCTGGGAAGGCGCGGCGCGTCTTTTTCGCATCCCGCTCTATGTGCTCCCCTCACCCCTCAAGGTGCTGCAAGCGCTCATTGCGGAACTCCCCGCCCTCTTTGCCCATGGACAGGTTACGGTTTCGGAGGCCGCCGCGGGCATTGCCATCTCCCTGGCGCTGGCGCTTCTTCTGGGGATAACGATGGACTGCTTCCCCCTGTTCCGCCAGGGCCTCTACCCGGTTTTTGTGGTAACGCAGACAGTTCCCATGATCGTCCTGGCTCCCATCCTCATTATTTATATGGGCTTTGGCGCCGCGCCGAAGATCCTGACCGTGGTTCTGATGTGCTTTTTCCCTGTGGTTGTCAGCTTTTCTGAGGGACTCTCCCAGGTAAATGAGGAATATGTGCATCTCACCCGTTCCTACGGAGCAGGGAAATGGCAGGCTTACCGGCTGGTCAAGATCCCGGCCGCCCTCCCTTCGCTTCTCTCCGGCCTCAAGGTCGCCGCTACCTACAGCATCAGCGGCGCTGTGGTAGGCGAATGGATTGGATCACAGGAGGGCTTAGGTTATTACCTGCTGCGGGTAAAAAACAGCTATATGCTCGACAAGGTATTTGCCTGCGTGCTGGTTATTATTTTTCTCAGTCTGTGCATGAACGGGCTGATCCGTCTGTTCCAGCGGGCCGCGATGCCGTATCTGAAAAAAGCCGGGTGAGCGGAAGGCGCTACGGCGGGTTATAGGCCCGTATATACTTCACTGGCTGTTTCTGTTTAGCAAGTGATAATTGTGAGGCAAAGTAAAGTGAAGTGAAATATTGCAGGACGTGATTCGTCGTGAAAGGGCCGCCAGTGCCAGTTCCGTTGGATTTAGAACCTGACGCCGGCGGTCTTCTCACGATAACCAGCGCCCCGCAATATTTCACTAAATATAACTATTATTATAAAATAAGGAGGACACCATGAAAAAACACATTTTAACCGCATACTGCGCAGCAGGACTCTTAACCGCCTGCTGCCTGGCCGCCTGTTCCTCAGGCGCATCCGATCCGGATCAGTCAGGCGCGCCGGAACAGATAAATACCGCCGCCCCGCAGGACGCTTCCAAAGAGGCGGACGCCCCAAACGCAGAAACCTCAAACGCGCCGGACAATTCCCTGGAAAAGGTAACCGTCATCTTAGATTATGTGGCCAATACAAACCACACCGGCATGTACGTTGCCTTAAAGAACGGCTACTACGCCGAACAGGGGCTGGATGTACAGATTATTGAGCCCACGGAAGGCGCGACCGCCACGCTTGTGGCAGTCGGAAAGGGCGATTTCGGAGTCAGCTATCAGGAGGATGTAACTATCGCGCTTGCATCAGAGGATCCGCTGCCCATCAAGGCAGTCGCTGCCATTATCCAGCACAATACCTCCGGATTTGCCGCCTGTGCGGATAAAGGCATCTCATCGCCCGCGGATTTTGAGGGCAGAACCTATGCCGGCTGGGGCGGCCCGGGCGAGGAGGCGGTGCTGAAGGCTGTGATGGCGCAGAGCGGAGCCGATTTTTCCCGGCTGAACCTTGTAATCTCTGACGGCTCCGGCTTTGAGGCCCTGAGGGATAAGGTGGATATCATGTGGTTTTATGAGGCGTGGGACAATGTAAAATGCACGCTGAATGATTTCCCCATCCACTATATGCCGGTACGCGATCTGGATGAACGCCTTGACTACTATACCCCGGTGATCATCGCCGGGAATCAGGTTCTGAAAAACCGCCCGGATATGGTGAAAAAATTCCTCTCCGCCACGGCCAGAGGCTACGAATATGCTGTCTCTCACCCGGAGGAGAGCGCGGCTATCCTTCAGGAGTATGCTCCTGATTATCCGCTTGAGATGCTGATCATGTCCCAGGAATATCTGGCGGACAAATACATTGACGACGCGCCTGCGTGGGGTGAAATGAAGGACGAGGTGTGGGACCGCTATACGGAATTTATGGCAGAGTACGGCGTCATCGGACAGCCCATCCCGGCGGCCGACTGCTATACAAATGAATTTCTTCCCTGAACAGGAGGGGTATGACGTGAAACTGCGTATTGAAAATCTGACGTTTTCCTATGAGGGCAACACTGTCGTTGACCGCCTTTCCCTGGATATAAAGGACGGCGAATTTGTCAGCCTCCTCGGCCCGTCCGGCTGCGGAAAATCCACGGTTCTAAAGCTTTTAACCGGGATTCTCACGCCGCGCTCCGGAAGCATTCTCGTGGACGGGCAGGCCGTAAACGGGGTCTCAGAGCGCTTTGCCTATATGCCGCAGGACGATCTTTTGTTTCCCTGGAAAACGATTCTTGACAATGTCTGCCTGTACGGCCAGATCCACGGCTCTCTCAGCGAAACCAGGCGCAAAGCCCTTTCCTGGTTCCCGCTGTTCGGCCTTGAGGGTTATGAACACGCATACCCCGCTTCCCTCTCCGGGGGCATGCGCCAGCGGGCCGCATTCCTGCGCACCGCCCTGTGCCGCGCGGACATCCTTCTTCTGGACGAGCCCTTCGGAGCGCTGGACGTCATCACGCGCGGCGAAATGCAGGACTGGCTGCTCCTCATGCGGGAGCAGATGAAAAAGACCGTGCTTCTGGTCACGCACGATATGGATGAGGCTATTTATCTGTCGGATCGGATCCTGATCCTGAATCCCCCTCCGGACGGGCTGAGCGCCGCTCTCTCCGTCTCCGCTTCCGGCCGGAACCGCGAATGGCTCTACAGCCAGAGCGCCCTGCGGGCGGAAATCTACAGCAAAATCCGGCGCAGGCAGACGGCGGCCGCGGTGAAAGGAGAAGGCCCGCGCCCATTATGACAAATGCAATCAAAGGAGGCTGCTTCATGCCCATTATGACAAAACCAGCGCAGGCAGACGGACAGACAGCCCTCCCTCCCCTCTGTGATGCCCATACGCACCCCGGGGAGGCCGCAGAGTGGCTGGAACGCCTTGAGAACGGGATTATATCCCTGATCTGCGCCTCTACCCCGCCGGAAGCGGAGGCTCTTTTCACACATTTAAAGCGTATCGAAGGAACCGATTCAGAGAGAAATGGAAACAGCCGTCCCTCCTGTCTTATACCCACAGCCGGGCTGCACCCGTGGCACGCGGATAAGTATTCTGTTTCCGATATGGAACGCTTTCTTTGCGCCTGCCCTGTGATCGGTGAAATCGGCATGGACAGCGTCTGGTGCGGCGTCCCCCTCTCCGTCCAGGAGCGTGTATTCAGGAGGCAGCTCGCGCTCGCCGCAGCGCTTCGCAGGCCGGTCATCCTCCATACCAAGGGTCAGGAGGCGCGGATCGCGCGCATTCTCCTGGAATATCCCAACACCTATCTCGTCCACTGGTATTCCTGTGAGGACTGCCTGGAGGACTATATCCGCCTTGGCTGCTACATCTCCGTCGGCCCGGATGTGTGGTGGAATCCGGCCGTACAGCATGCCGCCAAAGCCGCTCCGGCTGACCGCATTCTCATCGAAACAGACGGCATGGCCGCGGTAAGCTGGGCCTTTAAGGAAGCGCCGGATCAGAAAAAGCGCCCGCTTCCCGGATCCGTATCCGGGGCGCTGGACGCCGTTCTCGTGAAGACGGCCGCGCTGCGGCAGCTCTCCCCGCAAGCCGCCAGGGCCGTCTTTTTCCGAAACCTGACAGAGGGTTTTCTTAAACAAATAGGTTAACCCCCCTTAATAGGCCGCCAGATCCGCCTCCCTCGGGACGACGATGATCCGCGTGTCAGCGTCCACGGAACAGATGATCTGCTTCATATAGTCCTCCGGAACGCTGATGCAGCCCGAGGTTCCCGTATTATTGCTCGCCTTGGGACAGTGCAGGAAAATCGCGGAACCCTTTCCCGGCGCGCAGTCCTCATTGTAATTCAGCACAAGCCCGTAATTATACTGCGGGGCCTGGGTAATCAGCACCTCTGAAGAATTCCAGTCCCGCTGCACATCCCGCTCATTGACCAGGCGGTTGTAATAGCGGCTTTCGCTGTCATCCACATAGTGGTCGCCCTCCTGAATCTGATGATAGGGGAGAATGCTGCCCGGATTCTCCTTCATGCCAAACGCCATGGGGAAGGAATACACGCCGCAGGGCGTTTTTTTATCTCCTTCCTTTTTGTCTGCCGAGATTCCGTTCATGCCGTGGACAGCCTCCACGGAAAGAACCTGCTTAAACACACCGGACGCGTCCTTCTGATACCAGGACAGATTCCCCTTCGCCGGATCTTCCGGATTGCCGATCACAATGATTATCTGGGACGCTTCCTTTGCTGTCTTTAAGGTATTCACATCGCCTGAATAGGGCTGCATCGCCTGCGCCTCCTCCCTGAAATTTGCCGCATCTCCCGCGGGGCCCGCGCCCGTCTGCGCCGCCAGCGCGCTAAACGGAAGCATGATCCCCAGCAAAAGGCCGCCCATCCCGGCCGCCGCGCGCCTTCCTTTTTCCCTTATGTAGCCTGCTTTCCTGTTCATCCTGCCTTTTCCTCCTGATCTTACCTATGTACTCCCGGAGTCTCTTTGCACTCTACGCCGCATTAATCCGCGAGTAAAAAGCGCTTGATATTCGTGTCATCTGTGCGTCTGCCCTGATTCTACGGTTTACCGGATTCCTCCGGAACGTCGCACACTCCGATAAAAAGCCATACCCCGTTATCCTGAATCCCGTACAGGAACGGCCGGTTTAAAATCATCTCCGCCTTCCCGTCCGGCAGCGCGGCCCCCGCATAGGCCAGATCCGTAAACGAAGCGGCCTCGACCCCTTTTTCATTGACGGAAATATGGCTGTCCTGCCGGATGGATGACACAAAGATGCCGTCCGCGTCCGTCATCTGCGAGAAATCGCCGTCTTCAAAGAGACTTAAATATCCCATGCTCTGCATCATTTCCTTTACATCGCACCGGCTGTCAGACTGAAAACGGGGAACCTTGAATTCCACCTCGCCCACATGGGACGTCCCGCCCTCAAACGCCTCGTAAAGCCGCTCCGGCGATGATGCCAGCTCTCCGGCTGTCACGCCGGGATCCGGAAGGACAAACACCATGCTCCCGCTGCTCTTTAACGGCAGGTACGAGCGGATAAAACCGTCTCCCTTTGCGTAACCGTGGGAGCCAAATTTCCGGTTCATGAACGGAAATGAGATCTCTTCCCCATTTTCCAGATAAAACCGATCCTCTTTGGTATGTTTCTCCGAAAACGCGTCTGTCCACTCATCATAGAAGTAAACCGTATTCAGAAGATGCATCACATCGTCGCTGTTCACTGCAAGCTGCGGCGTGATCAGCCCCTTTGTCTGCCCGCTGACCCATCTGCCCATGGCCTCCCGCGTCTTCTCATCTGCGAAATCCGCCTCGTAAGCTTCCGCAAAATACTGCTCCTCCGCTGTGTCCAGAAACGCGTCCTTTAAAGGAAGCTTTGGCGAAACCCAGAGCGAGCTCGCTATATGGAGCTGGCAAAACGAATCCTTGCGGCTGAGCAGATGGTAAAGCCGCCTTGCCGTATCCCCGAACGCATCTTCCCCGTCCGCCTGCGCCGTATCCCTCCTGCACAGAAAACGCGACAATTCCTCCCTCGTCTCCCCTCCCGCGCCGGATGCCGCCAGCGACAGGGCATAGTACAGGCTGACAGGCGAATACACGAGATTCGTCTCCCGGTCCTGAATCAGGGCAGACGCGGTCTGAAACGAAAAATCCCGGATCTGCGCACATTCATCCTCCAAAACCGCATATTCATCAATATAGGCGCGCCACGCCTCCCAGTCCGTCTCCCGATCCGGCATACAGGGGTATTGCGGCATGGCCAGAAGATCCGGACCGCCTCCAGCCGCGCCGCGCGCATTCTCCGGCGCCGGGGCCGCCTTCCGCCCGCATCCGGCCGCGCCTGCCAGGCTAAAGCCCAGCAGACAGACGACAGCCATCCGCACTGGCCGTCTGATCCCGTTTCTTCTCATCCGCCTTCTTCCCATCCGTCTCCCCCCTGTGCAGCCCGCTGTCTGAAATACCGTAACAGCCCAGATGACCCGAATTATTACAAAATATCCGCTGTCATTGTGTTTTACCCATTATAAACTTTGAATTCAGCAGCTCCATCATAACATATCCGCATTTTTACTGCTTTACATTTTTTTTACAGTTTTATAAACGTTTTACCTAAAAATTAAAACTAATTTTTGATTATCCTTTTATAAGTTCTTATATGCCGGTATAGCCTGTATTTTCAGGCTTTCCCGGCATTTCCCATGTGGAAGAAACTCACAAATACTTTTATATCCTCTCATGTTTTCGCTTTCAAAAGTAGTATAAGTAGTAGTAAAACCGCCTCGTACTACTAAGCCGCCAGCCGATCCATCTCTGCCTTTGCGGAATCGAATGTTGCATGAGCGTAATAGTTCAGCGTCATGGTGATGTTGGAGTGGCCCATAAGATACTGTAATGCTTTCGGGTTCATTCCCTTATTTGCCATATTCGTGCAGAACGTATGCCGTAAGGTGTGGGGCGTCATTACCTTGGGTAATGCTTCTTCATGGGTCTTGTTGTATTTCTTGGCAAGTCCCTTAAACATGCTGTCATAATTGACTGCAACTTTCGGCAGGCCGTCCCGATTCAAAAACAGGAAATTGCCGTACCCATCAATGATAATGGGTTTTGCACCTTTGCGGTTCTGCAACACTCGCTTGAACGCCTGATACACTTTGTCGCTCATGGGAATCTGTCTGACGCCGCTTTCCGTCTTGGGGACTTCAACATAGTAGCCAATCTTTGAGCTTTTCAAAAGCTGGTGGTCTACGTTGATGATCCGGTTATTAAAGTCAATGTCGGTATCAGTCAATCCGCATAATTCAGAAATACGAAGCCCTGTCCCCAATAGGATAATGAGTTCATCATAATACTTCTGATAAACCTTGTCACCTTGGGCAAAGGACAGGAAACTTTCTTCCTGTGCTGGTGTGAGAGGCACCTTTGGTTCCGTATTGTCTTTCAGGACGGTATTCAGCTTGAAGTCAAAAGGATTTTTCCTGATACAATCGTCCTGTATGGCGGTATAAAACGCCGCTTTCAAGGAACGCTTGTCGTTGCTGATGGTCTTAAAGGAATAGCCTTTCTCTTTCATTCTAAGCGCCCATTCTTTCGCGTCTGACAGCTTCACACTCTCAATGCTGCAAGAACCGAGCTTATCCTGTTCGAGAATCTTCATCAACCGCGCACGTCCATTTTCGGTGTTGTGCCTGACGTTTCCCCTCTGCCTGATCTGCTTTGCATAAAGCTGGCAGACGGTCATTTTCTTTCCTATGGGGTCGATCCCGTCGTTAAGGTCTTTCAGTAAAATTGCTTCCTTTTCCCTCAACGATATATCGTCGCGTTTTCCTGCCGGAATCTTGTCCGTAGGCGTCAATTTCCACGAATAAAGGAACTTCGGTTTACCAAAGGTATCTGTATATTTGTAAGCATATCTTCCGTCTTTTCTCCGGCTCTCTCCGGACTGCAATAATCTATTTTTGCTGTCCCGTCTTTTCTCTGACATAGTGCGTCATGCTCCTTTCCCTGTCGGAAAGAGCCTTGATATGCCTACACCTATTATAGCATATTCAAGGACAAATTACATCATATTACGTCCAAAGTATCAATTATTTTTTCAAACTGTTTCCGCTTGATCTGAATCCGATTACCGTTGAAAATCACCCAGCCGGACTTGGTGTTTTCCTCCGCCAGCTTACGCAATTTGTTCTCCCCGATACGGAAATATTTAGACGCTTCCTCAATGGTAAGCGTGTATTTTTCCCAGATAGGCACATCAGTTGTTTCCATCATGTTGCCCCCTTTCACGAAGTAGAAAAATGGTTTCCAGTTACAAAAGGGGCATAATAACGGACGGCTGCTGGCACAGCTCCACGGGAATCTCACCCCCGCATGGTTCTCATGCGGCCCTGCTCGTTGCCTGCGACGCTTTTAACGCTCGGACTGCGACGACAAGGGAGTATCATTGTCCCGCCTGCATGTTATCGCCCGCAAGCTGCCACGCTTGCATTACGGCATGGTGTTGGTCGCTCCGCTTTCTCCGTAGGGGAAAGTATCATGGCGCACCCGCCGCCCGGCTCGGTACAGACGGAATGTGTCCGTTTGCCCTATGCTGCGCCGCCGTTGTCTTGCGTCGCTTTCTTTATCAAAGTGCAGCCCTGCGGCCTCCGGGGATCAGGGAAACGTGGAAAGGGTAAGGCCGTTTCCTCTGGCCGGGGGCCGTGTCATCAGGTAGTGATGACGATGGAATGAATGAGCTTAATTTGCAGACGGTGTTTCATAAACTCGTCCACGCGGACATGAGGCTGGCCGTATTCGTCGTAGAGCTTGCGGGTACACAGTTTGTTTATGTAGCCATCGTAGTACCGCAGCACGCGATCCACGGCGTCAGCTTCCCCAGCGCGGGCCGCTTCAATCACCGAATAAGGCAAAAGCTCCCTGCCTTTGTAATTGGGCTGCTTCATACGGTTCAACCTCCCTCCGGCATGATTGCCAATAGTTTTGTCCGAAGCTCTTTCAGCGTTTTCGCCCTGCGCCGTTGGACGGCGCTGCGGCTCATTCCCATAAGGTCGGCTATTTCCTGATCGGTCATATCCAGAACGCAGCGCAGGATCAAGATACTTTGCGCGTCTTTGGACAGACTGGAAAATGCGTCGGCCACAAGCTCATTGTCGATCAATAAGTCGTACCCATGAGAGCTAAAAATATAGCTGTCACTGGGGTAATGATCTTCCGTGCAGAGCTTGTCCATTTCTGCCTGCGGTAGAGCGTCGAACGACGTTTCACGGTCGCGGCGGCGCTGCATTTCCCGCAGGTAGTCAAGGGCCTCATGGTACAGCACCAGCTTACAGTAGCGGTCAAACTGGCACCGTTCGCCATAGTCACGGGGGATAGCTTCCATCTTCTCACCCCCTTTCTATGGGGGTATAGGTGGTTCTCTCCCTTTCCGCCAACAAAGCGAACGGTTTTCCGCCGCCTGCCCGCTAATCGCCTCCTATTTGAAAATTTCTCAAAATATTTATTAAGCGGTGAAGCAGACCGCAGAAAACGACAAAAAACGCCCGGCTGGTGGCAGACCAGCCGGGCGAAGAAAGAAGCGAAACGATATGAAATTACACGATATAGTTCATACTCATATGCGAGCTTATCCCGTGGCGGGGTAAGGCTTTTTTTAAGTGGTTATTGAGTGAATTAGGGCGAAGATAAATAAGCATGGCGGCGTCCTCTCATAAGCCGCCTACTATTGCCTGCTATGAATCGAAAAGCGCAGACAGAAAAAAATGACGGCTCCGATTTCTCAAAGCCGCCGTATATGATAAAAAGCACAGGGAAGTGGCTGCTATACGACGGCTTTTTTTCTCTTGCCGTCGTGCGGCAGTCGTTTATTTATTTTGTTTCATTTTTGCAACACTAATCATTTTTACTTTCACCGGAAAAAGTTGAAGTAATCGGTTTTTTAGTCCCGGAATGATAATTTCTTTATTCTTTTGTAGGCCGCGAAAAGCAATTTGAGCAACTTTTTCCGCTGACATAGCAGTGTGCGGAGTAATAGTCCCCTCTCTATTAAAGAAATTCGTTTTGGTAGCTCCGGGGCATAAAGTGGAAATTACAACACCCTTGGATTTTGCTTCATATCGGATAGCCCTTGTATAGTTCAAAACAAATGCTTTGCTTGCAAAGTATGTTGAAGTATATGGGCCGGGCTGAAAGGCACCTGTTGAAGCAACATTAAGGATTTTACCTGTCCTTTGTTTATACATATCCGGTAGAAATAACTTGCACAACAAAACAAGGTTCGTTACATTTACAGTTATCATCTGTTCATCTTGTCGAAGATCAATTTCGTCTGTTGCTCCCACTAAACCAAATCCTGCATTGTTAATCAATACAGCAATAGAAATTTTTTCCTTTCTTATCTGGTGATATAATTGTTCCGCTGCATCGATTTTGGTCAAGTCTTGTTCAAAGATATAAATTGGAATGGAATAGCTGGTTTCTAAAGAATTTTTTACATTATCTAAATGGTTTTGGTTAGAAGATACTAAAACAAGCCCATAACCATTCTGTGCAAACAATTTTGCCAGTTCAAATCCGATACCACTTGTTGCGCCGGTGATTAATGCAAATTTCAAGCTGAACACCTCCTTTTGAGAATGATTATACTTCTCCAAAAAGCGGCTGTAATTCACCTATGTTAATTCATATCTGGTTTTTCAACTTTTTTCTAATTCTGCTCATAGAAGCAGCCTTAATACCAATATAGGACGCTATATATTTTAGCTGTAACCGCCTCTGCAAGTTTGGATATTCCCTGCAAAAAAATATATAGCGCTCTTCGGCAGTAAGCAGTAAAAGTTTTCTTGTTCTATCCTCCAACTTTCCGATTTCGTTTAAGTACATACTATGAATGAGTTGATTTACGCGTTGATCTATTGACATGATTTTCTGTATTAGAAAATAGGGAAGTTTAATACATTTACATTCTTCCAAACAATCCACAAAAAAAGTCGAAGTGTCTTTGGTACGATAACATTCCGAACCAAAAAAACCATTTTCATAAACAAAACATTTTGTAACCTCATTTCCATCATCATCAATATAATAGCCTCTGACAAGTCCGTAGATAATAAAATAGAAACAATTTATCATTTCGCCCATTTCAATCGGCATAGTACCTTTTTCAAATATTATAATTGAGGCACCTGTATCAATAATATTTTCAACGCTGTTATCAAAATCAATTTTTAGGCATTTTTTAATATATTCACTTGGACTAATAACCATTATATACCTCCTGTTTATGGATACTACTCTCCTACAAGCACGCCCTGTACCGGCCCTAAGAGCAGGCCGGAAAGCAAGCATATCACATTTCCCATATGTAGGCGCATGTTATCTATGACCGTAGGGATTGGTATTTGCAGAAACGCGGAAGCCACATAGACTGCCGCAGCCATAACGCCAACCATAGCAAAAAATTGCGGTAAAGTTCGTCATGGCCTGCCCCAAATTCAGAGCGGGCATTTCCGCAAAGGAATCCACCTTGGAGGCAGCAGCATACGCAGCCATACAGTCGGTTCCAAAACCATTGATTAGAATTTTTATCTGTCATCATGCGGCAGCTATTACACAGAATGATTTATCTTATCTTTCCACTTGCCGGACAATAGCCGACAGGATAGGCTAATGGTACTCACAACAAAGCTCAACGGCCTGCACAGCAGAACACCGACAAAACCAAAGTAATGCGCCAGCACAAAAGCCGAGAACGTGCGGAAACAGAGTTCCAGCAGCGTATTGAACAGTGGATAGGCAATCTCACCGGCTCCACGCAGGAAGTTTGTCAACAGATAGAGGCTTACGCACAGGGGGAACGTCACGGAAATAATACGCAGATATTGAACCCCTATCGGTATGACTGCCATTTCCTTTCCCACCACCAGAACCATGAGCAGCGGCGAAGCAAACCACAGGATTGCCATAGCAAGTGTGGTAAACACCGCCGCGATCTTGAAGCTGTCTTTTAGGCCCTGTCGGGTGCGGTCATATTCCCCGGCCCCTACATTCTGTCCGATATAGACACTTAACGCCACGCCTAAATTGACGGCGGGGATTGTTAAGATACTTTCAATTTTATAGGCCGATGTATAGGCCGATATTTCATTTACACCAAAGGTATTGATAATGCCCTGTATGAAAAACATGCTGATGGCGGAAGCCCCGTTCTGGACAATCCCCGTGATACTAAGCTGCAAGATCGGGACAATCAGCCCGGCACTTGGGGCTGTCCTTATTACCGGGTGTTCCTGCCGGTATAAGTGCAGGCCAACCAATACAGCCGCCAGAGCTTGTGAAAGAACCGTGGCGGACGCAGCCCCGGCAATCCCCCAGCCAAAACAGGCCACAAATAAGTAGTCCAACAGAATATTGAGGACACAGGACAGGCAGATACACCTAATCGGTGTTCGGGAATCCCCTTTTGCCTTAATCAGCGCAGAATAAAAGTTGTAGATTGCCAAAAACGGAATCCCAGCCGCTACAATCCGAAGATAAAGGGCCGCAGGGCTTGTGATTTCCTCCGGTATCTGCATAGCCTTAAAAATCCACCCGGCAAGAGCAAAGAACAGCACAGCCAGCCCGAAGCCCACGGCTACTATCAACGTCTGCACGGAACCATAACATTTACAAATCTGTCCTTTATCCTTGGAGCCGTATAGCTGCGCCACAAGGATAGATATGCCGGAAGCAATCCCTAAAACAATGCTGTTGATGATAAGCGTCGGCACATAGGAGTTACCCACAGCCGCCAGCGCATATTTACCCAGCACATGCCCCACAATGGCCGTGTCGAAGATGTTATAAAGGTTTTGTATCACGCTCCCCGCCAGCAGCGGCAGGGAGAATTTTAACAATGTGTTCAGGGGCTTCCCCGAAGTCATATCCAGTTCCATAGGCTTACTGCAAATATCTTCTTACGGCAGGCCGCAGGGCGATCCCCAGCGGAACAGCCACGATAATAGATACAACGGCGTTGACGCTGGACACAACGGCTTTCTGTGACAGGGTAATCATAACGACCTCCAACGGCAGGCCCAAAACGAAGCGGTGTTCGATGTAGCTCTTTGAAAGATAAAGAAGCACATAGGCAAATGCGCCCAATGCCGAACCGATAATATACCGCTTGTGTGAGCTTATCCCGGAATTTTTGTGAAATGCGAACATGCCGCAAATCCACGCCATAAGAAACTTAAAAACAAAGGTGAACGGCGCGGACGTGATGTAGGCCGGATTCGTCAGGTCAAAGAACATGGAGCCGATCCCCGCCGCAAGCCCACCCTGTACCGGCCCTAAGAGCAGGCCGGAAAGCAGGCACATAACATTTCCCATGTGCAGGCGGGTGTTGTCTATGGCCGTGGGGATTGGTATTTGCAGAAACGCGGAAGCCACATAGACCGCCGCAGCCATAACGCCAACCATAGCAATTTGTTTCAGTGTGATTTTCTTTTCCATCTTGGAACCTCCTTGTGTGTAAAATTTATGCCTCCTTTAGAGCTGCCTGTTTCCTTGCAATATGCCGGAAATACAGGAAGCGGATCAGCAGACCACCCAGCCAGCCCACGGGTGCGGCAATCCAGATACCGCGATAAGCCAATTCGGTTCCAGACAGCAGGATTGCCGTGGGAACCTGTAAAAGACAGAGGGAACCGATTGACGCAATCATGGGAACCAGTGCTTTCCCATATCCCAGCAGCAGACCGTTCAAAATCTGCATAGCTGCAAAAATCAGATAGAATACCGATACCGTCCGCAGGTAGCCGTTCCCGATCTGGACAACGCCGGGATCACGGTTGAACAGGGAAATAAAGAGGGACGGGAACAGGCATATGACAATGGATATGAGGATTGAGATACCCACCCCCATAGCCAGCGCCGATTTGCCGCCCCTGATTACCCGGTCAATTTTCCCGGCCCCGTAGTTCTGCGCGGTAAAGTTCGTCATGGCCTGCCCCAAATTCAGGGCGGGCATTTCCGCAAAGGAATCCACCTTGGAGGCCGCAGCATACGCAGCCATACAATCGGTTCCAAAGCCATTGATTAGAAACTGTATGGACATAAAACCAACGCTTACAAATACCTGTTGCAGCATGGCGGGCGTTCCGATCACCAGACTTTTCTTCAACTCGTGGCGGTCAAGCTGTAAATCCCAAAGTCGGATAAACAGGTCGGGGTAACGCCGCCGCATGTAAAGCATACAGGTAATGAATGAAAAAGCCTGCGCGGTCACGGTCGCAACCGCAGCCCCGGCCACACCCCATTTCAGGGCGGTAATGAAGAAAATATCCAGCACGATATTGATAAGCGTTGCCGCAATCAGAATATAAGTCGGTGTCTTGGAATCCCCGACGCCTCTAAGGATATTCGTCAGGAAATTGTATGCGAATGTGGGGATCACACCGATAAATATAATCTTCAAGTAAGTATCTGCTATCGTCAGCAGATTTTCAGGCACCCGGAACAGCACTAAAATCTGATAGGAAAAGCAGGCACCGGCTGCCGCTATGACAAGGGAAAGAACCGCTGAAAACAGAAAGCCGGTATCAACCACCTTTTTCACCTGCCGCATATCTCTGGCTCCAAAGTAACGGGAGGTCAGGACGCTTGCGCCCAGAGAAATCCCCGTGGACAGCGCAATCAGCAGGAAATTGATCTGATAGCTGAATCCCACCGCCGCAAGGCTTTCTTTCCCCAAAAAGTTTCCGACAATCACGCTGTCGGCCACGTTATAAAGCTGCTGAAATAAGTTTCCTACCAGAATCGGCAGGGAAAAGTAAAAGATCGTTTTCAGCTCGCTTCCCTGTGTTAAATCTTTCATTGACATTCTCCTGTGTTTCCGTGCAAGTCACCATGTTGTTGTAATATCTCTTTTAGCTTTATCAGCAGACAGTCCATTTCCTGATCCGTTCCCACCGCAATACGGAGGTAATCGGAAATGCGCTCCGGCTTGGAAAAATGGCGCACATAAATCCCAGCGGCCCGCAGGCTTTCGTAAATCACACCGGCCTTTACAGACGGGTGCGTAACGAACAGAAAATTGCTTTTGGAATCCTGAAAGGAAAAGCCTAACTGCTTCAATTCCCGCTTTATACGCTCTCTGGTTGCGATAATCAGGGCGTTTGTTCGCTCAAAGTATTCCCTGTCCCGGACTGCCGCCGCGCCCAGTGTTTGCGTCAGGCGGTTCATGGTATAAGAGTTAAAGGAGTTCCTGACAGCGTTTAAGTAGCTGATAAGCTGCGGGCTTCCAAACGCATAGCCGACACGCAGGCCGGCAAGGGCGCGGGATTTTGAAACGGTCTGGATAATCAGCAGGTTATCGTATTTATCCAGCAGTGGGAACGCGGATATGCCGCCGAAATCAATATAAGCCTCGTCCACGATCACCACCACGTCCTGATTGTGGCTGATAATATCCTCTATCTCCGGTAAGCCCATCAATATCCCTGTGGGGGCGTTGGGGTTAGGAAAGACTACGCCTCCGTTCTCCCGGAAATAATCACTTTTCCTGATCTGAAATTCACCGTCTAAGGGAATCTGCTCAAACGGTATCTGAAACAGCCGCGCCCACACGTCATAAAAGGAATAGGTAATATCCGGGAACAGCACAGGTTTCCCGGAATTAAAAAAGGTCAGAAATGATACGGCCAGCACATCGTCAGAGCCGACACCTACAAATATCCGGCTACGGTCAATCTGGTAGAAATCCGCAAGGGCCTCCACCAGAATATTAGAATCCGGGTCGGGATATAGCCGGAGTTCCCCTGTCTGGAATTGTTCCAGTGTTTCGGCCACACGGGGAGAGGGCGGGTAGGGATTCTCATTCGTATTCAGTTTGATGATGTCCGCCTGTTTGGGCTGTTCGCCCGGTATGTAGGGAAGCACTTGGCGGATATTCTTTTCCCACGTTTTCATAAGCAGCCCCTTTCTAAGTCCGGTACCGGGACAGGAACCGGAAAATCCGGTTGACGGCTTCTTTCAGGTTTTGCAGGGAAGCCGCATAGGAAATCCGTACAAAGCCCTCCCCACACTCACCAAAGGAATCGCCGGGGACAACCGCCACCTTTTCCTCTTTCAGCAGCTTCAACGCAAATTCGCCGCTGGATAAACCAAACTCCCGGATATTGGGGAACATATAAAATGCTCCCTGCGGTTCAAAACAGGGCAGGCCCAGCCTTTGCAGCTCATGGTAGAGGAATTTTCTTCTCTGGTCGTAGGATTCACGCATGGCTTCTATATCCCCGTCCCCCTGTTCCATCGCTTCGATGGCCGCATACTGGCTGATGGTAGGTGCACACATTACCGCAAACTGATGGATTTTTACCATCTGTTCGATAATCTCATGGTTTCCCAGCGCGTACCCCAGCCGCCAGCCGGTCATGGCAAAGCTCTTGGAAAAACCGTTGATAATTATGGTTCGTTGTTCCATGCCGGGCAATCCGGCGATACTACAATGCTTCACGCCATAGGTAAGCTCCCCGTATATTTCATCGGATATAACAATCAAATCGTGTTTCTGAATGACAGGTAACAGGGCTTCCAAATCCTCCTTTTCCATCACGGCCCCGGTCGGATTGTTGGGGTATGACAGGATCAGCACCTTGCTTTTGGGTGTAACCGCCGCCTCCAACTGCTCCGGCTTCAGACGGAACCGGTTTTCCTCTGTCAAGCGGATTGGGACGGGAACGCCGTCAGCCAGCTTAATACAGGGGTAATAGGAAACAAAGCCCGGTTCCAGATAGATCACTTCGTCCCCTGCATTAAGCAGCGCCCGCAGCGCAAGGTCAATGGCCTCGCTGCCGCCAACCGTGACAATGATCTGGTTTTCAGGATTGTAAGTAAGCCCGGTTTTCCGTTTGGTGTAGCTGCTGATTGCAGCCCGAAGTTCTTGCAGCCCCGCATTGGACGTATAAAAGGTTTTGCCGGACTGCAACGCCTGTATGCCTGCCTCCCGGATATGCCACGGGGTATCAAAATCCGGTTCCCCGACGCCGAGGGAAATCACGTCGGGAATTTCGTTCGCCATATCAAAAAAGGCCCGTATGCCGGAAGATTTTAGGTTCAATACTTTTTGTGACAGCTTTTCCCTCATGGCGTCACCACCATTCTTTCGTCCGCCTGCTTTGCCTCAAAGCTCACGCCCAGCTCCTTATATTTTGTCAGCGTGAAATGGGTAGTGGTACTCTGGACTTCCTCAATGGAGGCCAGCTTTCCCGACACGAAAAGGGATATTTCTTTCAGTGTTTTCCCCTTTACCATGACAAGAAAATCGTAAGCCCCGGACATTAAGTACAGCGTCACTACCTGCGGATAGGCATTGATTTTCTCTGCCAGCTTTTGATAGCCCTCGCCGCCCTGCGGCGTAACACGCAGCTCTACCAAAGCGGTCACATCATCATCATTGACTTTGTTCCAGTCAATCAATGTATGGTAGCCACAGATCACATGCGCTTTTTCCAGACCGGCTATTTCCCTTTGGACTTCTTCTTCCGAAATCCCCAGCATAATTGCAATTTCATGTTCTGTCAGTTTACTATTGTTCTCCAACATGTGAAGAAGCTGCTCCCTGATTACTTGTTCCATGTTCTTACCTCCTTGCGCTGCATATAATCATAACAATTATAACAGTAGCATTGACTTTGTACGGTTTCAATAGTAGAATTGTATGCAAGACAATGTTTTTAAGGAGGTGCGCTATGCCTGTAAACTCGTTTGAAGATTATCCGCTTACATGGAAGCCGAGCAAGGCCCTGTTAAAATTCCCGATGTATATATCCCTTTCAGAGCTTTTGGAACAGGACATTTTAAGCGGGAGGCTTCCGCCCAAAACAAAGCTGCCGCCGCAGCGGGAATTAGCGGACTTTCTGGACGTGAATTTAAGTACCATCACCCGCGCCTTTAAGCTGTGCGAAACAAAAGGCTTAATCTATGCGGCGGTGGGAAGCGGAACGTATGTTTCCCCCAATGCGGCCCTGCCGAATCCAGACACGCAGGAGGAAGCGGAGTACATAGACCTTGGCCCCATCAAGCCCTACTATCAGTTCAATTCCATTGTGGCCGATACCGCACGGGCAATCCTGCAAGGCCCGAAGTCGGAAAAGCTATTTGAGTTCAGCTTTACCTTGGGGACAGCCCACCATAAACAGGTCGCGCAGAAATGGCTTGCCGAGTTCCAGATCAACGCCGCTATGGAGGATATTATTTTAACGTCCGGTACACAAAACGCGCTGGCGATTGCGCTTCTTTCCCTGTTTCGGGCCGGAGATAAGATTGCCACTGATACCTATACTTATTCCAATTTCATCACTCTTGCAAAGCAGCTTAATATCCAGTTGATACCGATAGAGGCCGACGGACAGGGTATGCTGCCGGACGCGCTGGAAAAGCAGAGGAAGCTGCATGAAATAAAGGGGATTTATTTAATGCCCTCCTGCACAAATCCCACGGGGATCACCATGCCGTCAGAGCGCCGGAAAGCAATCAGCCAGATTATCAGCAGTCAGGACATGGTTCTGATTGAAGATGATACCTACGGCTTTATCGCGGACGATAAAATCCCGCCGATGGCAACCATGATCCCCGCGCACACCATTTACCTGCACGGAATTTCAAAATCCCTGTCTGCCGGGCTGCGGATCGCTTATCTGGTGTTTCCGCACCGCTTCCAGAAAACCTTTTTGAATACGGCCAATAACATTAACCTGAAAATCCCGCTGCTCAACGCGGAGATTGCAAGTGAGCTGATTGCAGGCGGGGCCGCGCGGGAGATCATCGACAAGAAGTGTATGCTGTCAGAGGAACGGGGCCGCCTGTATACCAGATACTTTCCAGAACAGCCGCCAACGAATCCGTACAGCTTCTTTAGGTGGCTTCCGCTCCCCGCAGGCTGCAACGGCTACAACTTTGAAGTGCAGGCAAAAAATCACGGCGTAAAGGTATTGTGTTCAGACCGTTTTGCGGTGGGGAATACCGCCCAATTCGCCGCGATCCGGCTGGCTACCTGCTCCCCCCGGACAATGGCCGATCTGGAAAACGGTTTGCAGATTATTCAAACGCTTATAAAGGAAAATCAGACGGTGATCCAGCGGGAGGAATTTATCATTTGAGTTGACACAACAACAGGAATTATAAACTGTAATAAAAGTGCATATTACGTCATTCCCCGCGCATAGTATGAACTATACAATGTAAAGGGGAAAAATGATATGGCGAAAGGAACAGAATATCCCGGTTTTGAAACGCTTGGAGCGGACATCAAAGAAGCGCGGAAAGCATTGGGATTGTCCCGCAGGGCATTGGCTGAACAAGTCAGTATTGATCCCCGGTATCTTGCAAATATAGAAAACAGCGGCGATCTTCCCAGCGTCCCGGTACTTTATGAGCTGGCGAGGATATGCAAGCTCCCCATAGAACGCTACTTCCACCCGGAAGCAGAGCCAGAGGGCAGCGAACAGCGCCAGAGGGTCGGCCACAAATTAAAGCTGTGTCCCGAACCGTATTTGCCGATTATCGAGGGAGCCATTGACGGAGCTATCAAAATCAAAGAGTAGAGGACGTGAAAAGCGTTCTCTATTTTTTGTGCTTTTATCGCTTCCAGCCCGCATTTGGCGGGCATTTTTTTGTGGCGGAAACGCCTTATAGACGTAGAAACGGTAACGTAGCAAGCATAAGATTGCGTTTTATTAGGAAAACACACTGTCAAAAGGATTTTATGCTTTGGCGGGGGTCAGCCCGCCTCGGCGGTGTCAGTGGTGTTGATTTCAATATACTCGGCAATCCGGCGGAACTCGTCCGCAAACTTAAAGTGAACACTGATATTGCCGTTTTCGTAAACCTTGATATGGTCTACCAGCTCAATCAGAATTTCGCGGGTCAGCTTTTCGATGTTCTGATATTTCGCAAAGGCTACCAGCGCGGGATGCTGCTGGTCAACGCCGTTTGAGAGCTCTTTCCGTTCAGCCGTCAGCCGGGCCAGCAAATCCGAGAGCCCAGCGGCCTGCCGTTCATAATCGGCTTTCATTTCCCGGTATTCCTGCTGGGTGATTTCCCCGTCTTTCCAGTCTTGATACAGTGACTGCTTATAGCGGGTAATTTTCGTCAATTCCTTTTCCTTTGCGGCTATCTGGTCGTTAAGGCGGTGGGATTGACTTTTTTTCAGTGGAGCCGCATTGATATGGGCTACTATTTCCGAATAGGAAACGGCGGTGCTCACTTGATACTGAATAGCGAACAGAACGGCGGCCTCCAGACGTTTGTGCTTGATAGAGTGCATGGTGCAGGCTGTACGGGAGCGTTTCTTGTAAGTGGAGCAGGAATAATAAACATTCTTCCCGCTCTGGCTCCGGGTCACGGCCTTGCCGCAGTCAGCGCACCTCAGAAAGCCGCTGAATAAATGGAGCTCCCGCTTTTTAGGGGCCGTCCGGGTGTCACGTTTCAGAAGTTCCTGCACCCGGTCAAAGGTTTCGTGGGTGATGATGGCCTCGTGGGTATCGGGGATGCGCACCCATTCATCCTCCGGCACAGCCTCAATCTGGTGTACCTTGTAGCTTTTCACCCGGCGGCGGCCCTGTACTAAATCCCCGGTGTAAATAGGATTTCTGAGAATATCCGTTATAATCTTGTTCCCCCACATGGGAGCGTCCGATATAGCCGGGGAGTAGGGCAGGCCCTTTAGCTTTCTGTATGCCGTGGGGCTGGGTATGCCGTGGTCGTTCAGATACATCACAATTTGAAGTTTGGCCGTACCTTGCAGGCACATCTCGTATATCTTTTTGACGGTTTCAGCGGCCTCCGGGTCAACGATTAGCTGGTGCTTGTCTTTGGGGTCTTTTATGTAGCCGTAGGGAGCAAAAGAGCCTATGTACTGGCCGTTGCGCCGCTTGTAATCGAAAACCTGCCGGATTTTCTTTGAGGTCTGATAACAATACTGGTCGTTCATCACGTTTGTTATCGGAACGATAATGCTGTTCACGCTATCCGGGTTTAGGTAGCTGTCCACGCCCTCGGCCAAGCTGATAAAGCGGACGCCCATCTGCACAAAAAGGTTGTCAATCAGACTGCCAGCGTCGCTGTAATTCCGGGCGAAACGGGAAAGGTCTTTCACCACAACGCAGTTGATTTTCCCGCTCATCACATCCCCTAAAAGTCGCTGGAAACTTTCGCGCTCCGTATCGGTTCCCGTGTGGCCGTCATCCACATACTCGGTGTAGCTTTCAAATTCTTCCGCATGGTTGAAGTGAAAATCATTGAGAATGTCGCGCTGGTTTTTCACGCTGTTGCTATCGTCAAGCCCCCGGTTGATTTTCTGTAAATCCTCTCGGGAAAGCCGGATGTAGCCGCCCATTTTCCAGAGCCGGGCCGTATAGGTAGGGGTCAAAGTTTGCTGATACCCTCTGTTTTTTGTTCGTGCCATTGTTCCTCCTTCCCTATCACATTACACTTATATTATACCTCTGCCCGGGGCAATCAACAAGGATGTCGATGCCTCGGGACATTTTGTCTCGAAGTAGGAACGGGCCGCAACAGCAGTTACAGCCCACTCTTTTGCCGGATAAGAAAGGCGGTCAGCGTCTCCTGCAGGGAGGGGCCGCCCTCGGCAAATTCGATTTTCACGCCCACGCCGCCCACGCTAAAGCAGTAGGGATTGACGGCCCGTTTTACGAACCGGGCCAGCCGCTCCTCCCGGGGGAGGGTGCGGTCAAAGGCCATACCGCTCACGTCAGCCAGCGCATCCGCGCTCACCGCGCCGATGTTCACGCTTTTCATTTGTTCCAGTTCTTGTGCGGTCAGTCTCACGGTAAAACCTCCTTTTGCGTTTTGGGTTGTGGGGAAACGCGAAAGGACAGCACCGCGAAAGTGCTGCCCTTTGGCCTGTCCCCACCTCGGGACAAATTGTCTCAAACTTGTTTGAAAGAGGAAACGCCGGGCCCGTATGTTTGGCCCGTCAAAAGACAGCAGGTAGCGGCCCGGCGTTCCCTTGTTTTGTGCGGCGGCCCCAAGCGGCAAGCGGCCAGCTTGTCCCTCGCGGATCGTGGCCGTGGGGCTGGCAGGTTCCCCACTCGCGGCGGTGGTGTTGGTCGCTCGTCCTCCCGTGGGAGAAGTCATAGCGCACCCGCCGCCCGGCTCCCCGCGTTCACCCGGGGCCGCCCGCTATTCAGTTGTGGAGAAGAAAAAACTTCCTCTCATATACCACCAGAAAAATGGAGCAAATGGAGACGGCAATCACGGATTTTTTCTCAAATATTTTTTCATCTGTGCGATGCCGCTGAGAACGGAGCGCCGCACCGCGCTCTTATCCACGCCCTCGGCTTTGGCAATCTCCCGGTAGGTCATGCCGAGGATAAAGTGAGCATCCACCCTCCGGCCTTGGGTTTCCGGCAGGCTGTTCAGCGCGTTCCACAGACGGCAGAACCGCTCCTTGAGCTCCAGAACCTCGTCCGGGGTGAGCTCGTGCAGGCAGGCGGAATATTCGATGCCGTCATCCGCATCCAAGGAATAGTATGCCTTGTTGTAGCGGGCCCGCTCGGTATAGGCCGCCTCGTAGCGGACACTGGCCCGGAGCGCCTCGGCCACATCATCAGAAACTTCCATATATTCATCCTGGGTGTACCAGTAGTAAAAGTCGCGCAAATTGATGATAGTCATTGTATGTACCTCCATATCGTTTTTTGTGGTTGGGTTGCCCGGAAACGATATGGAGGGCGGTGGGGAGCGACACCTGGGGGAGCCGCCCTGCACCTTGGGACTATTTGTCCCAAAGTACAAAAAAGCGCCTGGGCGACACAAGGTCGCACAGACGCACGAAGTTATATATTCATTTATGTACTGGTATATTTCATATTCATAGCCGTACTGCTCCCATTTAGGCGGTGGGCTTTTTTTAACAGGTTAGGGGGTCGAACAGTAAATAAGGACATAACGATACCTCCCGGATACCGCCGTGTCCTTAAAAATGGGCAACTTTAATACACCCTCCGTACTCTTATTTTTCAAAAAGAAAACGGCGGCTTGAAATTATTTCAAAACCGCCGCTGAGTTATTGAACGAGCGCACAGAATCAACCTGCCCAACAACGGTTTTTTTCTTTCCCCGTCGGGCGGGGCAGGCTACTGTCGTACATTAGATAAAAATAAGCCGATAATCACAAGGGGATAAAACCTCTTGCGTTATCGGCTCTGCGTCTGCGCGTCTGGCTCTTTGATAACAGACATATTAAATTTTTGTATATTGATAAGTGCTTCCTGTTTGCACTTCGGACAAAACAGCGGAAAATTCTTTAATTCTGTATCTTCCCGAATTTTTAATCTCGTTTTATTGCCGCAAACAGGACATAATATCCATTGTTCGCTCAAAACAATACTCCTTTGCCTAAATATCTTTTGCTTTCATCTTCTCCAGTTCAGTTTGCTGGAGTTTTTTATATTTATCCCTGCCTGTCCCCCAATTTCCTAAAAACAAAGTATTTACCACAACAAACGGGAATAAATATCTGGTTTCCATTGGTACTTTACCAGAAGCAAAGACAAAGACTGTTCCCCCAAGAATAAGTAAGGGTATAATTCCTCCCCAAAGAGGACTTTTCAATTTGGTACACAGAAGATATTCAGCAACCATCAGCACCCCTGCAACAATAAAACCAATAATCAAGTCAAACATAGTTATTTCTCCTTTTCTTTTTTGTATTTTTCAATAATAATTTTTGCTGTTTCTAAATCAAGTTTTGCATCAACAGCTAAGCCTTTGATAAAGCTTGAAAACGGCTCTTCCTCCTTTTGGTCACTCAATTCAATTTTTTGAATGAGTTTATCTAATCTAAGCCGGACAGTGGGATAAGAAACTTCGTATAATCGTGCAATCTCTTTTAGCGAGCCCGATTTCAAAATAAAGTTTTTTAGGAATGTTGCGTCCTCCGGCTCCAACGCAAGTATCCATTGTGGTATTTTGTCAATCTCCAATTCAAGACTCCTTTCTTAACGGTTTTAACATAATTAAGTATACCATAAATAAAATTAAAGTCAATAGGGGAGATTGAATAAATTTTGATGAATGTTAAAGACTGAAGTTGGCGAGTAAGAAAATTTATCCAATACCGCTCAAAAAAAGAAATATTATCCACCATGAAATTAAACAGTCGGTATTATGAAATAAATAATCGTTCAAATAATATCACATGAAATGTAAAATTACATTAGGTGATGTTATGAAGATAAAACAAGATAAAAGACGACTTGATTTCCACGATATAGGACGGGCCATTAAGCGGGCTCGGGAAGCCAGCGGCATGACGCAGGAGCAACTGGCCTATATTGTTGACCGTTCACCACGTACAATTATGTATAATGAGAATGACGGCCAGCATCCCAGCCTCAATACCTTTTATCAACTGGTGACTATGTTTGATATATCTGTAGATCAATATTTTTACCCGTCCCAGAACAAAGGGAGCGAGTGCAGAAAACGGATTGATGCGATGCTGGGCTCGTTAGACGAAAAAGAACTAAAAATTGTTGAAGCCACAATCCAAGCGATGAAAGCGGCCAAGGAAACGGAGGGAGCGTAAGGAAAAGCGCGACTTCCGTTTTTTCGCGCCATGTATAGGGGAGCGCACAAACGGTTATACCGAAAGTCAGATTATCCCGAATACCTCAAAGAAAGCCAGTAACAGCGGCATTTCTTTGAGAAATATTCGGGATAACTTTTTAGTCATTTACAC
>CAJTGE010000016.1 GCA_910575795.1 Clostridiaceae bacterium | reverse complement strand
CAAACTCATCTCTTTTCGTGTGGATTTTAGTTTAAGCGCTTAAATTATACCGCAAAGAGGCTGAGTTTGTATTTTTATTTTTCAAAAATCAAAAAGTTGTAAACTGGTGTATTTCACACATATTCTCCTGATGCAACAGAAACAATTTTGTTTTGCCATCCTTAGAGTATAGAGATAAAGAGATTAGAGATAAGAATATAGAAAATAGAGAGGGGGATAGGACACACGCTTATGGGAGATACCGGAATGTATTTCTATCTTCTGCAGAACTGGCAGAACTCCAGACGGAACTCCCCTCTCTCTGGGAACAGTACATTGAGCGGCTGTCCGAGTACATGGAATCCAGCGGAAAAGGATATAAAAACTATGCCGCCACAATCCGGCGCTGGGTGAACGCCGACAAAAAGAAAGAGGAACCGCCTGCCCGGAACCGGGATTACAGCGTGGAGGAAGGAGAAACCATATGATAGAGATTACCGCAGAAGTCCGGGCCGCCATTGACCGGGCCGCCGGGGATATGGAACTTGCCGGGGACGAATACATAGAACCGGCTGACGGGCTTATCCACTGTAAGAAATGCCGTGGCAGCCGCCAGACTGTCGTGCCGAGGTTCGGCTGCTCCGGCTATCTCATGCCCCGCTGCCTATGCCCCTGCCAGCAGAAGGCGCAGGAGGAACGAAAAGCCATGGAGGAACAGAGGGAACGCATGGAGCGTATCAAACGCCGGAAGGCGCAGGGGCTTCAGGACAGATACCTTTATGATTACACTTTCGCCAATGATAACGGCCAGAATCCCGTCATGGAGAAGGCCCACGCCTATGTGGAGCATTGGAAGGAGGCATACCGGGACAATACCGGCCTTCTGCTCTTTGGTGACGTGGGAACCGGGAAATCCTTTTTTGCCGGCTGTATCGCTAATGCCCTGCTTGACCGTGACGTGCCTGTTCTGATGACAAATTTCCCCTCTATCCTGAACCGGCTGACCGGCGTGTTTGCCGAGGACAGGGCGGCCTTTATCGCCAGCCTGGACGATTACAGCCTGCTTGTCATTGATGATTTAGGCGTGGAAAGGAATAGCGAGTATGCCATGGAGCAGATGTTTACCGTCATTGACAGCCGGTACAAGAGCAAGAAGCCGCTGATTGTCACGACAAACCTGAAACTGGAAGAAATCAAGAACCCGCCAGACCTTGCCCACGCAAGGATTTATGACCGCATACTGGAACGGTGTGCGCCGGTTCTCTTTTCCGGTAAGAACTTCCGGGAGGAAGGAGCCAGGGCGACCAAAGCGGCGGCGAAGGAGATTGTGAGTAAAGGATAGCATAAACTGATTGCATGAAAAGGAGGATTTATGGGCAGCGAGAAAATCACAGAGGACACTACCACCACAGCACCGGCTAAGGACGCTCCCGCACTGGTGAAGAAGATTGGCCGGACTACCTACATTGTGAGGATTCATTTCAGCAAGACCAGCAAGGAAACCATGAGCGACAAAATCAAGCGTATGCTGAAAAATGAGATACAGCAGATTTGAAAAAATGATAACGGCAAGAAGCCGGGATTCAGAAATGCGCTGGCTCCCGGCTTGTAAAATCAGGAGGTTTATGGTAATAACTGGACGACATCTCTCTAAATCCGCATAAAACAGGTATTTCTACCGTGTGGACGGTAACACGGTGGTAAGTAGTTTAATTCTATACACAAAATTTGTAATTTCTTTTTGCTTATTATTATATTCATGTATTCAACCCAAAAAGCACTTGTTTTTATTACCTGCAAGCTATACTCTTTCTTTTCCAAACGGTGCTTTCTCGTAGCTGTCGTTGGTTATATCGTGAAATTGCGTGGCAATTCCCCAATATAACCAACTCTTGATTTACGCCCTCTATATGTTCAAAAATAAGCATATGTTTTCAAAAAATAAATTCTTTTTTCTTTCGATTTGTTACTCCATAGGTTTGATTGATGATTCAATAAAATCTATTTCTTCTTGAGATAATCCATATTTTATATATAATTCTTTATCATTCCATGGCTTTGAAAAATTTTGCATAGGAACATATTGGTATACTTTAGATGTAGTATGCTGTGTTTGTTTTTTGATACTGACTAAGGCTCTGAAAAATTTGGTTTTTAGATATGTCAAAAAGTTTTCTGCTAATTCTTTTGTATCAAATGGTCCAATTTGCAAAAAGGTTTCAGTACAAATTTCTGCTGGCGTACCTAGTACTGGCGTACTTGGTACTTCTCCTATGTTACCACAACCATATGCTTCGGAAATAAAAATTTTATACTTATCAATACCAGCGGTCTTAGGTAGTGGATAATCTTTAGGGATATATTTCCATGTTCTTTTTTGCTTGTCCCCTAAACCTAATATTTTATATCCATTCTCAATGGGCGTATCGGAAAATTCAGGGAGATTGTATTTTGTTGCATTACGCATAGTATCCGCTGCTAAACCATATGGTTTGCGAGCGGATACTATGCCCGCTACAGAGGGTTCTCCTAAAGCCTGAACTTTGTTTTTTATATCAATAAGCCTGCCTTCTCTGATAAAAATATCATCTCCTTCTTCACATAAATACCTATTTGTTCTATAAATACCATTCAAATCATGCCTATAACATTTGCAAACATCATTATGAGTAGAATCCCATAAAAAGAAACAAACACCCCCTTTTATGTCTACCCCTGGAAAAATTTCTTTTGAGCTGGCGTAATCATGTAATACAAGCATTCTATTATCATGTATCATTTCATCCCTAAAGCTATCCAGTCCTTTTCCGCCTGTCATCCACCTAGATGGAATAATCATGTCTATATATTTGGGAGATAAAGATTTTGCTCCGTCTATGAAATATTATAGAGTGGAGCAGCACTTGCTTGCGCACCGCCATCTGGAAGTTGGTAAGGTGGATTTCCTATTATTACATCAAATTTCATTATGAACAAACTCCTTTCTTTGAATTTGTCCATAATCTTTCCTCATACAGAAATGCACAGAAAAAGTGCAGATCTGTCCCTAAAAACAAATCTACACTTGGTAGAATCTGATATTTATGGATTTATTATATGACGTAATTTATAGATAAGCAAGATTTTGAATGTGTTTTTAATGTATATGCTTGTTTTGTATTGCTTTTTGATGTTTAAAAAAGTATAATAGCAGGGTAAGGAAAGCACTGGTATAGCTAAGATTACTGCTTATCCTAATTCAAAACGAAAGGAAAGATAATTTGGAAGAACTAATTCAGCTAAAATCTTTTCCTGTGCAAACTACTCTAAATATTTTACTGAAAGACAAAACAACTAAAAAAAATATTATTTGGGCAACAAAAAGCTATGAAAGTTTTGGCATTCAATATTCTGATGATAAACAAATAACTATGGAGGCAATAACAGGACTTAATTCCATTATGATACAGCCTCGAATTATGAAGGCAATGGAACAACAACAAGAACGTACAAAAAATCGTGCCGAGGTATTTACTCCATCTTGGATATGCAATCAGATGAATAATTACTGTGATGAAGAATGGTTTGGCAGAAAAGATGTATTTAATATTGAAAAAGAAAAATCATGGGAAGCAATAACTGAAAAAATTATGTTTCCTAAGAACAAGACTTGGAAACAATATATAGATTCTAGGCGATTAGAAATTACTTGTGGAGAAGCACCTTTTATTGTTTCAAGATATGATGCCGCTACAGGTAAACTTATAACAATAGAAAATAGAATAGGGATACTTGATCGTAAACTCAGAGTAGTAAACGAAAATACTGATGACGAAACAGAATGGATGGATTGGGTTATTAGAGCTTACCAAAGTGTTTATGGTTATGAATTTCAAGGCGATAATCTTTTGATCGGAAGAATCAATCTTCTTATGACATTTGTAGATTATCTAAATTATAAGTGGAATCGAGAACCAACTGCTTCTGAATTAAGGAAAATAGCAAACATTATAGCTTGGAATTTATGGCAGATGGATGGTTTAACAGGAACAGTTCCGTTGGGTGTTCCAGAAGAAGATACATATCAATATTCTCTATTTGATTTTATAGATGGCATGGAAGATATGAAAGAAGAAAAAACAGAAACAATTTCACCAAAGTGTAGAATATACGATTGGAGAGCGCCACATTCTATACTTTTTGAATCAATACGAAAGGAGAAATAAAAAATGAAATTTGATTATGTAATTGGGAATCCACCATATCAGGAAGATACATTGGGAGATAATAATCAAGCAAAGCCTGTTTATAACTTGTTTATGGATAGTGCTTATTCTGTAGGAGAGATTGTAGAATTGATCACTCCTGCAAGATTTTTGAATCAGGCAGGAGCAACTCCTAAAGCTTGGAATAGGAAGATGTTAGATAGCGATAAGATAAAGGTTTTATTCTATTCTGAAGATAGTTCAAAGATATTTAATGGTGTAGATATAAAAGGAGGAGTTGTTATTACTTATTATAATAATAATGCTTGTTATGAACCTATAGGTGTATTTATTAAAAATGAGGACATGAGAGAAATATTTAATAAAATAAAACATCACTTATGCACAAATATCGGAGATTTAGTACACAGTCCAGATTCATATCGTTTTACGAATCAAATGTTTAACGAAAATCCACAATTAATTGGTAGAACAGATCATGCACATGCAAAAGCGGTAGCCTCAAGCGTATTTGAACGCTATCCAGAAATTTTTATAGAAGATAAAAAAGAAAATTACGTTAAAGTAGTTGGAAGAAAGAATGGAGAACGTAAATGTTTGTATTGTAAAAAAGATTATTTAAATGATCCTGGAAATTTACACACTTGGAAGGTGCTAGTTGCAGGAGCAATCGGAACAGGTACATTTGGTGAAGCTTTAAGTGACTTTATTGTTTTAGAGCCAGAAGCAGCACACACACAGACATTTGTCAGTATGGGAGAATTTTCAAGTCAATATGAAGCAACTGCATTATGTAAATATTTAAAAACAAAGTTCGCAAGAGCTTTGTTAGGAATCATGAAAACAACTCAGAATAATCAATCAAAAGTAGTTTGGTCTAAAATACCAATTCAAAATTTCACAGAAGAATCTGATATTAATTGGAATGAGCCTATTTCAAATATTAATAGACAATTATATAAAAAATATGAATTGAATGAAAAAGAAAAGAACTTTATAGAAACTAATGTAAAGGAGATGGAGTAATGTCCAGAATTAATATACAAACTACCAGCCGAATTATTCCTATGATTTATGCTTATTCTACTCCAGAAGTTCCAAAGCGAGATGGCTGGGTAAAAATTGGCTATACAGAACAGGATGTAGATAAAAGAATCAAGCAGCAAACACATACGGCTGGTCTTAAATATAATAAAGAATGGCAAGGAACAGCTATTTTTGACGATGGCTCAGGGGAAGTATTTCATGACACAGATTTTCATGCATATCTGAGTAAATTAGGAATTGAACGAGAAGAAGGGCATGAATGGTTTCATATAAATGGGATATTATCAAAGGGGCATTTTAGGGATTTTAAAGAAAATAGAGGAATCCCAGATAGCAGTAGCAGTGAAGTGATTTCATATGTTTTACGAGATGAACAGAATAAGGCTGTTGAGCAAACAATAGAGTATTTTAAAGGTAATGAAGCAGGTGAGTTCTTATGGAACGCAAAGCCTCGTTTTGGAAAGACTCTATCTGTATATGATTTTTGTAAACGAATTGATGCTCACAATATTTTGATAGTTACAAACAGACCTGCTATTGCAAATTCATGGTATTCAGATTATGAGCGATTTTTAGGAAAAGAATCTGGATACTTGTTTGTAAGTTCTACTGATTCGCTTAAAGGGAAAAAGTATGTAATAACAAGAGAAGAATATAGTAAGATTGCATCAAGGTCAGATGATATATTAGGCTGCATAGAATTTGTAAGTTTACAGGATTTAAAAGGTTCTATTTATTTTGGCGGTCAACATGATAAACTTGTAGAAATTAGTGATGATCCCAAAAGAGGACAAACATGGGATGTCCTTATTATTGATGAAGCGCATGAAGGAGTAGATACATACAAAACAGATGTGGCCTTTGACCATATCAAGCGTAAATTTACTCTGCATTTATCAGGCACTCCCTTTAAAGCACTGGCGAACGATAAATTTTCAGAGAAAGCTATCTTTAATTGGACTTATGCAGATGAACAAAAAGCAAAAGAAAGCTGGGAGAAAGAAGCGGAAAATCCTTATAGTAATCTTCCGAAACTTAATCTTTTTACATATCAAATGTCTGAAATTGTAAAAGAGGAATTAGAGCAAGGAATAGAAATTCAAGGGGAAACAGAAGAATATGCTTTTGATTTGAATGAATTTTTCAAAACAAAAGCAAATGGAAAATTTGAGCATGAAAGCTCCGTAGATAAGTTTTTAGATGCATTAACAAAACAAGAAAAATTTCCATTTTCAACAGAAGAATTAAGGAATGAATTAAAGCATACTTTTTGGTTGTTGAATCGTGTTGACAGCGCAAAAGCACTTGCAAAGAAATTAAGAGAACATGAGGTCTTTAAGGATTATGAAATTGTTCTTGCTGCAGGAGATGGAAAAATAGATGACCAAGATGAAACCAAGAAATCATTTGATAAAGTGAAAAAAGCTATTGCAGAAAATGAAAAGACAATTACTTTATCTGTAGGACAGCTTACAACAGGCGTTACTATCCCAGAATGGACTGCTGTTCTTATGCTTAGTAATGTGAAAAGTCCAGCCTTATATATGCAGGCGGCTTTTCGTGCGCAAAATCCTTACTCTTTTTCAAAGGCAGGACAATTTTATCGCAAAGAAAATGCCTATGTATTTGACTTTGATCCTGCAAGAACACTTACCATTTTTGAAGAATTTGCTAATGATTTATCAACGGAAACATCCGATGGAAGAGGGGATTCCGACAAGAGAAAAGATAATGTTAGAACGCTTCTCAATTTCTTTCCTGTTATCGGAGAAGATGAAAATGGAGAAATGATAGAGCTTGATGCAGAAAAGGTACTATCTATTCCCAGAAAAATTCGTTCAAGAGAAGTTGTTAAACGTGGATTCATGAGCGATTTTCTTTTCCAGAATATTTCTAATGTATTCCATGCGCCTATGGAAGTTATAGAAATAATCCAGAATTTTACTGCTGTACAAGAGCCGAAGAAAGGAGTAGATATTACAGAAAACACAGCAAAAGATCTGTCGGTAGACAAAGATGGGAATGTATCCATACCAAATGAACAAGTAATAGGAAAATCGGCAGAAATTTTTGGAGAAAAGATTTTTGAAGATGTTCCAAACAAATTGAAAGAAACTATTGATTCTATTCATACATCAGAGGAAAAACCAGAAGAAGATGCACTTGATAAGCTAAAAAATATTTTTCATAAAGAAGCTGTTAATGTTGTGATGGAAACTGCACAACATGAATATGGAGCTGACCTGCGCAAATCAGATAAAAATAGACTTGAACGTAAGTTGAAAAATGATTCGGATCGTATGGTAAATAAAGCTTTTGGCGAGTACACTATTACAGGAAATAAGCTTGAAAAAGAACGAGAAGAACGACTTGAAACTTGCAAAACTAAAGAAGAAATTGAATCCGTAAATCAAGAATATAACAAAAAACAGGATGAAGCCCTTACAACTTTAAAGAAAAATTTATCAGATGCGGCGGATGATTTTGTTAAGTCAGCAGGTGAAGATGTCGTAAGAACAGTTGAGACGCAAAAGAAAGAGCAAAAGAAAAAAGGTATCGAGGATTCTGTAAAAGACCATCTTCGTGGGTTTTCAAGAACAATTCCTTCTTTTCTTATGGCATATGGAGATGAAACAGTTACACTTGCAAATTTTGATAAAGTCATTCCCGATAACGTATTTAAGGAAGTTACAAGTATCTCTTTAGATGATTTTATCTTCCTTCGTGATGGTGGTGATTATACAGATCAAGAAACAGGAGAGAAAAAACATTTTGATGGAAAACTTTTTGACCCTGTAGTTTTTGATGACTCAGTGAAGGAATTTTTACGCTTAAAAGCGAGACTGGCAAATTATTTTGAGGAAATGAATAAGGAAGATATTTTTGATTATATCCCGCCACAGAAAACAAATCAGATTTTTACACCTAAATGGGTTGTAAAGAAAATGGTAGATATGTTAGAAGCGGAGAATCCTGGATGCTTTGATAAGGATGACCAAACTTTTATGGATTTATATATGAAGTCTGGCTTATATATTGCTGAAATCGTGAAACGCCTATATCAAAGTAAAGAAATGAAAAGATTGTATCCAGATGACAAAGAAAGGCTGAAACATATTTTTAAAAAGCAAGTTTATGGTCTTGCACCAACAGAAATCATATATAAAATTGCCACTAATTTCATTTTGGGATTCAATGAAGATGTTTCTGACATGGAGCATAATTTTAAACAAGCAGATGCTCTTGAACCAGCAAAAGAAGGACAGTTGAGCCAGTTCTTAGACGAGCTTTATGGAGGTGGTAAGTAATATGGCACGACCAAAGAAAGATAATGTTCCTGTATCTCTTAGGATTGAAAAAGAATTATTTGATAGACTCAATCAATTTTGTGAAGATTCTGGACAACCTAAAACAGTTGCAATGGAAAGAGCCTTAACAATGTATATAGATGATTATTATGAAAAGCAGGAAATCATCAGAAATATTGAATAAATTAAAAAGGGAGTTAAAATGTTTGTTCGTAAGATAAAAAGCAATAAAGGAATAATTGAGGTTGGAAAATATGGTGTTGATCGAATTGATGTCCATGATGATAATACTGCTACCTATTATACAGCAGGTGGAAACATCTTTACTGTAAAAGTTAAAGAAGTTCTCAATGGCGATGGTATTGTTTCTAATTCAAGAAATCATCATAAGAACTTATATTGATTGTATAGAGAAGAGGAAAAATTATGGAAAGAATTTTTACAGAACTGCATGATGCGTATGCAAATTCGGCATCAGGGCAAAAAAGTTACATGGTATGTCTGACAAGCATAAAAAACGCAAGGAGAATCATTGATAGTGAACTCTCCTTGCGGCAAATTTTAGAATGTGCAGGAGTGCCACAATCTTTTGCTAATTGTATGTCTATTGGATTGAACCTTAGTAAATATGTAGATGTGAAAGAAGAGTTTAGATAAGAATTATCAATTTGGAGGAAAAGATGGATATAGAAAAAATGGGTGGCGGCGAGATATATGCGAAATACTTGGTACTTATGAAGCGGAGTTATTTATTAACACCATTTTCAAACAAACACAAATCAGCTTTAGACTATTATTCAGTAGATGGAGCAGCGAACTGGGGACATGATATTTTTCATTACTGTCGAAAAAATATATTAGAAGACATTATAAACAGTAAGCGATTAAGATTTAGTGATATTCGTTTTCTGAATGATACAACAGAATTTGAAGAAGCAGTTAGAATATTAAGAATAGCTGTAGAAAGAAAAAAATCTTCCATGGATAAGGAGCTATATGATATTTTGACGGATAAAGATGTTCTTGATGAAATAAAAAGCTATTCTCAACGCTATCCCTTCTATCCGCCAATAAATAAAAACAGAGATATAGATGCCGTAAAACCAATTTGTAGAGTATATACTTGTTCTTTTTCAATGGATGGCGATTTGCTTTCCATGTGGAATTATTATGCACAGAGGGATGAGGGTGTTTCTATCAATTTTACAGAATTAAAAGACCATATGAAAACTACTGAGAAGGTTAAAATTATTTGGGGAAGGATTTGGTATACAGAAGAAGACAAGAGCCAATGTATTGAAGCACTTTTAGAAGATGTTGCAACATTATTTTCAGAAATTCCAGATAAAAAGTGTAGAGAAGAAATGGTTCAGGAAGTGCTGATTAGTACCATAAATAATATGCGTGTTTTTATGAAGCACGAAAAGTATAAAACAGAAGAAGAATATAGGGCAGTATTGATTGTTCCAGAAGAAGTTATTGATAATAATGGATTACCAGATGGTTATACACAAGGTTATAAACAAAGAAATATTGACAAGCCTTATATTGATGTGCCATTTGATTTAAAAAGTATCACGAATATTATTATAAATCCTTATGGAGATTTTGATTCCATAAATGCAGATATGGAAGACTGGTTGCAAAAACAGAATTTGAATGATATAAGAATTTGGAAATCGAATATACCTATGAGGAAATATTAAAATATGGCTCTGTTTTTTCGGCGGAGCTATTGCAGTTTAAAGGAGTGAAATGGATTGACGAGTAAAAAATCAACAGTTATTATTTCAGCAGCCTTAACAGTCTTAGGAGTGGCAGTATTTACATTTTTGCAGTTTAGGATGTATAGATATTTTTATTTTTTTGATAACTATCCAAATAGAGAATTATTATCTATCTGGAAAGGATATGCAATAACTATTTCAAGTGGAATTTTCACAAGTGCATTTGTTACATTTTTGATTGCTAGAGGGGATTACTTTTATGAGCGGAGAAAATCTCTTGAAAATATATATCTTGAATCTGAGGAACTTCAAAGAGCATTTGCAAAAATAAATTACATATTTCCAGATGAACCCAAGGAATTAGTTCGTGATTTACTTGGCGAAATAGATGGAAATGAAAGACATGAAGAACAAAACAAAAATCTACAAGAACAGCTAAAAAATATAGAAGCCCCTGACAAAGCAAAAGAAATACATGATGCATTTTATCTTCAAGATAAGCATGATGCTCAAATAAAGTTCAAAGAGTATCTTTGGGAGCATACAAAAGATGATATGAAAGAATTTTTTACGACTCCTGAATCGAAAGAAGAATATCTGGATAAGGAATGCAAAATGAAAATAGAAAAATACAGCCAAGAGTTAGATGATGTGATGAAATCATATATCACTTTTAAAGAAGTTAGAACAAAAGAACTTACTGCTGCTTATGGTGGTTTGGATTTTGTTTTTGCAAATAAGTCAATTAGACAGCATATATTTGAAAAGCTTTACGAAAAGCAGACCAAACAAGTGAAAAAGATCAAAAACAGAATCTATTATTTTGAATCATATTTTTCAGGTAATGGAGCTAATAAATCACTATTATTTGATTGGGTATGGGAGTTACAAAGTTCTTTAGTAAGTGAAGATGAAAATGCATACTATCGACAATACTTATATGATGTCGATTCTGAAATAGTACAAGTTTTAATTTATGCTTATGGGAAAGTGAATCCAGAAGAAATTCCAGATAAAAAACATTATCTTATAACAACAAAACCTGGCTGGATGGAAAGAATGATGCAGGTTCAGAGTGAGGAATAGTTCATTAAAATAGTAAGAAAATACGGCAGAATTGATTTCATTTCCTTTTACAAGTGTTCATTCGTTAAAAGAATTTAAAATCAATCCTGCCGAAATTCATTCATTTTATACATACTATTTAACCAAAACACATATATTAAATACCCTCTATATATGTATAAGAAAAATAAGCAAATTTTAAAAGTAAGTATATAGTACCAAAACTTCATTCAGATTTGAATAAGAAGAAGTTTAGAATGGAATTGCTATATTATATTATTTTTTGCAAAATGTCTTGTCAAAAATTGAATTACTTGTTATTATTAAAAGGTATATATTGACTAACATAGTATTTAAATGCGCTGCACCCCAAAACTGTTTTTTCTGAAAAAAATTAACTATTATAGTATTTAAATTTGCTTTTGACATGCACGTTCCCTATGTAACTTTGTAAGACATTGACTAATATAGTAGTAATAAAAACAAGCTATAAGAAGTTATCTTATGGTTTGTTTTTTGTTTTAGAAACAAATTTTTTAAAAAGCATATATGACTCTCTGATGGTGGCTACTCCCCCAAACCCCAGTGTACTTATTAAATACGAATAGCAAAAAGAAGCTATTCGTATTTAATAAGTTTAGAAGTAATACAACCATGTAACTGAAATCTGGCTTATGTGGGAAAATTATGTTATAATATTTTTGTAGCTTTTTATGACAATAGCTATATTACAAATAATGAAAGGGGAAAATATATATGATAGTTAAAGAGAATATTGCATGGGTGTTTTACATATCTGAGGATGCATCTTTTGATTATGATAAAGTTGGAAAATGGATGTATTTTTTTAAAAGTAGTGATGATATAGAACACATTAATGAATTATGTTCCAATGCAGTTGAGCAGGGTATCGTAGCTGAAGCAAAACACACTAATCCAGACTCATTTGGATTAAATCCACATGGAAGTGCTGATAGTGGAGTTTGTTGTTTCTATTTGAATTGTGATGATATTGAAAGACATAAAAAGATTCTTACATATTTCCTTGAAAATAACATGATTCAACGAACTAAGAAAGGAAAGCTTTATAATATATCCTTTAAATTAGATAATCAAACAAGATCAGGCGAATATGGTGAAGCGTTTAAGTCAAGCATAAAATTATCAAACTTTATCAATTTAGATACTGAAGAATGGATTTTATAATATATAAAATAGCCATAGGCAATTTGCTTATGGCTTGTTTTTATCGATTACTTAAATTTAGCAAGTTTGTATTGGGAAAAAATTAATTTATTTAGCTCTCGTCAACCCCCTTACACCAAGCATCATACTTATTTTTTACCTTCTCATATTCTTGCTGTAATTCAACATATCTCTTTTCTGCTTGTTGAAATTTTTCGTACAAAGAGTCCTCAGATTCGTTTTCTTTTTGTAAGCCTGAAAAAGTTTCAATCATCATAGCGAAGGCATCATGATTATAAAGATAGGCTCTGCTTACTTCTGCTTGTTTTGCTACTGTGTAGAAATTGATTTTTTCATCATGCAAAATCATAGAGTATAGAGCCTTGTAAACTCTGTTATAAGTATCATAGCTTCTTTGCTTTTGATGATTGACAATTCCCTCACTATTCCTTTTCGTCATATTCTCCCATCTCCTGCTCCATGTTTCTTATATTCAATTCTGTAAGATTTGACATTCTGGTATAAAGATTTGTGGCTATTTTAAACAAACCTACGTTTTTCATCCGCAAGATCATATTCTCTATCTCAAGCTCTTTAATGCGTTTATTAGCTTCTTCTAAGTCTGTGTATGTTCTCTTGCCGATAGTTGGCTTTTGCTTAGAGTTATTTATGTAGTCTCTGATTTCCTGATTCTTGTAAATAAAGGATTTGGAGCATCCTGCATTAAGGGAAACCCTCTCCACTGTAAGAGGGATGCCTTTTTCTACCATATCATCAATTACAGATTTTGTATGAGCTATGAGCTTTTGTGACCTGTTGGTTGAGCTTTCTCCAAGTATCTTGTGCTGTGGAGGTGTCATGTCTAGTTTTCGCCGTTTTCTCTTTTCCATTGGGATTATCTCCATATAACGTAGTTATAGACAGCATTGCTGTAGCACATAGTGCAATGCTCTTCTATAAGGATAGCTCTATTCTACAGGAAATGGGTGGGAAAGGGAAGATGGTTTTTGTGAAAAAGCGTGTCTTTTCCTTATGTTTTCTATGCTTGTACCGTATGGACGGTGTGGACGTGGTAAGGATAGTTTGTTTAATTTCTTCAGTGTAGACGGTCTGGATGTGATTGAAAATATTCGGATTATATGGTAGTATGGAGATACAAAAACAGAAGGGAAAGCAGGTGGGAAAATTGACAGTGACGGAACAGATAGGCCAGAAACATCAGGAAGATTTACAGAGGCTAAGAGGCTTTCGCCTGCTTGATGATGATTTCCTCACAAAGTGTTTTGAGGGAGATACGGCAAGCATAGAACTGGTATTGCAGATTGTTCTGGAAAAGCCGGATTTAAAGGTGCTGGACGTTCGTACACAGGTATTTGTGGAGAACCTGCTGAACCGTTCAGTGAGGTTGGATATTCTGGCTACAGACAGCACAGGGGCAAAACTGAACGTGGAGGTACAGCGCTCCGACAAAGGAGCCGGGAGAAAAAGAGCCAGGTACAACAGCGGCATGATGGACGCAAACCTTTTGAAGAAAGGCGAGGACTTCGACAAGCTGCCGGAAACGTGGGTAATCTTTATCACAGAGAATGACGTAATGGGAAAAGGGCTACCGCTCTATCCGATTGAACGGTGCTTTTTAGGAACCGGGGAAAGATTTGAGGACGGTTCGCACATACTGTATGTAAATGGCGCTTACCGTAGCGATACGCCAATCGGGAAGTTAATGCACGACTTCTCCTGTACGGATGCAGCGGATATGTACTATGGGACACTGGCAGACAGGGTGAGATTTTTCAAGGAGAGTAAGGAGGGAATCGAGATTATGTGCCGGGCTATGGAAGATATGAGGAATCAGACATTGAAAGAAGGAATGAAAGAGGTTGCGCTTCGTATGCTGGCAGCTGGCAAATATGCTTTAGAGGAAATCGTTAATATTTCAGGACTTTCTCTTGAAGAAGTAAAGCAACTTAAAGCTGATAGAAGTGCATAAGCAGAGTTATAGAACCGGGAAACTAAAAATGGTTTTCCGGTTCTATTTGAAAGAATCAACTTTTTTTAGATTATTATAAAAAGGGATACTAATATACTACAACTGTTTTTTTGTAAAATAGAATAGAGTACAAGATAAATCCAATTGATATTATAGAATATGAAGAAGGTATTAAGCAATTAGTAAAATATGCAATAAGAAAAGAACTCATTCCTGTATTTGGTGCAGGATTCACCGCTGGATGTCAATCTATAAATGGGATTGTTCCTAATGGGAAAAGGGCTACAGAAAGTATGTGTGACATGATATTAAATTCTGGCTCATGTCCATTACAGAAATGTGATATTACAGAAATGGATTTTTCTGAAATTTCAGATTTGTTTTTTGAATATGTATCTCGCGATGAACGTGCAACATATTTTGAGGATTTTTATACGGGTGTTGTTTTGTTTCAACACCAAATAGATTTTTTGACAAAGATAAATTGGCCGTATGCATATACTCTTAATATAGATGATGGAATAGAAAAAACTCGGATTTTAATCCTATATTACCTTATCATAAATTTCGGCGTCCAAAGACATCTAAAAGAATACTGTATAAATTACATGGTGATGCAGAATATGAAAGCAAATATATAGACAAAATACAAGATAATATAGTTTTTAGTCAAAGCCAGTATCTACAAGCCATAACAAGTGAAGATAATACAGATATTTACAAAGCATTGCTTGCTGGTTATGCACAAAAGCATTTACTATTTCTTGGCTGTAGCTTGCAGGAAGAAAGAGATTTACAATTTGTTTATGATAAGAGTAAAAGCAGCCAAAAAGATGCATACAGAATTGTATTGCGAAATAAAATTCCCCCTTCACAAGAACAACGCAATTTAAAAAAGCATGATGTAAATGAAATAATACTTGTTGAAAACTATGAGAACTTTTATACAGATTTTTTATTGGCATATCAAGAATATCAAACAGAAAATAAAGAAAAAATATATAAACATATTAATCCGGAAATCATCATTAAAACCGAAAAAAAAGAATCTTTAGAGTTGGTTTCAAATGCAAATATATTTAACTCAGAAGCCAATGTTTTTTTTTAGGAGCATTGCATATTTTTCGGAATGCATTGCGTGACATACAACGTGAATTAAATGCATCTTCGTTTGTGCTGTTAAAAGGTCGTCGCTTTAGTGGCAAAACTTATATAATGTGTAGTTTGGCAGAATATTATAAGAAAAGAGATGTTTTCTATTTTCCTTCCGAATCATTTGCCGATGAAGAAGTGGTTGAATTAGTATTATCATCCCAAAAGAATAGCCTATTTCTGTTTTATAGTAATTCCATCTCACCTGATGTGTACGCATTGATAATAAAATTAAGCATTGCGTTAAAGGAAAACAATAATTATTTAGTTATTGCTATAAATTCAAATGATAATTACCTTCTAACAAAGTTAAATTGTAATGTTGTGGAATTAAAGAATCAATTCTATGGTGATGAACTTTCTATGAGCGAAAAAGCACAAGATTCATTTGGGCTTGCCAGAAGAAAGTATGGCCAAACTAATATCGATTATTTATATGTATTAAGAAAAGACCAAAATCTCAGTATACCATTTGCACCTGCTAAAATGTTAAAATTATTGTCAAAGGAACGAAGTGTACTTATAGCATTATGTGCATTGGATAAATTATACTATTCGGATTTGTTAGCACTTGATTTGAACCGCCAAGAAATAGAAAATATGTGTAAAAAGCTTTCACCTTTTGTTGAAATGATTCCTACTTCAGAAGATGAAGTTACTAGAGCGTGTTTGAAAAATGCTTTCTGCCAGATGTGCGTTCCGCTTTGTGGGAGATTTGGGCCAAATGAACGCGGCGCAGTGGGCTGCGTTAAGTGAATTTGGCACAAATATTCTTCATACCCCAATTCCTCCGGGTTGCGGCAGGCAGTTTCAAGGATCTTGATGATCTGCTCATCCGTGTAATGCATGGGCTGTCCGGGGCGCGGGCTGTCATTCAGGAAGGCGGACACGGCTTTTTCCAGACTGGAAGGGTCTTTTTCGGCAACCTCCTGCAAAAGAGGGAGCTTCTTGATAAAGCGGCTCCGCCATTTGCTCACAGAATCCTGTCCAAGGCTTACCTGGTTCGATATCTGCATGTTGTCAAGACCGTCTGCGGCCAAAAGGATTATCTTCGCACGCTGTACCTGACGGGCTGGAAAGGTCCTGCTTTTGGCAAATTTAGAGAAGATGGGGCGAATGGCATCCGGTATCATAACAGGGGCGGCAACAAATGGTATATGAATAATCTCCTTGTGTTTTCTTTTCATTATGCCATATATTGAGATTTTTTTCTACAACCATATTGCTTAAAAATTAATGCATTGATGTACTAGTTATGGCTATCGGCTGCGGCCTAGGCGCGTGGGGTATCGTGAACCTGCTGGAAGGCTACGGGGCGGACAACCCGGCCAGCAAAAGCCAAAGCATGAAGCACTTGATACCCAAATTGATGTAGGCTTAAAAGAGAAAAAATGCGTTGTGTATGCCGTAGTTTTTGGAGTCGAATTGCAACAGTGCATTGTGTCTTCTCAATAAGGGCGATATAATGGTTAATAGACCATAGCGCCAGGGCCGTTACTGCTGGCTCTGGCCTGGAAAGGTGAGAAATGGCCATGAAAATCAGCTACAAGCCGCTGTGGAAAACACTGATTGACAAGAACATGAGCAAGAAGGATTTGCGGCTCCAGGCACATTTGACAACGAACCATATTGCCAACATGGGCAAGGGGGAGCATATCTCCATGCAGACACTTATCAAGATTTGTGAAACGCTGAACTGCGATGTTGCTGATGTGATCGCACTGGCGCCGGACAATTGGCAGAGGGAATGAGTAATATCTCACTGGAAGTATGATTATTCAATCATACTTCCATATTTTTATGAGCATTTTCTATTTTCTCAATAAAGGCGGTCATTGCTGGGGTACACCACATACTTTTCCGATAGACCAATTGAATCAACATTCGTATCGAAACGCCTCTCACTGCAAACCTGGATAGTCGTCCTGCTGCCAGACTCTCCCGGGCTGTAAGCTCCGGAAGAAAGGTGACACCCAGATTGTGTTCTGTAAAACGCAAGATTGTATTGGTACACCCTATCTCTAAAGAGGAACAGGGGCGTATTTGATTTTTCTCACAAATATGTTCAAAGGTATATCGATAGTTGCACTGTCGCTCTGTCAAAAGCAGGTTTTCCAGCACAAGTTCCTCCAGTAGAATGTCCGTCCTCCCGGAAAAAGGATGGTTCGGTGCGCAGAGAAAGACAATATCTTCCTCCCGAACCCAAGTGCAGATCCAATCTGGATCATAAACCCGGTCGTCCAGGGTCAACATGAGATCAATTTTATTCTGCCGAAGCATTTCCATGATTTCCCGCGTGGTTGCGGTCAGAACCTGCACATGAACCTCTGGAAAGGTCATTAAATAGTTTTCCAGAATGTCAGAAAGAAAAAAAGCGCCAACCGACTCAATCACTCCGATCCGCAGAGAGCCCCGAGGTGTTTTTGCGTCAGACACATTGGCCTTTGCCTCGCTGGCCAAAGCAATCAACCGGTTGGCGTAGAGCAGGAGTTCTTGGCCCTTTGCGTTCAGCCGAATACGCTTCCCACTGCGATCGAACAGCTTGACGCCCAGCTCATCCTCTAGCTGTGCGATCTGTGTGGTTACGGTGGATTGCGCGTAGCCTAGCTGATCGGCCGCCTTTGAAAAGCTCATGGCTTCGCACACCTTGCTGTAGGTCAGAAGATTTCGCAATTCCATAGCATCCTCCTTATCAAAAATATTGATAAAGCAAATCAAATCTTTCAATTTTTCTTTTATTATACTTTGTGCTATGCTTTTTGTAAACTAAAAATAGGAGGATTTCCCATGAAAGACATCGAAAAAAATATCTGCCGCATTGCCTTGGTCCAGGCCAGTCCCATCATGTTCGACAAGGCGGCCACTACGGACGCCGCCGTCTGTGCCATTGAGGAGGCCGCGAACAATGGCGCAGAGCTGATCGTATTTCCAGAATCCTACATTCCTTGCTACCCCTATGGCATGACTTTTGGCTTCACTGTCGGCGCCCGCACTCAAGCCGGGCGGGAGGACTGGAAGCGGTACTACGATGCTTCCGTGGTTGTCCCTGGACCGGAGACAAAGCGGCTGGGTGAAGCCGCGAAAAAGGCTAGTGCATACGTCAGTATTGGCATCACGGAGCGGGACGCGGTCAATGCCACTCTCTACTGCACAAACTTAATCTTTGCCCCAGATGGAAGCCTTGCGGCCAAGCACCGGAAACTGAAACCCACTGGTGCGGAGCGCGTGATTTGGGGCGATGGTTATGAGGGCGCCTTCCCGGTAGTAGAGACGCCCTGGGGCGTGATGGGGAGCTTGATTTGCTGGGAGAACTATATGCCCCTTGCCCGCACAGCGCTTTATGCGAAAGGTACTGCTATCTACTTAGCCCCCAACACGAACGACAATCCGGAATGGCAGGATACAATCAAGCACATCGCTATTGAGGGGCACTGCTATGTAGTTAATGTAGACCAGTACATCACGAAGAGTATGTACCCCAGCGACCTTCACTGCCCCCAGGAAATCGCCGCACTGAAGGACGAGGTGTGCATCGGCGGCAGTTGTGTTATAGACCCTTACGGGCACTATGTCAATGAGCCTGTCTGGAACAAGGAGGCTATTATCTATGCGGACTTGGATATGAACGCAGTACCCATGAGCCGAATGGAGTTTGATGGTGTGGGGCACTACTCCCGGCCCGACGTGCTAAAGCTGACCGTTCAGGATAACTGAACCAGACGGGGATAGCAGCAGGGGTGGCTCTGCTGTACGCGAAGGTTTTCTTACGCAGGACCAAATCTATCAAAAACACGAAGGGAGAAACACTTTATGAACGCAGTCTTGACATGGTTGAATGATTTCCTCTACATTTACATCCTTGTCGCACTTCTGGCCGTTGCCGGCATCTACTCCAGCATTGTCACAAAGGGCGTCCAATTCCGCCTGCTGAAGAAGGGACTGCAAACCCTGACTGAAAAAAAGCCTCCGCCAGTGGAATCAGCTCCTTCCAGGCGCTGATGATCTCCACCGCCTCCCGCGTCGGTACTGGAAATATTATTGGCGTCGCTACCGCCATTGCCGTGGGCGATCCTGGCGCTGTATTCTGGATGTGGCTGATGGCCCTGTCGGGAGCTGCCTCCGCCTTCTGCGAAAGTACGCTGGCGCAGATATATAAGGTCAAATCCGGCGATGAATTCCTGGGCGGTCCAGCTTACTATATCCAACAGGGCCTGGGCAAAAAGTGGCTGGGCGTACTATACGCGGTGCTGCTGATTGGTTGTACGGGGTTTGGCTGGAACACCACCACCGCCTACAACATGAGCGCTGCCCTAGAGCGTGTTTGAAAATTCATTCCTGGCATCTGCACGCCCCACTTCGCGGTATATTTGTGCCAAATTCACTTAACGTAGCCCACTACGCCGCGTTCATTTGGCACAAATCTCCCACAAAGTGGCACGCACAGCTACCAGAAAGCAATTTTCAAACACGCTCTAGAATACTATGTTGAGAACTATCGCAGCACCATCGGGCCCGCTGTTCTTGGTATTGTCCTGGTTATTCTGGTGGGGCTTGTTATCTTCGGCGGTGTCAGCCGCATTGGAAGGCTGTCCTCTGTTCTGGTTCCTGTTACGGCCGCCGCATATATCGTTTTTGGCTTGGTCTGCATTGTTATGAACATTGGTCAAATTGGCAGCGTGGTTGCCGCCATTTTCAAGGATCCTTTCAACTTCTCCGCCATGACAGGCGGCTTTGCGGGATCTTGTATCGTTCAAGGCGTGAAACGCGGCCTGTTCTCCAATGAGGCTGGTATGGGTACCGGACCCAACGCCGCTGCCGCTGCCTCCTGTGAACATCCAGCTGTACAGGGTATGGCACAAATGATCTCTGTTTTCCTGGATACTCTGGTTATCTGCTCCGCTACAGCGATGATTCCGCTGCTGGCTAACCTGTTCTGATTTCCCCAAAGGAGTGACCTATGCAAAGTATCTTCAACGCCATTACGGAATGGCTCAAAGCCCTTTTGGTCGAGGGTATCATGGAGAACCTCGGCGGGCTCTTCACGGGGGTAAACGAGCAGGTCGGAGAGATTGCGGCACAGGTAGGGATGACCCCGGCGGCATGGAACGCCGGGGTGTTCTCCATGATACGCCAGCTCTCCGAGACCGTCATCCTCCCCATAGCGGGGCTGGCGCTGACCTTCGTGATGACCTATGAGCTCATCCAGATGCTGGTGGACCACAACAACCTCCACAACTTCGACACCTGGATTTTCTTCAAATGGATTTTCAAGACCTTCGCCGCTGTGCTGGTGCTCTCCACACCTTCAACATCGTCATGGCGGTATTTGACGTGTCCCAGCATGTAGTGCAGCAGTCGGCAGGGCTGATACAGGGCTCCACCGCCGTCACGCCGGAGGCCCTGGACAACATGCAGGCACAGCTTGAGGCAATGGAGCTTGGCCCCCTGCCGGGAATCTTCCTGCAATCCTTTGTCGTGCAGTTCACAATGACGGCCCTGAATATCGTGGTGTTCGTCATTGTCTACGGACGCATGATAGAAATTTACCTGATGACCAGTCTTGCCCCCATCCCCTTCGCCACTATCGCCAACCGGGAGGCCGGGCATATGGGGCACAATTATTTCAAGTCCCTTTTCGCCGTAGGGTTTCAAGGGATGCTTATCATGGTCTGCATGGCGATTTATGCTGTTCTGGTGCAGGGTATCGCGGCGGGCGGCGACATGATGGGGGCCGTCTGGATCTGTGTGGGGTACACGGTGCTGTTGTGTTTCGTTCTCTTCAAGACCGGGAGCCTCTCGAAATCCATATGGGGCGCTCACTAAAATACCGTTGTAAAATATGCTGTTGAATTTTACATCAAATCAGGGTATACTAAGGGCAGGAAAGGAGAATGTGATTATGCCGAATATCAAACCAATCTCTGATTTGAGGAATTACAGTGATGTGCTCCGTGACGTATCTGTGGGCGCACCGGTCTTTCTCACCAAAAACGGACGCGGACGCTATGCAATCATCGACATGCAGGACTATGAAAAAACACGGGCCACCCTGAAGCTTATGGGCGAGCTTGCAAAAGGAAAAAAATCCGGAGAGGAAAAGGGATGGCTTTCGTCCTCGGATGTGAGAGCACATTTCCGGGCAAAGGCAAATGAAGAATAGCATCCACTACTCCCCGGAAGCCCAGAACGACCTGGACGAAATCTGGGAGTATATTACCTTTGAATTATGTAATCCACAAGCCGCTGTAAACACTGTAAACAAAATCATGGACACTGTTGATGAACTGGAAAATTTTTCAGAAATCGGCGCTCCGCTGTCCTCTGTGACAGATATAGACAGTGACTACCGATTTCTCACCAGTGGAAATTACATAGTTTTCTATCGTGTGAATGGGCAGAATGTGTACATTGACCGTGTTCTCTACGGCAGACGGGATTATCTTCGGATTCTGTTTCCTGATCTGCCGCAGAATGACAACGAAGGATAAAACAAAATATAGTAACGATGGAACCGCTGGCTGACGCTGGCGGTTTTTTGTTGCTCCGGGCTAACCTGGCCCGAAGTCTGGAAAGAGGGATACCATGCCGGGACGGGCTCCACGCCGCTACAAGATGGACGAAAACGGAACCGTGCGTTCTGCCTTTCACGGAAAACTCCCGGAGGAATTTACGGAACGGGACATGCTGGCCTTTGCGGCTGACACAGACCTTCTTCTTTTCCAGAAGGTATCAGAAGAAACCCTAGAGCGTGTTTGAAAAATGCTTTCTGCCAGATGTGCGTTCCGCTTTGTGGGAGATTTGGGCCAAATGAACGCGGCGCAGTGGGCTGCGTTAAGTGAATTTGGCACAAATATGCCGCAAAGTGGGGCGTGCAGATGGCGGGAATGATTTTTCAAACACGCTCTAGCCGCCATCCATGCGGCAGGCTATGACTATCAGGGCGGGGCCGTCATTCCCCGGCCCGGAAAGGAGGAAACAGACATGGCAGAACAGGAAACAAAGATTCCGGCGCAGAAACGGCCTTCCATCAGGAGCCAGTTGGAGGCGGGTGCAAAGGAGGCAGAGAAAGAAAACGCCTCCCGCGCCCCAAAGAAGGAGAAAGCCCCGAAAACCCCGGGCGGGGAAAACGTCCGGACCCCAGACCGCCCAGCAGACCCTTCCCTACCGGGAGATGTACAAGGACGGTATCTGCCGTGCGGACGGAAGGCTCTACACAAAGAGCATGGAATACGAGGACATCAACTGCCAACTGGCGCAGGCAGACGACCAGAGCGCCATTTTTGACGGGTACTGCGCTTTCCTCAATTCCTTTGACAGCTCCCTTCCCGTTCAGCTTTCTTTCATCAACCACCGAAGCCGCCCGGGCAGCAAGTACCGGGTGAACATTCCCCGGAAAACGGACAGCTACAGCGGGATGCGTGACGAGTATGTGGAGATGCTGGAAGGCCAGATTGCAAAGAGCAACAACGGTATTGTACGGACAAAACTCATTACCTTTGGCGTCACCGCCGACAGCCCCACGGCGGCAAAGCCCCGGCTGGAACGGGCGGAGGCTGACATTGCCAACAATTTTAAAAGGCTGGGAGTCCAGTCAAGGCCTCTCACCGGTCTGGAACGGCTGGAGATTCTTCACGGCCAGCTCCACCCCGGCGGCACGGAACCCTTTTCCTTCACATGGAGCCAGATTCCGGCCACCGGGCTTTCCACGAAGGATTTTATCGCTCCGTCCAGCTTCGATTTCCGAATGAGCCGCCTTTTCCGTATGGGGCTACATGGGGCGCCGCCTCCTATATGCAGATTATGGCTTCTGAGCTTTCCGACAAGCTCCTTGCGGTAACTGCTCTCTCCCTGACCGCTATCCGCATGAATGAATTGGTCTACCGGAATGTCAAACATGGTAACGAGTTTGACAAAAACTCCAAAACTTGGGTACTGACCCTTGTTCTCGATATTCATAATAGTCCGGGCTCCACGTCCCACAAGCTCCGAAACATATTTCTGCGTCCAGCCCCGTTCTTCTCTGGCCTTCCGGATTGCCTGACCCAGCCCGTGAAAATCAAACCTTCCTTCGTAATCTTCCATATACTATCACCCTATGTCATTTTACATTTCCTGTATCAGTATGTGAATGTAACTGTATTTCATGTATAATTCTATTTAGTTTCACATCATTGAAGCAGGGGAACACATACGGTATAGTATTCAAGAAATCTCTTTACTCTCGTATAATGCAAGGGTTTATAGTATCAGTAGGAGGTAGATGTATGTTGCGAATCGGTGAATTTTCTGTTTTAACACAAATATCCATTTATATGCTGCGACACTATAATGAAATCGGTTTGTTAATGCCGGAATATGTGGACTAATTTACCGGATACCGATATTACAGCGAAGAACAATTACCTGTCGCCAATAAAATAAGGGCGCTTAAAAACACGGGGCTAAGTCTGGCCTTAATCAAAGACATTTTAACAAAATTTACGTCGGAAAATGAATTGAAATCCTATTTGGAAAACCAGGCCATACAGCAGAAGGTAAAAATAGAATTACTTCAAAAACAACTGACTTTGATTGAATCGACTATTGAGCACTTGGACTGCCAATCAAGCATTCCTGAATACAGTATTGCGCTAAAGGATTTTCCAAAGCATGATGTGGTTAGCTACCGGCAGACTATCGCCGCCCCCCATCGGGAAAGCGTTTTATGGTGGGGACTGGCAAATGCCGTTCAATCTCTGAATATACAGTATTCTTCTCCCAATTTGAATATTGCGATATTTCATGACGAAGGGTTTGTTGAAGAAAATCTTGATGTCGAAATACAAAAGTCTGTAGCCAGAAAATATCCTGATACCGGGATAGCAAAATTTAAGACCATTGAGCCGTTTACAGCCGCTACGCTCACCTATAAGGGGCATTATGTTAAATTGCCCGAAGTATATGAAGCAATGGCACGCTGGATTGCCGATAACCATTATAAAATAGCAGGCCCCCATTTCAACATCTACCATGTATCGCCAGAGACACAGGAAGCCTTTGATGATATGATTACGGAAGTTTGTTTTCCCGTGGAACCCGTATAAAATGCTATTGACTCTGGGATTATGCAAGAGCTTATAATCAACTCAAACACACAGGAGGAAACCAACAATGATAAAAATACCACATCAAAGGGGGGATTTACAGCAGGCATGGGCCGCTGATTATATCGGAATCAGCAAGAAAAATGCTTATTTCGGTATTGATATGCAAAATCCGAACAGGGATATATCGTCCATCATACAAGAAGGATTGAAACGCAACGCTGAATTATATCTTAATTCTCCCGTCAATTTTATTGGGGAGAAAGGCATGGAACGAATGATGAAAGAATTACCGGACTGGAACACCATGTATGATGCTGAAACAATGAAACAGATTTGTCTGCATCTGATAGAATTTTCCGGGAGCACACTTCCGGAGATACCGGAAGAATTGAGCGGTATTCATTCCGGTGTCCCGGACACCCATCAGGGCGGGCGGGATAAACTTGCCGCTGCTTTGCCGAAATATCAGGATACAATCGGAACTGCTGAGTGGAGCATTGCGGCAGACGCCTTTCAAAAAAGCGGCCTTATTATTGAAGCTTTTATAGGGGAATGTATAAGGGATGTTCTTAATACTGCATTTTCGGCTCCGCAAAAATATATTTCATTGCTCAAGGAAATCCAAAAAACAGAGAGCAGTGCATTCCGGGCTTTGGAGGCTGTAAAAATCCCGCAAAGGAAAAAACCGTCAAAAAAAGTTCGCCCCCCTGGACGGATAATTCCGGCAATCAATATGAAATAATTCAGTCCGAAAACAACAATGCACTTTCATGCGTCCGAATGGCTCCATGCCACCCGGGCGCATTTCTGTTTTCAAGCGCTTTCTTCGGGTCAACCTGGCCCGAAGCGTGGAGAAATACGAAAGGGCGGCACTCTTTACCGGGCGCCGTCTTTTCGCGTTTCCCCACAGGATAAAAGGGAAACGGGCCGCTATGTCATTTTGTATGAAGAAAGCTGTTTTATTGATAGGATAAGCCTGACTTTTCATACAATAGTATGAAGCAAGAATTTGAGGTGATTGTCATAGGAAAGCAAAAGGAGGTTTGCTACTTACTTCAAAAAAAGGATTCTGACAGTTCTGAAATCGCAAGGAAAAAAGAAGCTCTTAGCAGACGGGGGTATCTGGTCGTTACTATCATCGAAGGCAATCAGGCAATGGAAAATGGATTGCGGGATGTGGTTCGCAACCATTTTCACTGACCGGCGACAACATTGTGTTATCCTGCCTATATGGTAAAATATAGGTAGAAAGCAAGATAAGGAGGACGATTTTTATGATGACAGCAATCCATACTCCCACAATAATAGACGGTTATGTCCGCCTCTCCAGAGACGATAACAAGAGAAATTATTCCTCTATCGAAAACCAGAAACTGATTATCCGGAAATACGCAGAAGAAAACAACATGATTGTACGCCACATCTACGAGGACGACGGCATTTCCGGCTATTCCTTCAACCGTCCCCAGTTTCAGAACATGATGGCCAATCTCGGCTCCATAGATGTAATCGTGGCGAAAGACCTTTCACGAATCGGAAGGCACAATGCGAAGGTACTGCTTTTTCTCGAAGAAATGGAAGAACAGGGAAAGCGCGTCATCCTGATTGATGATAATTATGATTCCCTCTACTCTGATGATGATATTATCGGAATCAAGACATGGGATAATGAACGCCATGTGAAGAACACAAGCCGGAAGGTAAAACGAATCAAGAAAATGGAGCAGGAAAACGGCACTTTAAAATGTGCTCCCCCATTCGGTTACACCAGGCACCCTCTGAACAAGCAGATGGTTCTAATTGATGAAGAAGCCGCCGCCATCCTGAACCTTGAAAAAGACCTTTATCTGGAAGGGAACGGCATACGAAAGATTGCGGAAATACTTTCAGACCGGGGCGTCCCCACGCCTACCATGCTGCAAAAGGAACGCTGCGGGGCCCTGGGTCTGCCCTATCGCCGGGAAGTCGCCCACATGTGGAGCTACGGCATGGTGAAAGATACGCTCTTTAACGATTATCATAACGGCGTACTGCGAACCCACAAAAGAGAGAGAATGACCATCAACGGCAAAGACAAAAAGATTTCCAGAGACCAGCAATATGTTTTCCAGAACCACCACCCGAAAATATTTGATGATGATACCATGAAGCTGCTCTTTGAGGTGAAAGACAGCCGCCATCACAGCCAGTACCGGGGCCAGAAGAAACACATCAATCTCTTTTCCGGGTGTCTGTACTGTAAGGACTGCGGCATGAAGCTGACCGCAATCAACCGCCCGAACCGCGGGAAATATTATGTGTGCGGCGCCTACAACAAAAAAGGAAAGCAGTTTTGTGAACATGCCCATCTGGTGACAGAAGAAACCCTGACGGACGCTTTGGTTACATATCTGACCCTTTGCCGTGACTCTCTGGCAGACATCATACAGAATTTCGACCTGTCAAACTTAAAGGCTCCCACTTACTCCGCAGGCGACGGCCAGCAGAGACTGGAAAGCGAGCTGGAAAGAATCAAGAAAGAGCTGAAAACACTGATTACCCAAAAGGTAAAGGAGCTGACGGCAAATCCGGGAATGTCTGAAATTATCAATGAAACATACGCCTCTCTACAGACAGAAAAAATGGAGCGTATCTCTGCCATTGAAAAAACACTGCAAGATTTGACGAAGGAGCCCCATATCCCCGCTGTTGCAATCAAACCGGGCCTTCAAACCGCACTGGATATTCTGAATGAAGTGTTGGAGCAAAAAAGCCTGACCCGGACGGACATTGAGGTACTCGTAGAAAAAATCATCGTAGACAAAGACGGAAATGTTGACATCTATTTGAAACACGGTCTCGGCAATCTGGCGGCCTATGATTTCAAAGCCGACAAGGAAAATCTGAAGCTCACCATGATGATAGATGCAATCCGGCTTCTGGAAAAGGACGAGACGGGTTTTACCTCTGTAAAATTCCTGGCAGATAGCCTGAAAGATATGGGATATCCCATGCACAAGAAAAAGTTTGCCACCTACATGGAGCATCTGCTGGACCTGGGGCTGGTGGAAAAGACGGGAATCTACCATTATCCATACAGAATCGTGGCTTCTAAGGAGAAATTGACGTGTGTGGAAAATATGTTCATCATGCTAGGGCAGACTGGCGGTATGCCGGAAATGATTTTTGAATACATCTTAAAGAAAAACGGCATTGATCCCAGGACGGATCTGACGATTGACCAGAATATCGACTTTGGCCTCACCGCCGCCGCCTTTACGAGCAGCGACGCGGACTACACCGTCGAATTTGAGCCCTTTGCCACGGGACTGGAGCTGGAGGGGAACGGGACTGTGGTCGCCTCCCTCGGCGTGGACTCCGGCTATGTGCCTTACACGGCCTATTCGGCAAAGAAAAGTTATATTGAAAAGCATCCCGAGGTTATCCAGGGTTTTACAAATGCCATCCAGAAGGGGCTTGAATACGTAAACAGCCATTCCGCTGAGGAGATTGCCAAAACGATTAAGCCTCAGTTCAAAGAAACCGATGAAGCGACCATTGCCGCCATTGTTGAGCGCTACAAGGAGCAGGATACCTGGAAAAATGATACGATTTTTGAGGAAAGCAGCTTTGATCTTCTTCAGAATATATTGGAGGAGGCGGGCGAGCTTAAAGAAAGGGTTCCCTATGAGAAGCTGGTGACGACGGATTTCGCTGAGAAAGCCGGGAAGGTAAAAAAATAGATACAGGAAGATATATTATTGCAGGCTGTGGCTTGTCGTGAGGGGGCCGCCAGAAGTCAGCTTCCATATCCAACAGGACCCCCGCTCCCGCTCGGAGAAAAGCGCAGAGGTACTAAGCTCGTAAAGACCTCGCTGAATACCGGCGGTCTTCTACGGGGTCCTGTTGGATATGGAAGTCAGGCGCTTTTTACTTGCGAATTAATGCAATGCTGTACTAGACATAAAACTCCCCTCCCTCGCGCATTATGGTCTGCCTCCCGCCCCTTTAGCCGCCTGTATACATAACAACCACAATCACACTGTCCCCTCATACCGTTCCTTCACCTTCTGAAACGCCTCCAAAAGCTCCTGCTGCACATCCTCTGGCCCGAGCAGGAGCGCCTTGTCCCGAAAGCCCATCAGCCAGGTCACAAGGTACTCCCTGTTTCTGAAACTCCGCTCAAATAACAGCCTCCCGTCCGGCTGCTCCCGGAAGCTCTCCGGGCCGTATTCCTCCATCAGCCTCCATTTGCATACAGCGTCAAACAGTATACGCGCCTTTACCGCGCCGGGAAACACAGCGCTGCTGCCGGACCCCGGAAGCGGTACGGCGCGCGCGGGAAATGTCCTCCCGGACAGGCGCAGGCCGTCCATTCGGTTCAGCTTAAACATCCGGAAATCACCGCGCAGCCTGCAATATCCCCACACATACCAGCTCGACCAGCGAAAGAGCAGGTAAAACGGCTCGATCGTCCGCTCGCTTTCCCCGTTTGGCGAGAAATAGCAAAAGCAGACCTCCAGCCTGTTGTCAATTGCCTGCTGTAAAAGCTCTATCTTCGGCGCGAGGGATTCTTTATACCACGACGACAGATCAATCAGAACCGACTGGCCCCCTGTCAGAAAGTCAGAAGAGCCCGCCGACAGCTTTTCCATAAGCTGGCCATAGCGGTTTGTCCCATTGATGCTGTCCAGCCCGCGCAGCCCCGCGAGAATATCCCGCATTTCCGTACTCGTCAAAAGCGCGCGGTTGAACTTATAATTCTCCATAATCGAGATACCGCCGCCTGCTCCCTGTCTGGTCATCACAGGAATGCCGGCCTTGCACAGAGCTTCAACGTCCCGGTTAATGGTCCTTCTGGATACCTCAAACTGCTCTGCCAGCTCAGGCGCGGTCGCGGTCTCCTTTTGCAGAAGAACCGATAAAATGCCTAAAAGACGGTCAATCTTCATAGCAGCGCCGCCTCTCTGTTGCGGCAGCGTTTAAGGTATGGCACATTTTGAATGGTCTTTCTGTTTGTCAGACATCGATTGGCAGTACATAGATCACTCTTTTTAGCAAACAGGGCTGCTGGCATATATGGTTACCTGATCCTTTCTATCTGTAATGTACTTTAGAAGCAACAGCTCCGGTTGTCTGAACGGTTGCCTTCAGCATTATTATAGATGATCCCCCCTGGATTTACAACTGACATTCTTGCTGCCGAACGCCGATCCCGGCGTCCCGTGCGCATAAAAAACAGGCCCCAGCCCGCTAAGCGCGTTCCAAAGCCTGTTCACCGAAAATCCAAGTCATCCATTGTCAGAGGATTTCTGCATCTCAAAATAATCAGGATATAACTTTTCCATTGTCCCAATATCATCCAGCACATAATCCAAATGCCGCTTCAGCAGCCCGCGGTAGCTCTCCTTATCCCGCTGCTTCACATACTCAATCAACTGCTCATGAACCGAAACCGTCCGTTCCCGAAATGCTGATTCCAGATCCACCAACAGCCGGATCCGGTTATAATGAACCATGGTATTGGAAATAATTTCAGCCGCCAGCCGCTCACCGGCCGCCATATAGCTCACCGCATGAAAATCATTATCACACATCAGATAACGATAAGCCGACTCATGCGTCTTTGGATGCGCTCTTAAGAGGTTCATCTCATGATTATAATCCTGCATCAGCGAAATATCCGGATCGCTGACTTTATCAAAAAAACGATCCACCATCCCCAGCTCCAGCGTCCGCCGGACAAACCACTCCTGTCTCGCCCGGTGGACGTTAATCCTGGAAATCACGGATTTGGACTGGGGAAAAATATCCACCAGTCCCTCTGCCTTAAGCTTAACCAGCGCCTCCCTGGCCGGCGTCCGGCTCACATGGTAGCGATCCGCCAGCTTCGCGGCTGAAACCGGTTCCCCCGGCTTACATGCGAACGTCATGATGTCTTTTTTGAACCGGTCATACGTCTCCTGATTAAGCGTTCTCTCCATCACGTTCTCTCCCGTAATGCGTATCAGCCACGGATTTTATGAACCAGATCCACGGCCTCCCTGGTCATCTCCTCGATCTTGTCAAACTGCCCGCTGTCGATCAGATCGCCTTTTACCATCCAGCTTCCGCCGCAGGCAACGATCTTCGGAACCGATAAATATTCCTCTAAATTCTTCGCGCTGATTCCGCCGGTCGGCATAAATTTCACCGTCGTATAGGGAGCTGCCATTGCCTTGATCATCGCCACGCCGCCGGCCTGCTCAGCCGGGAAAAACTTCAGGACCTTAAGCCCTCTCTTCACGCCCTGGGCCACCTCGGACGGAGTGATGCACCCCGGAAGAACCGGAATCTTCTTTTCGATACAGTAGTCCACAATCTCCGGATCAAAGCCGGGGCTTACAATGAACTTCGCGCCTGCCCCTACCGCGCGATCCACCTGCCCGATAGTCAGCACTGTCCCGGCTCCCACCAGCATCTGCGGGAAATTCTCGGACATGATGCGGATCGATTCCTCTGCAGCCTCGGTTCTGAATGTAACCTCCGCACACGGAAGTCCGCCCTTGCAAAGCGCCTCTGCCAGAGGCTTTGCATCCTCTGCACGGTTTAATACCACAACCGGCACCACGCCGTATCCGCTCAGCTCTTCAATAATTGTACTCATGATTTTTCTTCCTCCTGTTTTGTCTTGGGAAATGATTATGACTGCTAACTGACATGTTACTTTCTTCTCTGTCCATCATATCACGAATGGGGCGGGATTGCAAGGATAGAGTTTGTGGAATATTTTTAATTTAGGAGCGCAAAGAGGCCGCCAGGAACAGGTTCCATTGCTGGCAGGCCATAAAGTCAACAACCCCGCTGCAAGCAACGGGGCGTCAAACTTGCAGCGCTGCAGAGCAGCGGGGTATTTGACCCTCGCGGCAGTCGCCAAATGTGCATGCAAGCATGCCCACTTGGCTCGTTGCTCGCGGGAATCAATACTGCCCCGTCTCCCGCAGATATTCCTCCATCTTCATCAGCCGCGCCTCATTCTGCTCTTTATTCCTCCTGCTCACCAGCCCGGTGAGCACTTCCATGGCCATGACCATAGCGGCATAGGAATTATAAAAGGACAGGCCGTCCGTGGAGCTTAATATTACCGCCTCCGCTCCCGCGCAGAGAGGCGAGGTATATTTATCCGTCAGGGCTATGATATGGCTCCCGGCCTTTCTGGCCATCTTTGCCGCAAAAGCTGTCTCGCTGGAATAGCGTTCATATGACATGAGCACCACAGCGTCTTCTTCGGTCAGATCCACCAGCGCGTCGATCAGCGGGCGGCTGCCCTCAACCGCGTAAACGCCGGGGCGCACACAGCCCAGCATGACGTTCAGCGACATCGCAAAGCCTGCGCAGGCGCGGAATCCCACAACAAAGACCTTCGCCGCCCCTGCGAGCAGGGCGGCCGCTTTGTGATAGCTGTTATAGTCCGCCGCGGTCTGATCACGCTCAATATTGCGCAGCACATTTCCTTTGATCGCCGTTATCAGCTCCTCCTCTGACAAATCTGTATAATCCTTTATCCGCTCATAGGGAATCTGCTTCTTATCCTTCTGCCTCTCTCTCGCCAGCTCCTCCTGCAGCGCGCGCCTAAACATGCTGAAGCTCTCAAACCCCAGCTTTGCCGAGACGCGGACCACGGAAGAAGCGCTGATCTCCAATTCTTTCGCCAGCTCCGCGGAGGTCATGAAGCACGCTGTCTCCTGGTTTTTCATGATATATTCCAGCGCCAGGCGATCCTTTGCGGTCAGTTTTGCCCCGGCAATCCGTTTTCTGATCAGATTTCCGCCGCTGTCCTGCAAAGTGTTGTCCATCTTATTTTGTTCCGTCATTTTGTTCAGTATTCCTCTCACCTAACCTCAGAGTAGCAGTTCAGACAGGTCTGCGCACCTGCTGCGCTGACCGTACGAAAACGCAGCGGCAGCAGGCATCTGCCCCATCGCGAAGCGATTTTCATGGGCAGATGCCGTAACAATTCAGGTTGTCTGAACTGTCACACCCCAGATGACCTCTGAATCGTTACTCTCACACTGTCTTGACAATCCTTCTGAAACCTCCTATAATTGATTTTATAAAATCATTATTAATTTAATATGATTTATAAAAATCATTATAATCATTTTAACCTGAAAAATCAAGGGGGAATATGTACGATGGCAAGAGATATGACGCAGGGAAATATTACAAAGCACCTTCTGGTGTACGCCGTGCCGCTGGTATTCGGCAATCTGTTCCAGCAGCTTTATCACACGGTTGACTCTGTGGTTGTGGGACATTTTTACGGGAAAGACGCGCTGGCGGCGGTGGGCACGGCCGGCCCGATTATGAATATCCTGATTTTCCTGATTGTGGGCCTCTCGATGGGGGCCTCGATCCTGATGGCCGGTTATTTCGGGGCAAAGGATTATTCCGCTTTAAAGGAGGAGCTTTCCACATCAGTTCTGGCCGGGCTGATTCTGACCGTGTTTCTGTCCGTTCTCTCGTTTCTGGGAAGCGGCCTTTTCCTCCGTCTCACACGCACGCCGGATGCCATCTTTGCGGATGCCGCCATATATCTGCGCATCATTTCCGGCGGGCTTATCTTTACCTTTTTTTACAATGTGCTCTCCGCCGCCCTGCGGGCCATCGGCGACTCCAGAGCGGCCCTTTACGTCCTGATCCTGACAACCTTTGTCAACATTTTTCTTGACATTATTCTCGTCGGCGTCCTGAAAATGGGCGTTTCCGGGGCGGCCTTCGCGACAATCATCTCCCAGGCTGTATCGGCGGCGGCGCTTCTCGCCTATATTTACGCCAAGGCGCCGATCCTGCGCCTTGCGCGGCGGGAGCTTCGCCTGAATCCTTCCTTTTTAAAGAAAACGGTCGATTTCAGCTCCGTGTCCGCAGTCCAGCAGACCATGCTTTACGTGGGACGCCTTCTGGTGCAGTCCGGCGTCAACTCCCTGGGCGTGGACGCCATCGCGGCGTTTAATGCCGTTTCCATTATTGACAGCTATGTGCTCGCGCCCGGGGACAGCCTGGCCTCCTCTTTAACGACCTTCTCCGCCCAGAACCTGGGAGGAAAACAGTATGACCGTATTCCCAGGGGCTTAAAGCAAATGCTTGTGATCGCCGAGATCTATACGCTCCTTGTCGGGATCCTCGTCCTTGCCGGAAGACGCCCTCTGCTCGGCCTCTTCTTAAAGCCAGAGGATACGGAAGCTATCCGGTACGGCTTAAGCTACATCATCCCCATGGCCTCCGTCTATTTCCTGACCGGCATAACCAACACCTTCCAGGGGTATTTCCGGGGAATCGGGCGGCTGATGATCACGCTGTTTGCAACCGTCGTCCAGATCCCGATCCGGGTCGCGGTTACATACCTGCTTCTGGGTCGCTTCGGCGTACAGGCCGTGGCCATCGGAACCGCGATCGGATGGTGCTTCATGATCCTCTACCAGCTCATCAGCTACCGGAGAGTCCGCCCGGCTGAAAGCCGCCTTTAAAAAGGCTGCCGGGACGCCGCCTGCACAGACGAACTGCCGGGACGTAAATCCCCGCGCCCTCTCCGCGCAGGCTGCGTCCCGGCAGCTCCTTTTAAATGGCAAAGTCGTCCCGTATCACCGACCACGCGGCCTCTGTGCTGAAATGGCGGCGGATATAGTCCTGGGCAGCGTCAGAAAGCGCCTCCAGCCGATCCAGATCCCCGTAGAGCGATACCACGGCTTCTGCGAAAGCCTCTGCCGTGTCCTCGATTACAAGCGCCTGTCCGACATCCGGTATGCCCTCGCTCCCCACAGAGGTCGTCACCACCGGCGCGCCGTTATAGACAGCCTCAACCACCTTTCCCTTGACCCCGGCTCCGTACCGCAGGGGCACGACCACGATCCGGCAGCTCTGATACAGGGCGGACAGTTCCTCCTCTGACACAAAGCCCTTCACCACGATCCCGTTTCCGGGACTCTCAAGCGCCCGGATCTCCTCTGTCACGCGGGAGCCGACCACATAAAAGGTCACGGTAAGCCTCTCCCGGATCCGCGGAAATACCTCTCTGGCAAACCACAGCACCGCGTCCGCATTCGGCGGGTGCGCGAAGCCCCCTACAAACAACAGTCCCTCTCTTTTTGCAAAGGCGCGGTTGACGTTCTCAAGAAATTCATCAAATACATAAGCTGTGATCGCCTTTACCGGAACCGTCTCATCCAGCGCGCGGATCGCCTGAATCTCCACGTCAGACGGGTAGTACGACACAGCCGCCTTGTGCATCAGGGAAAATTCAACGGACTTCCAGTATTCTGAATCTCTCCTCTTCTTCAAATCCCCTGTCAGCTCATACTCCCTGAATTCTCTCAGGAAATGAAGGTCATGGCCATAATAAATGATCTTCATATCCGTGTGCTCGGCAATGTAATCCACATATTTCGAGGCGATATGCGGCCGGTTTAAGTATGCAATGGCAATCTCTTTCCCGTTCCTGTCCAGCCAGTCCCAGATCCCGGCCACATATTCCCGGCCGTACAGCACCTCAACGCCCATCTGCTGCAAAACCGTGGTATACGGCTCTTCGCGCAGGAAATTATCCCCCAGGAATTTCACCGCATAGCCCATTTTCAGGAACATCTTTAAATACTGGAACGTGGTCTTTGAGCCGGCATCCTTATCAAACGTGGGAACATAGTGATCCACGACCAGAATCACCGGCTTTCCCATGCTGCGCTCCCTGGCCCGGAAGGGGTTGGGACTGCCGGTATTGACGCACTGTCTTTTAAATTCCTCACTCCACTTTTCCTTAAGCTTCCTGCTGTTTTCCACCTGATAGCGCTTTAAACCGCTTCCGTGTACGTCCGTCCCGTTCGAGACGCCCTCAAAATGGATCACCTTTGAAAGCGGCTGGTATACAACGCGGTATCCGGCCTTCCTGACCTCAAAAGCCAGATCCGAGTCCTCACAGTAGGCCGGGGCAAACCGCTCGTCAAAGCCCCCGATCTGCTTCCACAGATCCGCGTCAATCAGGATCGCCGCGCCGGAAATATAATCCACATCCTTCACATAATTATATTCCGCCTTATCCGGGTCATCCATCCGTCCGTAATTCCAGCCGGAACCATCGCTCCAGATAATCCCGCCCGCCTCCTGCAGCCGCCCGTCCGGATAGACAAGCTTAGAGCCGGCCATGCCGATCGACGGATCCGACTCGAGTAACGTTACAAGAGAGCCAAGCCAGCCATCCGTCACCTGCGTGTCATTGTTCAAAAACATCAGGTACCGCCCCCTCGCCGCCCGGGCCGCCTGGTTGCAGTTTCTAAGGAATCCCTGGTTCGTCTCATTGCGCCGTATCACAAGGTTTTCGGCGAATTCGCCCAGATGTTTTGTCGCGTCTGAGGACACATCGTCCGCGATAATCACTTCATAGCTCACATCCGGCGTGTGCAAAAGGATGGACTGCAGACACAGATACGTATAACGGATCTGGTTGTAAACCGGGATAATGATCGAGACCGTGGGATTCTCCTCCCGCGGGAACAGGAGCTTTCCGCCCGTCAGGTATTCCTCCCCGATCTCAAAATCACCTTTCATCCGGTTTTTCCCCTCTTCGGTCGTATACATGCGGATGGATGAAACGGGATGAAGGAGCGTCCTCCTAAAGTAGCCAAGGATCTTGCGCTTTCCCGTCCCCTTCGGATACCGCTTATTAAATGCCTGCCCCAGCTTTCTACGAAGCTTAAACACAAGCGCCTCATGGCGGTTTAAATAGGAAAGCGTCTTCCCCATTTCCCCTATCTCATGGCGCAGATCGCCGATCATGGCCTCTAAGTTCGCCACATGGTTGTCTGTAAGCCGCTTCACCTCCCGCTCCCGCCTAAGCTCCGTATCCTTATCGGCGAGCATGGCCTTCAGTTCCTCAAGCCGTTTCTTTGCGCGCTCCAGCTCGCCGTCAATGGCCGCAAGCTCCCGGACATTCTTCGTTCGGACCATGAAGTCCTCCTGATACGTCCTCTGGTTCTCGCCGTGGACATACTCCTGAAAGCCCCTCTCCATCCGCTCATAGATGGAAAGCCGCTTCTCATCCGCCTCCTCCATCCCGTATGCGCGCAGGAAATCCGGAAACGAGGCGTATTCCATCAGGCTGCTGTATTGGCGGTAAAAATAGTACAGCGTCCGGTAGCGGACAAACCCGGCCGGAACCGGAAACAGGAACACCCACTCATAATCAATCGCGCGGATCCCGTCCCGTGTTGCCAGCATATTTTCAAACAGGGCGTCAATATTGGAGACGGTAAATGCCGGGCCCGCAAGCTCCTCCTCCGCCAGATCCGAAAGCTCGCCCAGCGTATTAAACACCTCCATAAAGTCCGGCGTCAGACGAAACGTTCCCTGCGCCTCGGGGCGCGTGTCATAAAGCGCGTCCATCGCCGCGCGGACCGCCTCCAGAGGAGACGAAAAGGCGGCTGTATCTGTATCCGCCCCGTCCACGGAGGTTTCGCCGCAAAGCGCGCGGGCCAGCGCTTTCCCATCCCCGTTTACGGCCTCCCCCAACAGCTCCGCCAGGGTTCTCCCCTCCAGCCACGGAAAACGCGCCCGCCTCCCGTCCTCTGCGATCTCCGTTTCCACGGGCCTGACGCGCCGGCTCTGCCATGCCAGCCTCTCGTATTTTTCCTGAAATGAACGGATGTGGGCCGCGCCCTCCGGACAGAGCGCCGCCTTTTCCACCACATACGCGCCGCCCTCGCGCCTGATCTCTGTCTTTATCTGAAACCGTTCCTGGCGGGTCCGGTTGTATTTTACATAACACACCTCTGCCATGCCGTCTTTACTCCTTTTTCCACGCGACGAGAAACGAATTGGCAAACTGGCCGAACTGCCCGTCCCCGCATACCGCGTCATACGCGGCGCCCACATCCATCAACAGATACCGGGGATAATCATACAGCGCCAGCGCGCCTGTCAGATCCCCCTTCTTTGGGAGATACGCATCCGAATAGATCTCCCCCGGCAGCCGGTAATCCGGCATGGGATAATAAAAAATGCCTCCCGGGAGCAGCGCCTCAAGCTCCCGCCTCGTCATATCCACATCGTCCGCCGCGGCTCCGGCCAGGTATTTAAGCCCAAAACGGTTGCGCGCCGCCACAAGCAGCACGCCCCCCGGGGCCAGAAGGCGCATGGCCTCTTTTACCTGCCTCTCAATCGGCGCCTCCTTTTTCAGCGAGCCGATAAGCGTCACATAATCATAGCGCCTGTCCCGCCAGCTCCCGGCTGTTTTGTCTGAAATCAGGCTTTCCTGTATACACGAAAGCCTCTCTTCTCCCGGATACCTGGCTTTTACGACCTCTAAACTCTCCTCTTCCTCATCCAGCACATCCACAAAGGCGCAGCGCCTCAAAAGAAGCCCTGTCAGTGCCCCAAAATCGGCCCCAACCTGCAGAAGGCGGCCGTCCTTCCTGAAATCATACCATTCCAGAAGATTCTCCCGCAGAGGCGCCAGGGCGTAGAGATACGAAAGCCGTTTATTCTCCCGGAGCGCCCGTTTCGTATCCGTCCCGTATTTCTCAAGCAGCGCCCGAATTTCACTCCTTATGTCATCCATTTTCCTCACCATCCGCCGCCGTAACCGCTCAGACAGCCTGAACGGTCATCCGCCGCCGTTCAGCACTGTCTTTACCTCCGGCTCCATATCATAGATACCCACCGTATTCTTATTGGAAATAACCGTGATATTCGCCACATCATACAGGCGGTGATACACCACATGCTCCCCGCCCTCAAAGCCGGTACAGCTCATAGAAAGCAGGTATTCCCCGCCCTGCAGCGTCATTTTCTGCGTAAAAGCCACGTCGTAGATATCGCCCGCCTTCACAGGCTTCACCTGCGCGCCCTCAAACAGCGTATTCGTCCCCGTCAGCTCCGTCCCCTTTCGATCCTTGATCGTATAGGTAAAAATCGGGGCTTCTATGTCCGCATGAAAACGGATCCGTTCCCGGATTGTAAACACTTCCCCCTTCAGCAGAAGATTCGTCAGATTCCCCCTGGCATCCAGGAGCCCCAGGTCAAAAATCTCCGCGCGGCCGTCCCCGTACTCCTCCCGGTTCGCGTTGATCGTCAGCTTTTCACGCATCAGCCCGCCCGGCTCACTCCCTCCTGCCCCCGCGCGTCTGCCCGGAGCATCTTCACTGACGCCTTCCCTGCGGGCCGCAAGCTCCTCCCGAAGCGACTCCATCTGCCCTGCCAGGATCTTTTTATAGAGATCCACCATCCGGCCGGCAGGGCCCTCGGCGATATACTCGCCCTTATTTAACAGGATTACCTTATCGCAGTATTTTATAATACTCCCCATATCGTGCGTGACCATCACGATCGTCGTGCCGTTTTTCCGTATCTCCTCCATCCGGCGGTAGCACTTGGACTGGAAAAAGACGTCGCCCACGGACAACGCCTCGTCCACGATCAGGATCTCCGGCTCCACATTGATGGCCAGCGCAAAAGCCAGGCGCACGAACATCCCGCTCGAATACGTCTTGACCGGCTGATGCACAAAGTCCCCGATCTCGGCAAAATCCAGGATATCCGCAAGCTTATCATCCATTTCCCTTTTGGAATAGCCCATCATGGTCCCGTTCATATAAATGTTTTCGATCCCTGTGTAATCCATATTAAAGCCCGCGCCCAGCTCCAGAAGGGCGGAAATCTTTCCCTTAACACTCACTTCCCCGGACGTGGGCGTCAGGACGCCGGTTATGATCTTTAAAATCGTGGACTTGCCTGATCCGTTCGTCCCGATGATCCCCACGGTCTGCCCCTTTTCCACAAAAAAGGAAAGCCCGCGCAGGGCATAGAAGTCCTTGTGATAGCTTCTGTGCCGCAGGCTCATTGACTCCTTCAGACGATCAATAGGCTTATCATAAAGCTTATAAATCTTTGTAACGTCCTTAATCTCAATTACACGTTCCGCTGACATCTGACTCTTTCCTCCGCTTCCTCAAGGCTTTTATACCCGTAAGCCCTCACGGTCGCCCCCATCACCAGGAGGGACAGATTCTTCCCCTCCTTCTCAAGGCCCCTGATAAACTCCAGGTACAGCAGAAGCGTCCCTTCCGAATACGTGTGAAGCTCCCCCTTCAGATACGTCTCAAAGGAGGTGGCAGCCCCCGTATCCTCCGAAGTATGGATCAGCCGGTTCCCGGACGCCAGGGCCGGATACCCGGACGCGTATTCCTCCATCCAGCGAACCTGGATCTCTGCAATCAGGCGGATCAGCCGCTCCTTCTCCTCTGACCGGGCCGGGAGCAGGCCGGCAATCCGCTCAAACTGCTCCGGAGCCGTGGATTCCATCATCCAGGCATACTTTTCAGCCAAAAGATTCCGCCCTTCGGCTTCTGCCCCGCGGAGATCTCTGGCGTAGCTGTCGGTTAAATCTTCCGGCCATGCGTGGAACTGGCTGCGGCGCATGATAAAAAAGGTCTGCGGGTCGTCCTGGCAGGAGGCCCGGCCTCCTTCGTTGCGCACTGACTGGAATGCCTGCCATTCTGTTTTAATAAGCGCTTCCTTTTTTTCTTCCAATGTCATATCAATCTCTCCTTGAGGCGGCCTCCCCGCGACCCCCCATGGCCCGCAGTATACTCCGCCGCCGAATGAAATAACTTTAATACGCTACCCCTCCAACACATGCCTGCCGCGAATCTCCGGATCCCGGATCCTCTTCATAATCTCCCACGTATGCGCCTCCAGAAAATCATCCCTGCTGTCCGTCAGTCCCTGCCTGCGAAGCTCCTCTGCCGTCAGGGCGCAGATCTCCTCGATCAGCTCCACCTTGCGGTCCCTAATATTCACATAGGGATTAAACCCCGCCGGATACGGCTTTCTCCACGCCTCTTCCTGACTTCCCAGACGGGAAAGTTCGCCGAGCAGCGGACGCGCCGCCTTCACGCGCTCCAGCCCCGAAAGGCCCCGGAACATCCATTTATAGTATGGCGCATACCGGCGGTTTAAAAGGTAGATCATGGACATCGCGCTCTTTAAGAATTCGCCAAGCGCGATGCAGGCCGCCGCATCGTCCCCGCGCTGCATGCACCGCGCATAATTATACTGCCCTGACTGAGCCATCACCGCCGCCCGGGCCGCGATCTTTTTTACGCGTACGTCCTCCGGATAATACTGCAAAAGCGCCTCGCGGATTGACGAAAATTCACCCGACGGATCCGAAAAGACCTCGCCGCTCACCGCCGCCGCCAGCTTCTCCTCCGGCAGGCGCAGCCACCGCGTCAGTGAGGCGGGAGGCTGTTCTGAACCGATGAAATAGCCGTAAAACGCGGATATCTCCATCACGCCCACGCGCCCGCCTCCCCGGGCGCTCGTATTTCTGGCCGGGAAACCGCCGAATTCGGCGGGAAGGGCCTCATAAGACGCCTGAAGGCGCTTTCCGATCGCCGAAAAATCCTCTGCGTTCAGCCATAGGCAGAACCCCGGCCCAAAATCATGATCCCTTGAAATCGCGTCGTCATATCCCAGGCACTCGGAGCCTTCCCCCGCAAGCCCCGCCGCGATCCGCGGCATGTACTCCGCGTACTCTGCCTCAAGCATCGGCCGTCCGACCTCCAGATAATAACGCCTTGCAAGTTCCAGCCCATTCATCGGTTAATCTTCCTGCTCCGTCCTCTTTATGCTCTCCTCAATCAGCTCCACGTTTCTGCGCAAAATCTCGCTCGCGGCATTCTCTCCAAATATGCGAAGCGTGACGTTCAGGGCCTCTTTGATAAGGGCCAGCGCCTCCCTCTTTTCTCCCTTGCAGAACGCCAGCTCGCCGGCTGCCGATAACGCGGACGGATAGTGGGAATCCTTAAGCCCCTGTTCGCTTTTGTAGTATTCCATTGCCTCGTCGATCCGCTTTTCGGCTTCCTCCAGGCGGTCTAAGGCCATCAGGGACAGCGACATATTGACGCGCGTGGTAGCCGCCTCCGCCGCTCCCCCATCAAGGCGCGCAACCACGGAAAGGGCCTTTTCCAGATATGAAAGCGCCGTCTCGTGCTCCTCGCGCTCCTGGTAAATCTGGCTGATATTGTTATGGAGCGCGGCCATCTGGTAGCTGTCCTCTTTCCCAAGCCTGCCATACAGCGCCGCGGCCTCCTCAAACATCCCCAGCGCTTCGCCGGCATTGCCCGCCGCCCGGTTCGCCGTGGCCGCGTTCTGCAGCGTGGCCGCATGCTGGATCGTGCCTGTTAAGCCCATGTTTTTCACCAGTTCAAGCGCCCTGGCCGAAACTTTCACCGCCTCCGCCGCCCGCCCGGTCGTCCGGTAGAGGCCCTCCTGCTCATTGTAGAGAGCCAGCATGATCCCCTTTTCCCCGGCCTCCTCCGCCTCTGCGAGCCATTCGCCCAGGCGCAGCTCTGCTTTGTCAAGGTTTGCTTCCGCGTACAGTTTATCCAGTTCTTCCAGTATCTTATTTAAATCCATTTCCTTTTATCTCCTTTCCGCCAGTGGGCTCTGATTTCTCCATTATACTAAATTACAGGGATTCCCACAAGGAAAATCACGATTCTTCACCAGCGCTATTTCCACATCTGTTACTGTTCACGGCTGTGCCGTTCACAGAACATGATGCACACAAAATGGGCAGATTGCCCATTTTGGCGCCTGCTGCCCTCGGGTTTTCTGTGATCTTCGCTCACAAAAAACGCCTCGCGGAATACTACCCGTGAACAGTAACACCCATCTCCTCCTTCACACAAGCCAGAAAACTCTCCCCATACTTATTATACTTAAATTCCCCCACACCCGACACGTTCAGCATCTCCTCTTTCGTTGTCGGCTTTACGATGCACATATGAGTCAGCGTCCTGTCGGAAAATACGATATACGGCGGAACCTTCTCCCGCTTTGCGAGCTCGGTCCTGACCGTGCGGAGCTTTTCAAAGAGGCTATCCTCCTTCTCGGTGAAGCTCTCGCGCCCGGGCTGGGACCGTTTGTTCTTTCCTTCCTTTGATGCCTCCTTGGGCGGCCGTTTCGCCTCTTTCGCGAGCTTCATGACAATCGGGCCCTCTTTCAGCGCGTCCCCGGATTTCGCGGTCAGCTTTACGATCGCATACTCATCCGTTGTAACCGCCAGATATTCCTGAATCTGCAGGTAATTTAACACCTGCCGGATCCGATATACGGGAACCTCTTTCAGCGCCCCGTAATGAGGGTTCTCATTCATCCTGTAATTCTGGATCTTGGCCGTATTGGCCCCGTGGACCGTATCCACGATCACCGTGGTCCCATACCTCTGCCGGCTGCTCTCCACGCAGCCGATCAGGGCCCGCGCGATCTCCGTTACATCCGTCTCCTCGAACTGCGTCAGGCAATTGGAGCAATTGCCGCAGTAGTTGCTCCCATACTCTCCGAAATATTTCAAAATATAATCCCGCAGGCACTCATTCGTAAAGCAGTAAAACGTCATTTTCCGCAGGCGGTCCCGGTCGCGCTCCATCACCAGAGCCCTGGCCGCCGCGTCCAGCTCCTGATTGTCCTGATTGTGAGCAATAAAAAGCTGGTTTGTGATCACATCCTGGCCGCTGTAATACAGGATACATTCCGCCGGTTCCCCGTCGCGCCCCGCCCTTCCGGCCTCCTGATAGTACGATTCGATATTCTTCGGCATGCCGTAATGAAGGACGAAGCGCACATTCGATTTATCGATCCCCATACCGAAGGCGGACGTAGCCACAATCAGCGGCGAGCGGTCATAGATAAAATCATCCTGGTTCTTCCTTCTCTCCGCGTCGCTCAAGCCGGCATGGTACCTCGTGACCGGAAAACCGTCCTTTATCAGACGCGCGCACAGGTCCTCCACATGCTTTCTGGTCAGGCAGTAAATGATCCCGCTCTCGCCGCGGTGTGTTTCCAGATAACTGCGTACCGCCCCGTACCGATCCCTTACGGACATCACGCCGAAATACAGGTTTGCGCGGTCAAATCCAGTGCTCATGACCATGGGATCCTGAAGCATCAGGATATCAATGATATCGTCCCTGACCTCCTTTGTCGCCGTGGCCGTAAAGGCGCTCACGATCGGGCGCTTTTTAAGCCGTCCGATGAACTCCGTGATTTTCAAGTAGCTGGGCCTGAAATCCTGGCCCCACTGGGACACACAGTGCGCCTCGTCCACAGCCACCATCGCAATACGGCTGTTCAGGGCAAAATCCAGGAATTCTTCGGTCAAAAGGCGCTCCGGCGCGACGTAAATGATCGGGTAGCGCCCCTCGCGCGCAAAGGCGAGCGCCTTAAAATACTGCCCCGTTGTCAGGGAGCTGTTTAAATACGCCGCGTGGATCCCCGCCTGGTTTAAGCTCCCCACCTGATCCTTCATCAGCGAGATCAGGGGGGAAATCACCAGCGTAATACCGTCAAGCATAAGCGCCGGGATCTGGTAGCACAGGGATTTTCCCGCGCCTGTGGGCATGATGCCCAGCGTGTCCTGTCCCGCCAGAATATGATCGATCAGCGTCTCCTGGGCGTCGCGGAATGCGTCGTATCCAAAATATTTCTTTAAAATTTCGTATTTATCCACTACTGCGCCTCTTCAGTTATCTGCGCATTGTCTGACAGGACGCGCAGCGCCTTCTGCTTCCTCACCGTATCCTCAACCAGTTCCTCTGTCACGCCCTCGCTCTTTAAAATGTCTGACAGGCTCTCATAGCCGTATTCCTTTGCCAGCGCTTCCTTATCCTCCCCGCTGACCGTAATGCCCTCGGCCTCTGCGATGGCATCCAGCGTCATCTCCTGTTTTACCATATAAATGGCAGCCTCTTTAAGCTCCGCGCGCAGGCCCGCCTCGTCCATGCCCATCAGCCCCGCATACGACGCTAGATCATATCCATAGCCCGCCGCCATCCTGGTAATGCTGTCAATCTGAAGATCCATGGCCTCATTCACCCGATCTGTGGCGCACACGATCTCCGAGCGGTTCACCGCTTCGTCTAAAAGCTGTGAATCACGGCTGTTATCGATCTGGGACTGCTTCTGGTTCAGCAGCATCTCGCGCAGCGATTTGCGCAGGCCCTCCACGGTTTTATCCTCCGGAAAGGAAGCTGCCACAAACTCGTCCGTAAGCTCCGGCACGACGCGCTTCTTCACCGCGTTCACCGTCACCTCAAACACAACCGCGCGCCCCGCCATATCCGGATTATTCAGGTACGGATCCGGGAAGCTTAAGTTCAGATCGCGTTTTTCCCCCTTTTTCACGCCCACCAGGCCGTCCTCAAAGCCCGCGATAAAGCGCCCTGAGCCCAGGAGCAGATCAAAATTCGTGTCAGACCCCCTGTCAAAGGCTTCGCCGTCCATCAGCCCTTTATAATCGATGTTCACCGTATCGCCGAGCGCCGCCGCCTCGTCCGACTCCTCATATGTCGCGCTGCTGTTCAGGTAATTCTCGATCACCTGATCGATCTCCTCCTCCGTCACCTCCGCTTTTCCGACCGTGACCGGGATCCCCTTATAATCGCCCAGCGTAATACTTCCCTCAGCGATATACTCCTCCGTCGCGCCGTCCTCCGCGGACGTCTCTCCGTCCTGCGCCCCGGACTCCGCGCCGCTTTTCGTCTCCGCGTTTTCCTCCTGCGCAGAAGGACTGTTTTCCGTTTTAGCAGAGCAGCCCCCGCACACCAGCATCGCCGCCGTCAGGCCGCATAGCCCGGCTTTTATAAATTTTCGCATATAATAAAATCCTCTTTTCTTTCTCCCCGCACGCACAAACCGGGGCTGATGCCCGGCAGCCATTCAGGCCGCCGGGACTGTTACAGATAAGCGCCGCTTCGTCCATTCCGGTAAATGGGCCGTTATCCGGTAATTGCCGTGCCAAAGCGCGTCTTAAAAATGCGTTCCGCCGCGGGAATGATTTCTCAGACATGCCCTGGGCCGCCCTATTTATAAAATGCCAGGAACGCCTTATATGTATGGTAAATATCCATCTTGGAGGCAACCTCAAACGGCGAGTGCATGGACAGGATCGGCACCCCGAGATCCACCACATCCACATTCAGGCCCGCCACATAAAGGGCCACGGTTCCGCCGCCTCCCGCGTCTACCGCGCCGAGCTCCCCGATCTGCCAGTACACGCCCTCCGCGTCCATCCGCTCGATGACTCTGGCCATGGTCTCCGCGCTGGCGTCGCTGCTGCCCGATTTTCCTCTCGCGCCCGTATATTTTGTCAGAACGCATCCCTTTCCCAGATAGCAGGCGTTCTTCTCCTCATACACCTGCGGGAACGTCGGATCAAACGCCGCGTTCACATCCGACGACAGGCAGAGCGAGTGTTCCAGGACACGCCGGTAATCGGCTCCCGCCGCGGCCGCCAGATCCATCACATAATGCAGCAGGAAATTGGAATTCAGCCCCGTATTTCCCACCGAACCGATCTCCTCCTTGTCCGCAAATACCGTCACGGTCGTATACTCCGGATGCTTTGTGGCAATCTCTGCGGTCATAGCCGTGTAAGCGCACACCCGGTCGTCCTGCCCATACGCGCCCACCATGCTGCGGTCAAAGCCCACATCGACTGCCTTCGCGGCCGGAACCAGCTCAATCTCCGCGCGCAGGAAATCCTTTTCCGTGATCCCGTATGTCCCGTGCAAAAGAGCCAGAATCTGAAGCTTCACCGCCTCCTTGATCTCCTCGTCCCCGCAGTCAAACGGCAGGGAGCCGAGCAGGATATTTAACTCCTCCCCCTTGATGCCGTCCTTGAGCTTGCGCTCATTCTGATCCGCAGACAGGTGCGGAAGCAGATCCGTCGCGCAGAAAACCGGATCCCCCTCTTTCTCGCCGACCGAGATCTCCACCGTCTCCCCATCCGCCTTTATCACAACGCCGTGCATCGCCAGCGGAAGGGCCACCCACTGATATTTGCGGATCCCGCCGTAATAGTGCGTCTTAAAATACGCCATCTCCGATTTCTCATACAGCGGGTTCGGCTTCAAATCAAGGCGCGGTGAATCGATATGCGCCGCATTCAGACGCAGGCCGTCCTCCAGCGGGCGCGTCCCGAACGTCGTCATAATCAGCGCCTTTTTGCGGTTCATAACATATACCTTATCCCCCGGGGCATACTTACGCCCCGGCGCCCACTCCGCATAACCGGAGCGCTCTAAAAGCGCCGCCGCCTGGGCCGTAAATTCCCGCTCCGTCTTGGCCGCGTTTAAAAACGCCTTATATCCCTCGCAGTAGGCAAACGCCTCCTCCTTCTGCTCCGGCGACTTCTTCGCAATCGTCGGGAATTTCCATGTCAGCCGTTTCTCCAGCTCCTTTGCCGTCTCTTCCATTTTTATCCTGCACCTTTATCCTTTCTGTTTGTTATTATTTTCACAATGCTGCTGTCTCCGCGCGCCGTCCGGGCCCTTACATTTTTTTCTTCTTCACCAGCGTATCGCTGTCCAGCACAAGGGTAAACGGCCCGTCATTCACAAGCTCCACCTTCATGTCCGCACCGAATTTCCCGTGTTCCACCTTCTCCACATACCCGCCGCACCGTTTCAGCACGTATTCATACATGCGGTTCGCAAATTCGGGGCTCCCGGCGCCCAGAAAGCCGGGGCGGTTTCCCTGACTGCAGTCCGCATAAAGCGTAAACTGGCTCACCACCAGAAGCGCCCCGCCCACATCCTTAAGCGACCGGTTCGTCTTGCCGTTCTCATCCTCAAAAATCCTCAGCCTGCACAGCTTATCCACCATCTTATCCGCGATCTCCTCCGTATCGCTCTCGCACACGCCGAGCAGCACAAGAAATCCCTGATCAATGGCCCCGATCACATCCCCGTCCACTGCCACGCTGGCGCCTGTCACACGCTGCAATACAATCCTCATTCCATTTTCCTCCTGTATTTTATCATAACTTCCCGGAATCAGGCGCAGCGAGATTCCGAGAGTTCATGATCCGCACATCATTGTAAAATCCCAGTGAATTCTGCGCCTGTGGTTTGCCGGCGCCGCTTTTTTCGCAGCCGTTCAGACAGCCTGAACGGCTGCCTTTTTCACCGAATCATCTCCCGCAGCCGCTCCAGCAGATGCTCCGCGTTCTCCTCTGCATAAAGCGTCTCCCTTGCAAGAATCGGATTATCTGTAATCACATTATCCACACCCAGAAGCTTGACCCGCTCCAGCTCGCTTTTGCGGTTCACAGTCCAGACATGGACCTCTTTGCCGCACTCATGCACGGTCTCCACCAGCCTGCGGCTGACCGAACTGGAAAGCAGGCTCACAAAATCCACGGCCTCATCCTGATAATAAGCCCCGTACGCCGCGGAGGCAATATATCCGGTATAGATCTCCGGCGCGGCGCTCTTGATCCTGCGCAGGTAATCAAGGCTTGTCGAGGTAACCACGCACTGGCGCGAAAGCCCGGATTCCCGGATACAGGCCGCCGCCTTCTCCGGAAGGTCGCTGGCCGCGCCCAGATTCTTCAGCTCAATATTCAGCTTAAGCCGCCCCCTGGCCGCTTCCAGCGCCTCCGAAAGCGTGGGGATCGCCGTCCCCTCGAATTCCTGTGAAAACCGCAATCCCACGTCCACCCGCGACAGCTCCGAAAGCGTCATAGACGCAACCGCCCTCGCATCTCCCGCCATGCGTTTTAATGTCCTGTCATGGAACACGATCAGCTCTCCGTCCGCCGTCTCCTGCACGTCAATCTCCGCAAAATCAGCCAATTCCTCAATCGCCGCCTCCAGCGCAGGGATCGTATTCTCCGGCGCGGAGGACGAGCTCCCGCGGTGCGCCGTAATCTCCACCTCTGAGAGCCAATCCCCGCCCGCGCCGCCGTTTCTCACCGCGTCCGCCACACAAACCGCGCTGACGGCCGTGAGAAGCGACAAAATCCCAAGCGCATTCCGCCTTGTCAGAAGCCGGCCATGCGCCGGCTCCTTCCCGGAACAATCCGGCGCGCCGGGCGCTTTTTCCTCCTGTTTTCCCCTGGCATATCCATAAAGCACGGTCAAAGCCCCGTAATGCACAGCCGAAAGCGCGATCCCGGCTGCAAAAATAAGGACAAATTCAATGCGGTCCCTGGCAGCCAAAAGAAGCGCCAGCTCGATTCTCTGATCCAGAAAATGGACCGCAAACACCGCTGTCAGAACAATCGCCGCCATATATAAAAGAACCGCCGCCGCCAGCACAAAAACATTGCTCAGCGACAAAACCAGCGCCGTATGTACATAATTTCCCCTCAAAAGCTCAAGACTGCGCTTTAAGCTGCCTTTAAAGGAGCGCTGCTCCACCATACAGCCAAACCCTACAAAAGCCGTGGGAACCGCTATGGCAATGAACAGCGCCACCACGCAGGCAGGAATCAGCCATCCCCAGCGCTCGGACATCACAGCCGTGAGAATAAACTTAAGGGGCCGCACATGGCACAAAAGCCGGTAAAGCAAAAACAGGTGGATCAGGAAGCTGTGTACCGCGGCAATCAGGAACCACGGCCAGCCCCCGCGCCTCACCTCAGCAGCCGTCTTCGACAGGCCCCCCTGGAAAATCGCCAGCACGCTCAGCCGCCTCGACTCAGCCGCCGCCTGAAACGCCGTCACCAGACAGCCCGCCTCCAGCGCCGCGCACAGCAGCAAAACAGCAACCTCCATACACAGCGAAGCGATCGCCGCCGGCTCCCCAAGAAAACTCACCAGGTTATTCACTGTCACATAGCTGTATCCGGACGCATGCAGAGAAAACCGCATCAGCGCGTCCGCCATCCGCAAGAGAAGCGGCAGCGCAAGCAGCCTGTAAGCAGCTTCAAAGAGAACAATACTCCTGCCGTTCACACGCACGATCTGCCGTGTCTCCCTCAAACGCCTCCTAAACGCCATCCGGATCCTGCTCTTTCAATGCCTCCTGCGCCGTATCCCGCTCAGCGATGCAATCCCCGGCGCTTCCTTCCAAGCCGCCCGGCGCTTCCTCTTGCGCTCCCCCGGTCAAAAGCCCGGTCCATTTGTCCGGCCGCCTCTCGTCCGGCCTGTTTTCCGCCCCGGACTGTTCGCCGCTGATCTTCATAATCGATTCATTCAGCGAAAACATCTTCCCGTCCAGCATATCCACGATCTCCGCGCAGACCTTCAGCTCCACCTCCAGGCTTCTGGGGGCGTTGCCCTCAAATTTATAATAAATCTTATGCTCCAGGCTGGCCCAGAAATCCATCGCAATCGTGCGGATCTGGATTTCCACCTTCGTCTCCACCGGCCCCTCGCTCAAATAGATCGGGATCGTAACCACCATATGGTAGCTCTTATACCCATTCGGCTTCGGGTTCTTAATATAATCCTTAATATTCAGCACCGTGATATCCGCCTGGCGCGAGATCATATCCGCAATCAGATAAATATCCGAGGTAAAAGAACAGATAATCCGGATCCCGGCAATATCGCTCAGATACTCAATCATATTTGCAATCGAAACCTCGCGCCCATGCCGTTTCAGCTTCTTCACAATACTGTCCGGCGACTTCAGCCGCGATTTAATGTGCTCAATCGGATTATAGTGATAGATATGGACAAATTCATTGTTCATAATCTCAATCTTTGTATTGATCGCCTTCAGGGCCGAATTATACAAAAACATAATCGTCGTCCACTGATCAAGCTGATCATATGATTTGGGGATATTCAATTCCTTCCCTCTCCTTCTAAGCGTATCCCGCCGCAACTGTTCATACAGCCTAAAACATCGAACCGCTCTCCACGCTACAGTTTGATTCCCTTCAAAAGCTCGCCGAAGCCCGTCGTGGCCTCCCCGCCGCCCTGATAATCAAACACCTCGTCCTCAGGCGCTTCATCCGGCTCCACAGCCTTCATGCTCAGGCTTATCTTATGATTCTCCGTGGAAATGATCTTTACCGTCACGCGCTGCCCCTCTTTCAGCACCGCCGCCGGATGCTTGATCCGGTTCCTGCTGATCTGTGAAACATGAACCAGGCCCGACAGCCCGTTTTCCAGGCTGACAAACGCGCCGTAAGGCTTGATCGTCTCCACAACCCCGTCCATCACCGCGCCGACCTCGCATCTGGCGATGCGCTTATTCTTCTCCTCAAGCGCCTTCTCCCTGGCCGCCTCCCTGCCGGAAAGCACCAGCCGCCCCGACTCCTCGTCCGCGGTAATCACCGTGGCCTCCACAGTCTTTCCCAGCCACTCATTCAGATCCTCCACATACGAGGCATCCAGCCGGGAAGCCGGGATAAAGCCCCGCACGCCCTCCAGCTTTGCGATCACGCCGCCGTTCACCACGCCCGACACCTTCACCGGGACTATGGTTCTCGCCTCCAGCATATCCCGCAGGCGCTCCCACGCCAGCCTGTCATTCGCTTCCTTCCTCGAAAGCACCAGATTTCCCTCGCCGTCGTCCAGCCGCAGCACTGTAGCCGTGATCTCATCCCCCGGATGGATCTCCCGTTTCATATCAAAATCCGGATCATTGCTCAAATTCTCCTTGTCAATAATCCCTTCCGCGTAATATTTCAGATCCAGAAGCACCTGCGTATCCGTCACCCCGACCACGGTTCCTGTCAGGATGTCCCCTTCCTTTACCTTTTTAAATGAAGCTTCCAGTTCCTCCGCATAGTCGGCCATCGTCTCTGCCGGGATGCCTGTTGAATCTGTGGGCGTTATGTCTTCTGCTTTATGTTCTGTCATGTATCGTACCTCCTTAGCGATTTACTGAACCCATAACCTGCCGGATCGGTGGGCGGCGGTTGCGGGCAATATCTCTATTTAACCATATCCCATCTTATAATTCTATAGTTTTATGCAAAAATTTATGATATTATTATATTTATGTTGCTGCAGAGCCGTGAAAATGCCGCCGGAAGCAGGCGGTATATCCGACGAAGCCCCGCTGCGCTTTTCTCCGGGCGGGAGCGCGGTTCTGTTGGATATGGAACCTGTCCCGGGCGGCCTTCCCACGACTCCCCACGCTGATAATCGCTTACAAATCACATCCGGTTAATCCGCGAATCACAACTACATTGATCTGATCCATAACACAAAGGAGGTACTGCTAACATGAACGATATCCTTGACATACATACCCACACCATCGCCAGCGGCCACGCATACAACACGCTTTATGAGATGGTCCGCGCCGCCGCCGGCCGCGGGCTTACGCTTTTCGGCTCCTCCGATCACGCGCCGGCCATGCCCGGGAGCTGCCATGAGATGTATTTCTGCAATTTTAAAGCGATTCCGCGTGAACTTTTCGGAATACGCCTGATCATGGGGTGTGAACTGAATATTATAGATTATCAGGGAAACGTCGATTTGAAGAGGTGGCTGCAGAAGCGTCTGGATTATGGCATTGCCAGTATCCATGATCTCTGCTATGAGATTGGCACAAAGGAAGAGAATACGGCCGCTCTGATCGGGGCCATGGAAAACCCGTATGTTCAGATTATCGGCCATCCCGACAACAGCCGGATTCCGCTGGACTATGAAAGCCTTGTAAAAGCGGCAAAAGAACATCATGTCCTTCTTGAAGTCAATAACAGCTCCTTAAAGCCCGGATCGCCAAGGCCCGGCGCGCGTGAAAATTATTACACGATGCTTAAGCTCTGCCGCAGGTATAATACGGCGGTTATCCTGGGCAGCGATTCTCACTGCGCCGCCGACGCCGGATGCCATGAGCAGGCCGCCGCATTGCTTGCGGAAGTCGATTTCCCGGAAGAGCTCGTTGTAAACCGCTCCTTAAAAGCGCTGGGCGAGTACCTGGAATGTGTCAGATAAGATGAGAGGGCCATGAATGGATAATGTAAAGAAAATTAAAATTCATATTCTTGGAAGGGTGATAATCATGGAAGTGGCAAAACGGCTGGCGGTTTTGAAGAAATATTGATTCCATATATTTCCGAAGGATTAAGCTAATACCACAGCATGATGTTGGGGCCAAAAGGTCTTTTGACCCCGGTATCATAGCATTAGCTTAATCCTTCGGAACATATCTCTTCTATGCAGCCGCCTTCCTCCTGGCCGAAACCTGCATCGCCAGCACCACCCCGACGATCGCCACGCCCAGAATATCCGTCAGATTCCCCGGATAGATCAGCATCAGCCCGCCAATCACCGAAAGGATCCTCTGCCACATCGGCATATCCGCCATCATAAAGCCTTCCAGCCCGGCTGACACGCCGAACAGCCCCACAATCGAGGTCACCACAATCATCACCACCCCGGCCGCCGTTGTATCAATAAACAGCATCGCCGGATTCAGAGCAAAGATATACGGCACGATGAAGGCCGCGATGGCCAGCTTCGAGGCATTTAACGCCGTCCGCATCGGATTCGACTTCGCAATCGCCGAGCCCGCATACGCGGCCAGCGCCACAGGAGGCGTGATATCCGCCACGATTCCGAAATAGAACACAAACATATGCGCCGCGATCGGCTCGATATGCATGCCCGTCACCAGGATCGGAGCGCAGGTCGTTGCCATGATGATATAATTCGCCGTGGTCGGCACGCCCATGCCCAGCACCACGCAGGTTACCATGGTCAGAAGAAGCGCGATCAGCGTGACATTGCCCGCCACGGACACGATCGCGGAGATCAGGATCTGCCCCAGCCCTGTCATGGTAACCACGCCGGCGATGATACCCGCAATTCCGCAGGCAATCGCCACAGACAGCGTATTCTTCGCGCCGTTCTCAAGGGCTGTCACAAATCCGTCGAAATTCATCCTTGTCTCCTTGCGGATCATACTCACCGCAATGGCCACAAACGTGGCAATCACCGCGGAGCGCGACATGGTAAATCCCTTCATGACCATAACCACCAGGATAATCAGCGGGAGCAGGAGAAAGCCCTTTGTGAGGATCAGATGCCCGAACTTCGGCAGCTCCTCCTTACTAAGGCCCTTTAACCCCAGCCGTTTCGCCTCTAAGTGAACCATAATAAAGATTCCCAGGAAATATAAAAATGCCGGAAGGATCGCCTTGACCGCAATCACGCCGTACTGCACGCCGACCATCTCAGCCATCAGAAACGCGGCCGCGCCCATGATCGGCGGCATGATCTGCCCTCCTGTCGAGGCCGCCGCCTCCACCGCGCCCGCAAACTCGCCGCGGTAACCGGTCTTTTTCATCAGGGGGATCGTCACAGAACCGGTCGTCACCGTGTTCGCAACCGAGCTTCCGGACACCATCCCGCACAGGGCGCTGGAGATAACCGCCACCTTGGCCGGGCCGCCCGAGGACGCGCCTGCGATGGAGTTTGCAACCTGGATGAAAAACTCCGAGATCCCTGTCACCTCCAGAAACGCGCCGAACAAAATAAACAGCACGATATACGTGGAGCACACGCCGATCGGCGTGCCGATCACCCCGCCTGTTGTGTAGAACAGGTTATACACAATGGACTTTAAGCTCGCGCCCGTCGAAAACGCATAGATCACAAAACAGGTAGCCACGCACAGGATCGGAAGGCCCACCACCCGGCGGCACGCCTCCACCAGCACCAGTACGCCCAGCACGCCCAGGATGATCTCCACCTGGTTAATACGCGTCGCATGCTTGATAATCGCGCTGAAATTCACCACGTAATAGAAAAAGCTCCCGCTTCCGATAGCCATAAGAAGCACATCGTACCACGGCACATAATTCGTTCTCACAGCCCCGCTGCCCTTTTTGGCCGGGTACAGGAGAAATGCAAAAATAATTACCATTCCCACAAAGGACGCCCGCCTCACGCGCTCATCCCAGTTCGCAAACAGGTTCATATAAACCATCAGCAGGGAAAACGCCGCCAGAAGATATTTGATAACCACCCTCGGGACACCCTCAAATACGCGCGTATTCGATTCCCTGTCATATTTTTTCATAATCTCATCCACATCAGCCGCTGTGCCGGCAGATGTATCCGGCGCTGCGCCTGTATCAGGCCCCGCCCCGTTCAGCTTATTCTTATCACTCATCCCTACCTCCATCAATACTGCCGGAATTCACAGGTAAATTCCACAGTGGAATTCCTGCCGCATACTTCCCTCAAGCTAATCTCTTTCCCATGGACTGTAAGCATATGATCCGAAACCGTTCCCACAATATAAGACAGATGGGGCATTTCCCGGTCAAAACCGGAAACAATCATCGCCCCGTCCTCCCCGTAGGCCAGCGTCTGCCCATCCTCCAGCTCCGTCTGGACGCCCGCCCCAAAGCCGTAATAGATCGTCCGCACCACATAGATCGCGTGTCCCCGAATCTGATATACGTCAATCAAAGGGCTCTTGTTGACCGAATGGATAAAGGAAACCGAAAATTCATCCCCTTCCTCCACCCTGTACCTGGCGTATACCTCTTTTGTATCCCCATCCCGGAGCGTCAGATACCAGCCTCTGCGGCACACCGCCGAAAAAGTGAGAATAGCTGCAATAATAACAACTATTATTGCAGCTACAGCTCCTTTGCCCATATGGATTTGCAGGCGTTTTATTGCAGTACACCCGCCTCTTTAAAGTATTTCTCTGCACCCGGATGGAATTTAACGGAGATGCCGTCCACTGCATAAGCCGGATCCAGCTCCGCGCCCTTGGCATGGCCCGCTGTGATCGCATCCTTATTGTCAAAAAGACCCTTTACCAGATCATAAACCACATCCTCGCTCAGCTTGTCAGATACGATCAGGGTAGCCTTAACCGCTACAGTCACCACATCGTCATCAACGCCCTTGTACGTTCCGCCCGGAATCGTATACTGGGTATAGAACGCATAATCGTTCTGCAGCGCAGCCGCATGCTCGTCGTCAATCCCGAGAAGATTGATGGAATTCGTGGTCGCAAGCTCTGTGATTGCCGTGGTCGGAGCGCCCGCCGTACAGAAGAACGCGTCGATCTTGCCGTCCTTTAACGCGTCGGCAGAGTCGCCAAAGCCTAAGTTATTTACCTCAATATCATCAAAGCTGATGCCATAAGCGTTCAGAATCTGACGCGCATTGAATTCCACGCCGGAACCTGCGTCGCCCACAGACACTCTCTTACCCTTTAAATCCTCAACGGATTTGATATCTCCGGAAGAAATGATCTGGCAAACCTCCGCATAGAGCGCCGCGCCTGCGGAAAAGGATTCGATCGCGCCGTCCTCCTCAAACAGATCCGTTCCCTTGGAGGCATAGTCCATAACGTCGTTCTGCACGATCGCCACATCCGCCTCACCGTCGTCAATCAGGAAAATATTCGCCTTGGAAGCGCCGGTAGACTGTACATTTAACTGAAGGCTTCCAAGCTTGCCGTTCAAAATATTCGCGATCACGCCGCCGTAGGCATAGTATGTACCTGTCGTGCCGCCGGTCGCCATCTTTAAGCTCACCGCGTCCGCTGAAGGCGCCGGAGCCGGAGCCGGAGCCGATTCCTCCGCCTTATCCTCACTGCCCTGCGCTGCTGTCTCCGCAGCGGCCTGTGTCTCCGGAGCCGCGTTCTGTGACTGCGTACATGCTGTCAGGCTCATGGCTGCCGCCACGGCCAATGCCGCAATTGCCGTAAATCTTTTTTTCATAATCTGGTTCCTCCTCTAAAAAGATTGTTAAAACATTCACCAAAGCAATCTGTTTCATCTGCCACGGAGAATTATAACAGTCCACATTATACGCTTTCTTTTCAAAAAACGCAACCATAAATTATGAATTTTTTAAATCTTATCCATTTTTTAACACTTCAAACCTTTATTATCAGACATGATTCTACATTGTTTATTTCAATTTTGTGAAATTTATAGCTATTAGAGCACAAATTTTGTCGAAAATTATGGCTCTATACAAATTCATTGGGAATAATTTTAGTCAGGAAAAACGGCCCCTGTCCTTTTCCTGACAGGAGCCGCTCTTTGGGCAAAAAAGTAACCGTTCAGACGAGGCGCCTTCCTGCCCGTCTGAACGGTTACAAACGTATTACAGGCCCATAGCCTCTTTTACTTTGGAAATAATATGAAGTCCGATATCCTTGGAAGCGTCAACGGACTGTGCGCCGATGTGCGGAGAAACAATAAAGTTGTCGCACTCGAACAGCGGGCTTGCGAAGCTGTCATTGCCTGTTAAGCCGCTGCCGGCCAGCTCGTTCTCCATAACGTCTGTGGCATAGCCGCCAATCTTCCCGGCCTTTAACGCCTCATACATGTCCTTCTCATTCACGATACCGCCGCGGCTCATGTTCAGGACCACTGCGTCGTTCTTCATGCCTTCGATGGATTTTGCATTGAACAGATCCTTTGTCTCAGGTGTCAGCGGAACATGGATGGATACGAAATCAGCAACCTTTAAAAGCTCTTCGATGGACATGCCCTTTGCATTCTCTTTCTCAAAGTCCTCGGGCTTTAAGAACGGATCGTAAGCAACGATCGTCATGCCAAACGCACGGCCCAGCTCCGCCACACGGCGTCCGATACGGCCAAAGCCCATTACGCCCAGCGTCTTGTTGCGCAGCTCGCGGCCCTCGAATTTGTACTTGTCCCACTCATGCTTTACTTTTACATCATAGTTTGCTGTAAAGGTTCCGCGGGAGATATCAAGCATCTTGGAGATCGTAAGCTCCGCCACAGCGTTGGCATTTAAGCCGGGAGCGTTGAAGATCTGGATTCCTTTTTCCTTTGCGTAATCCATATCGATATGGTTTAAGCCAACAGAGCAAACGCCGATTACCTTTAAGTTCTTGGCGGCGTCCAGAATCTCCTTGTCAATCTTCGGATCCACGCGCATGATCAGAACATCTGCCTCGCCGATATCAGCCAGAAGCTGCTCCTTGCTGGACGGAAGGTGATCCGCTGTCTTTACGTTCATGGATTTGCCGAGCTCCTCAGCGATGCCGGCGTACACTTTGTCAATAATCAGACAATTCATAATCTATATTCTCCTTTCAGGATATGTTGTCCGAAAGGGCCGCTGCCTTAAGTCTCATGCCTGCGGGCACTCTGTCCTTAATGCAGCAGCCCTTTCATTCAGATAACTGCTCTATAATTTGCTGCTACTGTATTTCACTTTTACGGATGAATACAACAGCTCAGATCATCTGTCCGTTACGAATTACCAGCAGATCCCCTGTGCCATCATAGCGTCAGCAACCTTCTGGAAACCAACGATGTTAGCGCCGGCTACCAGGTTGTAGCCTAAGCCGTATTTCTCAGCAGCGGCTGCGGAACCGTCATGGATACCTGTCATGATCTGGTGAAGCTTCGTGTCAACTTCTTCAGCAGTCCAGGAGTATCTCTCGCTGTTCTGGCTCATCTCAAGACCGGATACAAGAACGCCGCCTGCGTTTACAGCCTTGGAAGGAGCTACTACCATGTTCGGCTGATCCATTAAGAACTTCAGAGCCTCGTTGGTGGTCGGCATGTTCGCTACTTCGATGTAGTATTTGATATTGTTGGCAACGATTCTCTTTGCCTGCTCCATGTCAACATCATTCTGAGTTGCGCACGGCATGATGATGTCAACCTTCTGGCCCCACGGCTTCTCACCCGGGAAGAACTGTACGCCGAACTTGTCTGCGTAATCCTGAACCTTATTGCGGCCGGATGCTCTCATCTCAAGCATGTACTCGATCTTCTCTTCGGTCGTAACGCCGTCCGGATCGTAGATGTATCCATCCGGGCCAGACAGTGTAACAGCCTTAGCGCCTAACTCAGCCAGCTTCTTTGCAGCGCCCCATGCCACGTTGCCGAAACCTGCCAGAGCAACCGTCTTGCCTGCCAGCGTATCGTTCTCGTGCTTCATAACAGCTTCTACATAGTAAACTGCGCCGTAACCGGTTGCTTCCGGACGAATCAGGGATCCGCCGAAGGACATTCCCTTACCTGTGATGGTTCCGTTCTCGAATGCGCCTCTGATCTTGCGGTACTGGCCGTACATGTAACCAATCTCACGAGCGCCAACGCCAAGGTCGCCGGCCGGGATATCAATGTCCGGACCGATGTGACGATATAATTCTGTCATGAAGGACTGGCAGAATCTCATAACCTCTGCATCGCTTCTGCCGTTCGGATCAAAGTCAGAACCGCCCTTTGCGCCGCCCATCGGAAGGGTTGTCAGGCTGTTTTTGAAGGTCTGCTCAAAGCCTAAGAACTTCATGATGGAAAGGTTTACAGAAGGAGCAAAACGTAAGCCTCCCTTGTACGGTCCAATCGCGCCGTTGAACTGTACACGGTAACCGCGGTTTACATGTGTCTGACCGTTGTCGTCTACCCACGGAACGCGGAATTCGATGGTTCTCTCCGGCTCAACCATTCTTTCAAGAAGAGCAACTTTCTCGTACTCCGGATGAGCGTCAACAACCGGACCTAAAGAAGATAAAACTTCCTCTGCGGTCTGAAGGAACTCCGCCTCATGCGCATTCTTCTCTTTGAGTTCAGCAAGAACTCTGTCAACATACTGGCTCATTGTTAAATACCTCCTGTTTTTATAAATGTGTTTAAAAATCTCACCGGCCTAAAAGAAATCGCTATGTAGATGTTTTTGACAAAAAATCTTTTTAATTTCATTTATTTTTGTGAAATTTTTTAATCTGCTTAGATTATATCGCATTTCGCGCTGATAAGCAAGTAAAAATCACGTTATAATTGTTATTATTTTTTGTTTATAGCAACCATGCCGGCAGCCCGGTTCCCCGGGCTGCCGGCATATATCCGCTTATTATCCCAGGAAGTTGATAAATCCTGTCAGGATGGATGCATTTACGAAGTCAATAAACAGGGAACCTACCAGCGGCACTACCATGTAAGCCGTCGGAGCCGGGCCGTGCTGGCTGGTGATAGCCTGCATGTTCGCCATAGCGTTCGGCGTAGCGCCCATACCGAAGCCGCAGAAGCCGCTCGTCATAACAGCCGCATCATAGCTCTTGCCCAGTACGTTAAATACAACAAAGTTTGCATATACGAACATCAGGATGGTCTGCGCAAGCAGCATCACTACCAGCGGAACCGCCAGCTCTGCGAGCTGCCACAGCTTCATGCCGATCATAGCCATTCCGAGGAATACGGAAAGGGCCGCGCCGCCAAGGCTGCTGATCTCCTCCATGGGGATCTCTTTGCCCTGCATGTCAGCTACGTTACGGATGATCGCGCCTACCAGCATCGCGCCGATGTAGGACGGGAATGTCATGAACTTGCCCAGTACGGCAGATACAAGGGTACCAAAACCAATCGCAATGATGAGGTACAGAAGGCCGTCGAGAATCAGCGGGGAGCTGAGTTTAGCCTCTTCCTCTGCCGCCTCCTCTGTGGAACTGCCGGAAGCTGCGGAGCCTAATTTGAATTTACGGATCTTGGAAGATGCGATCGGGCCGCCGATTACGCAGCCTGCAACCAGGCCATAGGTAGCGGATGCGATGGCAACTACGTTGGCATTGGCCACGCCAAGGCCCTCAAGAAGCGGTCCGAAGGAACCGGCTGTGCCGTGTCCGCCGACCATGGGGATGGAACCTGTCGCAAGGCCCAGTCTCGGATCCAGTCCGAATACGCCTGCAAGGCCCGCGCCGAGTACGTTCTGGAGAACAACCATCGCCGCTGCCAGCCCTAAGAAGATAACGGTCTGAACGCCGCCCTTTTTCAGCATACGGAAGGATGCGGTAAAGCCAACGCTACAGAAGAATGCGGTCATGAATACGCTCTGCAGCGTCATGTCGCCCTGAATCTCAAGGATTCCCATCCCTCTCAGGATGGTATGTAAGATAGCATAGATAAAACCGCCCACTACAGGAGCCGGGATACAGTATTTGCGAAGAATCGCAATTTTACTTACCAGGACGCGTCCCAGTAAGAGCACGAGTGCCGCAACCGCGGTTGCCTGATACAGATCAAGCTCAATAATCTTCATACACTTACCTCCAATATATTATTTGTTTACATCGGAGGTAATTATAGCTTGAAACTCTCAAAAAACTACAAAATAATTCAAGAATATATTTTAAAATAGTAACATTTTTTTAAGTTTGTTTATGAAATTTTTACTTTCTATTGAAGCTCCCGATCCACGGCCAGCATCAGGCTGTCAATAAATTTCTTGATGCTGACCTTTCCGCCGTACTTGCGTTTTCCGCGGATGTGATCCATCTCGGAGCGGATCTCCTCAAAGGGGAACAGAGTGCTCGAGTAGGCGGTAAAGGTCTCGTTCATGAAATCCTCGATCCCCAGATGCGCCAGGTTTGACATCCCGACCGCGATCGCCCGGCGGATCCGCTGCTCCATATTTTTGGGCGCGTCGCTTAAGATATCGCAGAGCTGGCCGATGCTCACCTGGGAAATGGAACGGCTGTTGCTGTGAAGATACTGGCAGATGCGCAGGATATCATCCCCGCCTTTCTCCCCCGACATTCCCAGACGGTTCAGGATATAGAGCACCTTTTTGGCGTAGCCGTTCTCCGGCCTCTTCTCCTTCTGTTCCTCCGACATCTCGGCCACAAACATTTTCCTGATATTGGACAGGGTCCGTTCGTTCATGATCTGTCTGGTTACGTTGCAGATCACGGACTTTACTTCAATGATATTGATCGGCTTGCTGATAAAAAAATCCATGCCCGCGTCGTATGCCTTTCCGATCAGCTCCTTGGCCGATACCTGGGAAATCATGATGCATTTGGCCTTGCAGCCGCGCTCCTTTAATTCCCGGACAAGCGCCACCCCGTCCTTTTCCGGCATCAGAAAATCCACTAAGATAATATCCGGGTTTTTGGACAATATCTCATCCACATCCGCGGGCGTCTCCCCGGAGCTCCCGCAGACCGTTCCCAGATCGTTATCTTCAATGATATCCTCCAGGATGCTGATCACCGAAACATCATCTTCAACAATATAAATATCCATACTTATGGCTCCTCCAATACTGCGGCAGGTATCTCAATCCGGAATTCAGCTCCTTTTCCCATAGTTGATTTCACACAGATGCTGCCTTTAAATTGTTCCTCTACTGCATTTTTAACCCCGCACAGCCCGACGCCGCGGTAGATGTTGCCTGTCCGCTCGTCGAACTTTGTGGAATATCCCATTTTAAATATATTCGGAAGATGGCGTCCGGATATGCCCGGGCCGTCGTCCAGCACCCGGAACACAAACCGGTCCTCCTCCCTCTTTTCTATAATGTGGATCGTACCGCTCTTTTTCTTTGTCTCAATCGCCTCAATGGCGTTATTTACCAGATTCTTGAGCACTGCCATAAGGGTATAGTGCTCTCTTGTGGTAAAATTATCCCGGCAGTCAAACAAAAGCCGCACATCCAGCCGCTTTCCGGCCAGCAGGCGGTACGTCGAGGCCTCCAGAATCTGCAGGATATCCTGAAAGCTCATGCTCTCTTCATTATATTCCTCGCCGATCGCCTGCTCCACACCCTGGATAATACGGATATAATCCTTTTTGATCTCATGCACGTCGCGGGCAATCTCCAGCCCCATCTGCTGCATCTGCCCCGGAAGCTCCAGCTTTAATATCTGCTCATACAGACGGTAGGCGTTGCTCATCACCCGCTCGATCTCCTCTGAATTCTTATGCATCAGGTAAATCTCGGTCTTAAGCCCTGTTGTCATGAGAAACAGCCTCTGATAACGGTTCTCATGCTCTGATTTGGCCAGAAGCGCGCGGTACTGCCGCTCTCCCAAGAGCGCGGCGGCCACGAATACGGTCCTGGCCGCCGCGATCACCATGAGCTGGTTAATCACGTCGAGATCCGGCAGGCTCTTAAGCTCCAGAAACTCCCTTAAACACACCTCGAACACATTTGACCCGAAATCGCAGAAAAACGCGGCGGCAATCAGGCCCTCAAGCTGGACGATATGCTTATTGCGGATCTGGAGCTTGAAAAGCAGGCCGTAGCACACGTAAAAGAGCGCCCCCGGCAGCACGGAAAGGACGGCGCTCCCGGCGGGAATCCCCTGAAGGACGCAGATACACCACCGGAAGACAAACACGAGGCAGGCCGTTGTCCCGCACAGCGTCCGGGTGTGGATCTGGTTTCCCACTGTGAGAATCAAAACGGGAAGGAGGATCACGGAAATCGAGATCCGGAAGTTATTGACAAAGGCATTCCAGTAAAGCTGGGAGGTCAGGGCAATGATGATCCCGATCCCGAGAATTCGTTTAAAGGATTTTCCTGGCACTGCGGTCTGTTTCCTTTCTGCTGCGTTCCGGGACCTTCAGCGTCCTTCTCATATGGGCCGCAAAGGCGCGGAGCCGTTCATGGATCCCCGGCAGCTTCATCGCGGCCCCGGGGGCGTTGGCTGTCTCCATCAGCGCAAAGCGGGGCGGAAGATAAAAGGTTTTATTCATATTCAGCGCCGCGATTAGCTGCTCTGCCACGATGTCGCTGCCCGAATAGCCGGATACCACGACGGCGAACAGCGCCTTGTCGTAGAACCGGATGATCCGAAACAGCGCTGTCAGGCGGTTGATAAAGGCTGTTAGGTTGGCGGAAAGGGCGTCATTATAATTCGGGCACAGCATCAGGATCGCGTCCGCCTTCTTGACGGCCGGATAAACGTCCTCCACCATAACGCCGCCGTAAAAGCAGCTCTCATTTTCCCCGAAGTGCAGGCACATCTTATAGGGACAGCCGGAGCAGTCCGAAACCGTACCGTTTCGCAGCCCGATCTCTGTAATCTGAAAATCCGTCAGAAATCCCTTAAGCTCCCCCCACAGGGCGAACGTATTGGAATTCGGATGGCTGGAGGCGTGAAGCACCAGCAGAGACGGCCGCTCTGACACCGGGCGCTTAAATTCAAGGATCTCGTCCGTCAGGATCGCGGCGCTCTTTTTGTAGGCGCTCAGCAGATCCGTATCCATATTCCGGGCCACAATGGAGAAATTGGACAGGGTCTTCGTCCCCTCCACCAATGGGCGGCCCACAAAGGCGCAGCCCGCGCGGTTGGCTGTAAAGACCAGCTCGCGGGCCACGGATTTCGTGTACAGATCGCTCCTTCCGTCCACCAGCGCGCCCCCCACGCATCCCTCGAGGGCGTTCGTATGCTCCCGCAGGAAACGGAGCATACGGATATATTCCAGGTTAATTCCCGTCTTCCCGAGAGAGAGGGCGAACAGCAGCGGTTCCTCCTCCTGTTCGTCCGCGCCCCGTTTACTGCGTTCCCGCAAAAAAGCCCGGAGCTCTTCCTCCTTCTCCACCCGTCTCCATTCACGGCCGTCCAGCGCGCTCCCCAGGACCTCCTCAAAGCGGCTGCCCGGGGCCGCAGCCTCCTCCCGGGGCGCTATCACTGTAAGCCGCCGCCCGGGTGTGCGGGCGGCTGTCTGTTCTGTCATGATTGATTGTGTTACCGCTTCTTCCATTCTCATTTCCCATGTACACGCGGCCTATACGATCGTCTTTAAGTGCTCCTGCGCGGTTACAATGCGCTCGTACAGCGCCTCCGGAAGCGGCAGGATTTCCGTCTCGAGCCCATACGGCGTATAGCGGTTTTTCACGCCCATGAAAATTCCCCCCAGGAATACGGAGCCGCAGTGCCACTCGCCGCGCAGCGTCAGGATCAGGGAAATGGCGCCCGATGAATACGCAGGGGCGATAAACGGCTTAAAGCCAATGGCCCGCATGTGAAGGTTTGCCGTCACGGTTAAGTGTGTCAGCTCCTTTGACAGCTCATCATTGTAGCGCTCAATGGAATCCGCTACCACCAGATCCTCCCCGTGCGGCCCAAAGGAACGGCCCTCGGTCAGAAACTGCTTAAAGCGCTCGTCGCGCTTGGCGTAGTAGGCCGCCCGGGCGTTCATGACGCCGAGCCCGAAGCCCTGAACCTGCTCCGGGCGAAGGCCCTGGTAATCGAGGACGCCGTTTTCATCCTTATTGCTCTCGAGCCACGCCGTCTTGGCAAGCGGATCCACGGGATCTGAGACAACGGCAAATAGCCCTTTAAAGCCGTCCCTCCTGGCCTGCCTTGCATACAGGGCCACGATCTTGGAATTATTCTCAAACTGGTACATCCGGACATCCTTTACCTGGGAGCCCACGGGAGGAATCCCCTTGGACGCCACAAAGACAAAGACATCGCACTGAAACAGGTTCTCAGGCGCCACGATATCCACCTCGGGCAGGGCGTCGTACGCCCACGGATAGGCGATCTGGTTCTCCTCAAACTCCCACCGCGCCGTCACCTTTTCCGAGATATCGCAGATGCCGATGGAGCTGATACAATCTCCGCCCAGAAGGTGGAGGCCCGTCAGAAGCGTGCTCCCCACATCGCCGATGGCAAGGACGTGCACGCGCTTTTTCTCCTTAAGCGGCCGCCCGCCCACGATCTCCTGAAATTTCGGATGGCGCAGATTCACCGCGCGCAGGAGGCCCGCCCTGATCACACTTAGCAGATACGGATCCGCCTCCTGCCCGGCGGCCGCTCCTGAAAGCTTATGGCTGCTCAGCCACGACACATCCTCCTTATCCTGGAACAGGAGATCCGGGCTGTTTACTTTAAACGAAGCGCGGCAGCTCCCCGCCTCCCTGTCGAACAGCCAGACAAGCGGGCATACATCCTTTGGCTGCTCCGCCTTTTCATATGGCAGATCCTCTGTCGGGGAGCAGCAGAGCTGCTCTCCGATTCTATAATAAAACATGCGCTGTTTCCTCCTTTATTATTCCTACTTCTCTTATCTTGCGCCCCAGCCCGGCTCCCTGGTCCTGTAAAGCATCTGGAGATCATTTTCCAGATAAACGGACGCGGCCAGGTTGGGATCGTAGTTTACGCAGTCCCCCTTATCCGGGCACAGGGGCAGGATCACAGCCTCCGGCAGACGGCTTAAGGTCAGGTTTCTGGCAAACTGCGCCCTGTATTCCGCCTCCAGCGCCAGCATGATATCCCTGGAATTGCGGATACAGCACGCGGAAAACTCAAACATGGCCTCGCGGCTGCAGTCCCTGATGGGCGGGAGCGTATACGGCAGAATCATGTTAATGGACGGCGTTAAGCCTGCCACCTTCACCGTATCGCGGCGGACCGTATCTCCGCCGATAAAGGGATACAGGGTCGATTCCACGAACCAGTAGCGCAGGTTGGGGATAAAGTACACACTGTCCACATCCACGCCTCTGGTGGCCATGGTATCGCGGCCGTAGCCGGAGATCATGCCCAAAATTACCTTCCGGATCTCGACGCCCTCTTCCTTCATCATCGGCTCCAGGGTGTCAAAGCGGCCTCCGCGGTGGAGAAGGTCGTCCACCAGGATCACAGGCCGGTCAAAGGATTTGATAGCCTTGATCTGGCTCGGCAGAGGCGAATAGCGGTGGAACGCCTCGATGGTATCTTTTTTCAGCTCCGGATCAAATACTTTATCCGTGTGAAGCGTCTTGGTAACCGTGTTTGGCACCACCTGTCCCCGCAGGATCTTTCCAAACGGCACGCACATATAGCGCCCGAGCTGGCGCGGATGAACCGGCTCCCTGGGCACCTCGTTTAAGGCTGTGATCTTATCCACCAGGCGGTGGTAGATGACGCTCGCCGAGAGGGAAAGCACAAGCTGGCCCGGATAGAGCCCGGTCATGGCCATCTGCAGCTCGTGGTGGGCTTTGCGCACCGCCTTCAGCACTCTCTCATTGCTGGAGAAGGGCTCCTTTAAGGTCGTCTCAAGATTCTGGACCAGCACAAGCGGGGCATGCATATCCACCAGGTATAAAAGGCCGTCGCTCTCGCACTCCGGCGCTTTGACAAAGCCCTGCCGCCGGATCGCGGACAGCACCCGTTCCGGGCATTCCCCGTCGCCGGCCATGAAAAGGGCGTAGCCGCACTTAAACGCAAAGGAGCGCGCGATGGCTTCCGTCAGAAGAAGCTGCTCCGCGTTGTAGATCATGGGATCCCGCTCCACATAGATACCGGAAATCAGGAGAATCTCGCCGTATGTATGGCGGCGCACCTGATCCGCCAGCTCAACCTTCTTTAACACAGCGAACAGCTCATCCGGGCCTAAGTAACGGATGCGGGCAATACCCACCAGGCGGTTTTCGTCTACCGTGTTGCGCAGAAGCAGCAGCCGGTCGCCTGAGGAGCGGATCGCGCTTATGCGCTTCTCCCTGTCGTCGTCCCCCTTTAACACACTCTCCCCGATCTCCTCCAGAAGCGCGTCGCCCGCTTCCTCCACCTCCTCAAAGGCAATGGCGCGGGCCCGGAAAATAGGCTTATACTCCGGCTCCCTTAAATACAGGCCGTTAAAATAGATATACTCCTGCACGGACGGGTCGATTAAGTTCGATATATCGCGGTTTAAGTCGATATTTTCACGGATCTTTGAGGAGCTGATATCTTCCAGATGGCCCGGAAGCTCCAGCTCGCACACCTTTCCTGTGATCCGCTCCATGATCTTCGGGTTGTATTTGTTGTCTGATTTCTTATCGCCCACGCGGCGGAAGGCGATGTGGTTCATGCTGTGGATCGAGTTCTCGCACGGCTCCTTTTTGTAGGAGGAGGCATTGGCAATCACATCGCTGCCCACCACCATATAGACCTCCCTGCCCGCAAAGACCTCCTTAAGCCGCTTTAAATCAGCGGGGTTTGCGATATTGACCGGAATATCGTCCGGGAAAAGGCTGACATGGAATTCGTCCGCCACGGACATATTCACAATCTGACGGCGGATCAGGTGCGGCTGCGCCTTTTTGGACCAGGAGAATTCATCCACGGCCAGATACACCTCATAGCCCATGTCGCGGATCTCGCGCACGATCTCCTTGTGCGACAACGTGAACGGGTCAAAGGTGCCCGGGAAAAACGCGACCTTGTTTCTCCCGCTGATGGCAAACTCTCCCTGCGTCATGCGGTACTGGGTGATAAAGCGGCAGATGTTCGACAGCGCCGCCGCCCGGTAAAATGCCGTCAGCTCCTCGCCCTTATTCTCATTGAGAAGGAACAGGATTTTCTTAAAGCTCAAGGCAAAGATGTCGTTCTTCTGCAGGCAGTCAAGCCGCGAGGAGCCGAACACGGTCTGCCCCAGCACAAGCAGCGCTTCCTGGCGCACCGTCTCGCGGTAGTTGGCCAGGCCGCCGAGCAGCATGCCCAGAAGCTGGCCGCAGCGCTTCTCCCAGCGCTCCTGTGAATCGTTAAAGCGCTCTCTGTAGCACGGGTAGCACTCCAGGAGGATACCCACTGTATCCAGGGCCACGGACACAATCCGGTCATTGGGGCTGGCCATCAGGCCGCGCAGATAGGTCAGTATCTCCTCAAGCTGCTCCGGCGGAAGCCACAGGGCCGCCTCGCCCAGATACTGCGGGATATATTTGGAAAATTCATACTCGCCGACCTCTAAGCCCTTTAAGAGCTCGACCGCGATCTCATTTCTCTGATCCGGCGTGAGAAGGCCGATGATCCGCAATAGGGCATGCCCCGCGTCGTGGCGCACGATCACATTCTCGCTGACCTTTATAAGGTTCGAGAAATGGGCCGCGATATGGAGGATGTGCTCGTGCTTGCCATAGTCAATCTGATCCACCAGAAGCTTGATATTTACAGCCTTGATGATCCACGGCGTGGCGGATTTTAAGTTGTCAAGGAAGATATCGGACACCACGTCATGCTCGTAGAGCGCTTCCTGCTCTTTTTCTGTCTCATACCCCAGATTGGTCAGAACGCGGTACTTAAGGAATGTCATAGTGGTATTGCCCTTTACATCCGTCCCGCTCACGCGCTCCGCGATCGCTTTGCAGCAGGGATGCTCCGGCTTAAAGGCTGTGATCAGCTTAAAGGCGCGCCATGCGGCAATCCGCACCTCTTCCTCCTCGTTTCCGCTCTCAAAGAGGGCAAACTGCGCCACATTTTCCAGATCCGCGTCGTCAAATTTTTCAAACGGCATGAAATGCACGGAGTCAAGCAGCACAAACGCCTCGCCCGCCTCCCGCTCGCCCGGCTCCTCATACCGCCGGAGGAAGGCGTCCAGAAACTGCCTTAAATCCGCGGCCCCGGCATGCTCCACAACGGAGTCAAGCACATTTTTTAAATTGTAGCGGATCCGGCGTTTCTGCTGCATGGTGAGCTTGTGATCCGGACGGATGATCATATCCAGATACGTGTTCCACAGCTCCATCACCTTTTCCTCTGCGATATCCGGCATGCCGACCGGGCGCTCCTTGCGGTAGCCCGCGTTAAACTGCGCGATCACATTTCCCAGAAGCCGCGCGGCCTGGGCCCGGATGTCGCCCTCGCGGTGCATCAGAAGCTCATAGAGAAAGCTTAATGTCTGCTCCTTCTGCTTGTCGTTCGTATAGGTAAAATACTCGGTGAAGATATTTAAATACGCGCGGACGTTCTTCCAGCTCTTCTCGCTCCTGGCAGCCTCCAGCAGGTTTCCGAACTGGCGTTCCGCTCCCATCTGATGCATGACGTCAATATTGTGCTCGATGCCCATAAACACCAGGGACTCCACGGTCCGGGCCGCGTCGCGCAGGGAGATATCCGCCGGCGGCTCCGGCTTTGCCGGCCTGCCGTCCAGATTCACGTCCACTCCCAGGGAGCGCATGTAGTCCTCAAAATCGTGCAGCCTGGAATAGACAAAGCGGTAACGGTTATGCTTGGCCTCATCCACATTGTCAAGCTTGGACAGGATCACATTAAACGCCTCGTCCAGGTTGGAGATAAAGGTGATCTCCCGCCCGTCCTCCCCGCGGCTCTGCTTCACGCGGAAATCGGCGTAGATCAGGACCAGGGACTCTACAGATAAATTCTCCGGCTCCAGATCCCACGTCGAGTGGTTGGCCGCGATGTGGCCGATGTACTCCATGGAATGGCTGTTAAACCACTGATTCGTATAATAATAGTGGAGATACGGCACGCGCTCATTGGGCTTGCACCCGAATTTGCCGATGTCATGCCCCGCCGCCGCGCCGGAGGTCAGGGTTAAATCAATGGGAACGCCGGCCGCGTAGAGCCCTCTGGCCACGGTCATGGCCACATGATGCACGCCGGCGATGTGCTCCAGGGTCCGAAACGGCGTCACCTCCGCATTTAAGCGCATCATCTCATATACATATTCCCGCACAAAAATCTTCTTAAACTTTTTGTATTCCTCAAAGGACTCAAAGCGCTCCGCCTCCTCATCCGGCAAAAAGCCGAAATCATAGAGGGAGTCATATTTAAAAAGCCCCCGCTCCATATCGAAGAAATACTGGAGCACAGCCAGATAAAACTCCGCGCCCGACGCAAATCTGGCGTTTGCCTTCGTGAACTCCGGATCCGGGTACAGGATATGGCATACGTACTGATACGTAAACTTCATCCAGCCATCCTCCGGCTCCCGCCCCAAAAGCGCCAGCGGTTCCGCGCAGATCTCGTAAATCGTCCTGCAGGACACCCTTTTTTTCATCGGGATCAGGCGGGGAAGCTGTTCCTCCCAGTGTTCCCTGTTCATGAGCATCTGGATATGCTTCTTGCTCAAGCCGGAGCGATCCAGGAAGTCCTTCCCGGAAAGCCGCTCCGCCAGATCAACGATGATCTGGCGTATCTGTTTCTTACTCATCCCACTCCTCCTCAGACGGCCGGAAAGCGAACATCCGGCCATAATGTTTGTATTATTATACCACCGAGGCGGGCGCTCGCCAACTGTTTCTTGATTTCACTATCCGCTATTCATACGTCACCCGCATAATAATCCCCTGCGGATAATCCCCGTACTTTCTGCCGAAAATATTCACTCCCCCCGCATATTTTGCATCTTCCTTCACCTCAATTTTCAGAGAAATGAAATGAGATGCGGCCAGACCCAAATCGTTGATTGTAATATCCGTGTTGCGGAGCTGTTCGTCTAAGTAGCTGCCCTCTTTTTTCACGGAAAAGGTTTTTAAAAGCCCGTACTGCGAGGAGCCGTTGGACCAGCCTGCGGGGGTGAGCTTTCCCCTTCTCGCGCCGAAGTCCCCGGGGCAGCGCCAGGTAACGGTTTCCCTGTTGTTGATGGAAATGGTGATATCCGACGGCCAGTCCTCGAGAAAGCCCGGCGCTTCGGAGCACATCTCGGCGCTGAAGGATATTTCCTTTAAGTCCAGCAGGGGGTTTATGAGGTTCGGAAAGCGGTATTCGATAAAGCCCTTTGTAAACCAGATGAGCTGCGCCCGGATCCTGCGCGGGGAGTAAAAGGTGACAACCGAATCAAAAGCACCTATGACGCCCTTTTCGTCCGCGATCCCGCATGTCGGCGCAACCTCGCAGTTAAAATAGTTGCCGATCGGCATTTCGATGGATACCGTCTTGTTGGACGAGTCCACCTCTTCATTAAACGCAGTCAGGCGGAAGGAGGTGAAGCTGCAGATACACACCCGCATGGAGCCGTGCACCCCGGACTGGTTTTCCGTGATCACCAGCCTCGCCTCCTCCAGGGCCTTGATGTGCAGGGAAGTGGACGAAAGCGGCAGCTCTAAAAGCGCGGCGATCTCCTTTAAGGATCGCGGCGTGTTTTTCAGTATGTTCAGTATTTTCAGGCGCACAGGGGAGGAAAGCGCCTTTCCGATCCGGGTGATCCAATCGTGGTGGGCCGGGTCGCCCAGATACAGTGAAATGTTTCGGTCCTGACTGATTCGGATATTATGCTTGGTTCGTTTTGACATCATGCGCCTCCTTTTTCGCAGCCACCCGGCGGGCTTTAAACCTGCGTTTTCACAATCATGGCAATATTTTTTTCTGCATGAAATTTTGCATTAACGCATCGCCTCTCTGACTTAAAGAAGCGCCCTTTGATGGTTTAGCCCGTCGTTTTATTACATGTTTTATGAAATAAATATACAACAAAGACAAAATGATGGCAATATTTTTGGCAAAATAATAGAAAAAATAACAAATCAGATTTTGGTTATTGTCATTTTGGACAAACTGGTGTAACATCAACCATGTAATAAATATTGTTCGGGTTTACCGTTAAGGAGGAAACGTATTATGAAACGATTAATCACAGTTGCTATGTCCGGTTTGATGGCCCTGTCACTGACAGCCTGCGGAGGATCCGCCCAGGAGCCCGCCGCCGCGAAGCCGGAAACGCAGGCAGAGCAGGCCGGCGGTTCCGCAGGGGATGACAAGAGCGGCGGCAGCACGGCAGAGGGCGGCGACGCAGCGGGCGCCTCAGGCAATGTCCTGGAGGGCAAGAAGGTCGGATTCTCCCAGACAGACAGCATGTCATCCTGGAGAACAACCGAGACGGACAGCATTAAGGAATACATCGAGGGCGCGGGCGGCGAATTCATTGTTAAGGATGCAGGCGGCGATATCGCCACACAGGAATCCGATATCCGCGATCTGGTGGCGGCAGGGGTTGATTTCCTTGTAGTTGCGCCGCTTGAGGACAACGGCCTTCAGGGCGCGCTCCAGGAAGCCATGGACTCGGAGATTCCCGTCATCCTGGTTGACCGCGCGATCGCCGGCGAGGCGGGAACCTACTACACCACGGCCATCATGTCTGATTTCGTCTGGGAAGGCGAGCAGTGCGCAAAGGCCCTGATGGAAGCTCTGCCGGACGGCGGAAATGTGGTTATCATCAACGGCGGCTATGACTCCTCCACTTCCACGGATCGCCAGAAGGGCTTTGTGGATGCGCTTGACACCTCCAAGTACGCCATCGTCGGCGAGCAGGACGGCGAGTGGCTGATGGATAAGGCGCAGTCTGTTATGGAGAACATCCTCCAGGCGCAGGGCGGCGAGAATATTGACGCCGTGTTCGCCGTTACGGACGATATGGTTCAGGGCGCGATGAACGCAATTACAGCCGCCGGCCTGACCCCCGGACAGGATATCCTCACTCTGGGCATCGACGGCACAAGGGCCGCCCTCGAGGCCGTAGAGGATGGAACACAGTTAGCCTCCTGTACATGCACGCCGTACTTTGGCGGGATTGTCCTTGACACCATCACCAAACTCATCAATGGCGAAGAGGTTCCGGAGCATATTGTAAATGAGGACACGCTTTATACGAAGGACAACGTAAACGTAGATCTTGGATTCTAATGACCCTGGAGTTTAAAATACGCGGGTAATCTAAAGGAACGCTGCAAAATGATTACTTTGCAGCGTTCTTTTTATACCTGTTTTCAGAAAGGAGCAGACTATGTCAGAGGTTTTGCTGGAGATTAAGGGCCTTGAAAAAACGTTTCCCGGCGTCCGGGCGTTAAAGGGCGTGAATCTTACGGTAGGCAAGGGGGAGGTCCATTCCCTGATGGGGGAAAACGGCGCCGGGAAATCGACGCTCATCAAGGTATTGACAGGGATTTACCAGAAAAACGGAGGAACCATCCATTTTGACGGAAAAGAGATTGACTGCAAAACTCCGATCGAAGCAAACGAGGCAGGCATCTCCACCATTTACCAGGAATTAAACCTGGTGCTTTTTCAGACCGTTTATGAAAACCTGTTTCTGGGGCGGGAGCCGAAGAACAAGTTCGGATCCATTGACCGTGGCCAGATGGCGGGCGAGGCGTCGCGCATCCTCAAAGAGCTGGGGATTGACATTGACGTGACAAAGCCGCTGAGCAACTTCTCCACAGCCATCCAGCAGATGGTCGCCATCGCAAGGGCTGTCAGCATCAATGCCAAGCTTGTGATCATGGACGAGCCGACCTCATCGCTCGACAGGCAGGAAGTCTCTGTTTTATTCCGCATCATCCGGCAGCTGAAGGCAAAAGGCATCAGCGTGATCTTCATCAGCCACAAGCTGGATGAGATATTTGAAATCTGCGACCGCCTGACGGTTTTTAAGGACGGGGAATATGTAGGCGATTATGATATCGCTGATCTGAACCAGTTTAAGCTCATCTCCCTCATGGTCGGCAAGGATACCGTGACCTTAGAGCGCAATAAGGATGCGTATAGGTTTGCCTCAGAGCAGACCGTGGCGCAGGCCAGCGGGATTTACCAGGGGATGAGGCTCAATGGGATCAATGTTGACATCAAGCGCGGAGAGGTGCTGGGACTGGCGGGCCTTCTCGGCTCGGGACGAAGCGAGCTTGCCCAGGTGCTCTTTGGGACGCGCATACCGGACAAAGGGGACGTATTCTGGTTCGGCGAGCCGGCGCATATCCATAAGCCGGCGGACGCCATCAAAAAGGGCATGGGCTTCTGCACCGAGGACCGGAAGGTGGAAGGCATCATCCCGCATCTGTCAGTAAAGGAAAATATGACAATCGCGCTGCTTCCCAGGCTTCAGAAATTTGGCTTTGTGAAGAAAAAGGAGCAGGATGAGATTGTTAAGAAATATATTGAGCGCTTAAAGATCAAAACGCCAAACCCGGAGCAGGCCATCTGCAACCTAAGCGGCGGAAACCAGCAGAAGGTTCTTCTCGCCCGCTGGATGTGCATGAATCCCAAGCTCATGATCCTCGACGAGCCCACGCGCGGCATCGACGTAGGGGCCAAGGCCGAGATCGAGACGCTGATCCAGGAGCTCTCAGACAACGGGATCTCGGTTCTCATGATCTCGTCCGAGATCGCGGAGCTTGAGCGAAACTGCGACCGGGTGGTGGTCATGAGGGAAGGCCGGGCCGTCGGCGAGGTCATCAATGAGGACATCAACCAGAATAAGATTATGGAACTGATTGCAAAGGGAAGTGAAAGCGAGGGGAATACGCATGAGTAGAACAAAAGAAGATAATCTTGCTCTGATAAAGAAATACAGCGCGATCGCAATGCTGATTTTTTTCATATTGTTTAACTCTGTATTTACGCCGAACTTTTTCAGAATCGGAAATTTAAACAACATCATCACACAGATCTGCCCCACTATCCTCTGCGGCATGGGCATGACGCTCGTCATCTCAACAGGGGGCATTGACATTGCGGTCGGCTCTGTGATGGCGCTGGCCGGCGTTATGACCGCCCAGTTCATGCCTGGTACGGGCCTGTTTCCGGCCCTGATCCTCGCTGTGCTCGCCTCGGTCTTTGCAGGCTGCATCAGCGGCTTCTTTGTCGGGAGGCTTAAGCTCCAGGCCATGGTTATCACGCTCGGCATGCAGCTCGCGGTGCGCGGCGTTTCCCAGGTGCTCTGCGGCGGGCGCGATATCTACTTTAATAAGCTGGGGGAGGTCGGGAAGCAGCTCTCCGTGTGGGGCTCCTATAAAATCGGCGGCGTGATCCCTGTGCAGATTGTCCCCATCGTCCTCTCCGTCGCTGCCATATGGATCCTCGCGGAAAAGACTGTGCTCGGCCGTCAGATCCAGGCCGTGGGCGACAGCATGAAATCCAGCTCCCTGGCCGGAATCAATACAGCCATTACATTAATGTTCGTATACGGGCTGAGCGGCTTTCTGGCCGCGTTTGCCGGAATCTTCCAGGCGGCCAAGGTAACGGTGGCAGCCGGAAGCTCCCTGGGGCAGCTCGCCGAGCTGGACGCCATCGCGGCGGTCGTGATCGGCGGAACCCCTATGACCGGCGGCAAGGCGCATGTGCTCGGAACCGTGGTCGGCGCGCTCATCATGCAGATGATCACACTGACCTGCGTCATGAATAACATACCGGATCAGTACGCGCAGGTATTTAAGGCGCTCATCATCGTGGTTGCGGTATTTATCCAGAGAGAACAGGCCAAGTAGGAGGTGAAAGCGGTATGAAGACAGCAAAAAAGATCTATGATTCCTTTTATTCCAAAAGCACGGTTTTAGCATTTTTACTCCTGGTCATCGTCGCCAGCATCGTCTTTCGGGATAAAAATTTCCTGACATCGGCAAATGTATTCAACATTTTGCTCAAGGCGGCGAAAAACGGCGGCTTCCTGGCTCTCGGCATGACCTTTGTCATCCTCTGCGCGGAAATCGATCTGTCCGTGGGCGCGGTATTTGCCTTAAGCGGCGTTGTGATGGGCCTTGTCGGACAGGTAAATCCTGTGCTCGGCATCGCGGCCGGCATTCTCACCGGCGTTGTCTCCGGCTATCTGATCGGCTTTATGGTCGCCAAGATGCGCATTTCCTCGTGGATCGCCTCTCTGGCCATGATGTTTGCCTTAAGGGGCATGATCCTCATCCTGGCCAAGCAGTCCGTGAGCATCCCGGCCGGCATCATGACCTTCGCAGGGGCCAAGATCCTTCCCGGCTTCCTGGGTATGAAATCAGGTATTTCCATCCTGATTCCCATCCTGTTCCTGCTCACCTTCCTCTGCATGTACGCAGCCAAATATACGAAATTCGGCATGCGGCTCTACGCCGTCGGAGGAAACGGCGAGGCGGCCCGCATGATGGGCATTGACGTAGACCGCATCAAGATCGGCGCGTTCGTCTGCTCCGGCGCGATCGCCTCCCTCTCCGGCGTGCTCTTAGCCTCCAGCAGCGGAAGCGCTACCTTAAGCGCCGGCAACGTCTATGAGACATACGCCATTGCCATGTGCGCCATCGGCGGCGTCAAGCTCTCCGGCGGCGAAGGGAAATTCTCCGGAACCTTTTTCGGTATTTTAATCTACTTTATTATAAATACCATTTTTACCTATCTCCCTTCCGGAATTTCGGTACACTGGCAGTCGATCATCATGGGCCTTCTTGTGCTGGTTTCCGTGGGAGTCCAGTCCGAGGTGTTCCAGAGCCTTAAATTAAAGAAGAAGGCAGGTGACGCGGTATGATCCAATTGACAAGCCGATGGGCAAAAGACGTGGATAAAGACCACGCGCTCCCCGAATATCCCCGGCCGAACCTGGTTCGGGAAAGCTATTTCAACTTAAACGGAGAATGGGAATACTGCATCAGCCATTCCACGCACACAGAACACTACGACGGAACCATCCTCGTTCCCTTCTCTCCAGAGACGCTTCTCTCCGGAGTGCAGAAAATCGTACAGCCCGAGGATTACCTCCATTACCGCAAGCTCTTCCGGCTCCCGGAGGGCTTTGTAAAGGGACGCGTCCTGCTCCACTTCGGGGCCGTTGACCAGGAGTGCGAGGTGTTCCTGAATAAAAAACGCCTCGGCGGGCACAAGGGCGGCTACGTGAGTTTTTCCTTTGACATCACGGACGCGCTCTCTGAGGGCGACAATGTCCTCACCTTACGCGTAACGGACAAGACCGAAAAATCCCCCCATGCAAGAGGCAAGCAAAAGCTTGTAAAGCGCGGCAAATACGGCTCCCTCTTCTACACGCCCCAGAGCGGTATCTGGAAAACCGTATGGATCGAGAGCGTGCCAAAGCAGTATGTACGGGCGCTAAAAATCATGCCGCTGTTTGACGAGGAAGCGGTAGCGGTCACGGTGTTTGGAAATACGCGGGGCGAGGGCCGGAGCGCGGCCGGCGTCCATGTCCCTGAAGACGGTTCTGGCGGCTGCGCGGCCGGCGGCTCTGATTTTGACGGCCGCGTGTCGATTACGGTTCTGGATCAGGGAAAGGCCGTCGCAAAGGCAGAGGCATCGGCGGGCCGGCGGGTGCGGATCCCGCTTCCGGGCTTCACATCCTGGAGCCCGAAAAACCCGCATCTGTATGATCTCCGGATCTCGTACGGCGAGGATCAGGTTTCCTCCTACTTCGGGATGAGGAAATACTCTGTCGGCCGGGATAAGGAGGGCATCCTGCGCTTCTTCCTGAACAATAAGCCGTACTTTTTCAACGGCGTCCTGGATCAGGGCTACTGGCCGGAAAGCCTGCTCACGCCTCCTACGGACGAGGCGCTTAAGTACGATATTATCAAGCTCAAGGAATACGGGTATAATACCATCCGCAAGCACATCAAGGTGGAGCCGGAGCGCTTTTATTACCACTGTGACCGAATCGGGATGGCGGTGTGGCAGGATATGCCAAACGGCGGCGGGGACTATAACATGGTCTTTGTCACTTACCTCACCAATGCCTTTGACTGGTTCGCCAGAGGAGTGAAAGACTGCCATTACCGCCTGTTTAAGAGGGAAGATAAGGAGGGACGCAGGCAGTATTATAAGGATCTCAAGGGCATGATCCGCGAGCTTTATAATTATCCGTGCATCGCGGTCTGGGTTCCCTTTAACGAGGGCTGGGGCCAGTTCGACGCCCGCAGGGCCACCAAGCTCATCCGCCGGCTGGATCCCTCGAGGCTGATCAACGAAGCCTGCGGCTGGTTCGACCAGAAGGGCGGCGATATGTACAGCATCCATAATTATGTGCATAAGCTCGCCGTGGAGCCGCAGCCCGACCGCGTCGTGGCTCTGACCGAATACGGCGGGTACGCCTACCCCATGGAAGGGCACCTCGCGTGCGAGAAGGAATTCGGGTATCAGAACTACCGCTCAAAGGAAGAGCTCACGGCCAATTATAAACGGCTGTGGGAGGAGGAAATCCTTCCGAATGTCGAACACGGGCTCAGCAGCGCGATCTATACGCAGACGAGCGATATCGAGGAGGAGATCAACGGCGTCATGACGTACGACCGGGATGAGGATAAGCTGCTCTCAGATGAGGTCGGGAAGCTGAATGAGCGGCTGTATGAATTGTTCCGCGAGGCGGCGGGAGAAGAGGCGGACGCTTAAGGGGGCCGTGATGTCCCGTATGAATGTGCGCAGTTGCGCTTCGGCTCAGAAAAAATACCAGTCTTCTGAGCCAAAGCGCGGTTGTGCCGGAGCTTCTATCGTATTTATATACAGATTTGGGGGACTGTACTGAGAGAGCCATTTTGTGGCTCTCTTTTGCTGTTTAGAATCTGTAATCGGCAAAGCTGCCAAAAGAGCATAGGCTTCAGGCTGTGCACATGTGCTGCAAAAGTGATTCGATAACCATTTATAACCGGATAACGTAACAGTTCAGATAACCTGAACTGTTACGGCATCTGCCAATGAAAATCGCTTCGCGATGGGGCGGATGCCTGCTGCCGCTGCGTTTTCGTACGGTCAGCGCAGCAGGTGCGCAGACCTATCTGAACTGTTACCGGATAACATCAGAAGGCAACTGTCAGGAAAAATTTAACATTGACAAACCCACAGACATTCTGCATAATATAAATAATAATGATTATTACTATTATATAAGGAACCATTGCCTATGAAAACGTTAAAATACAGCCGTCAGAGGGAGTTTATCAAAACAAGCCTGATGGGACGTCAGGATCACCCGACTGCGGATGCCCTGTATACTGCCATCCGGAAGCAGTGCCCTACGATCAGCCTTGGAACCGTGTACCGGAATCTGAACCTCCTGGTCGAGCTGGGGGAGATACAGAAGATTTCCTGCGGCGGCGGGACAGATCATTTTGATTATAATACATCCCCGCATTATCATTTTGTGTGCAAAAGGTGCGGACAGATCGCGGATATCCCCATGAAAACCATCTGCAATCTGGAGGCCATGGCGGGACAGTATGTCTCCGGGAGGATTGACGGGCATACGATCTGCTTTTATGGGGTGTGCGGGGAGTGTGAGGAGGGGAAAAAAGGAAACGATGAGATTGCCGGCCGATAGTACAGCGTGTTTGAAAATTGCTTTCTGGTAGCTGTGCGTGCTGCTTTGTGAGAGTTTTGCGCCAAATGAACGCGGCGCAGCGGACTGCGTTAAGTAAATCTGGCACAAATATACCGCGAAGTGGGGCGTTCAGATGCCAGGAATGAATTTTCAAACACGCTCTAGAGCGCCAGATTGCCAGTAAACATAATCTTGCAGTAATCCTCCTTTTTGCTGTGCATAACCGCCAGCCCCTCCCTGAGCTGTTCCGATATAAAGCGATGGGAAATCAACCGCGCGGGAGCGGCACGGCGCTTTTCCAGCCTTTTTATTGCATAATTCCAGTCATCTGTGCCTCTTTTGTAAATGAGGAATTCCATGTGCCCATAACGGTTAGAGCGTGTTTGAAAAATCATTCCCGCCATCTGCACGCCCCACTTTGCGGCATATTTGTGCCAAATTCACTTAACGCAGCCCACTGCGCCGCGTTCATTTGGCCCAAATCTCCCACAAAGCGGAACGCACATCTGGCAGAAAGCATTTTTCAAACACGCTCTAGCTGATTTCTGAGAATTCTCCAATAACTGTCCTTTTCAAATGTCATATCCGAACAGGGATTGCCCGCAAATACCACATTTCCTGCCGGTTCCGTTCTGGCGGGAGCCTGCTTAGCCGTAATTTCGGCAGGCAATTTCTGCCGGATTTCTGCGTATGTTCCACCAGACCGGATGATATATAAAGCGAATACACAATAAAATAGAGAAATGGCGCCAGGCCCTGTCCAAACACACAGCCTGGCATCATTTTATTTTTCTAACCGTTCCTTACCTTTGCCGCGCAGGCGCCCGGGCAGGCCCTGTAAAAAATGATAATAATTACTAATTTATATAAAGACATTTTTATAAAATCGTATTGACAAGCAGATAAAACTGTGGTATTTTAATATCAGTAATCATTCTTGATTTAAAGATTACACCCGAACATGTTTCTGACACATTTTCAATAAAAAAGGAGAGAATTATAATGAAAAAATTCGTATGTACCGTATGTGGCTATGTTCATGAAGGCGACGCAGCTCCGGAGAAATGTCCGGTATGTAACGCGCCTGCTTCCAAGTTCCAGGAGCAGTCTTCTGAGATGAGCTGGGCCGCTGAACACGTGGTAGGCGTTGCGCAGGGCGTGAGCGAGGATATCCTGGCGGATTTAAGAGCCAACTACGAGGGAGAGTGCAAGGAAGTCGGCATGTACCTGGCTATGGCGAGAGTCGCTCACAGAGAAGGCTATCCGGAGATCGGTTTATACTGGGAGAAGGCCGCTTACGAAGAGGCGGAGCATGCCGCAAAGTTCGCTGAGCTCCTCGGCGAGGTTGTTACGGACAGCACGAAGAAGAACCTTGAGATGCGCGTAGAGGCTGAGAACGGCGCTACAGCCGGTAAGTTTGACCTCGCAAAGCGTGCGAAAGCCGCTAACCTGGATGCGATCCATGACACCGTTCATGAGATGGCAAGGGATGAGGCGAGACACGGCAAGGCGTTTGCAGGTCTGCTGAAGAGATACTTTGGCTAATTAATACGCCTGTTTTTAAAGGATTCTGAAGATAAAGGGAATGAATCAGAGATGGTTTGTTCCCTTTTTGATTGTTCTTTTGTTGTACCTTGCCATTTAGGATAAATTCCTATTTTCAAGCTCTTTTTGACATTTCCAATTTTACATCTTACTGCAGCTCTATAATAACTTGTCTGGAATCCTCTGCTGCTTTAATAATGCTGTCAAATCAGAATATCCAAAAACATAGGCTGCAGTATTTTTATTTATTCAGAAAAACCTTTGTGTAACCAATTACTTATGATCTTATTTCCATTTTGAGGATAGGCAGATCCCGTCTTTCGTGATATGCTTCTTTTATCACATTCAACAGGAGGATGAACATTATGGAATTAACGATAACACATTTTCTGATTGTCTGCCCGCTGGTTTTTGTCGCGGGCCTGATAGACGCCATCGCGGGGGGCGGCGGGCTGATTTCCCTGCCTGCTTATATCATATCCGGGCTTCCGGTGCATTTTGCGATTGGCACGAACAAGATGAGCTCCAGTATGGGGACTGCGATCGCCGCATGGAGATTTGCTAAAAACGGATATATTGTCTGGAAACCGGCCCTTATCTGCTCGGCCTGCGCCCTGTTTGCCTCCGCGACGGGAGCGCGCCTGGGGCTTTTGCTGGATGACGCTGTGTTTAAAAAGCTGCTTCTCATCATTCTGCCTTTAACTGCCTTTTACATATTCCGGTGTAAATCGCTGGAAACGGATCAGGAGCCCTGGCCGCAGCAGAAAACGCTGCTGTTCAGTATAGGGATCACCTTCGTGATTGGGGTATACGACGGCTTTTACGGCCCCGGTACCGGTACCTTTTTAATCCTTCTCCTGACCGGGGTGGCGCATATGAAGCTCAAAGAAGCAAACGGGATCGCAAAGGCTATCAATCTCACGACAAATATTTCCAGTTTGTCTGTGCTTTTACTATACGGAAAGGTGATCCTTCCTCTGGGGCTTTCGGCAGGTCTGTTCAGTATCGCCGGAAATTATATCGGAACCCGCTTTTTTGACCGGGGCGGCGCAAGACTTGTACGGCCTGTCATCCTGCTTGTGCTTGTGATCTTCTTTATCAAGGTCCTGACAGAAGTATTATAGGAAAGCCGAGGGAGGATCCTCTGATCCCTGAGGCTGAGTTTGACTCTGCTGTTTCCCGTTGAGCGTGTTTGAAACATGCTTTCCCGGACAACATACAGATATGCCGGCCGCGCCTGATCTGAATCGGAGCGCGGCCGGCATATCTGCTTTCTAAAACTTTGCTGTAATTATGTTTTCAGTTTTAATTAACGAATAACTGCGTCCAGTAATGTACCCCTGAGCTGCTCTGTACATGGCCTACGCCGATTGATGTAAAGGCGCTGTCCAGAATATTGGCCCTGTGCCCTGCGCTGTTCATCCAGTCATTCATCACCTGCTGCGGCGCCGCCTGCCCGTATGCGATATTTTCCCCTGACTTACGGTAGTTTGCCCCGGCCTGCGTAAGCGCTGTGCTGAAGCTGCTGCCGTCGGGCCTTGTATGGGAAAAGGAGCGCTGTATCTCATTGGCGCGGACTGCCGCTGCGGACGCGGCGCGCGTATCGATGGACAGAGGCGATAAGCCGGCTTTCGCGCGCTCTGCATTGACCAGTTCCACAACCTCAAGCGCGAAGCTGTCCATGCCGCTCTCTTCATTCTCATCCGGCTTCTGCGGCTGATCGGGCTGCTCCGGTTTTTCCGGCTTATTCGGCTGGCCCGGCTTTTCTGTGTCTCCCGGCTTATTCGGCTGGCCCGGCTTTTCTGCGTCCCCCGGCTTCTCCGGCTTCACGCCCTGATCCGGGGCTTCCGGCTGGCCCGGAAGCCCCGTCCCCGGGTTTCCATTATTCCCGGGCGCATAATTCGGAAGGATGATACCTGTTAAGTGATTGGTTTCCGGCGCGCCGCCGATCTCCCCCGCACAGTCCGCAAACCCGCATCCCGCGCTGTTTTTGCCAAACGGCAGGCTCCCGAATGAAAATCCAAAGGGCGCGATATCGCCCTCCGCGCAGCCATTTGAGCCGCAGTTATTCTGACCGCCGCAGCCTCTCTGATCTGCGCAGTCATTCTGGCCTGCGCAGTCATCCGCTCCCCGCACATTTCCCACAGCCAGGCAGCTCCCGTCTCCATAGCTTCCCAACCCGCCGCAATTTCCATTATACCCGCCAAATCCATTACAGCTTCCGCCCGCCGCCAGACCTGTCATGGGAATGCTGAATGTTGTAAATGCGGCAGCCGCAATCGCACAAAATGACCATCTCTTCATTACATTATCCTCCTATGTTACATAAATATTACATATCTGTTACAAAGTGATTGTATCATATTTCCATAGGAAAAAATACAGGGAATGGCTGGCACGATATCCTGCGATTTACAGATCAGGGATAATCCGCATGTTCCGGCTGTCTGCTGCCTGTGCCCGCATAAAAACACCTCGCATCCGGATAGTGTATGAACCAAACCATGATACCAGGGTCAAAAGGCCTGAAATCCGATGCAGGCTCGCTTGGATGAGGATTTTTGAACCCGGGCCCGCCAAAAACATGAAAAAGGAGCCCGATCAGGGCGGATTTTGAATGTTTTTGAGGATTGCGGGAGCACAAAGTGCGGAGCAATCCGGTATCAAAGGGGTCAAAAGACCTTTGGACCCCGACATCATGCCATAGACAGGAATCGCGGATGTGGTTACGGACAGCGGGATGAATGTACGCCGAATACAGCCGGCATGGCCCCGCCACACCGGCTGTATCGATGTTTTCCACACACTCCTTATTCCTGCAGATTCAAAAGCGTTATCACAATATTCTCTGCCCCTGTCTCTGTCTTGCGCTTCACGATATCTTCGATCTGCGCCCGCTGCGGATCCGTGATGCTGGCTGCATTGATCACCACATCCACCTTCCCGTCCGTGATGCTGACCACCGGATCGGCGAAGCCCTTGGCCATCAGCAGGGTTTCCGCCGCATTCTCCTTTTCCGCGATGGCGGTCAGATTCATCATGCTCTGGACAGCCGCCTCTCTGGACGCTGCGTCCACGCTCTCGTTGTTGATGATCTCATTGAGCGTTTCCTTGCTCTTGGCCCGGATCTGCTCGCGGCTGAGCTGAACATTGGCGATGTACTCTGTCACGCTGGTTCCGCCCGTCAGAACCGCCTCCCCGGGGTTATCCATCACAGCGCTTCCTTCGCCTGCGTCTGAACCTGTCAGAGCCGCGTCTCCCTCCTGCGGATCGTCCAGGCTCGCGATCTCCGTGTATTCGCCTCCATTTGCCGACGCGTCCTCAGCCTGCGCTCCGTATGTACCGCCGTCTGCCGCATCCTGCGAAAGCTGCGCCCCGCCTGATACCATCTGGTTCTCTGCCAGGATATCCTCGTCGGAGATCTCCATAGCGCCCGCCTCATATACCTCGCCGCCGGCCACTTCCTTCTTTCCCGAATAATTTAAGTATCCGGCAGCCGCAATCATGATGGCAAGTGTCGTAATAATAATCTGGTTTCTGCGAAAGAGTCGTTTCATCTTCATACGCTGCATGCTCCTTTATTCCACCCGCTTTAATACTTTTATTTTATGTGCGGGAATGCCAAATAATGCTACCATTGCCTCAGAAATTTCCGCTTTGACCTGCGCGCTCCCTCCCCCCTGGGCGCTTATGACGATGCCGGCGATCTCCGGCAGAAGCTCCTTTTCAATCACCGGATCGCCGCCGGAGCCATCGCTTTTCGCAAGAAGCGCGCTCTCCTTTATATCCTCCGTGAGCGCCGTCCGCGTTCCCCCCGCGCTGTCCTTTTCCTCCGTGGATGAGCGGCTTTTATCCTTATCCACATGGATCACCTTTTCCTTGGAAGAGCGGAGTGTTATCATGACGTCCACCTCCCCGACTCCGTCCACATGGCGCAGTATTTCCCGCACGCGCTCCTCTAATTCCTGCTCATAGAGCCGCTCCGCATCCTGGCTTCCCCGCGCCGCGCCTCCGGACGGGCCGGATACGCCCTCCATGGCCCCGTCTCCCCCTGTCTCCTCCTCCGGATCGCCGATTGGCGCCAAAGCAGCCGCCTCCCTGGCTTTTCTCTCCCCGCTGCCCGCCGGGACGGACAGGATCAGAAGAAACAGCCCGCACACCAGAAGGAACAGCCACCGTTCCTTTCCCTGAACCCATTCCTTCTTAATTTTCAAGCCTGATTTCCACATAGTTTTCCTCCACCTGATAATAATCCGCTATCTCCCGGCGAAGCCTGAAGACGGCCTCCATATCGTTTATCCGCATGGCCGGAGCGCCCGCCGCCTGCCCGAAAGGCCCGTCCCCCTCCCCGTTTTCCACGGCGGCGTTTTCCCCTTCCGTTTTATTTTCCCGGCCGGACGCGCCCTGTTTCCCCGCTCCTGCCGGCTCCAGAGTGACTGTCTGCACAGGCGCAATCCGTATTTCTCCTTTCTCCCCATCACGGGTATATGCCGAAGGCCCGTCCTGCGCCGCGCCGTCCGCCGTCGCCTCCCCGGGCTGCATGTCCCTGTTTAAAAGCCGCACCTCAATCCTCTCGATCGTTCCAAAGCCGGCGCGCCCGGGATCCCGCGCCAGCCTTACGCGCGCGCTCCCTACGGCCAGCCCTTCCCGTTCAGCCAGGCGGATCAGCTCCTCGTTCGCCTTTGCCTCGTACTCGTCAAACAGCCGATCCATGCGCTTTTGTTCAATCTCCCCCAGATGTTCGGAAAATTCACCGATCTCATATTCAAAGGAGACCGAACGAAACAGGGCGTCAAGCCGTTCTTCCAGGCCAAGCCCCCCGGTCACGGGCTTAAGCACAAGCAGAATCAGCACGCAGCCTGCAAACAGGCGCAGATATTTTTCATATTTGCCGGACGGAAGAAGGCTCATAACCGCCGAGGTAAAGATAAGGTAACACACGATGCTGCTGAGCCATTCCTTCATTCCTGCCATCCGCCCCACACTCCTCTCTCTGTTTTTCAACACGCCCCGGCGCGCTTCGTTTTACCCTGCAAAATATACGGCGTTGGCGGACATACAGATAATGGCCAGCGACAGGCCAAACAGGAGCAGCGCGGTCCCGGACATGGAGAGCAGAAGCCAGCAGCCGTTTCCCACGCCGTTTATACATGACGCCATACGCTTATCACAGACCGGCTGCAGGATAGCCGCCGCCGCGCGGTAGAAGAAGCAGAGCGCCAGAAGCTTTATCAGAGGCGCAAGGGACAGCATCACAAGAACCAGCACGGCCGCCGCTCCCATCGTATTTTTCAAAAGCACGCCCGCTCCCAGAAGCATCTGCGAGACAGCCCCGGCGCCGCCCCCGAGCCCCGGAACTGCGCTGATGATCCGCCGGATAGACGCATTTTTCAGGGAATCCGCATATGGGATTACCATATTTTGCAGCATCTGAAAGCCCAATATCACCCCGGCCGCAGATTTAAGGCCCCACCGGATCGCCGTTTCCAGAAGCTCTGTCAGGCGTGAAAACAGATTTTCCTTTAAAAGACAGCCCGCCAGGATGAAGAGGATGTAAACCCGGATCAAGGGCATGGTAAGCCTTACAAAGGCCCACTCGGCAAGCCCGATGGAAAACAGCATCCACCCATAGCCTGCCGCGGCGCTTAAGCTTCCCCCTGCAAATGAGACTGCGGCGAAATACGAGGGCACAAGAGCCCGTACAAATTCAAATATGTCTGAGAGCAGCCCCCCGGCCACGGATATTGCCTCCAGAAAGCTGGCCGCCAGGAAGGTAAACATCAGCAGATACGTAACATAAAAGCCAGTCTCCGCAATCTGGCTGTTAGAAAAAACGCCGCAGAAATTTGCAAACAGGGCCCCTGCAAGCCCCAGAGCCAGGACCTGTCCCAGAAGGGAACCTCCATTTTCAATCTCCGCAAACAGGCTGTCCCGCGCAAGCGCCATGCACTGACGGAACGCTCCGGAAAAATCACCCTGCAGCAGAGTCCCCAAAAGCCCCTTAAAGGTCACGGATTCTGTCTGCGTCTGCTGTTTCAGGAAATATTCAACCGGGGCCAGATCGAGTTCCCCGATAAGGCTCTCAATCTCTGTCTGTCCCGGATCGCCCCGGGACGCGCCGCCGCCTGGATCGCCCGCTTCCCCGCCGTCCGCCTCCTCCCATACGCTTTCCCCGGCCCCTTTGCCCCGGACATCCATGGCAAAACAGGGATGCGCGCCGGCTTTCATCATCAGGAGTAAAAGGAACACGGCAGAGATGACCCTCACACACACCCTGCTCATACAAAAAAGTCCTCCAGCGTTTCCAGAAGGGCCAGAAGCACCGGCATGCTGAGCGCCAGAATCGAAAGCCTGGCAAAAATCTCAATCTGGGTTCCCATAGCCCCATACCCTGCGTCCCGGCAGATTCCCGAGGCAAACTCTGCGATATACGTAATCCCGGCCATTTTTAAAAGAGTGGTTAAGTATACATGATTCAGGCGTATGTATTCCTCAATCCGGCGCGCCGTATCAAGGATGATCCGCAGCTTTCCCGCCCCATAGAAAAACAGTAAAAGCCCCGCCGCCATGACAATGTAAATCCCGTATTCCCCGCCTTTTCCTTTTAACTGGACGGCCAGCAGCACGGCTGAAAGCCCCAGAACCGAAGCTGTAATAATGCTCATCCCGCACCTCCCCTGCATCTGTATATCCGGCCCGCGCTTTACAGCGCAAACAGATCCTTCATCGTCTCAAACAGCTCATATATATAAGGAACCATCCAGAACAGCACCAGCAAAAGGCCCGCCAGGCTTGTCAGAAATGCCTGCTCCTCCCTCCCGCTGTGCTTTAGGATCTGACAAATCACGGAAACCAGGATGCCTACTGCCGCAATCCTGAAAATCAAATTTACCCCCATCTGCTTCCTCCCATTTTTGTCTGTGTACTCCCAAACTCTCACAAAATCCGATGCGGGGAGACTTTGGGAGCACATGTCTCTATATAAGTATCACGGTCAGGAACAGGCCGCCCAGCACGCCCATCCCGAACAGCAGCCTGCTCTTGTCCGGCTCCTCCCTGCGCAGCCGCTCCAGGGCCAGCTCCAGCTCCTCCAGGTAAAGCTGCATTGTCTTTTCCTGCATGTCCCGATCCAGATACCCAAGATTCATGCCAAACCGCAAAAGCGCCTTCAGATCCGGCTCCTTCAGAACCGTATCGCCGGATAGCAGCTCCACCTGCCGTTTCCAAATCACCTCAAACGGCTCCCCGCCCTCTCTTTCCAGCTCCTTTGCGCTTTCCGTAAACAATGCGGCCGCCCATCCGCTCCCCCTGTTTCCTGTCCTCAAAAGCGCGCAGGATAAGGGCGCGTTCGCGTAGAGGATTTCTCCCCTCAGATGGAAAATCATCTGCCGCAGAATTTCTAAAAGCCGCCTTCTCTCCCTAAGGCGCCTCGCCGCCCCAAGCCCAAAGCCGGTACACGAGCCCACCACCAGGGCGGCGCCCAGAAGCTTCATCCACATAAAAGTCTCCTCCCCCGGCTGTCAAATACCCCTTTAATCGTTCCCGGCCCCCGCGCGTTCCCGAGCACCAGATAGCGCTCAAACATACGGTTTTCCAGAAAATCCCTAAGCCCCGGCCTCTGCCCGATCTCCTCCATCGAAGCGCCGTGCGCAGTCGCCAGGATCCGGCAGCCGCAGTACGTCGCGCTCCTCACCGCCTCCAGATCGGCCTGTCCCCCGATCTCATCCACAGCCACCACCTCCGGAGCCATGGAGCGGATCAGCATCATCATTCCCTCTGCCTTGGGACAGCAGTCCAGAATATCCGTGCGCCGGCCAACGTCATTCTGCGGGATTCCCTGAAAACACGCGCTGATTTCTGAACGCTCGTCCACCAGCCCCACATTCTGTCCCGGCCGATCGCTGCTTCCGTCCGATACCTGCCTGACGATATCGCGCAGAAGCGTTGTTTTGCCGCACCTGGGAGGGGAAATTAAAAGCGTATGGTACAGCGTCCCGGCCGCCCGGTTATAGATAAGGGGCATGATCCGGTCCGCACATCCCCTGATTTCATGAGACACACGCACATTCAAAAACGTAACCGGCTGTATGGTCTTTACCCGGTTTCCCTCCAGCACCGCCCGCCCTGCAAGGCCAATCCGGTGGCCTCCCTGCACGGTTATGAACCCCTGCCGGAGCTCCTCCGCATAGGCGTACAGCGATGAACGGACCGCGCACTGAAGCGTCTCCTCCACATCCTCCCTGCGAATCCGCATCACCTCCCCGTCCTCCCAGCCCCGCCGGCTCACCAGAGCCCCGTTCCGGCTGACCGCGTACTCTGCGCCTTTGTATATCAAAAACAGCGGAGCGCCGATCCGCATGCGGATTTCCTCGATTCTGTCCGGATCCGCAGCCGCTCTCTCCAGCACCCCTCTGACATTTTTAGAAAATAACTGAAACAGCCTGTCTTTTCTGTCCATCCCCCGCGCCTCCTTTTCTCTCAAAATAACTGTTACAATATATGAACGCGCAGGGGAAATATGACCAATACATCCCAATTGACAAAAAAGGCTCGGTATGATATTTTATATTTAGATATATATCTAAATATAATGAAAAAGGAGCCAGCGGGATATGGCATTCGGCGATACCTTTAAGGCCCTCTCAGATCCTACCAGACGGCAGATTCTGGAGCTTTTGAGACACGGGCCGCTTCCGGCAGGAGATATTGTACAGCATTTTCAGATGACAGGAGCCACGATCTCCCATCATCTGTCCGTCCTGCGCGCCTGCGGTCTGATAGACGATGAAAAAAGAGGGAAATATATCTACTATTCCCTCAATACAACGGTTATGGACGATATCCTGAACTGGATTTTTTCCCTGAAAGGAGAGCAAAGAGATGATAAGTAAAAAAACACGGATCCTCTGCGGCCTTTTAGCCTGCGCCGGCTTTCTTATGACTGCGGTGTCCTACCCGCTTCTCCCGGAGCAGATTCCGACCAACTGGCAGGTGGACGGTTCTGTCGCATACAGCCCCAAGATCCAAATCTGGCTGCTCTACGGGATGATGCCCCTTTTCGCTGTGCTGTTCGACATACTGCCGCGCATCGACCCGCGAAAGAACCATTACCGGAAATTCGCGCTGTACTACGGCCGCTTCTGCATCTTTTTAGAGATCTTCCTGCTGATTCTGCTTGGTATTATCCTCAGCGAATCCTTTTATCCAGGAAGGCTGTCCGTGGGCCGGATCATCATGGTCCTTCTGGGCATTCTGCTTATGTGGCTCGGCAATATGATGCCAAAGCTGAAAAGCAATTATTACATGGGAATCAAGACGCCGTGGACGCTTTCCGACGACGATATCTGGCTCCGGACGCACCGCCTTGGAGGAAAAACCATGTTTGCGGCAGGCGCCATGCTCCTCATCTTCGGGCGGTTCCTGGCCACAAAACGCGGCATGCCGCTTGCCCTCTCAGGCATCCTCCTGGCCGCCTTTCTTCCGGCCCTGATGTCCTATGTATGGTGGAAACAAAAACAGAATTAGGAACTGTAATAACTTGTGCGAAGTGCGCAGGATTTTCTTCCTGGGCGCCAATCAGGCATCAGGCGCATAGCGGGCTGTGTAACTGATGCTTGATCGGCGCTGTCAAAGAAAAGACAAGCAAATGGCACAGGTTCTTTCGTGACGGTTCCTTAAAGTGTGTTTGAAAAATGCCGTCCGCTACATTCTCTTCATCCGCTCCATCGCCTCGGCCGTATCCTCCTTTGTCCCAAACGCCGTCAGCCGGAAGAATCCCTCTCCGTTCTTACCAAATCCGCTCCCCGGCGTTCCGACCACATTCGCTTTTTCGAGCAGCTCCTGAAAAAATTCCCATGATTTCATTCCTCCCGGGCACTGCATCCAGATATAGGGCGAATCCGTCCCCCCAATATGCCAGATGCCAAGCTGCGCAAGCGTTTCCCGTATCACGCGCGCATTTTCCCGGTATACATCCAAATGCTCCCTGCACTGGTCCATCCCTTCCTCTGTAAATGCCGCCTCGGCCGCCCGCTGGACAGGGTAGGAGACGCCGTTGAACTTCGTTGTCTGGCGGCGCAGCCACATTTTGCGCAGGGACATGCCGCCCCGCACAAGCGCTTTGGGGACAACGGTATAGCCGCAGCGTGTTCCTGTAAAGCTGGCCAGCTTGGACAGGGAACAAAATTCGATGGCGCACGTCTCTGCGCCCGGGATCTCATATATACTCCTTGGCAGCTCCGGATCCGCGATGAAGGCTTCGTAAGCGGCGTCAAAGAGAATCACCGCGCCCTCCCGGTTCGCATACTCCACCCACTCTGTGAGCTGGCTCCGGTTGTAGACAGCCCCGGTCGGGTTATTGGGGGAGCAGAGATAGATCAGATCCCCGCGCTGCCCGGACGGCGGCATGGGAAGAAAGCCGTTCCCCGGGTTGGCGTCTAAAAATGCAATTCTCCGCCCCGCCATGGCGTTGGTGTCCATATAAACCGGATAGACGGGATCCGGAATCAGGGCCGTATTGTCCGCGTCAAAGAGATCCAGAATATTCCCCAGATCGCTTTTTGCCCCGTCGCTGATAAAAATGTCGTCCATTTTCACACAGGCTCCGAAAGACGCGTAATAATCCCGGATCCGTTCCCTCAGAAACTCATATCCCTGCTCCGGCCCATAGCCATGGAAGGATTCGGCCTCCCCCTGCTCCCTGGCCGCCGCGGCAAAGGCTTCAGCCGCTTTTTGGCAAATGGGCAGCGTAACGTCCCCGATCCCCATGCGTATGATCTTCGCCTCCGGATGCGCTTTTGTATACTCGTTTACCGTTTGGGCGATGGTTGAAAACAGATAGCTCTCAGGGAGTTCCCTGTAATGTTCATTGATTTTCATTATAATGTTCCTTTCTTTCATTCATATGGCTGCCGCGCGGCCATTTCCGATGCGGCGTGTTTAAACGCTCATTTTCTCCGTCACTCCCGCCGCGTTTCTGCCGCCGCCTTCACGAATTCGCGGAACAGCGGGTGCGCGCGATTGGGGCGGCTTTTAAATTCCGGATGGTACTGGACCCCCACATAAAAGGGGTGATCCGCAAGCTCCATGGCCTCCACAAGCGTCCCGTCCGGGGACTGGCCGGAGAATATGACCCCATGCTCTGTATATGCCTCGCGGAAATAATTGTTAAACTCATAACGATGGCGGTGGCGTTCCCCCGCTTCCTCCGCGCCGTATGCCTTCATCATAAGGGTTCCCGGCGTGATCCGGCAGGGGTAAGCGCCGAGCCGCATGGTCCCGCCCATACTTGCAAGCCCCGTCTGCTCCTCCATCAGCGCAATCACCGGATGGGCGCTTCCCGGGTCGAATTCGCTCGAATTGGCGTCCGCATAGCCCAGGATCTCCCTGGCAAACGCGATGGCTGCGATCTGCATGCCCAGGCAGATTCCGAGATAGGGGATACGCCGCCTCCTCGCAAACCCGGCCGCCCTTATCATGCCCTCGACACCCCGCACGCCGAATCCCCCGGGAACGATGATGCCCGCGCAGCCTCCCAGAAGCGCTTCCTCTGTCTCCGGCGTGATGCTCTCGCTGTCAATCCACTCTACCTGAACCTTTACCTGGTTCTCCCAGCCTCCATGGCGCAGCGCTTCGGCGATCGAGAGATACGAATCATGCAGCTTCACATATTTCCCCACAAGCGCGATTTTAACCTCCCTCTCACTGTTGCGGATCCGGGCAAGCATCTGATCCCAATCGCGCAAATCGCACGCGCGCGCCCTCTCCTCAAGCCCCAGCTCCCGCATAGCGATCCGCGCCAGCCCCGCCTCCTCCAGCATTACCGGGGCCTCATAGAGGATCGGGAGCGTCCTGTTTTCGATCACGCAGTCCTCCTTTACATTGCAAAACAGCGCGATTTTCCGGAAAATGGACGCATCGTCCACCGGACGGTCCACGCGGGCCACAATGATATCCGGCATGATTCCAAAGGACTGGAGCTGCTTTACAGAGTGCTGGGTCGGCTTGGATTTAAATTCCCCCGAAGACTCCAGATACGGGATCAGGGTCACGTGGATAAACAGGCAGTTTCCGCGCCCCGCTTCCAGCGAAACCTGCCGGATCGATTCCAGGAACGGCTGGGACTCGATGTCGCCCGTCGTGCCTCCGATCTCGGTGATCACGATGTCCGCATCCGTCTTTTCCCGCACGGAATAGATAAAGGACTTGATCTCATTTGTGATATGGGGAATCACCTGCACCGTTTCTCCCAGGTATTCTCCCTTTCTCTCCTTATTTAATACATTCCAGTAAACCTTTCCTGTGGTCAGATTGGAAAAACGGTTTAAATCTTCGTCGATAAACCGCTCATAGTGGCCGAGATCCAGATCCGTCTCCGCCCCGTCCTCGGTCACAAACACCTCGCCGTGCTGGTACGGGCTCATAGTCCCCGGATCCACATTGATGTATGGATCCAGCTTCTGCGCCGCCACCTTAAATCCCCGCGCCTTTAAAAGACGCCCCAGCGAGGCGGCTGTGATCCCCTTTCCAAGACCTGATACCACGCCGCCTGTCACAAAAATATATTTTGCCATCTGATCCTCCTTATTTGGTAAATGTACTCTCGGAATCTCGCTGCGCCTGATTTTGTGAGATGATTTTTTGTCAGATGCGCACAAATCTATGAGGCGTACGCGGAGCGTACGTTGATTAAATTTGGGTGCATCTGGCGGAAAATCAGCCGCAAAGGCAGGTGCAGAGAGATTCCGAGAGTACATGTAAATGCACTTCCGGATGGTTACCTTATCTGATGCTGCACTCCCGCAAAATCCTGTGCGGATCCGTCATTATGCAAATTCCGGCGAATGAAACGTCTGCTCCTGGAGCACATACCCCGGAATCTCGATATCCTTTGGGGCCTCCATTTTTTCCAGCCCGCCTCCCGCCGCCCCGTGCGCGATATGGGCGATATCAATCAGCTCCACATTATCTTCGTCAAATCTGCTCTCCAGGCTTAAGGCCAGCACCGCCGCCGTGTCGAGGGATGTCAGGCACGGTATTCCAAGCTCCACGGCCCGGCGCCTCATGCGCACGCTGTCTCGCTCCGGCTGCCGCCCTGTGGCAGAGGTGGAAATGACGTAGCTGATAAGCCCTTTTTCCATCACGGAAATCGTCGTCTCCCCCTTCCCGTCCGTCCCGGCCTCCTTCGGCTTTTTTACTGTCGTGGAGGAAATACCGCAGCGGTTCAGACGGCTGGCCGTGCCCTCTGTGGCGTAAATGGTAAAGCCCATGGACACATATGCCTTTATGAGCTCCTTTAAGTCTCCCTTATCCGTATCCCGGACGCTGACCAGAACGCCCCCGGAGCGCTTTAACACGTACCCGGCCGCGATCAGGCCCTTGTAAAGCGCCTCCTCCATGCTTCTGGCAATCCCCAGCACCTCCCCTGTGGACTTCATCTCCGGCCCGAGCTGTGTATCCACATCCGAGAGCTTTTCAAAGGAAAAGACCGGGACCTTGACTGCATAATACGGGGAGCAGGGATAGAGCCCCGTCCCGTAGCCCATGCCCTTTAAAGTCCCGCCCATCATGATCCGCGCCGCCAGATCCACCATGGGAACGCCTGTTACCTTGCTGATGTACGGCACCGTGCGCGAAGAGCGCGGATTGACCTCAATCACATAGATCGTATCCTCATGCAGCACATACTGGATATTGATCAGCCCCCTGGTGTCCAGCGCCAGCGCCAGGCGGATGGAGTAATCCACCAGACGGTCCTTCTGGCTTTCGGTCAGCATAAAGGCCGGATACACGGCGATCGAGTCGCCGGAATGCACGCCCGCCCGCTCGATATGCTCCATAATGCCCGGAATCAGCACATCCGCGCCGTCGCAGATCGCGTCCACCTCCAGCTCGGTTCCCATCAGGTATTTGTCAATTAAAATGGCGTTTTCAACCGCATGCGAGAGAATGATCCTCATATATTCGCGGATGTCGCTGTCATTGTAGGCAATGATCATGTTCTGGCCCCCCAGGACATAGCTGGGGCGCACTAAAACGGGATAGCCCAGCCGGTTCGCCGCCCGCACCGCCTCCTCCTCTGTATGGACCGTATCGCCGTCCGGCTGTTTCATGTTCAGCTTTTTCAGCAGCGCGTTAAAACGCCCGCGGTCCTCGGCCATATCGATGCTGTCCGCCGGGGTTCCCAGAACCGGGATATGGTTCTCCACAAGGCATCCCGTCAGGCGGATCGCCGTCTGGCCGCCAAAGGCCACAACCGCGCCGATCGGCTGTTCGATGCGGATGATGTCCAGCACATCTTCCGGCGTCAGCGGCTCAAAATACAGGCGGTCCGCCACATTAAAGTCCGTGGACACCGTTTCCGGGTTATTATTGACAATCACCACCTCATAGCCGGCCCGTTTTAAGGACCAGACGCAGTGCACGGAGGCGAAATCAAACTCAATCCCCTGCCCGATCCGGATCGGCCCGGAGCCGAATACCATCACCACCGGCTTCCCGCTCTGATGCGCCCGGATAAATTCCCCCGCCTCGTCCTCCTCCACAAAGGAGCTGTAAAAATACGGCGTGCTGGCCGCAAATTCCGCGCTGCACGTATCCACCATGCGGTAGCAGGCCGGGATATGCGCGATGTTTTCCATACCCGTCAGCCCTTTAATCACCTGATCCGGAAAGCCGTACTGCCTGGCTTCCATATGGAGCTCCTCTGTAAACGGTTCCTCCCGCATGCGCCGTTCGAGGCAGAGCAGATGGGACAGCTTATGTAAAAACCACTCGTCAATCCCGGTCAGCGCATGGATTTCATCCACGCTTTTCCCGCGTTTCATGCTCTCATAAATGGCAAAGATGCGCTCGTCATCCTGCGACAGGATCTTCTCCGTCAGCTCTCCGTCCCCAAGCGTCTCCATTTTTCTCATATTCAGGCTGTTCTGCGAGATTTCCGCCCCGCGGACAGCCTTTAATAGCGCCTGCTCGAAATTGCGGCCAATGGCCATGACCTCGCCCGTGGCCTTCATCTGCGTGCCCAGATGCCGTTTGCCGTACACGAACTTGTCAAAGGGCCATTTCGGAAATTTGACCGCCACATAGTCAAGCGCTGGCTCAAAGCAGGCCATCGTCTCCCCCGTCACCTCATTCGGCAGCTCGTCCAGGCGGTAGCCGATCGCGATTTTGGCCGCCACGCGGGCGATCGGGTAGCCGGTAGCCTTGGAGGCCAGGGCTGACGAGCGGGATACCCTGGGATTCACCTCGATCACCGCGTATTGAAAGCTCTCGGGATGTAAGGCGAACTGGCAGTTGCAGCCGCCCTCAATCCCCATGGCCTCAATGATATGCAGGGCCGCTGAGCGCAGCATCTGGTACTCCTTATCCGCCAGCGTCACAGCCGGGGCGATCACAATGGAGTCACCGGTATGGATTCCCACGGGATCAAAGTTTTCCATGGAGCAGACCGTGAGCGCATTTCCCGCGCCGTCGCGCATGACCTCAAACTCGATCTCCTTCCAGCCCGCGATGCATTTTTCCACCAGAATCTGCCCAATGGGGGAAAGCCTTAAGCCCGCCAGCGCAATTTCGCGAAGCTGCTCCTCATCTGCAGCAATCCCGCCCCCCGTGCCGCCGAGCGTAAAGGCAGGGCGCACGATCACCGGATAGGAGATTTTTCCTGCAAAGGCGACGGCCTCCTCCACCCCGGTCACGACCTCTGAGGGGATCACCGGCTCGCCGATGGCCTCCATGGTATCCTTGAACCGCTGGCGATCCTCCGCCTTGTCAATTGTCTCCGGCGAGGCCCCGAGGAGCGCGACGCCGCGGCTTTCCAGAAATCCCGTCTTCGCAAGCTCCATGGACAGCGTGAGTCCCGTCTGACCGCCCAGGGTGGACAGGATGCTGTCCGGCCGCTCCCTGTCAATAATCCGCCTGACTGTCTCAAGCGTCAGCGGCTCAATATAAACCTCGTCCGCGATGGCTCTGTCCGTCATGATCGTCGCTGGGTTGGAATTCACCAGCACCACCTCCAGCCCCTCCTCCTTCAGCGCCCGGCATGCCTGTGTCCCCGCGTAGTCAAATTCCGCCGCCTGGCCGATCACGATCGGCCCCGAACCGATCACCATGACCTTTTTAAGCTTCCTGTTCAATGGCATAACCCTTCATCCTCCCCTCTCCCGGTTTTTGCGGCCCCATCTGCCGGAGGCGTTTCATAGCCTTCCCCTTCTGTTTTTTCTGCCTTATACGCTCTCATCATCCGGATAAAGCGCCCGAACAGCTCCTCAGTATCCTTCGGCCCGGCGCACGCCTCAGGGTGAAACTGCACCGTAAAGGCCGGGACATCATGCCATGTGATCCCCTCGCAGGTGTGATCATTTACATTGACAAATGTCACCTCCCCCGCCTCCGGCAGGCTGCTGCTCAAAACCTCGTAGCCGTGATTCTGGCTGCTGATATAGACGCGGCCCGTCTGCAGGTCCTTCACCGGATGATTGGCCCCCCTGTGCCCGTATCTCATCTTGCATGTGCGCCCCCCGCGCGCCAGCGCAAAAAGCTGATGCCCAAGGCAGATCCCAAAGACCGGGATCCCCGTCTCTGACACCTTCCGGATCTCCTCAATCACCGATGGATTGTCCTCCGGGTTCCCGGGGCCGTTAGAAAGCATAATCCCGTCCGGATGAAGGGCTAAAATCTCCTCTGCCGTTGTAAAGGCAGGCGCATCCGCCACCTCACAGCCCCGTTTCGTGAGCTCCCTTTCAATATTCCGCTTAGCCCCGAAATCCCATAAAACCACTCTATATTCCGCCGCGCCTTCGGCATGGAAGAACCGCATCTTTTTTGGCGTCACAGTCTCCACCGCATTTTTAATGCAAAATCCCCGGAGCTCCTCAAGCTCCTCCTCCGAAAAAGGCGGCTTTTTCTCCGTCAGCCTCGCATTCATAACTCCCGCCTCCCGGATCCGCTTCGCCAGCCTCCTCGTATCGATCCCGTAAGCCGCCGGCACGCCCCTCTCCTTAAAAAAGGTGTCAAGCCTCCCCCTGCTCCTGAAATTCGAGGGATCCTGACACCATTCCTTTACAATATATGCGGATAAATAAACCTCCCTGTTCTCAAAATCCTGCGGGATCACGCCGTAATTTCCAATCATCGGAAACGTCTGAATCACGATCTGGCCAAAATAGCTCGGATCGGTAATCGTTTCCAGATATCCCGTCATCCCGGTGGTAAATACCGCTTCCCCGGCCGCCTCATTCAAAGGAGCGCCAAAGCTTTTTCCCTCAAAGTATTCGCCGTTTTCCAAAAGAAGATATACCGTTTTTTCCATATGGCCGCCACTCCTTTCCAGGTATTGTTCCATGGCCTGTGCATAACGAAAAGGCGTCCATGAAGCCTCTGCCTCATGAACGCCCTTGTCCATTTCTGATGCATTATAGCATGGAATGGGCGGGGCGTCAATATGGAGCGGGGTAATTTTATGATAAATTTATTTTGGAAAATTTAGGAATCGGGGAGCATTGTTTATTGTGAGGGGGCCGCCAGTGTCAGCTTCTATATACAACAGAATCCCCCGCTTCCGCTCGGAGAAAAGCGCAGCGGACGCTAAGCTCGAAAAGACCTCGCTAAGCGCCGGCGGTTTTCTACGGGTTCTTTATGGATATAGAAGCTGACACTGGCTACGTTACTGGCAAGATATCAATATTATATAGAATCTGACTCGGGCGGCCCTCTCACGGGCAGCAGGGCAATCACATATATTTTCCACCGCCTTATCCGGTTCAACTCTGAATAACAGAGGTTTATATCCAGAACCCGATTTTTGCATTGCCTTTTTCCTCCTGTAATGCTATAATAGCAATACTGGCGGCGTCTTGCCGTTATTTTTACGGAGGTATCCCTGATGAAGATTTGGAACATTTTGCTGATCATACTGATTGTGCTGATCGTCATCCTGGTGGTCCTGTACTACTTCGGGCGCAAGCTTCAGAAGCAGCAGGCGGAGCAGCAGACCCTGATGGAGGCGGCGAAACAGACGGCTTCGATTCTGGTGATTGATAAGAAGAAGCTCAAGATTAAGGAATCGGGCCTTCCCAAGATGGTGATTGACCAGACCCCGTGGTATATGAGGCGGGCCAAGCTTCCGATTGTAAAGGCAAAGATAGGGCCTAAGGTTATGACTCTGATTGCGGATGAGAAGGCGTTCTTGCAGCTCCCCACAAAGACGGAGGCCAAGGTCATCATCAGCGGGCTTTACATAACGGATGTAAAGTCTGTCCGCGGCGGCATTCCGCCCCTGCCGAAGAAAAAGGGCTTTTTCGCCCGCTTTAAAAAAGACAAGGGGCCGAAGAAAGCTTAATAATTTCATAATAGCCTATTTTTCAAGAAAATGCTGCCGCGCCAATGATGGATCATCAAAAGGCGCGGCAGCATTTCCGGCTTTATAACCTCCGCTTATTTGCCGGCTGTTTTACTGCCCCTGCGCTCCCTTGCCTGCCTGTTCCTCCGGCTCCTCCTGCTTTCCGGACAGGTTTAAGCTGGCTGACGCCCTGGAGCTGACCTCGATGTCGATGTGGCACTGGGACATCTTTTGATAGTTTACCTCCAGCGTGTAATCAATTTTTACTTTGAGCCTGTCCGGCTGCTCCTCCATCTGTATGCGATCCGTGGACACGCCTACCATCATCTGCCCAAAGGGCGTCACAAAGCAGCTCACATTTGTTTTGTCTTCCTCGAATATCATATGCGTCCGCACATCCAGATTCTTAATCATCTCGATTTTGCCCTTTCCAATCTTGATGGTATTGCGGATCGCCCCGGATCCGTCCTCCGGGGCTTCTTCATATATGATGTAATGCTTACCGTTTTTCAGGTAATAGGTCCCTGCCGTTATAAGTGAAATATCGTCGGTCTGCCCGTCCGCCATGTGCGCCCCGGTGATATTTACAAGCACATCCTTTGTCATCTCAATACTCCTCGATATTGATCTGCTTTGTCTCCTTAATCTCATTGGAAAGAATCGCAGTTGCAAAATTTGTAAAGTTCTCCGCGCGGTCGCTGACAAAGAAATGATACTGCTCCTCACCCGGCTCCTGCGTACAGGACATTCCGTTCTCCTCCAGAAGCTCTTTCAGCTCAATCGCCGTCTCATAGGCCGGATTGATCAGCGCGACCTCCTCGCCCATGACACGCCGGAAGGTGGAGCGAAGCAGCGGGTAATGCGTGCAGCCCATCACAAGAGTGTCGATGTATTTCCCCTTTAAGCTCGATAAATAGCGGGAAGCCACCTCGTCGGTGATGGAATCATGCCAGAGCCCTTCCTCCACCAGGGGCACAAACAGCGGACACGGCTTCCCGATGATCTCGAGATCCGCGCGCTGCTGTTTCAGCGCCCGGGTATATACATTGCTGCGGATCGTGGCCTCTGTGCCGATCACGCCAATCTTGCCGTTTCTCGTGGCCTTTGCCGCCGCCCGCACCCCGGCGTAGATCACGCCGATGATCGGAATATCGAGGTCGCTCTTTACGGCCTCCAGCGCGCAGGCCGAAGCCGTATTGCAGGCAATCACGATCGCTTTTACGTCCTGCGTCCTTAAAAACCGGATAATCTGCCGGGAATAGCGGATAACCGTATCCTGTGATTTACTTCCATACGGAAGTCTCGCCGTATCCCCAAAATACACCATCCGCTCCTTCGGCATCTGGCGCATGATCTCCCTTGCCACCGTCAGGCCGCCAATCCCTGAATCAAAAACTCCTATCGGTGCGTTTCTGTCCATATCCTTCCTCCCCATTTCCTCTATGTACTCTCGGAATCTCGCTGTGCCTGATTTTGTGAGATGATTTTTTGTCAGATTTGCACAAATTTATGAGGCGTACGTGGAGCGTACGTTGATTAAATTTGGGTGCATCTGGCGGAAAATCAGCCGCAAAAGCAGGTGCAGAGAGATTCCGAGAGTACATCTCTATGTACTCCCAAAATCCCGCTACAGCCGCCAAAACAGGCGCAGAGCGACGAGAGCGCATCTTTTATGCATCAAACCGCTTTAAACCATGCTCAATCAGCCTCGTAACCAGATCCGTCCTGCTGATCCCCGCTGCCTCAAACAGCATGGGATACATGCTGATCGCCGTAAATCCCGGCATGGTGTTGATTTCATTAAATACCACCCTGCCCTCCTCTGTCACAAAAAAGTCCACTCTTGACAGGCCGTATCCATCGACCGCGGCAAACACCGCCGCCGCCGCTTTCCTGACTTCCTCGGCAGAGCCCTCCGGGAGCTTTGGATCCAGAACGGTTTTTGACTCCGCGTTGAAATATTTGGCGTCAAAATCATAGAAATCCGCGCCGGCCAGTATCTCCCCGACGCCGGAGGCCAGCGCCGGCTCTGCTCCTCCTCCGAATACGGCGCACTCCACCTCATGCCCCCGGATCTCTTCTTCGACAAGGAGCTTTCTGTCATGGCGCGCCGCCTCTAAGAGGCCAGCCTTGAGCGCTTCCCTGTCCTTTGCCCTGGAAACGCCCCTTGAGGAGCCCGCGTTGGACGGTTTGATAAATACCGGATAGGGGAACCGCGCCTCGATCCGCCTGACAACGCTGTCCATATCGGACAGCTCTCCCCTGTCTACCGGTTCGTATGCGGCCTGACAGATGCCCAGGCGATCTGCGATGATCTTTGTATACAGCTTATCCATGGATACGGCGCTTGCCAGCACCCCGCATCCCACATAGGGGATCCTCGCCAGCTCGCACAGCCCCTGAATCGTCCCGTCCTCCCCGTACAGGCCGTGAAGAACCGGGAATACCACGTCCACGCGCTCTTTTCTGGTATGCTCTCCGTCAGTGATGAGCAAACCGTGATCGACTGCGTCAGGAGAAAGCGCAGCCCTTACAGTTCCCTGCCGCCAGGTTTCATCCTCTATCCGGGACGCGCTGTCCACTAAAAGCCATTTTCCCTCTTCGGTAATGCCTGTGAGCACGACGTCATAGGCGACCCGGTCTATCTGATTGATTACATTGACAGCCGACATGCAGGAAACGATATGCTCTGAGGACTGTCCTCCAAAAATAACCAGAACCTTTTTTTTCATTGTTCTGTCCGCCTTTCTTATTATTCCAGAAATTCCAGTGTTTAGATTATATCACAGGTGTCAATACTTGGGGTGAAAGATTGAAAATTTTAAGAAATACGTTGGCGCCTTTGTTATTGTTCTCACGCCGTCCAACACCGGGTATTTATATTTTTTAACAATCATCAGGAGGATTATTTTTATGAAACGTTCTGTTTATTATATGAAGCGGCGCCCATTATGGAAACTGCCTGTTTGGAAAACGTCAGCGCCTTTTTTCTTTATTACGGCGCTGCTTTTGGTTTTTACATATGCAAGGCTTTCCCAGGAAGCGCAGGCGGCCCGCCTGGCCCCTGATATCCTGAGGTTTCATGTTCTGGCAAACAGTAATTCGCCGGAGGATCAGGCGCTGAAGCTGGAGGTGCGTGATTTTTTGCTGGATTTGATTTACCGGGAGCTCTGCGCTGAAACGGATGCTTCCCCGCTCGCAGAGGGGCGCTTTTCAAAGGAAATGATCGCGGACTTTATTGCGCGGCATCACGTTAAATTAGAACGGGCGGCGGAGAATTATATGTTTTCTAAAGGATTTCCGTACTCTGCCGCTATACGGCTGGAACAGTGCTATTTTCCGACCCGTCAGTATGGGGATATTACGCTTCCCTGCGGTTCGTATGACGCGGTGCGTGTGCTTCTTGGCAGGGGAACCGGCAAAAACTGGTGGTGCGTGCTGTACCCGCCTCTTTGCTTTTCCGGTATCGCCTCTTCGGGGGAATTGTCTCCGGACTCTAAGGAGGAGCTGAAGGCGCTGGTTCCTGAGGATGACCGCGGCTCTCTTTGCGGGGCGAAAACACTTATATTTGGGGAACGCGAGCTGGAGCTGGAACAGGAGGCGGCTTCCGGCGTGCGCGTTACGTTTTGGCTGGCGGAAATATTGGGGAGGAAGGGGACGCCCTGATGGAGCCAGGGGGGCCCGCCAAAAACATGAAAAAGGCGCCCGATCAGGGCGGATTTTGAATGTTTTTGAGGATTGCGGGAGCACAAAGTGCGGAGCAGTTTATTTAAAGGCGCTCCCAACTGCGGAAGCGCCTCTTTTCATCCTCAGAGTAATTTTTACTTTCCGAAAAACCGCCCATACCAGCGTTTTCCCTTAACTCATATACCCCTTCAACGCCCACTCATACGTCTCTATCGCCTGCTGCAGGTTCATATCCGCTGTCTCCAGCTCGATCTGCTTTCCCAGAAGGGAGGACTGCGCCTGTATATATTCCAGATTGCTGATCATGCCAAGCTGGTATTTCGTATTCGCCGCGTTCATGGACGTATTCTCAGCGACCAGCGCGGCTTCGGCGAGCTGCAGCGCGATCCGCTTCTGGAGCGCGTCATTGTACAGATTGCGGACATTCGCGCGGATCGTCTCCTCCTGGTTCTGGATCGTCCGCTCCATATTCTTTTTATCCGCTGATCCGTCCGACATGTTGGAGAGCGCGCGGCGGTTATATTTGAGCTTTAAATTGTTTTCCAGCGCCGCCTGGCTGTCCGCGTCCGGATTCATGGCGTCAATCCTGGCCTGGTTTGCCCTTGGCAGGTCCTGAATCTCCGGTTGATCATTATACTGCCACCCGGTCATCATGCAGAGCTGCTGGCGCAGGGATTCCAGCGTTGCCTGCGTCTGGGTAAAGGTGGACTGCGCCGCCTGAAGCGCCTGCCTCGCGTTTAAAAGCTCCGCCTGCGTCGCCATGCCGATCTGCACCTGGCGCTCCAGAGCGCCCAGGCTTGCCTGGGACAGCTCGATATTTTTGGCAATGGCCGCCACGCTCTTGCGCGTCAGGTTGTAGGAAGCAAACAGCCCCTGCGTCTGGACGATAAGCGCCTTCTGGTTGTTCTGGTAATCCAGGCTCTCCATCTCGCTGTCCACATACGAGGCTTTCGCCGACTGTTCCGTCCGCAGGGCCCCCTGCTCCGTCATGGCCGCGGCTGACATGAGGCCCGAGTAGGCGGAAGCCATGGACGGCAGCGCGGAAGACATTCCCGCCGCCATATATGGATCTCCCAAAAGCGCCTCCGCCTGATCGCGCATATCCTCTGCCTGGCTGCGCAGGTTTTCGGCCGCGTCGTAGGCGTCGTTCGCGTTGTCAAGCTGTTTATCCCTCATCTCCCTCGCGTTGTCGCGCGTGCGGTTGTCGCGGTACGAGGTCTGGTTATTTAAATAGGTCGGATTATATTCTTCCACCAGCATGGGAAGCTCATCGTATTCCATCACGTTATCCCTAAGCCTTGCCCAGGTCGCCTCGTCATAGGCAAATTCCGGGCTGTCGGCAAAGGCCGCCGCCGGCGGGAAGGCCGACAGGACGGCCGCCGTGGTAAGCGCCAGGATGCGTTTATGTCGTTTCATCATATTCAACCTCCATTCGAGCCAATCAGGCCGTTGACAGCCCAGTCATAGTCTTCCATGGCCTTAAAAAGCTCCAGGGAAGCGCCGGTGCGGCCAGCCTCCGAGTTTAAGTATGAAAGCTGCGCCCCCAGGTACTCCAGCTCGCCCATCATGCCAAGGGAATGTTTGCGGTTTGCCGCGTCCATGTTCTGCGAAGCGGCCGCGAACTCCGTGCAGGCCGCGTCGTACGCCTGTTTTTTGGCCGCCACTTCCGTATACAGCCGTTCCATCTCGATCGCCACATTCTGCTGCGCGGAGGAGACATTGCGCTCCTTTATCTTCCGCCCCGCGGAACCGGACGCTCCGGAGCTTCTGAGCTCATATAAATCCGTATTGGCTGAAATCGCGGCCTTCTTATCCTCCTCCAGGTTCATGGCCGCAAGCCGGCTCAGATCCGGATCCCCGATGGGGGCGAATTCCACCTGATCGCCGCCGCTCCAGCCGAGCATGATTAATATATTCTGCCGCATGTTCAAAAGCCCTGCGTGCGCCGTCTGGGCGCTGTTCTGGGCCTCTAAAAGCCCTTCTTTTGCGGCCAGGACCTCCTGGGCGGAGCTCATGCCCAGGGAAGCCATCCGCTCCTTTGAGGAGAGCATGGCCGCGGCCAGCTCTACGTTTTTATCGGCCACGGCGGTCCGGGCCTCGGTCGTCTGGTAGGTGATCAAAAGCATCTCCACCGCTCTCGTTAAGTTCCTCCTGGCCAGGCGCAGCGTGCGCTCCGCGCTGCCGGGAAGATCCGCGTTCGTTATCTTCTGCGCCTGCCTGCGCAGCTCCTGCACCGCATCCTTATACCATTCATAATACTCCCTGTCCTCAGGCGTCATGTCGTCATACTTAAAATCCTTTGCCTCCTCCATCAGCTCGTTGGCCTCCTGCGTCAGAGCGCCGGCCGTGTCCAGAGAAAGGTATGCGTTCAAAAGCTGCGTTTTTGCGTTTCTGTAATCCTTATTATAATATTCGATACGGCTGCCAATCTCCCGGTATTCCAGGCGGTTCTGGGTTAAGAGCTCCTTGTCAATGAGCTGATCCTTTGGCTTTACCGCTCCAATCTGATCATCAATGGAAGGGCCGGCTCCCCCGCTCTCTTCCCCTCCGGAGTTCATATCGCCCATGATTGGGTTCACATCCGCGTATCCGCTAAGCGGAAATGCGGCAGCCAGCGAAACGGCCAGGGCCGCGGCTGCAGCCCGCTTTTTCGTCTTCATCCTCTTCACCTCGCTTCATCCATGCGCCGTTACTCTGCCAGCCGCCGGCCTGTCTCCCGCCGCCTTCGCACTGTAACGCTCTGGAGTGTGTCTCAAAATTTTAACACGGAACCGTCCATAAAACAGGGACGGTTCCATAAAACAAGCCCATCAGTCCAGATCAAGCTCCGCCTTCTGCTTCCGGCTCATGATTATGTAGTATACCGGCAGCATCAGAAGCGACAGGACCGTGGAGGCCACCAGGCCGCCCACATTTACCAGGGCCATGCCCTGCATCATCTCGCCGCTGTCCCCGTATCCGGCCGCCATGGGAATCATGGCCACGATCGTGGTCAGCGTCGTCATGAGAATCGGCCTAAGACGCGTCGCGCCGGCCTCGATCAGCGCGGTTTCGCGATCCATCTCCGCGCGGTACTGGTTTGCGGTATCCACATAGAGGATACCGTTATTTACAACGGTTCCCACCAGCATCAGAAAACCCAGAAGGGAGGTCATGCTGATCGTGGCGTCCGCCAGGAACAGGAAACCAAAGGATCCGATCAGGCTGAACGGGATCGTGGTCATCACCATCAGAGAGAATTTCGGCGATTCAAACTGAGCCGCCATGACCACAAAAATCAGGAAAACCGCCAGGCCGATGGCCCCAAACAGGGCGCTGAATTCCTCCATCATCGCCTCGTCCATGCTGTTCTGTGCTCTGGAAATACTTGTCGATAAGTTCGGAACAACCACCTCTTTGTAGATCTGCGTCTCCAGTCTGTCCTGATCGTCCGCAATAATTCCTTTTGTAAAATCTCCTGTGATCGTCACCTGGTATTCTTTATCCGCCCGGACAATGTTCTGCGGGCTGTCTTTGAAATAGATATCCGCGATATCGGCCAGAGCCACGGATCCGCCGGAGGGCAGATCCAGAACAATGCTCTTTACCTGGTCAATCCGCTCATACTCCCCGTCCGGATACTCCACCATAACGCTCACCTCCGCGCCGTCCACATCCAGCGTCGTGGCCTCGTTTCCGCTCAGCATCATATTGACCGCCGCGCCCACCTGCGCCGGGGAAAGACCCTCGGCGGCGGCTTTTAAGGGATCCACCTCGATCTTCACAACCGGAGCCGAGTTTTCCAGCGTGGAGTGTATTCTTGTAACCTCCGGCCGGTCTTTTAAGCCCTGCACGATCCTGTCCGAGGCTTCTTTCAGCTCGTCATACTGCGTGCCCTGGAGAATAAACTCTACCCCGTCATTTCCGCCTCCCATCATACTCATAGAACTCTGGGAGGAAATCGTCACATTCGTCTGCGGAATCGCCGTCAGGACCGGCCTCCATTCCTTTACCACCTCGTCTGTCTCCCGCCTGCGGTCATCCTTTAAGTACGCTGTCAGCGTCGCGGAGGATCCGCCTCCCATGCTTAAGCCGCTGCTGCCGTAGGAAACCATGTAGGACTCCACATCCTCGTCCCTGCTGATAAAGCTTTCAATCTCAGTCAGGATCTCATCCGCCTTCTCAACGCTTAAACCCGGCCGCAGCTCTGCCGAAACACGTATGGTTCCCTGATCATTGGCCGGCATCAGCTCTGTCTTAATCTGAGTGGCCAGGAAAATCGCGCCGAACAGAAGGAGAATGGAGGTAAGCATAACCGTTTTTCTCTTCCTGATAAGCCCGCTCATAATGCCCCGGTACCACGCCTGCATGCCCGCAACCAGGCCCGATAAAGGAGCGGTCGTCTTCTCCTGCGGCCGGTACATGGTATAGCAGAGCGGCACGATCGTCATCGCAGAGATCAGGGAAGCCAGCATACAGAATACAATCGTAAAGCCAAGGGGCTTAAACATCTGCCCCGTCATGCCGGACAAAAGCGCCAGCGGCAGAAATACCACGCACGTCGTGACGGTGGAGCCGATGATGGACTGGATCACAATCCCGCTTCCCTCCAGAGCCGCTTTATGGAACTCGCTGAAGCCCTTGCCCTTTGTGGAGCGGAAACAGCTCTCCAGAACTACAATCGAGTTATCCACCATCATGCCGACGCCCAGAACCAGGCTGCCCAGCGTGATCACATTCAGCGAAAAGCCCATGACCTTCATCATCACAAGCGCCGCCAGAATGGAAATCGGAATCGATGTCCCGACAATCATGGACGCCTTGAAATCTCCGAAGAACAGGAAAATAATGACCATGGAAACGATAACCGCCGCGATCATGGTCTGCAGCACGCTCTCAAGGGAGCTGTTGATCATATCGCTGTTGTCATCCACCACGATGATCTCTAAGCTGCGGTTCTCCGCAAGAAGCCGCGAAACCGTGCTGCTGACCGCTTTGGAAACCTCCCCGGCAGAGCTCTTCTGCTGCTTTTTCACGCCCAGCACCACGGTATCCGCCCCGTTATAGCGCCCGATACCCGCGGCGTCCTTTAAGGTGGAGTATACATTCGCCACATCCTGAACGTAAATGGTATTGCCGTTTCCCAGGTTGATCGGAATCCGCTTCAGGCTTTCCATATCCTTAAAATCCACGCCTGTGGTCACGGAAAGGCTCTGGCTGCCCACCTCCGTGCTCCCGGCCGGATACGCCAGATCCGCGGACGCCACGGCCGTCGCGACCTGGCTGATGCTTAAATGGTACTGCTTTAACCGCTCCGGAATCACCTCCACCTTTATGTATTCCTCGCGGCCGCCGCTGATATCCACACTGGCAACCGAAGAAATCTTCTCAAGCTCCGGCACGATCTTTTTATCAACAAAGTTATAAAGGTTCTCCGCCTTGTCATTATTGACCGCCAGGGTCATCGTGGCCTGATCGTTGATGTTGAATTCCATAATCGTCGGCGTTTCCACATCATCAGGCAGAGAACGCTGCATGGCGTCCGTTTTTTTCTTCAAATCCGAATACGCCTTATCCATGTCCGTGCCGTATTCGTACTGTAAAAGCACCATGGACATGTTTTCATTGGAATAGCTGTTTACAGACTTGATGCCGTTTAACGTTCCGATCTCATCCTCAATCGGCCTGGTCACCAGCTCATCCACATCCTCCGGGTTTGCGCCCGGATAGACGGCAAACACCACCATCATCGGCATCTCCATCTCCGGAGTCAGCTCCAGCTTGGAGGAAAATACAGATGTTAATCCGAATACAATCAGACATAAAACTACCAGTACTGTTGTAACAGGGCGCTTCAGGACGCCTTTTGTTAATCCCATCGATTGGCCTCCTTACTGTTCTGCCTCTGTCTCTTCTTCCCCGCTCTCCTCTGCGGCTGTCTCCTGCCCGCCGCTGGGAGAGGCGCCTGTGTAAAGCTCCACCTCAGAGCCCTCAAACAGCTCGGAGCTCCAGGTCACAATCACATCGTCCTCTATGGTCAGCCCGCCCGTAATCTGCGTCTGCTCCGCGTCATAAACGCCGACCTCCACCGCCTGCTCTGTGACCGCGCCGTCCTTGTATAAGTACACCATGGACTGGCCGCCCTCATAATATACGGCGTCCGTCGGAATCAGCATCGCCTGATCCGCCCGCTCGGAGGTCACATAGAGCTTTACCTGCGCCCCTGTCGCCAGGCTGTCCGCATTCTCTAAGGATGCCTTTACCTTGAAAAGGCCCGTGTCTGCATCCACCATGGAGCTGATCTCTGAGATCGCGCCGCGGTATTCGCTCCCGTTTTTCTCTACAGTGATAGAATCCCCGACATGGAGTCCCTCCAGCACCCGCTCCGTCACATTAAAGGAAACCGCCTTTGTGCCCTTGCCGGAAATCACGCACAGCGTATTCGACTGGGCCACATTGTCATGGATCTCCACATTAAAGCTCTCTACCAGGCCGCTTATGGGCGCTGTGATGGAGCTGAATTCAATCTGGTTGTCATATGCCAGCTTCGCCCCGTCATACTGCAGCTTTGCCATCCTCGCGCTTGACTGGATCTGCTCAAACTGCTGCCGGGAGATATCGCCGCTCTGGTACAGGACCGTCATTCTCTGAAGGTTCGTGTTGGCGTCCTGTAAGGACACCGCCGCTGTATCAAGATTGATCTTTGCCCCTTCCACCTGCTTTGTGTCAATATCCAGAAGCTTCTGCCCCTCCTGGACGAAGTCTCCGGCCTTGACGTAAACCTGCGTCACCTCGCCGGCCGCCTTCGGAATCACGTAGACCATATCCGACGGCTCCACAGAACCCGTCAGCCCGGTCTGGATCTCAAGGCTGCCCATCCTCGGCTTTTCTACCGATACCACGGGAAGAGAAGCCGCCGCCACCTCCTCCTTTGGTCTTAAAAACCGCGGCGCTATCATCGCCACAGCCGCCACAACCACTACAATTGTAATGATCACACCTCTTTTTTTCATCTTTCCCTCCTGTTTCGGCGTCGGGCGGCAGCCTTTTATACCGCTTGCCTCCGCGCCATTGACGCTTTGTTAAATCTATAAATAAAATTCTATGCAGTTTCGATTTGCCGTATGGCAGCCGCCCGGGAATCCCGGCCGCACTGTCATGCGTCCCCGGACGTAAGCGGACAGACGCCGCGCCGCAGGATATCCATCCGCAGCGTAAAGCTCTTTCTTATCTCTTCCACGGACGTTCCCTCAAAAAAGCTCTTTATCTCAACCGCAATCGCAAACATCGCAAGCTGGAAAAAAGCAAAAAATTCCCTGTATTCCATTGGCCGGAGCTGCTCTTTATTATAATGCGAAAAAATATGGCGCAGAAGCTCGTCATTTAAGCGGTCGCACTCCTGCTTTGAGCCGGAAAGGCCGCTTACCAGCTCGTCAGAGCTCGCATGGCTGAGGGCGTTTTTGATAAAATCAAATTTCTCCTTCTCGGAGCAGGTTTCCAGAAGGCAGTCCATAACCCGCTCCAGCATATACCATATGTCGCCCCCGGACTCCTCCAGGTAAATGCTGCACAAGGTGTGGATGCGGGCCTGGCTCTCCTCAAATATGTACCCCAGCACATCCCACTTATCCTCAAAATACGTATAAAAGCTGCCCCTGGAGATATCCGCTTCCTTGATAATCTGATTGATCGAGACCTTATCGATCGGGACCCTGGCGAATTCCTTAAAGGCCGCGTCCCGAATTATCCGCTTTTTCTCTTCCGGAAGCCTGTAAAAACGTTCCGTCGGCATAGTCTGCCCCTCCCCTATAAAACGATAAACCTGTCCGTTTGTCTTCAATGTATAAAAGCAGAAAAGTGACAGGCTGTCATTATTATAGTGACAGCCTGTCACTTTGTCAATAGATGGATGTATAATTTATACAATTTTAATTGTTGTTATAATTTCGTCAGATTCTCTGACGCGCAGGCCGCCTTATGCCTTTCCGGCCAGAACTTCCATATAATCCTTATAATTCTCCTCCAGAAGCTTCGGCGTGTCAAGGCCGTAGGGACATTTGGATTTGCACGCGCCGCAGTGCAGGCAGCCCTCGATCTTCTTCATCTTCGCCTGCCCCGCCTCTGATAAGTGGCTCTCTGACGGAGAGCGCCGGAGCAGCAGGGACATCCTGGCGCAGTTATTGATCTCGATCCCTGCCGGGCATGGCATACAGTATCCGCAGCCGCGGCAGAATTCGCCCGAAAGCGCCTTCTGATCCGCTTCGATCACGGCCTTAAGCTCCTCCGTCATCTGCGGAGGATTGTCAATATAGCTTAAAAATTCGTCCAGCTCGCTTTCTCTCTGAATGCCCCAGATGGGGAGCACATTGTCAAACTGATCGATATACGCATACGCCGCCGCCGAGTTGGTCAGAAGCCCTCCGGAAAGGGCCTTCATGGCAATAAAGCCCATGTTCTGCCTGCGGCACGCCTCTGCCAGCGCTCTCTCCCGCTCTGTGGACAGGCAGTTAAACGGAAACTGGAGCGCTGCGTAAAGGCCGGACTCCACCGCCTCCTCCGCCACGGCCATCCTGTGGTTGGTTATGCCGATATAGCGGATCTTTCCCTGTTCCCTGGCCTTTAGCATGGCCTCATACAGGCCGCTGCCGTCTCCCGGCTTCGGGCAGAACGGCGGGTTGTGGAACTGGTATAAATCCACGCAGTCGGTCTTTAGATTGCGCAGGCTTGTCTCCAGATCCTTCCAGAAGCCCTCTGCGTCCACAGCCCCCGTTTTGGTGGCAATGTAAATCTGATCCCGCACACCGCTCAGCGCATAGCCGATCTTCTCCTCGCTGTCCGTATAAAAACGGGCCGTGTCAAAAAAGCGGATTCCGCCTTCATATGCTTTCCTGAGAAGGCGCGCGGCCTCTTCCCTGGAAATCCTCTGGATGGGAAGCGCGCCGAAGCCGTTCTTATTGACCATAATCCCGGTCTTTCCGAGAAGCACCGGAGTCCCCGCCACCTTCCCGCGGGCATCCAGAAGCTTCTTTAACGCGTCGTCGCTCTCCTCGATCCAGGCGTCCTCTTCTTCCCCTGAAAGCCCCAGAAAAGCAGCCAGCGTCTGTTCCCCGTCGGAACGGTTCCATGTTTCAATATAGCCGTCAATCTCACCGAATTCAATCCGGCCTGTCAGATATGCTTCTTTAAATGTCATTCTTCCTGCTCCTTTAATTTCTTCAGAACCGTAATCTCCTGATTATCAATATGTTCGCGCACCGCCGCCCTCGCCTCTGCCACATGGCGGCTGCGCAGCGCCTTTAATATCTTCTCATGTTCAATGAGAAGAATCTGGCGCTTGTCCTCATCTTTAATATATTCTAAACGAAAACGATACATCTGCTCCCTTAAGTTATTTAAAATCTGGACCAGCCGCGTATTTCTCGTGCAATTATATATCACATCGTGATATGCCTCGTCTGTCTCCGCAATCTCCATGGCGTCCCCTTTCGCAATCGCATCCCGAAAAGCCGCCTGGGCCGCATCCATGTCCTCCATATCCGTATCGCTTATGCGCTGGCATGCCAGCTCAATGGCCAGCTCCTCCAGCGAACGGCGCACCTCCAGGACATCCTTTAAGCTCTTCTCGGAAATCTTCGCTACTTCCGCCCCTTTTCTTGGTATCATGAGCACCAGCCCCTCAAGCTCAAGCTTGCGGATCGCCTCGCGGATCGGCGTCCGGCTCACCCCCAGCTTTTCGGCAAGCTGGATCTCCATAAGCCGTTCCCCCGGAGCCAGCTCTCCTTTTAATATCGCCTGCCTGAGCGTGTTAAACACCACGTCCCGAAGCGGGAGATACTCATTCATATTTACATCGAAGCTATTTCCCATGCAAAATTCCCCTATCCTTATCAAACAGTTATGTTACTCTCTCCGGTTGTAAAAGCTGGTTAAGTACACCTGCCTTGCAAGCCCCTTATTGCCGAAGCGCAGCTCCTCGTACGCTGTCTCAGCCGCCGCCGGATTCACGAAAAGCCCGAACACCGTAGGGCCGCTGCCGCTCATGAGGGCGTTAATCGCTCCCAGCCGCTTCATCTCTTCCTTGAGCTCCTGAATCACAGGATGGGCCGGGATCGTCACGGTTTCCAGTATATTCCCCATATTCCCGGCTATACCGTAGAGATCTGCCTCTTGAATCGCACGCCGCACCCGCTCCACATCCGGATGCTCGTCCTGTCTCCTGGCAGCCACATTCAGGTTTTCATACACCCACTTTGTGGATACGCTGATCGGCGGCCTGGCGATCAAGACCTGGCACTGAGGGACCGGCGGCAGCGGCGTCAGAATCTCCCCGATCCCCTCTGAAAGGGCGGTTCCGCGCATAACGCAGTAGGGGACATCCGCTCCCAGCTTCACGCCCCGTTCCATTAACTGCTCCATTGAAAGCCCCAGTGAAAACATCTTGTTCACGCCAAACAGCACGGCCGCCGCATCGCTGCTCCCCCCGGCCATCCCCGCCGCTACGGGAATGAACTTCCTGATCCGGATCTCAAGGCCCTCCCCAATGCCAAACTCATCCATCAAAAGCCTGGCGGCCCTGTATCCCAAATTGTTTTCATTGTCAGGCAGGTAATACAGATTCGTAGAGAGCCTGATGCCCGGGCGCTCGCTGCGTATTAAGTCAATCTTATCGTATACCTGCACAGTCTGCATGATCATCCTTACCTCGTGGTAGCCGTCTTCCTTCTTGCGGAGCACGTCGAGGGCGAGGTTGATCTTGCCGTAAGCCTTAAGGCCGAGATGCTTTATCATTCCTTTCCTCCGTTTGAGGCGCATGCCGGAGACAGCCGGGCGGGCGGCCTTTCGCATGCGCGTGGGTTTGGTTTGTATACAATATATTATATACGGCGGTTATGTAAAATACAAGTGAGAGATTTAAAGAGAGGGGGGTAATGAAGGGGGATGAGATGCGAAAAGGCCGCCCTATTCACAAAACTTCAATACAAACCGCGCTTCCCGCGAACCAAAACTGTCCTCTTCTTTCTCAGGCCAAAAACCCAACGCCCCGGCAAGACGCAAAGACGCTGTATTGTCTTTCCTGACGCGTATCAAAAGCCCTGAAAGCCCCAATTCGTCGCGCGCAATACTGATAATTTTTTCACATGCTTCACGGGCATACCCCCGGCGGCGGAAGGGAGGATAAATGTGGTAGCTCAGCTCCTCCCCTGTGATGCCTGCCTTTCCTATGAGCCGGCCGCTGCTTTTTTCTATCAGCGCCCAGAGGCCGTGTTCGTATAGGGTGTATTGCGTTTTGCGGTATGCCTCGCGTTTTTCCCAGTCGGAGAAAACCCCGTTTCCGTCCTCACCGGATGGGGGTTCTATGGGATCCCGGGAGGTAAATTCGCGTATCCTAAGACGGCTGGTTTCCGCGATCAGCCAGGGAAAGCCGGCGCGGCGGCGGGCGGCGCGTTCTAAAAGCTGCGGGGAAAGCTCTTTGGGGGAGGTGACGAGATAGAGGCATTTCCAGAAGATGGGGGCGGCCTGTTTTTCGTCCGGAATGCCCGGGGGAGGCGGGGCCCATATTCCAATAATGGCTCCCCCTGCCTTATATGCGGCAGAGAGAGCCTCTTCTTCATCTGAAATCGTAACGGGATACGGCGTTCCGTCTATGTTGACGTACTTTTTTACGGTCATGCCTCAGCATTTCTCCGGCTCGGGGTATTCCGCGCCGAACAGCTCGGCTGTCATGGTTTTTATTTTCTGAGCCTTGAGCGGTTTATCGCCCCAGTCGGTGCGCACGCCTGCAATCTTGTCTACAATGTCAAGGCCCTCTGTCACCTTTCCGAACGCCGCATAGGAGCCGTCCAGATGCGGGGAGTCCTCGTGCATGATAAAAAACTGGGAGCCGGCGGAGTCGGGAGCCATTGACCTGGCCATGGAAAGAACGCCTTTTGTGTGCTTTAAGTCATTTGTAAAACCGTTCTGGCTGAACTCGCCTTTGATGGAGTAGCCGGGGCCGCCCATACCGTTTCCATCCGGACAGCCGCCCTGGATCATAAAGCCCTTGATGACGCGATGGAAAATAAGGCCGTTATAAAAACCGCTCTTTACCAGGCTGATAAAGTTGTTTACCGTATTGGGGGCAATTTCGGGATAGAGCTCAGCCTTCATAATATCGCCGTTTTCCATCTCAATCGTTACAATTGGGTTTTGCATGATGATTTTCTCCTTTATTGAGTCTGTTTTTCTTGGTACTGTGTTCCATCATATCATTTTGTTCCGGTTAATTCAAGCGGCTTTGCGGCAGAGGGCTCACATATATCTTAACCAAATGCCATGATGTCGGGGGCAAAAGGTCTTTTGACCCCTTTGATACCGGATTGCTCCGCACTTTGTACTCCCGCAATCCTCAAAAACATTCAAAATCCGCCCTGATCGGGCTCCTTTTTCATGTTTTTGGCGGATCCCAGGTTCAAAAATCCTCCTCCAAGCGAGCCTGCATCGGATTTCAGACCTTTTGACCCTGGTATCATGCCATTGCAGCCTGAGCTGTTATCAAATAGATATAGTAAATGATTCAACTCTATAACAATTCACTTATACTTTTATACCTGTTTTGAGTATAGCATTTATCATTTACCAGTGCTATACTTTAATCAACAAAGGGAAAACAAAGTAATCCCCAAAAAATTATAACAATAATACAATATCTTTAAGGGAAAATAAGAAAGGAGAACACATTATGAAAAACATGAAAAACCGCACTCATTTTACTTCCGGCAATGGCTTTGCTGACAGGCCCGCTCTTTCTGCACAGGATCGCCGTGTACTCCTGAACCGTCTGGCAGGGTATATGGGAAACGGTCACGCGGAGGCGCTGCCTTTTACCGCCCCTCTCTTCGGGCGCAATTCATAACTGATTTACGCTTACTGTCTAAATAACATACACTTACCGCGCGGGGCCCGGAAAATCCGGCCCCGCGCATTTTCTGAGCGGCAGCCGCAAGATTTACATACAGGAATGCAAATCTGACACAGCATTGTCCATTCAGATCTTGTTTCGGCCGTATCGGCTCCATCACTGAGGCGGGGCGGACGGGTCGGGCTTTAGTCGGGCAGTTCTGCTTTGCCGACAAAAGAATATTAGATTTCGATTTCCTGCCTGCAAAGCTTCCCCCGGCGTTTCCCGTCAAGGGCTTCCGATTCGTGGATTCGATTTTCTCCACAAACTCCCGTAACAGGGCAGGGGTGAGTTCCTCAAAGCTGATGTGCTTGCGTACTACTTTCATAAACTTTTCAGCGTTTTCCGTGGCTTCCAGCGTCTTAGAAAGCTCGCTCTGCAAGGCGGCGGCTTTCTCTTTCAGTTCCTTTTATAATTCAGAGAGGCGGCAGCACTTTAGGCTGCCGCCCCATAATTAACTGATCACAAATCTTTTGTTTAAATGTTAAAAGATGGATTCGGCAACATGGATTTTTTATCTTGCCGGACGTAACTGTGAATAACCGTTCCATGCAAACAGCGCTTCTTCTGCGTCATTCCCATAAGCCTGCTCTACATTGCAAATATACAGATAATGGTCGCCAACCTCGTAATATTCTTTTAAACTACATTGAATTGCCACACGGCTATGAAAAGGAATTTTGATACTGTTTCCCTCTATCTCTGCAAGTTCAATGCCAAACTTCTCTGCCTTATCCATGTTGCGCCCCGTAGTGCTTCCACACCCCATTACTGCGTCTGCAATTTCCGCACCGGGAATTGTAAGGATAACTTTTTTTGTATTTCGTACCATTTCGCCGCTGTATGAGGTCTTTGCCATTGCATAAGCAATCATATTCGGACTAAAGGAAAGATAAGTCCACCATGAAACAGTGGCAAGGTTGGTTGAACCGTCCGGCTTCATGGTGCATACGACACTTACCGGGTTTGGAGATGTTAATTTTGCAGCTTGGGGTAAATTGATTTTATTCATAGTGACAAATTCCTTTCTTTATTGAATTGATTTTCCTAAATTGCAGGCTTCCTGTAATTCGGGTTTTCCGGCAATATCCCCCATAGCCATTACACCGCCACAAAGTACTTTTCCAATGCTTTTCCACCCTAAATGTTTTTCAAGCTGTTCATACCAATAAAGAGTTTCTTCAAAGCCGTAGCCCTCGGCTGCCATAATGAGAACACTTTCCTTTTTAGGATTCCGATAATCAGGGTCACATTCCGCAACAGCAAATAAGCGGTCAAAGGCAGTTTTTAACTGACCGCTGATAGTCCAATAGTAAAGCGGTGCCGCAAGAACAACTATGTCCGCTTCCCTGTAAACAGGATAGATTTTATCCATATCGTCTTTTTGGACACAAGGGCTATCCGGGTTTTTACCACCGCCAAAACAACCTTTACAACCATTTATGTTCATACCGTCAAGAAAAAACTCTGTCACGGTGTTTCCGGCTTCCTCTGCGCCTTTCTTAAATTCTGCCGTTAATGCCGTTGTATTTCCGGCTTTTCTTGGACTTCCATTGAGAATAATAATTTTTTTGCTCATAATTACCTCCTTAAATTGCATTGGCTAAATCAGCCGCTTTTTTGCAGCCCTCGGTTTTATCTATATCGCCAACATTTAATACGCCGGGAATTAAAACCTCGCCTGCCATTTTCCATTTATTCAGTGCCGCCATACGCTCAACAGGAATACGAACGCCGTCCATGACGGACATATCATCTTCTTCACAACAGGTAATCAGCGCACATTCCTTTCCTGCAATATCCTTGCCGCCTACAACCATAGAAAAGATACGGTCAATGACACCTTTAATCTGCGCCGGGATAGAATACCAGTAGACAGGCATGGTAAATACGATAACGTCCGCTTCAAGAATTGCCGGCGCAATCGTGTTGAAGTCATCGTCAAAAGTACAGGCTTTTCCAGTGGAAAAACAGGTTTCACATGCCCGGCAGCCGCCTACTTTTTTTAATGCAGCGTCAAACCGTGTGATTGTATGCCCCTTTGCTTCGGCTGCCTTGATGAAAGCGTCTGTCATAGCAAAGCTATTCCCGTTTTTCCGGGGGCTTCCCGTTATTACAACTATTTTTTTGCTCATAAAATATGTCCTCCTAATTCTGTGAGATTGACTTTCTCTGCTTTTGATATTATAATCTTAGCAAGAATTAAAATAAAATCAAGTACGCACATATAAGTGTGATACTTACAATTAAGTTGTATACTTACCCAAGGGAGAGTGTAAAAATGAATAAACGCTGTATTGCAAACGCATGTCTTGAAACGACAGGTTTCAGCTATACATTGTCACTAATCAATGGCAAATATAAAATGACTATTTTGTATACTTTAATGGAGTTCGGAGTTGTTCGTTTTAACGAAATGAAAAAATATATCAGTGAAATTTCGTATAAGACTTTAAGCTCCACTTTAAAAGAATTAGAAGCAGACCAATTAGTGCATAGAAAAGAATATCCGCAAATCCCGCCAAAGGTAGAATATAGCTTAACAGAGCGTGGAAAGTCTTTAATTCCTATTTTAGACGGAATGTGTGAATGGGGTGATAAAAACAGGTTATAAAATGGGGAATGGGAGGGATTTCGTAGTAGCCGGCATTGCTGGTAATGTGTATAACCGGCTGTTTTATGGAGTTGTGGGTAACTCTGTTTGCAGGGTAAGCGTCAAATAAGAACGTGTAGTGAAATATTTGGCGTTCTCCTGTAAAATCAGGGTCAGAGTTTTTAGAGTTCACTCCAAAAACTCTAAATCCAGATAAAGGAGAATAGCCATGGACATTTCCGCTTTAACTCCGGATAAACAGGTAAAACTTCAGTACTGGCTGGATGTGATCCGGCAATGCAGAGCCTCCGGCCTGATCTAGAGCAGCATGGTATCTCTTTAAAAAGCTATTATTACTGGATCGCAAAGATCCGGAAGCTGGCGCTTGAGGAACTGCCCCGAAAGAATCATGGAAGCAGGCCGGTTAGGGAGCAGGCTGTACCGGCGCCGTATGCGGCTCCGGAATTTACGGAGGTATCTTTTTGCGGCAGGCAGGATTCAAGTGCCGTCCCCATTTTCAGTAAGAACTCCCCATCAATCAAAGAGTACGGCAACACCTTTTTGTTGAACGGAACACAAGCTCATTGCTTGCCTACGGTAGAGAAATAAGTAAAAGTAACCTTTCCCTTACCAGATTCCTAAAGCGCGTTTCGATTTCTATTCTAACAATTCAGATTTCAATTTTTCAAGCAGTCGTTCGGCAATAGGGGTAAAGATTTGGTATTTTTTCCAAATTAAATATATCTTTGTTTCAAGCTTTGGCGTGAGGGGACGAAAAACAAGTCCGCTTTCAGGGTTTGTGTCAATCAAATGTTCAAAGGTCAAAAGATAGCCGAGTCCTTCTTTCACAAAAAGCGATCCGTTATATGATAGCCGAAACGACCCTTCAAGGTGTAATTTATCCATGCTGTTGCCACACCATTTGGAAATATCATTGCTCCATCCCTGTTCGGAACAAAAAAGAGGGAGTCCAAATAAGTCATCCACGCAGATGGCTTCTTTTTCCGCCAATGGACAGTTCTCCGGCATGACAACACCCCAAAGATCAGCATGGGGAAAGGTCAAATAATGATATTTTGCAGTATTGGGTTCCTGCGCCAGTACGGCAAAATCAATGATACCTTTATCCAGTTTTTCTGTAACCTGTTCCGTGTCGCCGCTGGTAATATGATAATGCAGATCAGGGTAAGACTCTTTGAATTTTCTGATTGTGGCGGCGAGGTATCTGATCTGATAAGATTCCGCCAAACCGAAGTAAACATCCCCTCCCAGAACATCATCCAAAGCAAGAAATTCTGCTGTAATTTTGTCAGCCATTTTTATCAAGTCTTCTGCCCGTTTTCGAAGCAACACACCTTCCTCAGTCAGTTGTATGCTGAAACTATGGCGCGTGAAGAGCTTTTTCCCAAGCCCATCTTCAAGTGCTTTTAACTGCTTGGAGAGCGCGGGCTGGGTAACGTGAAGCAGCTCTGCCGCACGGGTCATGTTTTCTTCTCTTGCCACGGCAAGAAAATATCTCATAGTTCGCAGCTCCATATTGCCCTCCTATGATATTCCAAAAATTTATATCACGGTATAAATTATAGCCATTAGCAAAATAAAAGTCAAGGAGATATAATACAGGCATATCAGGAAAGGAGGCGGTCATACGGATGAGCTTATTCAGAATCTGAAAGATGCCGGCTGCGGCGCTCAGACCATTGAGAGGGTCTGCAGGCTGTATGGTAACGGTCAGGTTCAGGATGCGATTAAAACGCTGCGGAAGCATCGCTGCGGCCTGATGGACAGCCTGCATGAAAGTCAGGAAAGGGTTGACTGTCTTGATTTTTTAGTATGGAGAATGGAAAAGGAATCATTAAAAATAACAAAAAAGAAAGAGAGGCATTACAAAATGGAAAATACTGTAAGACTGGAATTGACAACGAAATGGGATAAGACTTTCCCGAAAAGTGAAAAGGTGACCCACCGCAAGGTAACATTCCCTAACCGTTACGGGATCACGCTGGCGGCAGACCTTTATGAGCCGAAGGAGGCGGAAAAAAAACCGGCTGCGATTGCGGTATGCGGGCCGTTTGGCGCGGTAAAGGAGCAGGCCGCCGGACTGTATGCGCAGGCGATGGCGGAGCGTGGCTTCCTCACCATTGCCTTTGATCCTTCCTTTACCGGTGAAAGCGGCGGCACACCCCGTTACATGGCTTCACCGGATATCAACACGGAGGATTTTCAGGCGGCGGTGGATTTCCTTTCCGTACAGGAAAATGTTGACCCTGAGCGTATCGGCATCATCGGTATCTGCGGCTGGGGAGGCCTCGCCCTCAACGCAGCAGCGCTGGATACCCGTATTAAGGCAACGGTTGCCTCCACCATGTATGATATGTCCCGCGTCAATGCCAACGGATATTTTGACGGTGAGGATTCCGCAGACGCACGATACGCCAAGAAGGAAGCCATGAACGCCCAGAGACTCGCGGATTATAAAAATGGCAGCTATGCGCTGGGCGGTGGCGTCGTCGATCCGCTTCCGGAGGATGCGCCTTTCTTTGTAGCAGATTATCATGATTATTATAAGACGGATCGCGGCTACCACAAACGTTCGTTAAATTCCAACGGTGGCTGGAATGTGATCGGCTGTATGTCCTTTATGAACCAGCCCATCCTTCAGTACAGCAATGAGATCCGCAGCGCAGTCCTTATCATGCACGGGGAGAAAGCACACTCCTGCTATTTCAGCCGCGATGCTTATGCCGCAATGGTGAAGGATAATCCTTATACAGATAACAAGGAGCTGCTGATCATCCCGGATGCAGTCCACACTGATCTGTATGACGGCGGCGGGAAGGACGCCATCCCGTTCGATAAGCTGGAGCAGTTTTTTTCAGAAAATATGAGATGACATTTATAAACTTAAAATACGAGGAGGAAGACGATGTTAGGAAATTTTATGTATTGTAACCCGACGAAACTTTATTTTGGCAGGGATTCCCTTGCCAGTCTGAATGAAGAACTGCCTAAGTATGGACAGAATGTACAGCTTGTGTATGGCGGCGGGTCGATCAAAAAGAACGGTATCTATGATAAAGTCATGGAGATTTTGAAAGCAAATGGAAAAAATGTGTTTGAAGATGCAGGCGTGATGCCAAATCCAACCGTACAGAAACTGTATGAAGGCTGTAAGATTGCCAGAGAGGGTAAGGCAGACCTGATTCTTGCGGTTGGGGGCGGTTCTGTCTGCAACTATGCAAAAGCGGTTTCCGTATCTGCATACTGTACGGACGATCCATGGGAAAAATATTATCTTCAGATGAAAGATGTGGACAATGAGATCATCCCGGTGGGATGTGTCCTGACAATGGCTGGTACGGGCTCTGAAATGAACGGCGGCGCAGTTATCACGAATCATGAGCAGAAATTGAAGATTGGCCATGTATTTGATGAGAGAGTATATCCGAAATTTTCCATCTTAAACCCGGTATATACCTACACGCTGCCCCAGTATCAGATGGTCGCGGGAATCTATGACATCATGAACCATATTACGGAGCAGTATTTCTCCGGGGAGGACGACAATACTTCTGATTATCTGATGGAAGGCTTGCTGCGATCTTTGATTCATTCCAGCAGGATCGCTGTGAAGAACCCTACGGATTACGAGGCAAGGGGCAACATCATGTGGATTGCGACATGGGCGTTAAATACCCTGGTGGCAAAAGGAAAATCTACAGACTGGATGGTGCATATGCTTGGGCAGGCGGTTGCGGCACATACGGATGCAACCCATGGCATGACCCTCGCGGCGGTATCCATGGCCTATTACCGCTTTATCTGCCCGTTTGGGCTGGCAAAGTTCAGGAGATTTGCCGTGAACGTATGGGATGTAGATCCGGAAGGAAAAAGTGATGAACAGATTGCAGCGGAAGGCCTGAAAAAAATGGAAGTTTATATGAATGAACTGGGGCTTACGATGAATCTGAAAGAGCTTGGGGTAACAGAGGGGATGCTTCCGGGAATTGTTGAAAGCACACTGATCATGGATGGCGGCTATAAGGCGCCGGACAAGGATGAAATCAGGGAGATTTTAAAGAACAGCTTATAAAAGCCAGTATAACAGAGCGAAACAGGCTGTTCCAACGTATAAAAACAGAGGGGCAGATAAGATGAATACGGTAAATGACAATTTGGAGGTAACAGTATATGCGTATCTTGGTATTAAACGGAAGCCCCCGTCCAAAGGGCAATACGAGACAAATGGTGGATGCGTTCCGGGAAGGCGCGGAATCTGAAAAAAGCGGCCATGATATTAAGTTCCGGTGATCCTAAAATGTATGATGGCGCAATGTTCTCCTACAAAGGGGATTTTCTGGAATACCTCGGCCTTGAGGACATGGGAGTATTTACAGCTTACGGCATGGAGAACGGTTCGGCTTCAAAGCTGAAAGAACTCCGGGATTTCGGAAAAAATCTGAAATAGTGATAAGGGAGGCAATCAATGAAGGGATTGTACAGCGGGAGGATATTTTCGTTACGACAAAAATTTATCCGGGAAACGAGATGGAATATCCGGCCCGATCGATCCAGGCTTGCCTTGACCGGGGCGAAAAACATGATTGGTATTAGGTGAATGACAGTGAAAAAATTATTTGGTTTATGTTTATCTTTGCTGCTTGCGGCGGCCACGTTCAGCGGCTGTAGCGCTTCTCCTTCCAGCAATCATTCTACTGCAGGATCAGGTAAGCAGCAATCGGAGGATTTTGAAAATATGGACTCTAATTCTACAGCAAAAAGTCTGGTTGTATATTTTTCCATGCCGGAAACTACAGAGCCTGAGAATATGTCGAGGGAGGAAGAACTCAGCACCGTTGTTATTGACGGTGAGGTTTTGGGGAATACCCAGTATGTTGCTTATATCATTGCAGAAAATACGGGGGCAGATATTTTCCGGATTGAGCCGGTTACACCATATCCGCTGGATCATTCGGAGCTTGAAAATATTGCGCAGAAAGAACAGTCCGGCAATTTCCGTCCTGAAATTGCCGGAACGGTAGAGGATATAGACCAATATGACGCCATCTTTTTTGGTTTCCCCAACTGGTATTATGATATGCCGATGATTATGTACAGTTTTCTTGACCAGTACGATCTGACAGGGAAAACAGTGCTTCCTTTTGTTACATCCGGCGGGAGCGGTTTTTCTGATGCAATCGGCACAATCAAAGACATGGAACCGGACGCAGATGTAGTTACAGATGGTCTTTCCATTTCACGCAATGTGGTTCAGGATTCGGAACCTGATATTATCGAATGGCTGACAGAAAAAGGGTTCATTCAGTAAATTGTCATAGGGGCGGGCGGCATGAAACATAAAGCAATTTTGAAAATAGTAGTGGATACTGGAATGACAGTCATGCTGTTGTTTCTGATGACCTATGAACTGATTGGTGAAGCAGCCCATGAATGGCTTGGAATCGGGATGTTTGTTCTTTTCGTCATTCACCATATTTTAAACCGGAAATGGATCCGGAGTGTTTTCAAAGGGAAATATACATTGTTCCGTATCTGGCAGACGGTTCTTGTTATTGGAATCCTTCTTACAATGGCTGGCTCCATGTATAGCGGAGCAATTCTTTCTAAACATGCAATATCATTTCTGTCAATCAAAGCAGGAGGCGCTTTTGCCAGAGAGGTTCACATGGTTTCCGCCTATTGCGGATTTGTATTGATGTCACTTCATCTTGGCTTTCATTGGAGCATGATGATGGGGATGGCAAGGCGGATTATAAAAGAACTCCCTATAGCCGGAAGATGGATGCTGCGTGGAATTGCCGCTCTTGTCGCTGGGTATGGCGTGTATGCGTTCATAAGGCGGGAAATCGGGCATTATATGTTCTTACAAAATCAATATGTGTTTTTCGATTTTGAGGAACCGTTGATTTTCTTTCTGGCAGATTATATAGCAGTTATAGCTTTGTTTGTATGGGTAAGCTATTACTTTTCTAAGGGGCTGAAATACAATACGCCAGGAAAAACATGATTGATTTATGATACAATGTTTATATACGAATAGGTGGTGATTAAACATTAAAAGACGGATATTAGTCATAGATAACAATCTAAAATTTTTTCAATCTGTCAAAAAGTATATACAGAATGACAACACGGATGTCAACTATGCGATGTCCGTAAAAGAAACTTTGGAAGTACTGCGCTTAAATGGGCCGTGGGGCTCATGACGGAACCATGGCCTTTTATATTTCAGGAAGAAATCCATGCTGACAACAGAACGCCGCATTTTTGGCAGGATTATGCATTTACAGACAGCACTGCGCAGTCAATGAGATAACGGCTGGAAAAATAATTCGCAGTTCGCGCCTCCCTCAATTCGCCGTCCGACAGCCAGCCGCGCGCCGCAGGAAATCAGGATGCTTTTTGCGGTTTTGCCTGTTCATTTTAATTAAGCGTTTGCAGCAGCGCAATACCGCAGCCTCCAGATAACCCGAAATGCTGCGGCAGCTTCTATCTGCATACAGATTTACTTCCTCTCTATACGATCTCCCCAAACACCTTCTCCAGCGCCGGGTACAGCTTGCGGAATTTCTGATACCGGGCCTCATATTTCGCCGCCAGCGCAGGCTCAGGTTCAATGGTCCGGACAGTCTTCACGATGCGCCCCGCGGCCGCCTCCACGCAAGGGAACGCGCCGTCCGCCACAGCCGCCAGCATGGCCGCGCCCAGGGACGGGCCCTCTTCTGTCTCAAGCTCGGCAATCCGCTTATTCAGGACATTGGCAAAGATCCGCTTCCACAGCGCGCTCCTTGCGCCGCCCCCGCATATGCTGGCCTGCTCCGGACAGATCCCAAGGCTTTTCGCCACCTCAAAGGAATCGCGGATGGCAAAGGCCACGCCCTCTAAGACAGCCTGCGTCATTCTCGCCCGATCCGTATCCATGGAAAGCCCGATAAATACGCCGCGGGCATCCGGATTATTGTGCGGCGATCGCTCGCCCATCAGATAGGGCAGGAAAAAGACGGGATTCTCCCCCAATGCGCCAACCGCCTCCTGCTCTCTCTGATAATCCCCGGTTCCGAGGATCCCGTCCATCCACCACTTATTGCAGGATGCGGCGCTCAGCATACAGCCCATCAGGTGATAGCAGCCGTCCGCGTGGGCGAATGCGTGCAGCGCATAATTGTTATCTGCCCGGAAGTCCCTGCCGGATATAAATACCGTCCCGCTCGTGCCGACCGAGATATTGCATCCGCCTTCCCCCACAGTTCCCGTACCGACAGCCGCCGCCGCATTATCGCCCGCCCCGGCCGCGACCACGCAGTCTGCTGCCACCCCAAGTCTGGCCGCAAGCTCCGGTTTTATGCGCCCGACAGGCTCAAAGCTCTCAAAAAGCCGCGGCATCTGTTCCATAGAAAGGCCGCAGATATCCAGCATTTCTTCAGACCATACGCGGCGCTTTACGTCTAAGAGAAGCGTCCCCGAGGCGTCGGAGTAATCCGTGCTGTGGACGCCGGTCAGACACCAGGCCAGGTAATCCTTGGGCAGCATAATTTTCCGGATCCGGTGGAAAAGCTCTGGCTCATGCTTTTTCATCCACAAAAGCTTGGGCGCGGTAAAGCCCGCAAACGCGATATTCCCGGTCAGAGAAAACAGACGCTCCCTGCCAATCGTTTCATTTAGATAGTCTGTCTCCTCCTTACAGCGGCCGTCGTTCCACAAAATTGCCGGGCGGATGACTCTGTCTGCGGTATCCAGCGCGACCAGGCCGTGCATCTGACCGCCGAAGCTGATCCCGCGCACATCTTCCGCGGAAAGCCCGTCCGTCAGCTCGCGGATCCCGGCAAAGCTCTCCCGCTTCCAGTCCTCCGGGTTCTGCTGCGACCAGCCCGGAGCCGGGTATTCCACCGGATATTCCCTGGAGACAATCTTTTGGACCGCGCCCTCCCTGTCCATTAGAAGAAGCTTCACAGCCGACGTCCCCAGATCGATTCCTATATAATACATTTTTTTCCTTTCTGGACAAAACCTATAACAGTTCAGGTTGTCTGAACTGTTACCAAAACCTTTCTATGGCCGTTTTGATAACAGGAACAGATGCCGGAACGGTTTCCCTACCCGATCGCAAACGGATTTTCTGTGCTGTATCTCTCATGCTTTGGATGATTATATTCAATCTCCTCCACCGGTACTCCCACATACTTAAAGACTTCATAGAGCGCTTTCCCGAAATGGCCAAAGGCTACCGCGCCGTGATGCGGATAATTTTTCTCAATCAGCACATGGCGGTAAAACCGTCCCATTTCCGGAATCGCAAATACGCCGATGCTTCCAAAGGAGCGCGTCGCCACAGGCAGGACCTCGCCTTGGGCCACATAGGCGCGGAGCCTGGCGTCCGCAGTGCTCTGCAGGCGGAAAAATGTGATCTCCCCCGGCGCGATATCGCCCTCCAGCGTCCCATTCGTCACCTCCTCGGGCAGCGTCCTTGCCATGATGAGCTGATTCTTCATAGAACAGAACGCCAGCTTCCGGGAGCACGTATTTCCGCAGTGGAAGCCCATAAACACATCACGGCGGCCGTAGCTGTACGTTCCTTCAATATCCTCCTTAAAGATATCGTCCGGAACCGTATTATTGATATCCAGAAGCGTCACCGCGTCAAGGCTTACGGCAGTCCCGATAAATTCGCTCAGCGCCCCGTAGATATCCACCTCGCAGGAAACCGGAATCCCCCGCCCGGTCAGGCGGCTGTTGACATAGCAGGGCACAAAGCCAAACTGCGTCTGGAACGCGGGCCAGCACTTTCCCGCAATGGCCGCACAGGAGCGCGAGCCCTTATGTTCCTCAACCCAGTCCAGAAGCGTAAGCTCGTACTGCGCAAGCTTCGGCAGAATCTCCGGCTTCCCGTTCCCCTCCCCGAGCTCACGGGCCATATCCTGAACCACGCCCTCAATCCTTGGATCGCCTGCATGGCGGTTAAATGCCTCAAACAGATCCAGCTCCGAATTCTCCTCGATCTCCACGCCCAGGTTGTAAAGCTGCTTAATCGGCGCATTGCAGGCCAGGAAATTCTGCGGGCGCGGGCCGAAGCTGATGATCTTTAAGCTCTTTAAGCCAATCACCGCCCTGGCAATGGGGACAAATTCTTCGATCATTGCCGCCGTCTCCTCCGCTGTCCCCACCGGATACTCCGGGATATACGCCTTCAGATTCCGCAGCTTTAAGTTATAGCTGGCGTTGAGCATCCCGCAGTACGCGTCGCCGCGTCCCTGGATCAGATTGTCGCCCGACTCCTCCGCCGCGGCCGCAACCATCGCCGGCCCGTCAAAATATTTGACCAAAAGCGTCTCCTCCGTCTCCGGCCCGAAGTTCCCCAGGTACACGACCAGCGCATTGCAGCCGGCCTCCTTTACCTCCGCAAGGGCCTTTTCCATATCCCTTTCATTCTCCACCACCGTGGGAGCCTCAAACAGCTCCAGCTTACAGGCCGCAGCCACGGCCTTCCTCCGGTTTTCTGACAGGCTCTTAGGAAAACAGTCGCGGCTCACCGCCACAATCCCCAGCTTCACATCCGGCATATTCGTCATATCCTTCTCCTCCTTTTTAACATTCCCGCAACAATTCAGATAACCTCCGACCTGTCACGCACTCCCTCCGCCGGGGCCGCATCCATACCGGAGCATGTTAAAAAAAGCTCCGGATCCCGCCCCGCACTCTCTGCGTACTCTTTGTAGTTCGATTATACATGCTATATTTTATCTTTTCGTCTCAAAATATAGCTATTTATCTGCTGTTTCTTGCCTTCTTCTGAATTCACTCGGCGTCATCCCATACTTGCGCTTAAATTCCCTGGCAAACGCCCGGCTGCTGGCAAACCCATAATCCATGGCGATATCCGACGCCTTCCTCCCGCTGCCGGCATATTCCCGAAACGCCAGCTCCAGCCGGATCTCCTGCAGATACACTTTAAAATTGATCCCCGCATATTTGCGGAACATGCGGGAAAGATACGTTGGAGAATACCCGAATTCATCCGCCACCCGTTCAAGCGTCAGCTCCTGCGCATACTGCTCGCGCATAAAATCCGTAATTTTAGAAAGCCGGTCCATACGCCGGCATCTTTTCAGGCGCTCTGCATCTGACGCCATGCTCCTGTACCTGGTAATCAGGCAAAACACCAGCTCCGCAAAAGCGCTCCTCGCTTTCCAGTCATATCCCGCCTCCCGGCTCCTGGCAAAGCAGGCGATCTCCTCCAAAAGCCGCATCACTTCGCCGTCATCCCCAAGGGAATGTACAAAATCAATAAACTGCCCCTCGGTATAATACCCCTCAAACACCGAAAGCGGAATCTGCAAAACCAGCGTCCGGTTCGGCTCAGGGGCCGAAATCGAATGGATCTCATTGGAATTGACCAGCATCATCTGTCCCGCCCCCAAAAGGAACGGCGCGTCGTTCAGAAAGAGTGTAAGCGCCCCCTCATAGACGGCAAAAATCTCCACAGAGCGGTGCCAGTGCTTTGCCCTGACATAATTTCCGTCCCTTCCCTCAAACGGAAAAACCTTAAACAAAAATCCCTGATCCGGAATAATCAGTTCATGCTCATATAACCCTTTCATCTCTGCCACCCTTTGGCGCCGGCCCCGTGTCCGCCGGCCGGAAATCATATCTGTACTGTCAATGCTGCTATCATCTCATAAAACGTTATAAAAATCAATTATAAACGCCTGTCTCAATTCTAATACTAACTGTATAAAAATATATTACCATATTTATTTCCATTCACCGTAAAGGCGTAAGCTGTTATGAAGAGCTTATTTGTTTTTCTCATGACCTATACTTTCTATCCAGGTCGCAAAAAATTCTGCACTTAAACTTTTGAAACTACCAATTACTTAATTGCTGTCTGGCATTTCGGGCTAAAATCTCATTTGATTCTTTTGATACCAATTCCAATACCTTCTTTGACTCTGAATTTTTTATATATCCTAATGTATCTGATCCGCAGAACCGGCGCATGATTTTAAGATTCCGGCAAAACCGCTGCCTGGAATGTCCTCAGAATTATTTTCTGTATAAACAGATTGCCTTCTTCCGCGTACACGTATTCCCCATGGTATTTCTCTACGATTTCCCGGATACTCTTCATTCCGAATCCATGCTCTGAGCGGTTCTCCTTTTGGCTTTCCAGCCACGTGTTTTCTTTTATCACGGATCCGCAAATGCTGTTGATGACCTCTATCTCCGTTTTGGACGCATCGTTTCGCGCCACGATCTCCACCTCGCGTTCTCCCTGTGTCCTGGCGCTTGCCTCGATTCCGTTTTTCAGAAGGTTATAGACAAGATTTCCCATATCCCGGCTGCCTTTCCCATTACCACATAGCGGAATTTCACTCCCTGATCACATGACAGCCTCTTTATAAAGCAGCGTTGAATGGGGTATATACTGTTCTCTATAAGACATCATCCTTTGTAGGTTATTGTTTTCTAGGCAAAAACAGTATACACCCAAAAAGGTATGGTGTCTTTAGTTTTAACGCATTTAAAGCAAATTTTGTGAAAATTCAAATTTGCTCATTTATAGTTGATAATTCTATAAATTCTCATTTCAAAAATGAAAAAAGCAGCTAATCATCAATGACTAACTGCCCTGAACCCTGTATTCGTTATAAGTGCCTGTCGGTATCCCTTGCGCCATATAACAGGCGCCGAACCTCCATCACGTCACCAATCACCACATAATAGACAACACAATTCCTCACATAAATTCGATAATAGGGGTGGTCACGCTTTTTTGCAGAACGGTATGGCTCAAAGGCAACAGGATTATTCAGCCTTTCCAGGATAGCGGTCTCCACATCATCAATCAGCCGAAGCGCCGCATCCTCATTTTTCAAAACTTTTGTAATATAATTCGCCGTACTGATCAAATCCTGCTCAAATATCTGCAAATACCGAAGCTGATAGGGTTTATTTTCCATGCACTGCACCCCTTGCATTACGGAAGACTGTTTCATGGGAAAGCCTTTCTTCCGATATAACTGCCTGCCGGTCAGCTTCATCAAGTTTCATTTCAATACTGTCTGTCAGGCTTGCATACTCCTCCAGGCTTAAAACTACCATCGCGCCATAACCGTTCTTTGTAAGGTAGACCGGCTCCCCATTGTTTACGATGGTCTCAATTTCCGGGAATTTATTCCTTAGGTCAGAAACAGGCCGAATCTGTATCATGTTTAAGCACTCCTTTATCATTATTCTATCCTGATTTTATCAGAATATTATCAAAAGAGCAATCTTTACTTCATCCAAAGTAAACGGTAGATACCGTTTACGATTATTTTACCATATCTTCGTCAAATTTCAACAAATTTTACAAGTCCCGTATATAATGTACCTTATAAGGCGGACACGGCAAGAGAAAGGTATCGCCTGAAATGTTAGTTACCGCCGTGGGAAATACTATATGAATGCCCGGCTTGAAATAACAAATGGAAGCCCAAACTGTAAACACTTTGTAAAAGGGTATTCAAAGAAATGGATAGATAGGCTAATGGCTTGATTACCAGACTGTGGACGTATAGAAAAGGGGGAAGCACCTAAAAGCAAACATACAAAAAACAGGTTATTAAAACAACGATTCCATATTAAAGAATTTAGACATCCCGCCGATTATCCAAGCCAAAATCCAGGAACAGTATCATCTCAGCGCGGAAGCATCTAAAAAATATCTGTAACTGAACCACTACCGGCTAAAGCCGGTAGGTTCGCTCTGCTGCTAAAGCAGCCTAAAGTTGTCTCTCCGCAAGATTATCATTATTTTTCTACGGTGATCCT
>CAJTGE010000015.1 GCA_910575795.1 Clostridiaceae bacterium | reverse complement strand
TTATAGTAAACGACATAAATATTTTCTATTTACTTTTCAGATATCCCTTAGTAAAATAATACTGAGGTGATAGCATGAATGTTAGAAAGTTTAAATCGGACAAAAACGCTTTAATAGCAGAAGGCAATCGGATCGTTTCGTCTTCAGATGATGCCAAATTCATAAGAAAAGTAACTATTGTTAATCTCCTGCTCCGCGGTGTGAACGCTAAATCGCTTGCCGATGCCTCTGGCGAAACCGACCGGACTCTTTCTAACTGGGTCAGGTCTGTTGATGAGTATGGGTTTGAGGCTCTCCGTCCACGCAAACAGCCTGGGCGTCCGCAATCCCTTACTAATTCCCAAAAAGAAAATATTAAAGTCGTCGTATCTTCTGACCCAAATGCTTTTGGATATACTGTCTGGGATGGGCCATCCTTATCGGACTATATTGCTTCGCAATATGATATCTCTCTATGTGTAAGGCAATGCCAGCGGCTACTGCATGAACTGGGATTCTCTTTGATACGCCCACAGACATTTCCTTCCAAAGGCAATGAAGAGAACCCATTGCNTGATGAATTTAAAAAAACATCTCAGAGCTAGAAAACGATCCGGACGCAATCATATGCTACCAGGACGAAGTTCACTTCATGGCAGAATCCACGGTTACCCGCGCCTGGTATCCGAAAGGCAGTTGTCCGAAGGTCAAGTCATATCCCGGGCATAAATCCGTTGCTTATAGCGGTTTTGTGATTCCAGAAACAGGCGAACTCTTCATCACAAAGCCGGACTGGTTCAATTATGAGACAACGATAACATGTATACGTGAATTCCTCGCATCACATCCTGTAGAGGATAGCAAACACCTTTACATCGTGATGGACAATGCTCCCTGGCACAAAAAAGCAAAACGTCTTATCAATGAAGACGGGCAGTATGCAGACATTAAAGAAGCTGCAACCATAATCTCCCTCCCGCCATATTCACCTGATCTTAATCCGATCGAGCAGGTATGGAGGGTTACTCGTCGTGAGAAAACACATAACAGATTCTGGGAGACTCTTGAAAAGTTAGTTGGAGTCCTTGATAATTGGTTTTCAACTTTTAAGAAGCCCAATGACAAGCTTGCTACTTTATGCTCTTTTTCCCAGAGTCAAACGGAAAGAATTAACGTCGTTTACTATAAAATATCGTTCTGCTTCAGCCCGACCCTGCACTTTTACAACTTTTTGCTCAATCACTGTTGTCTTTATATAATCCAAAGCATCCTGAACTTGTTTCCATATTGGTCCTGTAAATGTTTTTTCTGTAAAATTATCAGATGCCTCAGCTTCTTTTGAATGAAATCTGATCAGCTCAATATATGCCCCCGGAATCAGCTTCTCCGGATGTTCCGCAAACATCAATACACCAATATTTCTGATATCTAATTCTGTATCTGTCTCATTTGCAACTTCCTGTGCAAGCAGCAGTTCTTCTAATGAACTGCTGTTCAACTCCATAACCAGACTACTGTTGCTCTTCCTGATAAAATCTTCAAGATAGCCTCTCCTGATATTATCAATTTTTGCTTTTCTGTTTACACGGTCGTCAAACGGAACAGAATTAAATTTATCAAACAGTTCAGATATTTCATCTTGTTTCGCATCTGTAGTAAGCGATGCCGGTCTAATCCAATATTTCAAACTTTTGTCTGCTTTTTCACCATTTTCAACATAGACTGATTTAGGCGCCTGGTAAGGACCGCTATCACCTGCTGAACACCACAGATATATTAAATAAGTTCCCTCACTCTTATAATCAACCACCTCTATCCTTGGAATGTATCTTGGAATAATCTGATTACAATACTGAAATATTTCCTGTTGTATGGAATCTAACTTTTCCTTCGGAATACCTTCTAACGGAAAATCGGCATACCATCGCTCTCTTTTACTCCTATGACGATATATCCGCCATTAGTGTTATCATAGTCATTTGCAAAAGCACAAATAGAATGAATAATATCATTAGGATTCCAGCCTGTTTTATACTCTACACGGTCATGTTCAACAACACGTCCCTCCAGCAAAGTTTCTATCTTTAATGGTATCATTCAGACGCCTCTCTTTCCGCTATGAATTACTCACGGTAATTTTTTTATACGTTACAAATATTTGCGTATTTCTTATATTTCTATTACCTTTCCTCATTTTAGAAAAATTCCTCCTGGAACAAATCACTATCTGCGCTGTACGGCGGAGATTACCATCCACCCTACGCATAACGGCAGGCGTCCACACACCTCGCCGTATGCCCGTTTCCGAAATCCGCTACCGGAGGACGCCCGGCCATACAGGCGTCGCTGCGCCTGGGACAGCGGGGATAAAAGGCGCATCCTGAAAACCCGGCGGGCAGGCTTTCCCCGGCGTCGGCCAATCGTTCCCGCTTTGCCTCTTCTTTCCTTTCTCCCGCCTCTTCCCCCTTCTCTCCCGCCTCTGCCTCCGGCCTGGTCTCCACGATCGCGTCGAGCAGCAGCTTTGTATATGGATGGGCGGGCGCATTATATATATCTTCGGAAAGGCCCTCTTCCACGATCTCTCCCTTATAGATGACCGCCACTCTGCGGCAGATCCGGCGGATGATGCTCAGATCATGGGAAATGAAAAGCATGGTCATGCGGTGTTTTTCGTGCAGCGCCAGCAGCAGGTTTAAAATCTGCGACTGGACGGTTACATCCAGGGCGGAGACCGGCTCGTCTGCGATCAGAAGGCGCGGTTCCATGAGAAGCGCGGCCCCGATGCTGATCCGCTGGCGCTGTCCGCCGGACAGCTCCCGGACGCGCCGCCCGGCAAAGGACGGGGCAAGGCCGATATCTGTGAGCATCTGCGCCGCCATCTCTTTTCTCTTTTCCTTATCCCGGATTCCCCGAAGCTTTAACGTCTCCTCCAGGATCCAGCCGATCTTCCTCGCCGGGTTTAAGGAGCTGAACGGATCCTGAAAGACCATCTGCGGCCGGCTGTCCTCTTCCATCCACACGGTTCCCGTGTACTGGCTGTGCAGGCCCAGTATGGTCTTGCACAGCGTTGATTTCCCGCACCCGCTCTCGCCCACGATCCCCAGGATTTCCCCCTCATACGCGGTCAGGCTGATATCATGGATCACATGCTTTTTTCCTTTTTGCCGGAACAGGCCGCTGTTTACGTCGTAGAAGACGTCCAGATGCTCAAGGCGCAGAATCTCGCGCCCGGACGGCTCGAAATGCTTTGCTTCCGGCACAGAGGCCACGAGGCGGCGCGTGTAGCTGTGGCTGGGGTGATAGAGCACATCTGTCACATCCCCCTCTTCCACCAGACAGCCCTCATAGATCACCAGCACGCGGCTGCACAGCTCCCGGACTACGTTTAAGTCATGGGAAATAAAGAGGATCGAGGTTTTATGCTCCTTGTGGATCCGTTTTAACAGCTTGATAATCTGCGCCTGTAAAATGACGTCCAGCGCGGTGGTCGGCTCATCCGCGATGATTAGGGATGGCGCGCAGACCAGCGCCATGGCCAGCATCACCCGCTGGCGCATGCCGCCGGAGAGCTCATGCGGATATTTTTTACACAGCTCCTCCGGATCCGGAAGCTCGGCCTCCGTGAGCGCCCAGATCACCTGTTCATGGATTTCCCGCCTGTTCAGATCCGTGTGCAGGAGCAGGCTCTCTTCCACCTGCTTTCCGATCCGCATGACGGGATTTAAGGAGGTCATCGGTTCCTGGAATACCATGGCGATCTCATTGCCTGTAAGCTTTCTTCTCTTTTCCGGGCTCATTTCAAGCAGATCCTCGCCGCGGAAACGGATCCTGCCGCTTAAGATCTTCGCCTCCTTTGGCAGAAGGCCCATAATGGCCAGGGCAATCATTGATTTACCGGAACCTGATTCGCCCACAACGCCCAGGATCTCGCCTTCCTCGAGCTTAAATCTCATGTTGCACACCACTGCAAAGCCTTTATTTCCCTTTGGCACGCTGATATTCAGACTATAGATATCCAAAAGCGGATCGTTCTTTTTATTTTTCGGCTTCCAAAACCACATACCGGCCTTCCTCCTATTCCTGCAGCGCGCGCAGTCCCTCGCTTACCATGCTGAACCCCAGTATAATCAATATGATCGTCACGCCCGGAAAGATCGCGTACCACGGCGCGTTAAACAAAAAAGACTGGGCCTCGGAGAGCATCCGGCCAAGGCTGGGCTCCGGCGGCTGGATGCCAAGGCCCAGATAGCTCATGCTGGCCTCCGCAAGCACTGCGTTGTTAAAGCCTATGGCCGCGGCTGTCAGCATGCTCACCCTGGCGTTCGGCAGGATATGCAGAAAGATAATCCGCAGGCTCCCGGCCCCCATGATGCGGGCGCTCTTGACATAATCCAGCTCCCGGCAGCGGATGACCTCGCTGCGCACAATCCTGGCAAAGCTGGGGATAAAGAGGACCCCTAAGGCCAGGATGATGTGATAGCTGCCGGGCTCCATGAGGCTTACGAAAATCAGGGCTAAGAGGATGCTGGGAAACGACAGCAGGATATCATTAAAGCGCATGATGAGATTGTCCGCCCATCCGCCGAAATATCCGGTCACAGCCCCCACGATGGTTCCGAACACGCCGCCGATCAGTACGGTGCAGACCGCCACAAAAAAGGTGCTTCCGCTCCCGTTCATCACGCGGCTTAAAATATCCCGGCCAAAATTGTCGGTTCCCATCAGGTGCGCGGCGCAGGGCGCCAGATTGACGGCCATGGGATCCATGGATGTCGCGTTGTAGGGCGTCCACACCTGTCCGAGCAGGGCAAACAGCAGGAAAAAGGACGTTATGCCAAGTCCGATGGCCAGATTCAGATTCTTCTTTTTCATCATCTTCTCCTTATAGTTCTCTCGTTTACGCTGTTTTTACCCTGGGATCCAATACCTGGTACAGGACATCCACCACAAAATTCACGAGCACCACAACGGCGGTCACATAAAGAACGATCGCCTGCACCACCGGATAATCGCGGTTTGAGATCGAGGAGATCAGAAGTCCCCCCACCCCGGGGACGCCGAACACCTGCTCTACTACAATACTGCCCGCCAGGATCTCCGCCGCCGCCATGGCCAGAAAGGTGATGACCGGGATCATGGCGTTTTTCAATACATGGTCGCACAGCACGCCGTCGATCGTATTTCCCTTGCTGAACGCGGTCCGCACATAATCCTTTTTCATCTCGGACAGAATCGCTCCCCGCAGGAATTTCACTGTCATCGCCGCCTTTGGCAGCGCCACGGCTATGGCAGGGAAGATTAAATACGTTGCCGCCTCCGCCAGATCCTCGGACGGCGGCGTGAATTTCCCGGGCTGGAACACATGCAGGACAAGCCCAAAGACATATGTCAGGATCATGCCCAGAAAAAAGGGCGGGACAGCCATCACGACCTGCGACGCCTGATTCACCGCCGCATCCTGCCATGTCCCCTGATAACAGGCGCTCAGAATGCCGATCGGGATGGATACGATCAGGATCATGGCAAACGAAATCACGGCCAGAAGAACCGTCACGGGAAGCCGGTCCTTGAGAAGCGATGCGACGCTCACCCCCGCATAGCGGTAGGATTCGCCGAACTCTCCCCGGACCGCTCCCAAAAGCCAGTCTGCATAGCGCTCCGGCAGGGAGTCATTTAACCCCATCTCCTCCCGCAGGGCCGCAAGCTGCTCCTCCGTCGCGTCTTTCCCCAGCCTCGAGAGGGCCGCGTCGCCCGGGATCACGGAAAAAGCGGTAAACGACAGGAAGGAAATTAACAACAATGTGATAATGAGAGTCATCAGTTTTTTTACAGCAAATTTCATATTTCCCTCCTGCGGTCCGCCGCTTTAGTATGTTGCCCGCCGCTGTCCGCACGAGCCGGTTCGTTAAGATGTATGCGGGCTGTGGTTTTTGTGAGAAGGCCGCCGGCGCCTGCTTATTCCGCTACCCGGTAAAGCGCCGCCATATCCTCCGCCGCCGTGGGGTAGAAGGTATAGCCGGCCAGGTTCTTTCTCACCGCCACCAGGTTCGCCGGATCCTCGATAAAGACAGCCGCCGCGTCCCTTGCCAGGATCATCTGGCACTCTTTATAGAGCTCTGTCTTCTTGGCATCATCAATCGTAGCGAACGCCTCCTCAAACACCTTGTCATACTCCTCATTGGAATAATGCATGAAGTTTTTGGAATTGCCGGTGACGTATTTCATAATCAGATCACTGGGAACCATGGTTCCGTCAAATCCAATCACTGTGGCCTCAAAATTCCCGCCTTTATAGACATCCTCCAGCCAGGTGCTCCAGTCCACCTGGTTTAAGGTTGTGCGGACCCCGATCTGCGAGAGCTGATCCGCAATAATCTGGGCTGTATCCACGTGCTGGGAATAGGAGCTCGGCACGGTGATCACCAGGTCAAAGCCGTCCGCATAACCGGCCTCGGCCAGAAGGGATTTCGCCTTCTCCGGGTCATAGCTGTATACGGTTTCCGCCTCCGGCTCATAATATTTGCTCATATTCGGGATCATATGACTTCCGATGATATGGCTCTTTCCCCCGAAAATAAAACCGTTGATCGCATCGCGGTCCACGCCGTAGCAGAGCGCCTGGCGCACCCTTGTATCGCTCAAGGGGCCCTCGCCGCTGTTTAAATACATCCCATGCACCAGATTCATGCTGCCCTCAACGATGTTGTAATCCGGCCCGATGGTCTGCGCCTGAGCGGTCGTTAAATATTTCAGGATATCAATGGATCCGGCCTGCAGCTCCATGTACGCGGCGTCCACATCCGCGATAAACTTAAACTGCACGGTGTCAAGGCTCGGCACGCCTTCCTGCCAGTACCCGTCGTATTTCTCCATGACAATGTTCTGCCCCGGCGTGTAGGAGACGAACTTAAAGGGGCCGGTCCCCACCGGGCTTTTCACCGGATCCTCATTGGCCTGCGGAATGATGGCCAGCGTCATCATCGGCAGAAACTCCGAATAGCTCTCCTTCAGAGTCACCTCAATCGTCTTTTCATCCTTCACCGAAGCGTCCGCAACAATAGAAAAAGCGGAGGATTCGCCCTGAATCTCCGCATATCGATCAATGGAATATTTGACGTCTTCAATCGTCACAGGCGTTCCGTCATGGAATGTGATCCCGTCTCTCAATGTGAAGGTATAAACCTTTGCATCATCGGAAACCGTATAACCGCTTGCGACTGCCGGCACGAGATCGCCGGTTGAAGCAGGCTTTACAAGCCCTTCATACAAATTGAATACCACGTCTCTAGTTCCTGCGTCCGTTTCTACATGGGGGTCAAGACTAGCCAGATCCTGCGTCATGCCGAAAATGACGCTCCCGCCTGGTACTGGTGTTCCTTCTGAAAGAGTATTACTGCTTTCTTCCGCGGAGGACGGCTCCTGCGCGGTCTTTCCGCCGGCCTGGCTCTCCTGTGCCGTCCCGGCCCCTTCTGTACCCTTGTCGCCTCCGCACGCGCAGAGTGCAACAGATAACAGCAGGGGGATTAAGCCTGAAAGAAGGGATTTCTTTTTCATAGTTTGTTCCTCTCGAATTCGTAATATTCTCTCATTATTAAATTGTCTTTTTCATTATAGCAGGTTTTGGTTAAAATGCAATGTATAAATCAGGATTTTGGCGGTGGTTATGTGGGGATCGCTGACCGCCTCAATATTTCGCCGCCGCCCGCACAAACGCCCCCATCTCCTCCTCCATCTGCGCGCGCAGCTTCCCCTCCTGCGCCCGGACCAGCTTTTTATCTCTCACCAGTATCTCCCCGTCCGCCACTGTCATCTCCACATTGGACGCGTTTGCGGAGTAGACCAGCGCCGAATACGGATCATAGCACGGAAACATATTCATGGATTTTGTCTCCACCAATATCAGATCCGCCTTCTTTCCCGGCTCCAGGGAGCCGATTTCGCGCTCCATTCCAAGCGCCTGCGCGCCCCCCTTTGTGCCGAGCGCCACGATCTCTGAGGCGGGAAAGAGGCTGCGATCGCGGTTCTTTGTCTTGTGGAAGGACGCGAAGAGGCGGAACTGGGTAAAGAGATCCAGCGTGTTCCCTGAGGAAGCCCCGTCGGTGCCGAGCCCGGTTTTTACGCCGGCCAGAAGGAGCGCTTTAACTGGGGCCACGCCTTTTCCGGCTTTGGTGTTTGAGCCGATACAGTGGCTCACGGCCGTCCCGCTCCCGGCCAAAAGGCGGATGTCGTCTCCGGTTAAGTGGATACAGTGCGCCGCCAGCAGGCGGGGGCCGAGAAGATCAAGCGCTTTCAGGAACTCCACCGGCGTCTTGCCAAAGTTCTCCCTGAAATACGCGAGCTCGTAGTCCATCTCGCTGGCATGCAGCGTCAGGAGCGTATCATACTCATCCGCCAGGCGCTTTGCTTTTTTTAACATCTCCGGGCTGTTGGTGTTTGTGGCATGGGGCGCGACGGCCGGGCGGATCCGGGGATGGCCTTTCCATTCCTTCACAAAGCGTTCGGCCAGGGCCAGGCCGCCGTAGGGCGTCCGGCTGTCGCATGTAGGCTGGCCGATCACGGTTTCGCCGAGGATTCCCCGCATCCCCATCTCATCGCACGCCCTGGCGACCTGATGTTCAAAATAGTACATGTCCACAAAGGTGGTCACCCCTGCCAGAAGCATCTCTCCTGTGCCGTAGCGCGCCGCCCGGTACACAAGCTCCTCTGTCATGGCCTCATTTTCCAGGGGAAATAAGAAGCGGCGCAGCCGATCCGGGCAGTCGTCCCCCAATCCGCGGAACGGCATCATGGAGACGTGGCAGTGCGTGTTGATAAGCCCGGGCAGCACAATCCCGCGCTCCGCGTCGATCGACTCGTCCGCCGGCGGCAGAGCGGCCGGATCGCCCGGCATCTCTCCCAGATCGCGGATTCTGTCATCTTCAAGAAGGATCCATCCCGGATCCAGCGCGCGCATCTGCGCATCCATGGTCAGGATCCTGGCGTTTTGTATCAGCCGTTTCATTTCGTTTCCTCCGTCTCTTCTCCCTTTGGCGCCTGCCACGGCGCGGTCGGGGCGGCCTCATTGGCCATGCGGTTTATGTACTCGTTGCGTATCTTTGAGTAGGCGAATTTCTGGCTGGAATAAAGGCTGTAATAACCGGACAGAGTGAAGCTGACGCCGATCACAAAGACAAAATACGGCATGGCTGTATAGCCGAACAGCTCAAAGCCCAGAAGCAGCGTGGAGATCGGGCAGTTCGTCACGCCCACGAACAGGGCCAGCATCCCGCAGGCGGCCATCAGGCCATGGGGCTGTCCTGTTAAACCTCCGAACAGCGCGCCGAAAGAAGCCCCGATCGACAGGGTCGGCACAATCTCGCCGCCCTTAAAGCCTGCCTCCAGCGTGACGGCAGTCAGTACGATCTTCCACAGAAACGCCGTATGGCTGGCTTCTCCCTCCATGCTCTTTTCGATCAGGGAGATCCCGCTGCCGTTATACTCCGTCCCGCCGCTTAACACGGTCAGCGCGATCACAAGCAAAGCTCCGGCCGAAACCCGCAGGTACGGGGAGGCGAACCATTTTTTGTAGAAATGGCCCGCGCCGTGCAGGCATATGCAGAACAGCTCCGCCACCAGCGCGCACAATATCCCCAGAAGCACGATCAGCGCCGCCATCTTTAAGTCAAAATCCGGAACCGCGCCGATCGCAAAAGCCTCCGGCTTCAGATGAAAATACTTTGAGACAGCCGCGCCGATAAAGGATGCGAAAATGCACGGCGCGAGAGCGGCATAGTACATGACGCCAATGCTTGCGACTTCCATGGAGAATACGGCGGCGGCCATCGGCGTCCCAAACAGGGCGGCAAAGGTTCCGCTCATCCCGCACATCAGCGCGATCTTCTGATCTTTTTCGTCCAGGCGCAGCGCCGCCCCCAGCCGGCTCCCGATGCTCGCGCCCATCTGGAGCGCCGCTCCCTCTCTCCCGGCGGATCCGCCTGTCATCTGCGTCAGAAGCGTTCCGCAGAATATGGCCGGCGCTGTCATGAAGCTCACCTGACCGTTCATGCGGATGGATTCAATGACCATATTCGTCCCGCGGTTTTTATCCTCGCCCAAAATGTGGTAAATCCACACGATCAGGACGCCTGCCAGGGGCAGGAGCCACAGCATCCACAGATGGCTCTTAAAAAAAGCGCCTGCCCGGAGCAGGCTGTGGCCGAACACCGTGCCCAAAGCCCCGGTTATCAGGCCAATGCAGCAGGAAATCAGGCTCCATTTCACAAAGTAGCGGACGTTTTCTATCAGAGGCGCGTCTTTGTTAAACATCTCCATACATTTTTCTCCCTCAGACCTCGTAAATCCCCTTAGATTTTACAAGCCTGGGCCGGTATCCCGCGCGTTCGAGCGCATCCATGATCGTATTCTTGTGATCTGTTCCGAACGCCTCGATCGTGATCCGCAGCTCCACGGCCGCGTTGCGGTTGATGCTGACAAACTGGTTGTGCTCCAGGCGGATGACATTGCCCTGCTCCTGCGCCAAAAGGGTGGATACCTTCGCGAGCTCGCCCGGCTTATCCGGCAGGAGGACGGATACGGTGAAGACGCGGTCGCGCTCAATCAGGCCGTGCTGCACGATGGACGCCATGGTAATCACATCCATGTTTCCGCCGCTTAAGATAGAAACGATCTTCTTTTTGCGCACGTCCAGATGCTTTAGGGCGGCCACGGTCAGAAGGCCGGAATTCTCCACGATCATCTTGTGGTTTTCCACCATATCCAGGAAAGCCACAATCAGCTCCGAGTCCTCGATGGTGATGATATCGTCCACATTTTCCCGAATGTAGGGAAACAGCCGATCCCCGGGGGTCTTCACCGCCGTGCCGTCGGCAATGGTATTGACCGTCGGGAGCGTCACTACTTTGCCGGCCCTTAGGGATTCCTGCATACAGTTCGCGCCCGCGGGTTCCACGCCGATAACCCGGATCTTCGGGTTTAAGAGCTTTGCCAGCACGGAAACGCCGGTGCAGAGCCCGCCCCCTCCGATCGGGACCAGGATATAGTCCACCGTAGGCAGTTCCTTGATGATCTCCATGGCAATGGTCCCCTGCCCGGCCGCCACATCCAGATCGTTAAAGGGATGGATAAAGGTATATCCGTGCTCAGCCGCCAGCTCATTGGCGCGGGCCAGGGCCTCGTCAAACACGTCGCCGCAGAGCGCCACCTCCGCCCCATAGCTGCGCGTGCGGTTCACCTTCATCAGGGGCGTGGTGGTGGGCATCACGATCACAGCCTTACAGCCCGCCAGCTTGGCCGCATACGCCACGCCCTGCGCATGGTTTCCCGCAGAGGCCGTGATCAGGCCCCGGCTCCTCTCCTCCCCGGAGAGCGTGCTGATCTTGTAAAATGCGCCCCGCACCTTGTAAGCGCCTGTATACTGCATATTTTCGGGCTTAAAATAGACCCGGTTGCCTGTTATATTGGAAAAATGCTCGCTGTATACCAGCTTTGTCTCTGAGATCACGCGGCCGACTGCCTCGGTCGCCTCCTCAAACTTTTCCAGTGTAAGCGCCTCTGCGCATGCAAGCGCTTCCTCTCTGCTCTCTTCTGTCATGTCCATATCCTCTGCCTCCGTTCCTCTCCCGTCTTATTCCGCCCCGCTGTCCGTGCGCTTAAATAAGGCGTTTACAAAATCGCCTGCGTTGAATTTCTGCAGATCATCAATCGTTTCGCCGATCCCGACGTATTTGACCGGGATGCCCAGCTCGGACTGAATGGCGACCGCGATGCCGCCCTTGGCCGTCCCGTCGAGCTTTGTCAATATGATCCCCGTGATCTGCGCGGCCTCCATGAACTGCCTGGCCTGAGAGAGGGCGTTCTGCCCCGTCGTCCCGTCCAGGACCACCAGCGTCTCCCGGTACGCGTCCGGATACTCCTTGTCAATGATCCGGTTGATCTTCCTGAGCTCCTCCATCAGGTTCTTTTTATTGTGCAGGCGGCCCGCCGTATCGCAGAGCAGGACATCCGCGTTTCTCGATTTCGCGGCCGCGATGGCGTCGTAGATCACAGCCGCCGGATCCGAGCCCTCCTGCTGGGCTATCAGCTCCACGCCGGCCCGCCCGGCCCACTCGGTGAGCTGCTCAATGGCCGCCGCGCGGAAGGTGTCGGCCGCCGCCAGAATCACCCGTTTTCCCTGGGCCTTTAGCTGGCCTGCAAGCTTGCCCACAGAGGTGGTCTTTCCCACGCCGTTCACGCCGATCACCAGCACAACGGACTTTTTGTTCTCAAACTCGTAGGCGTTTTCTCCCAGATCCATCTGCTCGCGGATGCTGTTTACCAGAAGCTCCTTGCACTCCGACGGCTCCTTTACATGGTTCTCCTTCACCTTGCGGCGCAGATCCTCGACGATCGCCGTAGTGGTGCGGATCCCCAGATCCCCCATGATCAGCGTTTCCTCGATCTCCTCGTAAAAATCATCGTCGATGGCCGAAAAGCCGCTGAAAATCGAATCAATCCCTGACACAATGGAATTTCTCGTCTTCGTCAGCCCCTCGACCAGACGGCTGAAAAAGCCCTTTTTCCCTTCGCTCATCGCATCTCCTCCTTCTATATTAAGTCAGCTCATCTTCAATCAGGTTGACGGACACCAGCGTAGACACGCCCTTTTCCTGCATCGTGATACCGTACAGGCGATCCGAGGAGACCATGGTCCCTCTCCGGTGCGTGATCACAATAAACTGCGTGTACCTGGTCAGCTTGTGCAGGTATCCGGCAAAACGGTCTACATTGGAATCGTCCAGCGCCGCCTCGATCTCGTCCAGAAGGCAGAACGGGGACGGCTTTAGGTTCTGGATCGCGAAGAGAAGCGCGATCGCGGTCAGCGCCTTTTCCCCTCCCGAGAGCTGCATCATGTTCTGGAGCTTTTTGCCCGGAGGCTGGGAAATGATCTGCACGCCTGCTTCCAGGATGTCCTCATCCTCCAAAAGTTCGAGCACTCCGTGGCCGCCCCCGAACAGTTCCTTAAAGACCTTGTCAAATTCGCGGCTGATCTCGCGGAATTTCTCGTCAAACTGACGGCGCATCCCGCTGTCCAGCTCCCCGATGATCCGCTCAATCGCCGCCTCGGACGCGACCAGATCGTCGTGCTGGCCTTTCATGAATTCATACCGCCCGGAAACCTCCTTATAATCCTCGATGGCGTTGACATTGACATTTCCAAGGGCGCGGATCGCCTCCTTAAAGCCCTGGGCCGCCTTTCTCATCTCCGGGACCGAAGTCAGCTCCCCGTCCCTCAGCTCCTCCGCGCCGGTGTAGGACAGCTCGTATTCGCTCCACATATAGCTGACCTCGCGCTCCATGCGCTCGTCCAGCTTCTCCTTCTGGCCCTGTATGCGGAACAGATCGCGGTCCAGAAGGTTCTGCCGCCCGGTCAGTTCCTCCTGCTGATCGAAAAAGGTCTTCTGGCGCCTTGTCTTTTCTTCTCTCTCCTGCTCCCTGGCCTCTAACGAGCCGGAAAGCGCCCGGGCCGCCGCGGCCGCCTCCTCAATCTGCTCCTTTAAGGAGGCGATCTCCGCCTCTTTCCCGGCAATAGCCTGGCCGCTTGTGTCCTGTCCCCGGGCAAGCGTTTCTTTTTCCTGAAGAAGCTTTAGCGCCTCCTCCTCCACGCGCCGGATGTTTTCCTCGATAAATTCCGCCTTCTGGCGCACGCCCGAGACCTCTAAGCGCGCCCCGGAAAGCGCTCCCGCCGCCTGCCCGCGCTTTTCTGTAAGGCTCTCCAGACGGGCGCTCTCCTCCCTGGCCAGGCGATCCTTGTCCCCGCTCAGCTCCTCTAAGCGCGCTTCCTCTTCGCTCAGCCGCGCGGTGTGTTCTTTGAGCTCATGCACCTGGGCGTTCAGCGTTTCGTTTTCAGCAGCCAGATCCGCCGAAGCCTCCCGGATCTCCTGCTTTTTTCCCTCCAGGCGGCGGATATTCAGCTCGCACGTATTCTGTGTAAGGCGCGCCTTCTGCTCTTCCTCCCGCACGCCGGCCAGCGCCTTCTTCGTCTCCTCAAGAAGCGTCTCATTGGCCGCCAGCTCCGTTTGCACCTGCTCTACGGATATGAGGGCTTTTTTGCATTTTTCCTGCAACTCCTCGATCTCCCGCTTGCGTCCCAGAAGATTGCTGCTGTTTTTAAACGCGCCGCCGGTCATGGAGCCGCCGGGGCTTAAAAGCTCCCCGTCGAGTGTCACAATCCGAAGCGCATAGCGGTACTTTTTCGCCAGGGCGATGGCGTGGTCGATCTGATCCACGACAACCACGCGCCCTAACAGATATGCGATCAGCGCCCCATACTGCGCGTCTGCCGTCACCAGCGTGCTTGCTAAGCCCAGGACGCCGGGCTCTTTAAGCGCGGCCGTCTCCCGGAACGGGGCGCGCTCCGCCATGCTGTTAAGCGGCAGGAAGGTCGCCCGCCCATAGCGGTTTTTCTTTAAATATTCAATCAGGCGCTTTGCCGTCTGCTCCGAATCGGTCACGATATTCTGGATGCTGCCTCCCAGCGCCGTCTCGATCGCCGTCTCATATTCTTTTGTAGTGGAAATGATGTCCGCCACCACGCCGTGGATGCCGAAGATCCGGTCCCGCACCTCCATGACGCGGCGGATGCTGCCCCCGTAGCCGTCGTAGCGCTCCGCAAGGTTCCTCAGGGATTCCAGCCGCGTGGCGCTGGTGTGGTACTCCTGCTGCATGTAATTCAGCCGCTGGTTTAAGCGTTTTTCCTCATTTTGCGCCGCCTTTTCCTGTTCAGACAGCCCCTTCTCCCGCTCTGTCAGGGAAGTAAGCTGCGCAAGGATGCCGTCAAGGACAGCCCTCTCCTCCCGGATCCGCTCCTCCTCAACCGATTCGTCGCTCCTGAATTTTAAGAGCTTCTGGCTCGCCTGCGCCCGGCGCAGATCCGCCTGCTCCAGCATGGTCTCACAGCGCTGCTTTTTGGCCGCCAGCTCTGCCTTGTCATTCAGCGCGGCGATGATAGCGGCCTTGGCCTCCTCCATCCGCCCCTGCGCCCCTGCAATCGCCTGATCCAGGGCCTCGGCCGCGGCCGAAAGCTCCCTAAGCTTCTGATCGGTTTTGTCAAGCTCGCGGGAAAGCGCTTCCTTTTCAAGCGTATAGGCGGCCTTCTGGCTGTCCTTTGCGGCCTTCTCGCCGTCGATGGAGGACATGCGGCTTTTGATGTGCTCCTCATTCATCCGCTCTGTGTTAATCTGTTCCCTTAAGACCCCGATGCGGCCCTCCAGGCTCTCCTTTAAAAGGTCAAGCCGCCCGGCTTCCCCGCGATCCGCGGCTATCTGCTCCTCCAGGGCGGAGAGCGAGGCGATAAGCGCCTCGTACTCCCCCTTGATCCCGGCCGCTTTTTCCTTTACATCCTCCAGATCGCCTGCCGTTACGGCCTCGCGCTCCTTAAGCTCTTCCCGCTGCGAGCGGATGGCCTCCATCTCGGCCAGGAACAGGTTCGCGTCATATCGTTTTAGGCTGTCCCGCAGCCTTAAATACTCCTTTGCCGCCGCGGACTGCCGCTCAAGAGGGCCCGCCTGCTTTTCAAGCTCAGACAGGATGTCGCGCACGCGCACGAGGTTCTGCTGCTCATCCTCCAGCTTTTTCTGGGCAACGGCCTTGCGCCGCTTAAATTTGACGATGCCGGCCGCCTCGTCGAACAGCTCCCGGCGTTCCTCCGGCTTTCCGCTTAAAATCTTGTCGATCTGGCCCTGGCCGATGATGGAATAGCCTTCCTTGCCGATCCCGGTGTCATAAAAGAGCTCGTTGATATCCTTTAAGCGGCAGGAGCTGCCGTTGATCTTGTATTCGCTCTCCCCGGAGCGGTAAAGCCGCCTGGAAATCGTCACCTCGTCATAGCTGATCGGGAGCTTGTGATCCGAATTGTCCAGCGTGATGGCCACATAGGCAAAGCCCTGGGGCTTGCGCATCTCGGTTCCCGAAAATATGACGTCCTGCATGCTGCCGCCGCGGAGCTGCTTGATACGCTGCTCTCCCAGCACCCAGCGCACCGCGTCGGCCACATTACTCTTTCCGCTCCCGTTTGGACCCACAATCCCTGTAATCCCGTTGTGGAATTCAAACAGCAGCCGGTTGGCAAAGGACTTGAAGCCCTGTATCTCAATGCTTTTTAAATACATATCCCACCTGTCCCTGTCTGTGCGCAGAGCGTCTGGCGCAAATCCCGGGCAGCCGTGACGCTGCCTTAAAGCGCCGTTTTCCTAAAGGTTAAACGCCGTCCTTCCTGAGCTTTAAAATACCGCGGTACGCGGCAAGCTGCTCCGCCGCCTTTTTCGTCCTTCCGATCCCCCGGCCGATCTCCTCGTCCCCCAGGCGGGCGGCCACCTCAAAGCGCTTGTTGTGATCCGGCCCGGATTCGTGCAGAAGCACGTAATTCAGCTCTTCACTGTCCTCGCTTCCCTGCACGATCTCCTGCAGGATTGTCTTGCTGTCATAAAAAAGCTTTTTGTGCTCCATGTCATTCAAGATGAAGCGGTGGATAAACTCTTTCGCGCTGGCAAAACCGCCGTCTAAATAAATGGCCCCGATCAGCGCCTCCATGGCGTCCGAGACAACGGAGTGGCGCAGCCGCCCGCCCGTGGCGTCCTCGCCCCTCCCGAGCCGCAGATAGCTCCCCAAATCAAGCTCCCCCGCGCAGTAGGCAAGCGTCGGCTCGCAGACCAGGCTGGCCCTTGTCCTTGTCAGCTCTCCCTCCGGCATATCCGGATATTTGCGAAAGAGAAACTCGCTGGAAACCAGCTCCAAAACCGCGTCTCCCAGGAATTCCAGCCTTTCATTGCACTCTGATTTATCCCCAAAATGCTCGTTCGGATACGAGCTGTGCGTCAGCGCCTGGCCAAGAAGCCTCCTGTTGCGAAACTCATATCCCGCGCTTTTCTCAAGCTCTCTAAAATGCTTTTCCATGCCTGTCCTTTCTGAATGCGGGCAGCCGCGCCAAACCGCGTTTTTTTGCGGTTTGTATGCATCGCGAAGCGTGTTACGGTTCACGGAACGGCTGTTTTGTATCCGTTCCGTGAATAGTAATGATTGCGAAAGCAGCCCCGTCTCCGGAACTGCTCCCATCCGAACCGCTCAGCCAGACTGAACCGTCGCCCCCATTCACACGCGTCAGTTTAACGCGCCCTTAATCTGCTCTACCGCGTCCCCGACCGTCACGATCTTCTCCGCCGCCTCGGTCGGAATCTCAATGTCGAATTCCTCCTCAATTCCCATGATAATCTGGAAAATGTCCAGCGAATCCGCCCCCAGATCATCCACAAACGTGGTGTTCATTGAAATCTCATCCGTCTCTACGTTGAGAACTTCCGCAATAATACCCTGTAATTTTTCAAATTCCATACCTTTCTTCCTCTCTGCCCTCCTATTCCTGCGGAAACAGGCTTTTCTTTATCTTCTCATTAATCTCCTGCTCTTTAAATGTGACGCACTGGATGATGGAGTTGCACACCTCCGCGCGTTTGGAATTCCCGTGAGTCTTGACCACCAGCCCGTTAAGGCCCAGAAGCGGCGCTCCGCCGTAGCGGCTGGCATCAAAGCTCTTAAGCGTCTCCTTCAAAGCCGGCTTTACCAGAAGCGCGCCGAGCTTGGAGCGGAGATCGCTCATCATGCCCTGCTTCACCTTACTGATCAGCGTGGCGCCTACTCCCTCGTACAGTTTCAGAATCACATTCCCCACAAACGCCTCGGACACCACCACATCCGCTCCGCCGTGCGGGATCTCCCGCGCCTCAATGCTCCCTGTAAAGTTGATGTCCTCACATGCCTTTAAAAGCGGGAACGTCTCCTTTACCAGGGCATTCCCCTTCTCCTCCTCCGCGCCGATATTGACGATCGCCACCCTGGGTCTTTTGACGCCCATCACGTGCTCCATATAGATGGATCCCATCCTCGCAAACTGGACAAGGTGGGACGGCCTCGCGTCCACATTCGCCCCGCAGTCAATCAGAAGGGAAACGCCTGTCTCAGTCGGAATCAGCGGGGCCAGAGGCGGACGCTCCACGCCCTTTAAGCGTCCGACCAGCACCTGCCCCCCGACCAGTATCGCCCCGGAGCTTCCGGCTGACACAAAGGCGTCCGCCCCGCCCTTTTTCACCAGGTTCATACCCACGACAATCGAGGAGTCCTTCTTTTTGCGGATGGCGTTCACCGGCGGCTCCTCCGTCTCGATCACCTCCGACGCGTGGACCACCTCTATCTGCTCCCTGTTATATGTATGCCCTGAAAGCGCCGCCGATACGGCGTCCTGCTTTCCGACAAGCATTACCCGGATATCCTGCCTGGCATTCACAGCCATAACCGCCCCGGCCACAATCTCGCCCGGCGCATGATCTCCTCCCATCGCATCTACCGCTACCTGAATCATGAAACCACTCTCCTTTGCTGTGATATCCCCCTTCCGGGGGCGGACGCGTCGCGTAAAAGCGATCCGCCAAAATCTATAAAATAATATACTAAAGATCAGGGTATAAATCAATACCTTCGGTTAAATCCCAAGCCACTTCTTAATCCCTTCCATCCTCTGCAGCGCATCCGCCCTCCCGAGCTCATACGCCGCATCAAGCTTCTTCACATCATGCTCCGTCCGTTTCAGCTCCAGCGCCATGCTGGGGCGGATGACAAAGAGCTTTCCGGCGGCTTCCAGGCGTTCGATCTGGCGCACTGTGCGGTTATAGTTCTCGTGACGGCGGCGCAGGGCTCTCGCAAAGGCCGGGTAGCGCCGGTAATAGATTCCGGGCAGCCATCTGCGCTCCGGCTTTTTTACATAGCCCCTGGGGCGCGTCATGATGACGACGAGCCGCCTAAAGCCCAGCCTGTGAAACGCGCCTACAGGTATGCTGTCTGTGCAGGCGCCGTCCAAAAGCTTCATCCCCTCTGCCCGCACGATGCGGGAGGCGTACGGAAGGGAGGCGGAGGCGCGCATCAGATCTACCTGGGCTCTCATGTCCGTGATCGGGAGATGCTCTGCTTTTCCTGTCTCCACGTTGCTGCAGGTTACGTAGAATTCTGTTTTTGAGGCGTTGAACGCTTCAAAATCGTATGGATCAAGGCGCTCCGGAATCTCATGGTAGCAGAACTGCTCGCCTGCGATATCGCCTGTGAGGATCAGGTTCCGGAAGCTTACGAAGCGCTTGTCGTTGCAGTATTTTTTATAATAGCGGATGCTGCGCCCCTTTTGCCCGGAGACAAAGGAACAGCCGTGGATTGCTCCGGCCGATACGCCGATCACGCCGTCAAACTCTATTTCATGCTCCAGAAAAACATCCAGGACGCCGGCTGTATAAATCCCGCGCATCCCGCCGCCTTCTAATACCAGTCCCGTCTTATCTGTCTTTTTCATTGTCACATCTTCTTTCCATAATCTTTCTTTATGTTTCCGTCTCACATTCAATCGCGGGCGCTGTTTACGCCGGGGCAGCCCTCAGCGCAGCGCGTCTTTAAGCTCCTCAAAGCGTTTGGTTCCCTGAATAAAGACGTATTCGCCCGCGTCAAGGGCCGCGCATTCTTCCGGTGCGGCTTCCCTGCCGTTAATATAGCTTATCCCGTAACAGCCAATAGAATTCATCTCATCCTCATCCGGCATGCCGTTCTGGTTGGCGTCGTCGAAATTGACGGTTTTTATCTCTGCCACGGTCTTCATTGTATGCGAATCGTCCATTTCCATGTATGTGGCGTACACAATGGCCCCCGCATAATCATTGTTATAATTTCTCAGACGGTTTTTTCCCGGCTGGTATTCATATCCCGCATTTCCCATCACGCCGTACCGCCAGCCGTCCATCACAGTATAAACCGTTCCGCCGCTGTAGGTGTACAGGCTTGTATAAAAACCGTTGACTCCGGCGACCAGCTCTGGTATATCGTCCCCGTCAAAATCGATCAGATCATACATCATCATCCCTTCTGTGTCCTCCAGATCGCAGAGCCGGCTCACCGCCCTGTATGCCTCCTGGTAGCTGGCAAACTGGCCGTTTTTCTTTCCGCCTGAGAGGGATCTCCGGATCTCCGGGACTGTCAGAGGCGTTACCTGGGACGAAATCTGAGCCGACAGCGCCTCCTGGGCTACGAAATACGGGGCAGAATCCTCTGTATCCCGGCCATAGCCGTAGTAAACGGACGCGGCGCCTGCCGTTCCATAGGTCGCAATCCACACCACATCTGTATTGCCGTCATAATTTACATCATAAAAGGAAACGGCGTCAAGGCTTTTAAATGCCTGCCCGGAAAGGCTGTCCGGGACAAAGGGCGGTATCTCGGCCAGGATCTCTTCCCCCTGCATCAGCCGGACCGTGAACTCCGGATTCTCATCCGAGGGCGCGAGCGGGACAAAAAAGACCGGGCCGTCATACTCGCTGAGCTCTGTCTCGAATGTCTGCTCTGCAATGCAGCTTTCTCCAAACCGTTTTTTCAGGCTGTCCGCTCTTTCATCCTGCGCCGCGTCCGGCTCCCGCGCCCCGGTTGCCGGAGCGCCTGTTATCTGGGCCGCCTTTTCGCCCCCGTTTCCCGGCTGCGCCGCCGCTTCGTCCGCGGGCAGCAGAGCCTCCGGATCGCTGACCGGCTCTTCCTCCCCGCCCGCCCCTTTTAAGGACAGTGTTTCCTCCTCATTTGCCGAACTACCGGCCGCCCCCGCTTCCAGAAGCTGCGCGGGCAGCTCCTTTTTGCACGCGGTCATCATGCCTGCTAAAAAAAGCGCTAAAACAAACCATCTGTTCTTTATTACCCCACACCGCCTGTGTCTTCTCATCATTATTCCTCCTTATAGTGCTTCAGACAGCGCCTTTTGTGATCTCATATGCCTCATACGCATGATCCAGATGGTAGCCCAGCTTTTCCGCCAGGGCCGCCGACCACGGGTTCTGCGCGTCCCAGCTCGGATACCAGCCCCGCTTTATGCATTCCAGAATCAGCTTTGCCCCGCACACGAGGGCCAGGCCCTGTCTCCGGTAATCCTCTCTTGTGTCAATCTCTACCTCTATGCCCCTGATATAACCAGAATATGACGACGCCCCGGAAACAGGCTCCCCGTCTTTTAAGATAACCGCCCCCAGACCGTATTTCTGATATGCGGCAAAATCTTCATACTGCGCGGCCCAGTCCCTGCACCATCTGATCTCCCGGCAGCGCCAAAACAGCGCTTCATCCATCATTTTAAGGCTGTATCCGTCCGGCAGCCCGTCCACGGCTGCCTGCAGCCTCTTCCTGTCAAATACCTGCGGCTCTTTCTTTACCGCGTACCGGACCGTTTTTACGGCCCGTTTCCCGTAACACGCTTCAATCACATCCGACCAGCCCCTGTTTTGGGGAACTGCGATCATAAAATTCCGCCCCGCCAGCTCAAGCGCCTGTGAAGCCAATGATTTATCCGGCCGGCCCGCCAAAAAACAAAAATCGCCCAACAGCGCCATAGCGGAATCCGGCTCTTTTTCAGAATTTGCAAAGATCGCCCCCATCACGCCCTGGAGGCAGGACCATATCATGGTTTCCTGCCATCCGCCAAATAACCGGGCCGCCTTTTCCGGCTGGTTCATCCTCCCTGTCATTTCAGCCTCCTCTCATAACGGTCTGATCTGTTATAACCTTTTGGCATTATAACACATGCAAATTGCCGCTGCAACTTGAAAGCCTTTAAAATATATGGTACGATAGGATTGGAGATTATTGTTAAGAGTAGCATATTGGAATTCTTCCCCGCGCGGGGATTTATAAAGTGAGGAAGCAAAAGATGAGCTTTAAGATGAGATCACAAAATATAATGGAAAAACTTACCCGTCAGGGCACAAAAAATCTCCTGGCATCCGCCGCCCTTAAGCTGCTTGTCGCAATCGGCTTTTTTGTCGTCTTCGGATTACTGCGCTCCCACTCTGTGGAGAGCTGTCTGAGGACACTGAGGCAGGAAGCCGAGGAGTCAGGCAAAAACGTGTACCGGCAGTTTTCTTCCCTCCGGGATCATCTGGAGATACTGGCGGATATCATTGCACAGGAGGGCCTGGAGGATTCGGCGCATCTGATGAATATCCTGGCGCCCCATGAAAACATTGATATGATTTCCAGGCTGGGCATCATTTTGCCAGACAACCAGATTATCCAGCAGGACGGAACCCTGGCCGATCCCGTAAATGGGATTACCTTTGACGCGCTGGCTGAAAAAGGCGCCTTTATTACAGATATCGAACCGGATAACCTGGATCCGGAGCATCCGGTTTTATTTTCCAATGTCCCCATTGTCATCGACGGCGAAACTCAGGGGATCCTGTTTGGGGTGACAGAGCTTAACGACATACCCAATTATATTGAAGTAAATGCTCTGGATAGCAATGCCTCTCTTTTTATTATCGATATAAAAAATAAACAGTTTATCATGGATACACTGCACAGCACGCGGGGAACTTCCGAGTCGTTCCATGGCCGCGAGATCAAAAAAGGCTTTCAAAGAGACCAGATCATCAAAGATTTTGCGGAAGGCAGCGGCGGGGTATCCGCCTACTTATCTGAAAGCACCGGCGAGTACCTGTATGCGGCCTATGAACCCGTTGGCATTAACAAGTGGTTTGTTATGCTGACGGTTCCGGAGCGCATTGTCCTCAGCGAGGCGATCTACATAAGGAAAATATTGCTGTGCCTGGGGATTTATGAGGCTGCCTTGCTGTTTATACACGCCTGGTGGGATGTCATCCGCACGCAGAAGGAGCTGCGGGCCATCAAAAATATAGCGAGCACGGATATGCTTACGAATCTGAAAAACAGGAACGCCTATGAGCAGGCCCTGGAATTGTATTCAGGCAACCGGCCGGAATGCCTCTCCTGTGTTTACGCCGATGCGAACGGCCTTCACGAGCTGAACAACAGCCAGGGCCATCATGCCGGGGACAAAATGCTGCAGTTCGTGGCAGACGCCATGGTCGAAGCCTTTGGCGACGGGTCGGTCTACCGTATCGGCGGCGATGAATTTCTGGCCTTTTCCGAAGCAGATGAACGCACGGCAGGAGAAAAAGCCAGCCAGGCAAAGGAGAAGGCGGCCACAGCCGGATACCATGTCTCAGTGGGAACGGCGTCCGGCGGAAAAAAGGCCCTGGTTACGGATATCGTAAAAGCAGCGGAAAAACGGATGTATGAGGATAAGAGGCAGTATTACATGAATCAGGGGGATCGGCGCAGCGTGCGCTAGAGCGTGTTTGAAAATTGCTTTCTGCCAGATGTGCGTTCCGCTTTGTGGGAGATTTGTGCCAAATGAACGCGGCGCAGCGGGCTGCGTTAAGTGAATTTGGCACAAATATGCCGCAAAGTGGGGCGTGCAGATGGCGGGAATGATTTTTCAAACACGCTCTAGCACAGAAGGCATCAGGGGTCAAAAGACCTTTTGACCCCGACGTCATGAGATGACTCACTATGCATTCCGATCTTACCACCGCGGCGCCGCCCTCCCGAACAGCTCCCACATCGCCCCGGCGCTGAAGCCCTTGCCGCGCAGCTCATGGCGCGCCTCCAGCTCAGCCGGGTAATCAGCCAGCTTATAGGTCGTAAAATTTCTAAATTCCTGATGGGTCACCAGTGGAATTAAGTCGTAATCCGAGACAGCCACAGTCCCGTCCTCTCCGCGTTTCAGCCGCACCTCGGCCATCCCGCCCAGGACGCAGGCCAACTCGTTCTGCGCAGACACATAATTTCCCAGGCTGTAATACACCAGCCCCGTATGTCCGGAAGGGGTGGTCAGCATCTGGTACGGCTCCAGCACATGCGGGTGGGCGCAGAATACAATGTCCGCCCCGTTGTCGATGAAGCGCTGGATCTGCTTTCTCTGGTACGCGGTGGGCGTGTGGACGTACTCATTTCCCGCGTGCAGGATGGCAATCAGGAAATCACTGTTGTCCTTCGCCTCATGAAGCGTTCCCTCGATCCCGCCGTCGCCCAGCAGATCCACCAGGTACTCCCTGCCGCGGCGGCGGCCCTCCAGGCCGTTTAGGCCGTAGGTATAATTGACAAAGCCAAGCCGGACGCCCTTTACGTCCATATAGCGGATATCGGAATCAGCGGCGTCCTTGTGGATCCCGAGATACACCATCTCCGGATAATTCGTCTCCCAGAAGCCGATGGTATCGAGAATGCCTGTCACGCCTTTATCCATGGTGTGGTTCGTCGCATGGGCCACCACGTCAAAGCCGGCCTTTGCGATGGCATGCCCCAGCGCGTCGGGGCTCCCGAACATGGGATAGGAGCTCACTTGGCTGTAATCCTTTATGAGAATCGTCTCCTGATTGAGGATGGCCACATCCGCTGACGCAAAGTCCTCCTTCATCGGCTCGAAAATCCGATCAAAATCGTAGCCGCCGTCTCCAAGGAGGCTCTGGCTGAAGATCGGCTGATGGATAAGATCATCCCCCACCATGCGGATGAGGATCTCGTCCTCTGCCGGAACCGCTTCCCCTGTCTGCGCCCCGTCGGACATCTCCCCGCCTTCCTCTTCCCTGCTTTCTATCTCTGCCGCCGGTCCGGCAGAGGCGATCCCGCCGCAGTAAAGAGACATACTCACAGCGCATGTCACGATCGCGATGCCTTTTTTCATACTTTTTACCTCCAAATTTATGTATGTACTCCCGAAGCCCCGCCATACCTGATCTTTTGAGATTCCGGGAGTACATAGGTCAGACAGCCTGAACGGCCGCCGCCCGTTTTACAATCCCCACAAGCACATCGGTCATCTTCTCCATGGACTGCGCCGGGATGTATTCAAATTTCCCGTGGTAATGATAGCCTCCGGTGGAGAGATTGGGGCATGGGAGGCCCATATAAGAAAGCCTGGCCCCGTCAGTGCCGCCACGGATCGGCACGACCCGCGGCTCGATCCCCGCATCTTTCATGGCCTCGCTGGCCATCTCAATCAGATACATGTGGGGCTTTATCTGTTCCTTCATATTATAATAGGAATCCTTTACCGACGCCTCTAACGTCCCCCCGCCGTATTTCGTGTTCAGATACGATGCGGCGGCCTGAAAGAGGCGCTTGCGGCCCTCGAACCGCTCCCGGTCATGATCCCGGATGATATACTCCATCCTGGCGTTTTCCACGTCCCCTGTGAAATGATCAAGGTGAAAGAAACCCTCATATCCTTCTGTATACATGGGCGCTTCCGCGGCCGGGAGCAGGCTCTGGAATTCCATTCCCAGCAAAATGGCGTTTCTCATCCGCCCTTTTGCATCTCCCGGGTGGATAGAGACGCCTTTTATGGACACGGCGCCTGAAGCGGCGTTGAAATTTTCATATTCCAGTTCGCCAATCGGGCCGCCGTCCACCGTATAGGCCGCCGCCGCGCCAAAGCCCGTGACGTCAAAGTGATCCGCGCCCCTTCCGATCTCCTCATCCGGGGTGAAGGCGATGCAGACCGGCCCGCGCGGGATCCCGGGATTCGAGAGCAGACGGGCCGCCATGGCCATGATCTCCGCAATCCCCGCCTTGTCGTCCGCCCCCAAAAGGGTGGTTCCGTCTGTCACGATCAGATCCTGGCCCACGCATTCCCCGAGACAGGGGAAATCAGCCCGCCGCATCGTGATGCCCAGCTCCCTGTTGAGGACAATGTCCCCGCCGTCATACGCTTCTACGATGCGCGGCTTCACATGCCTGCCCGACATGGCGGGCGCTGTGTCCATGTGGGCTATAAAGCCCAGGGCCGGCGCTTTTTCAAGCTCAGGGCGGTTCGCGGGGATCGCGGCGTAGACATAGCCGTATTCATCCATGCGGGCATTTGACGCCCCCATATCCCGCAGCTCCCGCAAAAGCGCCCTTGCCAGATCGAGCTGCCTGTCCGTGCTCGGCGTACTCATACTGCTTTCCTCTGACTGTGTGTCAAAGGATACATAGCGCAAAAAACGTTCTGTTACATCGCTCATTTCACTATACCTCATTTTTCTGTTTTCATCCGTAACCGTTCAGATGGCCTTGAACCGTTACTTTCACTCCCTGATCCGGCGCTATTCCCTCTGCCTCCAGGGCCGGCGTGAGAACCATTTGCGGAGCATGTTCCAGAGCATGACAGCTTTTCAAAATCCTGAATTTCGACGCCTGTCTTTCTTGCCATATGAAACCGCCCGCCTTTATCACAATGCATCCCCGCCGCCATGCGCCGCATACTCTCCGGCATATCCGCCGTAAATTCCCTGCCGGAAAGATGCGAAAGCGGCGCGGCAAGCCCGTCCGGCATCACGAGACGCCAGGCGTGGAGAAGCTGGGAGTCTGTGCGGTATTTTTTCTTCACCTCGCGGTTGACCGCAGAATCGCCGTATTTGGGATCGCCGGCGATCGGATGGCCGATGGAAGCCAGATGCGCCCGGATCTGGTGCGGGCGGCCGGTGACAAGCTCCACCTCCAGAAGCGTATAGCGCCCGTCGCTTTTAAGCGGCCGGTACGCGGTGCGGATAGGCACAGCCTCCTGCGGGCGGGGCGCCCCTTCTGCAAACACCCTGACCTGATTGTTCCTCTCATCCTTTAAAAGCCATCCGCACAGCCGGACGGGCTGCTTAAGCGCGCCTTTTACAATACACAGATAAAATTTCCCAATCGCGCGGCTTTTGATCAGGTCTGACATGATCTGAAGCCCCTGCAGGGATTTCCCGGCAATCACAAGGCCGCTCGTATTGCGGTCTAAACGGTTGCAGACAGAGGGCTTTACGCGCTTTAAGGACTCCTCTGTAAGATTTCCGGAGTCCAGCAGGTAGCGGATGATATATTCCACCAGCGATTCGTCTTCGGGGCGCGCTTTCTGGGACAGCATCCCGGCCGGCTTATTAATCAGAAGGATGTGCGCATCCTCGTAGACGATCGCAAGAGGCGTCTTTTTCACCTCCTGCACCGTTATCTCAGAAAAGGCGCGGATCGTCTCGTCAGACAGGAAGAGACGGATCTCGTCGCCCGGCTTAAGGCGCTCATCCCCGCCGCATTTTTTCCCGTTGAGGGTGATGTTCTTTTTGCGCATCATTTTATAGACAAAGCCCTTGCCGGCCCGGCTTAAATATTTTCCCAGAAAATGATCGAGGCGCTGTCCGGCCTCCTGTTCGGTGATGGTTACGGTCTGCATCGATTCCTCTCCAGTCTTATGATCGTTCAAACATGCTCTGCTGCATGGAAGCGCCCTGTAGGCTGCTGTTCACACGCCCAAATGTCACATCGAAAGGCTTTTAAGCACCCGGACCGCATATTCCACGGTCCCGTCATCCTCATATTCGGAGGCTGGCTTTAAGCTTTTTATGCGCTTGTCAAAGGTTTTTAATTCGTTTGTCACCCGCATATTGGGATCGAGCTTCTGGGCCGTCAAAATCTCGTTGAGCGCCTTTTCCGCCCGCTTTGCATCCGCTCTTTTGTTGACACAGTAGGCGTATATGCCTGTGGGGTGTACGGCGATGGCGTCCATGGGCAGCACATCGTCCTTCGTGGTCAGCACCAGATCGTAGAGCATGATGAATTTCTCTTCATATGCGGAATACGTGTCATAAAAGCCGCGGGGAGGCGTCTTGTATTTTAAGCAGGCCACAAGCGGGGAGGCTGCGTTGGCGGCGGGCAGGACCGTCAGGATCGCCATCACGGTGAGGATGTTTCTGACCGCCTGCGCCTGCGCCATATAGCGCGCCCCGAGCTGGCCCAGGATAAACAGGATCAGTACAAAGACGATCAGGCACTGGCGCTTTTTAAATGCATTGCGGTAGCCGTACTCTCCTTTTTTTACTCTCTTCAATCGTCTCATCCTTTCTTTTGTCCGGCGGCGCAGGCGGGCGCAAGCGCTGTCATGGCGTTCAGCAAAAGCCCGTGGGGCGCGATTTTGCAGAGCAGCCGGAACGCCTTCATCACCGGCCCGTAGACCGAAACCGTTTTTCCCATCGCGCTGTCCCGGACGGCGAGCTTCACCACGCGCGATGCGTTCGCCATGGTCAGGCGCTTATACAGAGGCATCTTTCCTGTCGTCTCGGCGATCGAGAAAAATTCCGTCTTCACCGGGCCGGGGCATACGGCCGTCACCCGGATCCCCCGGGATTTGAGCTCTTCGTTTAACGCGCGGCTGTAGCTTAAGACAAATGCCTTGGTGGCCGCGTACACCGCAAATCCGGGCTGCGGCAGAAAGGCGGCGGAGGAAGCGTACTGGAGGATCCGCCCGCCGCGGCCCATATAGGGGAGCGCGATGTGGGTAACTGCCAGCAGCGCCTCGCAGTTTAAGCGCACCATTCCCGTTTCCTCCTCTAAGGGCACGCCGCCCGCCGGCCCGATCTTCCCGTATCCCGATGCGTTGACCAGGATTCTTACATCCGGTTTTGCCGCGCGGAGCGCTTCGGAAAGCACGTTAAGCTCATCCGGCTTTGTCAGATCAATGGCAAATTTTCTCACCGGTACAGGAAGCACGTCCTCCAGCGCGTCTAAGCGATCGCCCCTGCGGGCCGCGATCCAGATCTCCGACAGACCGCCAAAGCGATCCGAAAGCTGCACGGCTGTCTCCCGTCCCATGCCGGAAGAAGCGCCTGTAATGATTGCGATTTTCAAATCCGATTCCCTCCTTTGTCCTGCTTTTTGTGTATATTGCGTATCGTTTTCTTCTTTTTGGGCTTTTCCAGACACGCTTTTCCAGATGCGCCGCCCTTTCCCTGCGCCTCTTTACGGCCCGCCGCGCCGCGTTCCGGCCGGATCAGGCATGTTTTCCCGAATCCGATCAGATCCGTCCGCCCCGCGGCCTTCAACGCCTCCAGCACCAGCCGGTAATTCTTTGGATTCCGGTACTGGATCAGCGCCCTCTGCATGGCCTTTTCATGGGGATTTACCGGCACATAGACCTTCTCCATGGTCCTGGGATCATAGCCTGTGTAATACATGCAGGTGGACAGCGTGGACGGGGTCGGGTAGAAATCCTGCACCTGCTCCGGCATGTAGCCCAGATCGCGGAGATACTCAGCCAGCGCGATCGCCTCCTTAAGGCCCGAGCCCGGGTGCGACGACATCAGGTACGGAACCAGGTACTGCTTCATGCCCAGACGCCTGTTCATATCATAGTATTCCTTCATAAAGCGGCGGTAAACCGCATTTTCCGGCTTTCCCATGCGTTTCAGCACCGGATCCGCGATGTGCTCCGGGGCCACTTTAAGCTGGCCGCTCACATGGTACTGGCACAGCTCCTTAAGAAACGCCCGGCTCTCCTCTGCCAGAAGGTAATCAAAACGGATCCCGGAACGGATAAAGACTTTTTTCACCCCCGGGAGCGCGCGCAGTTTTTTCAGCAGGGAAATATAGCCGCTGTGATCCGTATTTAAATTTTTGCAGGGCTCTGGAAACAGGCACTGTCTGTCCGGGCAGGCCCCGAAGCGCGTCTGCTTTTCACACGCAGGGTGGTAAAAATTCGCCGTCGGGCCCCCCACATCGTGGATATACCCCTTAAAATCCGGATCCTGCGTGAGAAGCCTGGCCTCTGCCAGAATGGATTCATGGCTCCTGGTCTGCACGATCCGCCCCTGATGGAACGTAAGGGCGCAGAAGCTGCACCCGCCAAAGCAGCCGCGGTTGCTGATAATGCTGAATTTCACTTCGGAAAGCGCCGGAACGCCGCCCGCCGCCTCATACGACGGATGGCAGCGCCGCATATACGGCAGGGCATACACGTCATCCATTTCCGTCTGGGAAAGAGGGGCCGCGGCCGGATTCTGCACCACGTAAAGCGACGCCCCGTACGGCTCCGCGAGGCGTTTTCCCGAAAACGGATCCGTATTCCGGTACTGGATCATGAAGCTTTTTGCATAGCTTTCCTTATCCTTTTTGAGCTCCTCATACGACGGGAGCCGGATCTCATCATAGACTGACGACAGATCCGCCGCCCGGTATACCGTACCGTCCACAAAGGTGATGTCCTTTACGTCAATCCCGCTGTTTAAGGCGTCCGCGATCTCCACAACCGACCGCTCCCCCATGCCGTAGGAAATGAGATCCGCCCCGCTCTCCAGAAGAATGGACCGCTTCATCTTCCCGGACCAGTAATCGTAATGCGCAAGGCGGCGCAGGCTGGCCTCGATCCCCCCGATGATCACAGGCTTTTCGGAAACAGCGCGGATCAGGCGGCAGTACACAATCGTCGCATAGTCCGGGCGCTTTCCCATCACGCCGCCCGGCGTGTAGGAATCCTTTTCCCGCCGCTTTTTGGACACGGAATAATGGTTCACCATGGAATCCATATTTCCGGCTGTCACCAGCCAGCCGAGCCTCGGCTCGCCAAGGATACGCACGCTCTCCGGGTCATTCCAGTCCGGCTGGGGGATGATCCCCACCCGGTAGCCGTGCGATTCCAGGACGCGGCTTATGACTGCATGTCCAAAGGACGGGTGATCCACATAGGCATCGCCTGTCACATAGACAAAATCGCAGGACTCCCAGCCGCGCGACTGCATGTCCTGTCTGGTAATCGGTAAAAATTCGTTTGTCATGGTTATTGAAGCTCCGTTTCAGTTATGGTTTCTGTTGTCACTGCGCATTCTCTCCCGGCCAGCAGCTCCTCATAATCGCGTATGTAATAATCCGCCAGCCGCCTCTTCTCCCCTCCCAGGTGGCTCGAAGCCGCGTCCTCCACGGCGCAGACCTCCATGCCGGCGCGTTTGCCCGCCAGGATTCCGGCCGGCACATCCTCAAATACCATGCACTCCGACGGAGCCGCCCCCACGCGCCTGGCCGCCTCTAAATAGATATCCGGGGAAGGCTTTCCGGCCGACACCTCGCAGGCCGTGGTGATGGCGTCAAAATACTGCTCAGCCTTCAATGAATGCAGGACTGTATCCACAATCCCTCTCTCGTTGCTCGTGGCTATCCCGATCCGTATCCCCCGCGCGCGCAATTCCTTTAGAAACGCCTCGGCGCCAGGCTTAAACGGGACGCTGGTCCGGTATTTGTCAATGGACATCCCGATCCAGATCTCCTTGATCTCTTCTACCGTAAGCGGGAGCCTGAAGCGCTCCTTAAAATACGCGGCGCCCTCTGAGAAGCTCATCCCTTCAATCATCGTCTGCAAATCGTCGGGGCATGTGTAACCAAACCGATCGAGAAATTCGATATCAATGGCCTTCCACATCCACATTGAATCCACCAGTGTGCCGTCCAGATCAAACAAAACAGCCCTTTTTCCTTCCAACATCATATGAAATCCTCCTATGGCGGCGGCCAGGCCGCAAACTCTTATAATTGACCCAAATCAGATAGCGGGATGATGTTTCAGACACGCTCCAGACTGCGAAGCTCGTCCTGCGTAAGCGCCCGGTACCGGCCGGGCTTTAACGTTTCATCCAGCGAAAGAGGCCCCATGGAAATACGTTTTAAATACACAACTGTTCCCCCGACAGCCTCAAACATCCGTTTCACCTGATGAAACTTCCCCTCCCGGATCGTAAGGAGAGCCTTTGCGGCTGTCTCCCCCGCCTCCCGCGGTTCTTTTAAAAATGTCAGCGAGGCCGGGCGCAGGGCCGTCCCGTCCTTAAGAACCAGCCCTTCTGCAAACCGCTCTCTCACATCTTCCGGAAGCCTTCCGGTCACATGCGCCAGGTAGACCTTGTCCACCTTCCGGTTCGGAGAAAGCAGACGGTGGGCCAGCGCGCCGTCATTTGTAATCAGAAGCAGCCCCTCTGTATCAATATCCAGACGCCCGACCGGGAACAGATCCTTTCTCTTAGAATCTGTAATCAGATCCACCACGGTCGTGTGGAGGCCGTCTTCTGTGGCGGACACAACGCCCGGCGGCTTATTCAGCATATAGTATTCCGTCTCCGCCCAGCCCACGGCTGCTCCGTTCAGCGTAATCCGCATCCTGTCCGGATCCACCTTAAACCCCGGATCCAAAACCGCCTGTCCGTCCACGCAGGCGCTTCCCTTCCGGATCCGCTCCTTCACCTCGCTGCGGCTCCCGCACTTCATTTCCGTCAAAAATTTATCAAGCCGCATGGATTTCCCCATTACTGCCACCTCCAGCCGGGATAATACTTATTTTTCAACATATTGCTGTGCAGGCGTCCCCAGCCGAGCGGAAACCCGTCCACACAGACCAGCCTCCAGCCCCCGGACGGCGGCCCGCCCCGGGCGGCTTCCTGTATCCCGCATACACACGCATCCTCACTCAAGGAAACCGTCTCCCCTTTTAAATAGCGGATCACCCGCTCATCCCCGGATGAGAGCATCAGGCGCCCTGGCCCGTCCCCCGGGGGGAGCGCCATGGCGAGCGCCTGGGAGGGTTCAAAACGCCCTCTCTTTAATTCCCCCAGCAAAAGCCCGGTCCGCAGATAGCGCAGTCCGCCCCGGTCCGCCGCCGGGCCTTTACAGAGCTCTTCCGGAAGATAATAAAGCCTCTCCCGCTCCAGACGGACGCGCCCCGGCTCAAAACGCCCTCTCCCGCCCCATCCTTCCACAAAACGGAGCGCATCCGAAACGCCTGTCAAGGCTTCATGTCCCCCGCTTCGCCCGTCTGCCCGAGATGTCCTCAAAGCGCCGCGCAGAGCCCGCCCGGCTCCAAAACCTTCCTGAGCGCGGCAGGAACCCCCGGACAGCGGCGCGCTGCCTCCGTCTCCTCCCGCTGCCTCCCCCGTCCCGGATCCTGCCTTCTCAAGAAGCGCCAGAAAATGCCCCTCACCACGGATCCTGTGGGGAAACAGCCGCACACACTCCGGCATGCCGATGCCCGGCGAAAAACCATCCTTTTTCTCAATCTCTGCCAGGCGCATCTCCGGAAACGCATCCAGCGCAAAGCGGATGCATCCCTCATTCTCTTCCTCGTCAAAGGTGCAGGTCGAATACAAAAGCCGCCCGCCCGGAGCCAGCATCCGCACTGCCTCCGAGAGAATCTGCCTCTGCAGAGGAATATAATACTCCGGCCCGCGCTCCTCATAGCTCTTTACCATCCCCGGATCCCGGCGGAACATCCCCTCCCCCGAGCACGGAGCATCGACCAGAATCTTGTCAAAAAACCCCGGAAAACGTGCGGAAATCCTCTCCGGCGTCTCGCTCAGCACACAGATATTGGAAGCCCCGAAAAGCTCCAGATTCTTAAGCAGGGCCTTGGCCCTCGAAGCGCTGATATCATTTGCAAAAAGGACGCCCTCTCCTTTAAGCCCCGCCGCCAGCTCCGTGCTCTTCCCGCCCGGGGCCGCGCACAGATCCAGCACCCGCTCCCCGGGCCGGACCCCCAGAACCGCCGCCGGCGTCATCGCGCTCGGCTCCTGCAGATAATAAAGCCCCGCCGAATACCACGGATGCCGCCCGGGGCGCATCTCCTCCCCGTAATAAAATCCGTTGGGAATCCATGCAATCCTCTCAAGCTTCCATCCGGCCTTTGCGGCATTATTGTAAAATGTGTCCGGATCCGACTTCAGCGTATTGACGCGAAGTCCAAAGCAGGGGGGCTGCGAGCACGAAGCCGCGTACTCCGCAAATGAATTTCCCAGAAGGGCCTTCATTTTTTGTATATATCGCTCTGAAAAAGGTGAAGTGTACAATGTTTTGTTCCTCTTGCATATAATTACTATGTTTCTAAATGTTCCGGTTTATGGCCGGGGAAAAGTCGTAAAAGGGCCCCCGCCAGTAAAGCAGCCGGAAGCAGGCAGTATATCCGTAAGAAAACCGGCGGCCCTCTTCACAACATCTGAAAATGAATATATAAGCTTTTTGCCAGATATGCTAATCTGCAGAAACCAGAGAAATTATGGCACGCCTGACTTCAAATCGTTACAGCCTAATAATCAAAATACAACCGTCTCTTCTCCAGATACTTAAGCACCCAATACGGATTCACGCTCATCTCCTCAAAGTGATCCGTCTTCAGATAAAGTCCCAGATGCAGATGCACCGGAAAATTCCCCACTGTATTCTCCTGCTTCCCATAGCCGGAATCGCCCATATACCCCAAAAGCTCCCCGGCCCGCACCGTCTTTCCCTCCTCTAAGCCCTCCGCATAAGAAAACAGATGCGCATAATACAGATACAGCCCCGAAGGGCTGCGGATGCCTGCCCGCCAGCCGCCCTGTTCCAGCCAGCCGAGCTTTTCCACCACGCCGTCGGTGATGCTGATGACCGGGTAAAAGCCTCTCTCACGCTCCATGCCCATGATATCGCAGCCCTCGTGGCCCCGCTCCCCGCCGTAGGTCCGCTTCTGCTGCCAGCCGTCCTCGTAAGTGACAGGCGGCGTATCCGCCCTGGTGCTGGCGGGGATGGGGAAATATTTCAGATCCGAAAATACGATCTCATACGCATGGCACAGCTTTTTGTATGCCGCTGATTTCTGCTCCAGCAAAAGCCGGCGGCCGTCCAGGATGTCAAGCGTCTCGAGAGGGCCTGAAAGGTCAGCCTCTGTCTCAAACTCCGTCAAATCAAAGGCGTGGTCAAGCATAAAACCCGAAAGGCGCTCGCAATCCACCTCCGTAAGCCCCGCTATTGCCGGGCCGAGCCGCATGCCGCGGAACTCCACGCTCTCCCAGGTATAGGCATCCAGCCGGTAAAAGGACGGATCCTGACCCAGCCAGTGAAACAGGCTCACATTAAACAGCGACAGCAGAATCAGAAAAAGGATCATCATATCTTGGGCGCTCCCGGACATATAGTAATATAAATCATTCTATTCGGAACGCTATGAAAAAATCCATCCTTCCCATCCTGCCGATCCTGACCCTGATCCTTCTCTTAACGCACCCGGCCCTCTCTTTCACGGGCGCAAAAAACGGGCTGCTTCTGTGGTGGAGTGTCGTACTGCCCACGCTTTTGCCCTTTATGCTCTGCTCCAGCCTCCTGGTCGCCTGGGGCGGCGTCCCGCTGCTCGTGAAGCCCTTTGCCCCCCTCTTAAGGTGTTTCGGCCTCTCTCCGGAGGGGAGCTATGCCCTGATCGCCGGCCTCCTGTGCGGCTATCCCATGGGAGCCAAGACCACAGCCGACTTCCTGCGCGGCGGATTCATACGGAATGAAGAGGGGCGTATCCTGCTCGCCGCGGCCGGATGGCCCAGCCCCATGTTTCTGGCCGGGTATATCGCCCCCCGCCTGGCGCCGGAGATCCCGCTCTGGAAAGCGGCCCTTGCCCTCTATCTCCCGCTCCCTTTTCTTCTCCTCACAGCCGGGGGGCTCTGCCGTCTTCAGAACCGGCCCGTCAAATGGGCTGCAAAGCGCGGGGGCGGGAAAAACGCAGGAGCCGGCCGGACTGGGCAAAACCACGCCCGGGTACGCCGCGCCGCCCCGGCCCCCGCGCCGTTTGACGAGATTTTGATGAACGCGCTGGAAATCATGGTGAAGATCGGCGGCTTCCTCATGATCTACTCCATCCTGGCCGCCTTCATCTCCTCCTCCGGCCGCATCCCGGCCCGGATAAAGCCGTTCCTGTCAGGCATTGTGGAGATGACGATCGGCATAGACGCCATCGCCCGCTCGATGTCCGGGCCGGCTTCCCTAAGCGGACGGGCCGCCTGCGCCGCCATGCTCGCCTGCGCCGCCTTCGGAGGGCTGTCCGGCGTTTCCCAGACAAACACGGTTATAAAAAATGCCGGACTTTCTATCCGGCATTATGTACTCTGGAAACTGCTCCACGCCGCCCTCGCCGCGGCCATTCTTCTTATCATAACCGCCCGGGCTGCCTGAAATTTCCCATAACTGTTCAGGCTGCCTGAACAGTTATAATTCCTCCCTGTTCCCGCGCAGCCGCTTAAGCTTGTACGGCTGGATCCTGGCCGCAGGCCGGGGCGCCTACTCCATCGGCGCTTCCCCGCCCATGTAGGGCGCGGCGGCCTCTGTCTCCGGCTCCCGGATCACGCTTCCGGCCAGCTCGTTCCGGTTAGAGGAAACGATGTCAAAGCTGGACTGCATGGAACTCATGAACGCTTCAAAGCGCCCCTGCGCCCCGTCCATGGAATGCTTGATAATGGTCTGCAGGCTTCCCAGCATCTCATCCGTATACTGCACCGAGCCCTGGCGGATATTGTTCGCCTCTGTCACCGCGCCGTCTACAATGGCCTGCGCCTGCGCCTGCGCCTGCTCGATAATGCTGTTCGCCTCCGCGTAGGCCCGCTGCATGATCTCATGCTCATTCACCAGCTCATTCGTCTGGGCCGTCGCCTCTGCCACCATCGCGTCCGCCTGGGTGCGCGCTTCCCTCAAAATCGCGTCCTGATTGCTGATGATCTTCTGGTACTTCTTGATCTCCTCAGGAACCCGCAGGCGCAACTCCACCAAAAGCTCCTCCAGCTCCTCCTTATTGACAAGGATCTTGGAGTTTGACAATGCCTGGAATTTACAGCTATCAATATATTCTTCAATCTCATTGATAATTTGTTCAATCCTGCTCATAGCATCTCTCCTTACCTCTCTAATGTGCTCTCGGAAAATCAGCCGCAAGGCAGGTGCGGGGAGACTCTGAGAGTACATTCTAACCTACCGCCTGTTTACCGGGAAACAGACGCATATTTCGCGGCCACCAGCTTCGCGACGCCCGGATCCAGGAAGGCCGAAATATCGCCGCCGTACCTGGCGACCTCCTTCACCGTGCTGGAGCTTAAATATGCATACTTCAGATTTGTCGTTAAAAATAATGTATCAATTTCAGGCGCAATCACCCGGTTCATCTGCGCCAACTGCAGCTCATACTCAAAATCCGTGATCGCGCGGAGTCCCCGCACAATGACGCTCGCTTTGTTCTGACGGACAAAATCAATCAAAAGGCCGTTAAAGGACCGCGCCTCCACATTCGGCAGCCCCGCTGTCACGTCCTCTAACATCTTAACACGTTCCGAGGCAGAAAACAACGGAGATTTTGCATGATTCTTCAAAACCCCGACGATCACCCTGTCAAAAATCTGGGAAGAACGTTCAATAATATCATAATGACCGAGCGTCACCGGATCAAAGCTGCCCGGGTAAATTGCTGTCTTCATTTCATTGCTTCTCCTTTGGTAATAAATAAGTGCCTGTTAGTTTTATATATCTTTTCCCTCGCAAGGGTAAAGCCCAATTTGGCAAGATAACTGGTATCCGTCCCGATCGACGTCTCCACGATGATCCTCGTATTTCCGTCCGCCAGGGCCGAATGCGCAAGGTAAGAAAGCGCCCCGCATTCCAGCCCGCGCCCGTACGGCGGATCCATGAAAACAAAATCAAACGCCTGCCCCCGTTCCTCCAGGCGCGAAAGCGCCGCCGCCGCGTCGCAGCACATCACCAGAGCCCGGTCCGCCAGGCGGGTCGCGGCGAGGTTTTCGCGGATGCATGAGGCCGCCCTCTTATCCTTTTCCACAAAAACAGCGGACTTTGCCCCGCGGCTGAGCGCCTCAATCCCAATCCCGCCGCTTCCGGCAAACAGATCCAAAAACGCGCAGCCGTACAGATCATCGTGTATCATATTAAAAAGCGTCTCTTTTATCCGATCCGTCGTGGGTCTTGTCTCCATCCCGTCAATGGTCTTTAACCGAAGCCGTCTGGCGCTTCCCGCTATCACCCGCATCGATCACGCCCCCCGTTATTTTTTATTTTATCGTAATCGTCCGTCTATCTCTGAACAATTGCATTTTATCTATTATAGTATGTAATCGCACGAGATACAAGCTAAAAATTCTTACGCGTTCCCAAAACAAATCTGTATTCAAATGCATCATTTGGTTACCAAAAGCTTCTAGTGTATTATTTCTTCTCAGCGCCATACTAGGAATGTAGCATAAAGAACAGCCCATGAAACACACACACAATCACATGGGCAAAACAGATGAAAAGGAGGCGTTTATTATGTCTACAACAAACAACAAAACAAACGTACCGGAGGCAAAGGAAGCCATGAACAAGTTCAAGATGGAGGTAGCCAGCGAGCTCGGCGTACCGCTGTCCAACGGCTATAACGGCAACTTAACCTCTGCGCAGAACGGATCTGTGGGCGGTTATATGGTTAAGAAGATGATCGAGGCCCAGGAAAAGCAGATGGCAGGTAAATAAAGCCCGCTCTGCCCGAAACGATTTCATCAATTGAACGATTCCTTTCAGGATCGGAAACGGAGCCAGGTCTGCCTACGCGCGCCTGACTCCGTTTTCTTTTAACATTTTCAACCGTTCAAACTTCAGACAGGGGATCTTCTTACCCGCCGCCTGAGTTGTTTCGTTATATAAGCGATAAAAACGCGCAGAGATTTCCTCTTCTTTCCGCGCTCCTGCGGTGGGAAAATAAAAGCCCGGGATTGCAGTATGTACAGATATCCGTCACGGACAGATGATCCTCCCTCACGCCGGCCTCCAGAAGGACGGTCCGGTTCGCCTCCCACAGATCCAGAAAAAATTTCTTATTTTTCTTCGGCGTCAGCATCCGCGCACAGGCGGCGGCAGAGAAAGCCGCCTCAAATTCCCCCGCCACATCGTCTCCCACCTCATAGCAGTCCTTACAGATGCTCGGCCCGACGCAGGCCAGGACCTCATTTGGCCGCGTACCGAACGCGCGCTCCATCTCAGAAATCGTCACGGCTCCCATGCGCCTCACGGTCCCGCGCCATCCGGAATGCGACAGCCCGATCGCCTTATGCACCGGATCCAGAAAATACAGGGGAACGCAGTCCGCAAAAAATGTCACCAGCGTCATTCCCGGAATATCCGTGATCAATCCGTCCACATCCCGGTAATCCCGCTCCCGCACAATGCCCTTTCCGGCGTCCCCGACATATACGCGCCGCACGTTCGTCGTGTGGGTCTGCCATGTCAGGACCATGCGCTCCCGGCAGACGCCGAGCGCCCCTGCCATGCGGCTGTAATTTTCCAGCACCGCCTCCCGGTCGTCGCCCCTTGTAAACGAAAAATTCATCGTCGCAAAATCGCCCTGGCTCACGCCCCCCAACCGTGTGGAAAACGCGTGCTTTACAAGCCCCGTCCGCTCCAGGAGCGGGAACGATAAAAAGGTCACGCCGTTTTCCTTCTTTACCTCCAGAACCGGCGCGCCGCCCTTGCGTCTCACATCCATCCTTTTTGTCCTCTCCTCCCTGCCGCGCAGACGCCAGCCGCCGCCCACATTTTCGCGCGGCCGGCAAAACTTATACGCAGCTCTGCCGCAACCGTCCGGATTGCCCGGGAACGGTTATGAGCGGTCTGAACCGCCGGCCGCCTCCATCCCTTACGTCCAGAACGCGTCCCGGATCAGCCGGAAGCGGATCTCCCCGCCCGCCTCATCCCGCAGAAACGCCGCCACGTCAAAACGGCACGGCGTATCCCCGCCAAAACCGCGCTTCATCATAAAATACTCAGCGCAGCGGATGATCCGCGCCCTCTTCTTCCCGTCAACCGCCTCCGCCGGATCGCCGCTTCTCAAGGAGCTCCTGTACTTCACCTCAATGAAAACAAGGACATTCCCCTCCATGGCAATCAGGTCAATCTCCCCCTGGCGGCAGCGGAAATTTACCTCCAGGATGCGGTATCCCATGCGGCTTAAACGGGCGGCCGCCTCCCGCTCATACCGGCTTCCCGCCTCCCGGGGGTTCTCATCCTCCGCTTTCCTCCTCACGCCTTGACACCCATTTTTTTAAGAAACGTGCGCCGGTGGATAGGGCACATGCCAAAGGCGCGGATCGCCTCCATATGGGCCTTTGTCCCATAGCCCTTGTGCCTGGCAAAGCCGTACTGCGGATAGAGCCCGTCATACGCCTCCATCATATGATCCCGCTCCACCTTGGCCAAAATACTGGCGGCCGCTATGGAAACGCTCTTCGCGTCCCCTTTCACGATACTCACCTGCCGCTCCGCCTCGATCCCAGGAATCACAACCGCGTCATTTAAAAACCGGTCCGGGCTTACCGTGAGCGCGGAAACCGCCTGCCGCATGGCCTCATAGGTGGCCTGAAGGATATTGATCTCGTCAATCACCCCCGGGCTTACGACCCCCACGCCGAAGGAAACCGCCTTTTCCCGGATCTCCTTATAAAGCGCCTCGCGCCGCGCGGGTGAAAGCTTCTTGGAATCGTTTAAACCAAGGATCCCGCACTCCTTAGGGAGAACAACGGCCGCGGCCACGACCGGACCGGCCAGAGGCCCGCGGCCGGCCTCGTCGATCCCGCAGATACAGGCGTCGTCCGCGTAAAGCCGCTCATATTCCTTCATCGTCTCCAGGCGGGCCAGTTCCTTTAAAAGCGCCTCCCCCTTCCATGTCCTCATCTGTTTACTCCTCCCGGAAATTCCAGCGTGATCCGTCCCAGCTTCCCGCCCCGGAATTCATCCAGAAACAGGTTCGCGGCCCGCTTTGTGTCAGGCTCATTGCCCTTTAAGCGGCAGGAACGCGCCTCTGCAATGCGCGCCAGCGCCCGGTACGGATCGGCCTCCGCCCCGGCCTCTTCCCCGTAACGTCCGCCAAGCGCCTCCTCATAATGCTCCTTTAAGAAACGGAGCAGCTCCGCGGCCAGCTCCTCCCGGTCAATAATCTCATCATTGACCGTGCCGATAAAGGCCAGCCTGAGCCCCACGCTCTGATCCTCAAATTTCGGCCAGAGGATCCCCGGCGTATCGAGAAGCTCCAGCGTCCGGTTGAGGCGGATCCACTGGTTCCCTCTGGTCACGCCCGGCTTATTCCCCGTCTTTGTACAAGCCTTTCCCGCAAAGGAATTGATAAAAGTAGACTTGCCCACATTGGGGATCCCGGCCACCATGGCCCGGATCGGCCGGTTCAGAATCCCGCGCCGCTTATCGCGCTCGAGCTTTTCCCGGCAGGCTTCCTGCACCAGCGGCGAAATCTGCTTCAATCCCATTCCGCTCCGGGCATTGATCTCCAGGGCGTGTATGCCCTGCTCTTTAAAATACGCCGTCCAGGCCCTGTTCCAGCGCTCGTCCGCCAGATCCGCTTTATTCAAAAGGACCAGGCGGCTTTTCCCCCTGGCCAGCTCATCAATATCCGGATTCCGGCTTCCAAGCGGAACCCTGGCGTCCACCAGCTCGATCACCAGATCAATGAGCTTCATGTCCTCCTTCATCGCCCGCCTGGCCTTTGTCATATGGCCGGGATACCACTGTATATTCACCGTCAACCTCCTAACCCGCAAAAAAGCGGCATTCACATCCTGCAAAACATATGTCTCAGACACATCCTAAAAGCCCAGCCGGCCAAAACGGCTCAGCGGGCGGATCCGAAACCACACAATGCCCCCTATCTGCTCCGCCTTCACATTGCCCACATTCACAAAGCGGCTGTCCTCGCTGCTCTCGCGGTTGTCGCCCAGAAGGAAATATTCATCCTCCCCCAGCGTGACCGGATGCTCGGCCAGGCCCGCCAGGGCCGCCCTCCTAAGCCCGTCCTCCGCCTCCAGGATCTGATCATTGACATAGACAACGCCGTCCCTTATCTGGATTGTCTCCCCCGGCATACCGATGATCCGCTTAATATAATACTTCCCCTTTTCCCCGTCCTTTTCAAAAGCCACAATGTCAAAGCGATCCGGCTTCCTCAGATGGTAGATAATCCGGTTCATCAGAACCACTTCCCCCTGGGAAAGCTCCGGTTCCATGGACTGCCCTGACACGACGAGCTGCCGTCCCATGGCGAACACCACGAACCAGGCAATGGAGAGCACCACAATCACATCCACAATCCAGTTCACAACCAGCCTCACACGGCTGCTCTTCTCTTCCTGATACATCTAAGCTCCCCGCCCTGTTTTTATACGAAGATAAAAGGGACAATTTTCATTGTCCCCCTGCGCTTTATACCTCTTATTTTACAAGCTCTTTTACCTTGGCAGCCTTGCCGACCCTGTCTCTTAAGTAGTACAGCTTCGCTCTTCTTACCTTGCCCCGTCTCACAACCTGAACATCCACAACCGACGGGGAATGCAACGGCCATGTCTTCTCAACGCCCACGCCGTTGGAATTCTTCCGCACGGTAAAGGTCTCTCTTAAGCCCCCGTTCTGCCTCTTGATCACAGTGCCCTCAAACACCTGGATTCTCTCACGGTTTCCCTCTTTGATCTTCGCGGAAACTCTCACCGTATCTCCCACGTTGAAGGACGGCACGCTCTCCTTTAACTGCTCTGTCTCAATCTTCCTGATAATCTCGTTCATCTCAGTGAACCTCCTTTAAAATCTTTGACGCTCTTAATGCCGCCCCGGCAACAGCGGAGCATCTCTTTATTTCACAAGGTAATAGTTTACCACAAAAATCCGGTAATTGCAAGTCCCGCTGCATATTTATGGCTGACCAATATATTTCTCCAGCAAATGCGACAGTTCCCGGATATCAATCGGCTTCGCCACATGCGCATCCATCCCGCATTCCAGGCACTTCCGGATGTCATCCGAAAACGCGTCCGCTGTCATGGCGATGATCGGAAGTCCCGCATCGGCCCGCGGCAGCGCCCGGATCGCCTCCGTGGCTTCATAACCATTCATCTCCGGCATCCGCAGATCCATCAGGATCGCATCGTAATAGCCCTCCTGGGAGTCCAGAAACATATCCAGGCAGATCCGGCCGTTCTGCGCCCAGAAAAGCTCCAGGCCAAGCTCCTTTAAGAGCTCCTCCGCCACCTCCCAGTTCAGCTCATTGTCCTCAGCCAGAAGGATCCTGCGCCCGGTAAAATCAATGCTTCGCTCGCTTTCCTTCTCCGCCGGAACGGTGTCCATATCAGCATACTTTTTAAGGCCGTGGAACAGGGTAGACTTGAACAGGGGCTTGGAAATAAAGCCGCTGACGCCCGCGCCCCTTGCCTGCTCCTCAATCTCGCCCCAGTCGTAGGCGGAAATCAGCAGAATCGGCACATTCTCTCCCAGGCGCTCCCGGATCCTGCGCGCCGTCTCGATCCCGTCCATGCCCGGCAGCTTCCAGTCCAGAAGAATGATGTGATAGCTGTCATTTCTCTGATAGCGCTCATCGACCATGCGCACCGCCGCCTCGCCGGACAGCGTCCAGTCAGCCGTGATTCCAATGGATTTCAGCGCTGACACGGTGCTCTCGCACAGCTCTCTGTCGTCGTCAACCACAAGCATCCTCCAGTCCGGCAGGAGCATGTCCGCCTCCTGGATATCCGCGATCTCCAGATCCAGCGCGATATGGAACTCGCTGCCTTTGCCGGGTTCGCTCTCCACATCGATCGTGCCGCCCATTGTGTCCACAATATATTTTGTGATCGTCATGCCCAGGCCGCTGCCTTCTGTCCTGCGGACGCGGGCGTTGTCCTCGCGCACAAAGGACTCAAAGATACGCGCCTTGAACTCCGGCGTCATCCCGATCCCGCTGTCCTTTACACGTATATGGATCTGCACGTGATCCTGGCTGATCTCGGACGGCTCCTCGTACATGGAAATCAGAATCCGTCCTTTCTCCGGCGTGAATTTGATCGCGTTGGAGAGCAGGTTTAAGAGCACCTGATTCAGGCGCACGCTGTCGCAGTATACATTTTCCGCGGTAATATCGTGAATCACCACGTCGAACTGCTGATTCTTGCTGCGTATCTGAGGCTGGACGATATTGACGATACTGTCCATGACCTCGCGGAGAGAGATCTGATCCACATTGAGCGTCATCTTCCCGCTCTCAATCTTGGACATATCCAGCACGTCGTTGATAAGTCCCAGAAGATGCTTGCTGGAGAGGGTGATCTTGCGCAGGCAGTTCTGAACCTGCTGCTGGTTGTTGATATTTGCTGTGGCAATCGCCGTCATTCCGACAATCGCGTTCATCGGCGTCCGGATGTCATGGCTCATATTGGACAGAAATTCACTCTTGGCCCTGGCTGCCTGAACGGCTTCCTTTCTCGCCTCGTCAAGCGCGATCATCTGCTGGCGCGCCAGCTTTAAATATTTGGCGAACACAAGAATCAGAACCGCTACAATCAGAATACAGCCTCCCAGCGCCATCACCGACCACTGCCTTCCCAGCCTGTTGACAGACTGATCCAGCGCTCCATACGGCATAACGGTCAGAAGATTCCACTCCGAATACGGCAGATGGATGCTGTAAATATGCTGTCTTCCCTCATCTGTCTGCACAATCCCCGAATAACTTTCCCCCGCCTCCATGGCGGCCTCCAGTTTTTCGATCGTCATCTCGGGCGTCACTCCGTCATACGTATAGCTTGTCTCCAGGATGCGCTCAAAATACGTATCACGGCTCGCGTCCGCACTGCGGATGACGAAGCTGCCGTCCTTTCGGATGATATGCGAATAGACCAGGGAATCATTGACATCCAGGGACAGGGTAGTGCTGATATATTCCACCGGAAGACCCGCCACCAGAGCCGTGCACTTTAGCCCGCCGGACATCTCATACGTCGATGAAACGCCCAGCAGGACGATATTGTTGCCCTGTGCGTCTGTCCCGACGGCAACCTTCTTTTCTCCCCTGTTTAAGGAGTCCAGAAACGGCTTCGGATCCGTCACATGGACCGGGGCGCCGTAAATCATCTCAAACTGCCCGTCTTCCGAATAGAACGCAAGGTATTCAAAGCCCCTGGCCTTTGCATTGTACGTGAGCGATTCCCGAAGCTCTTCTCCTCCCTGGCCTTCCGGAGGTAAGCTGTCGAGCAGCGCCTCGATCTGTGACAGCCGCAGAATCATCGTTGTCCCAAAGTGGCGGGAAATCTGTTCGCTCATGCCCGACATATAGATATTGCCGATCTCACGGATGGTTTCCAGACTCCTCTTGTTCATAAAAAACGCCAGGAAGGAAAAGACCGCTGCGCAGAGAATCGTAACCAAGGCTGCGCTGCTCACCAAAAAACGCGATATTCTGTTCCGCACCTTAACTCTCCCCATTTTCTGTCTGGAACGCCCGGATCGCATCTGCGGTTTCCTGGTAATCCCGCTTTACCTCGTCCACAAGAGCGTCCGCCTCCGGCGTCCACCCGGACCGCAGCGCCTCCGCCAGGCGGCTGCTGGAATCGCCGAGCCTGTCAAAGCTCAGATTCTGGCACACTCCCTTGATCGTATGCGCCGCCCGGAAGGCTTCCTCATAATTTTTATCCTGCATGGACTGCTCCAGCAGGACGTAGCTCTGATCATTCAAAAATTTCAGTACAAATTTTTTGACAATCCGCTCGCTGCTTAAGCGGCCAAGCACCGCCTTATAGTTTCCTCCAAGCGCGTCATAGCATTCTTCCAGGCTCATCATATCGCTTTCCCTCCTGTTTTCTGTAACCGTCCCCATACCCGGCGGCCTTCATTCCTGTGTTATCCAAGTGTCACCCGTCGTCCCTGCCGTCCTCTTCATATACCTTATCGATCATGGAAAAGGTGACATTTCCCTCCTGCATCGATGTATCATAAAAGCAATAACGCCCTGAACCGCTGCGTTTCACGGTGTAAAGCGCGTGATCCGCCGCCTGGAACAGGCCCGGATAGTCCGTCCCGGCGATCTCCGTCTGCGCAACGCCCATGCTGAACGAGATCGGAAATGCCTTATACGTTCCAAGCAGTGAATGGAAGATCCGATCCATGATCGCCTCCAGGTTCTTCTCGCACTTTAAGAAAATCAGGAATTCGTCGCCGCCGATGCGGGCCACTATATCATTGCCCCGCACACTGCTCTTTAACTGATTGGCCGAATACTTGAGCACCTCATCGCCGAACATATGGCCGTATGTATCATTTGCAGACTTAAAATCATCCAGGTCAAGAACCGCCAGGGCGAATTTCGCGCCCGGATCGTCCTTCATCTGAGAGACAATCCGCTTTCTCGCATGCTTGTGGTTCAAAAGCCCTGTCAGCGTGTCATGAGCCACCTCATGCTCCAGATGTTCAATCCGCAGGCGCTCTTCGTGGATATCAACCGTCTTGCCAAACGCGCCCATATACTGCGGCGGCATATCGGACGACCAGATCGCCCTGCAGATAAAGCGCGCCCACCGCTCAATCCCTCCCACGGACAGCTTGCACTCATACTGCACGTTCGGCTGCTCCGGCGTCGTGGCGCGCAGAAGCTTGCTGAGCCTTCCGATACTCTCCATATCCGCGATCGAGCATACCTGATCGTCATGCATGGGATCCATGATCATCTCCGGAAGCCCAAGCCGCTCCGCTCCCCACGAGGAGAGGCTGAGCATGGACGGAACCTCCGTATATTCAAACTGAATCTCCTCTGAAAGAGAGGCGAAAAAGCTGTATTTCATACGCTCATGCTCCAGAAGCTGGAGCGTGCGCTCCGAGGATGTGATCTCATGGCGGCGCAGAAGCTCCTCCGTGAGCTCCTTTACCCCTTCGGGATCCATCCTGGCCGTGTCCTGCTTAAGCTCCTCCGGAAGGCTTTCCGAAACCGCTGTCAGACATTCGAGCAGGAGCGGGTTAAACACGCCGCACTGGCCGTCCAGGATCATCCTGACCGCCTCCTCGTGCGGGATCGCCTTTTTATATACTCTCTCGCTGGTAAGCGCGTCATAGACGTCCGCCAGGGCCACGATCTGCGCCGAGATCGGGATCTCATCCCCCTTTAAGCCGTCCGGATACCCCCGGCCGTCGTATCGCTCATGATGCCAGCGGCAGATTTCATACGCCGTCTTCACGTGCGGTGAGTTCTGATGGAAGGGGAGCTGCCGCAGGATGTCCGCGCCGATCGCGGAGTGCGTCTTCATAATGGCAAACTCTTCCTCTGTCAGCCTCCCGGGTTTATTCAGAATCTTCCCGGATATGGAGATTTTTCCGATATCATGGAGCGCAGACGCTGTGCTGATCATCGAAATATCCGTCTGGGTGAGAGGATACTGATCCGTCATCGTGACAAGCTGCTTCAAAAACAGCTCGGTCAGCACACGGATATGCAGCACATGCAGGCCGCTCTCCCCGTTCCGGAATTCAACGATGTGGCTCAGGATATCCACCATCAGGCTGCTCTGCTTCTCTTTTTCATAGATCTGTTCCGTTACAAGATCGATCAGGCGCTTCTGCTTGGTATACAGAAGAAGCGTGTTAACCACCCTGCGGTGGACCACACGCGCGTCAAAGGGCCTGTTAATAAAATCCGTAACTCCCAGATCATATGCCCTTTCAATCTGAAAAGACGAATTTTCCGCTGAGATCATAATAACCGGAATATCATCAATCCAACGGTGCTGATCCATAACCATAAGAACGCCAAAACCGTCCATCTTCGGCATAACAATGTCAAGGAGGACCAGAGAAAGCTCGGTCCCGTACTTCTGCAGCGCCGCTACGGCCTCTGTCCCATCCTCTGCCTCAATAATCTCATACTCTGCGTCCAGCATTTCTGTTAAGATAGCGCGGTTCATCTCTGAGTCGTCTGCGATCAAAATTTTCTGCTTGTTTCTCATGAGTATCCTTCCTTAATTATTGATATCAATCAGCCTGATTAAGCCCGGCCGGAGGCAGGATTTACCACGCTGCGGGACAGGCTTTAACACATATTCTGCGATAAGCGGCCCGCGGCAGGCATAGCATTTTGCAAGAACAAAATTCTTCTTCATTATATATCCCGGCTATCCGTTTGTCAACTCCGCGCTTTTCTTGAGCTCCTCCAAAAACGCCTGCTCCTTTGGCGTCAAGGACGCCTGTTCAAGCAAATCCGGCCGCTCCTTAAGCGTCCTCTCTATCGCCTTCTGACGCCTCCACTGCCCGATATTTTTGTGGTGTCCGGACAGCAGCACCTCCGGCACGCGCCTGCCCATAAACGATTCCGGCCGCGTATACTGCGGGTACTCCAGAAGATTGTCGTGAAACGACTCAAACTCGGCGGAAACGTCGTTGTTCAGCACCCCGGGGATCAGACGGCTGATGCAGTCAATCATCACCATGGCCGGCAGTTCGCCCCCGGTAAGCACGTAATCGCCGATAGAGATATGATCCGTGACAATCATCTCCAGCACGCGCTCATCAATGCCCTCATAATGGCCGCACAGGAAGACCAGATCCTCCTCCTGCGCAAGCTCCCTGGCAATGTCCTGGTTAAACACACGCCCCTGGGGCGTCATGTAGAGAACCCTGGGACGCTTCCCCAGGCGGGCGGCCAGGGCCTCATAGGCGTCAAACACAGGCCCCGGCTGCATCACCATCCCGGCTCCCCCTCCGTACGGGGCGTCGTCCACATGATGATGCTTATCTTTAGAATAATCCCGGATATTGACCGCATCCACCCGGATCAGCCCCTTCTCCATCGCGCGGCCCGTAATGCTTGTATTTAAAGTCCCTGTCACCATCTCCGGAAACAGGGTAAGAATATGAAAATGCATGTATGTTCTCTCCACAGCGCGTTCGTATACGTCACAGATCCAGAAGCCCGTCCATGACGTGGACCGTCACCTGGCCCTTTTCCAGATTCACATCCAGGATGCACTCTCTGATCGATGGGAACAGATATTCCTTTCCATCCCTGCCGTCAATGACATACACATCATTTGCCCCGGTCTGCAGGATATCCCGCACCGTCCCGAATTCCTCCCCGGCGTCCGTTACCACCGAAAGCCCGATCAGATCCGCTATAAAATGCTCGTCCGGCCCCAGAGGAACCGCGTCCTCGCGTTTCACCAGAAGATCCCGCTTCCGGTACGGCTCCACATCGTTAATCGAGTCCAGATCCTTAAATTTCAGGATCGCCAGGTTTTTAAAGAAACGAACCTGGCTTATCTCCACCGGAAGAAGCCCCGCCCCTGTATCGATCACAGCCCTCTTAAGGCTCTTAAAACGTTTCACATCATCCGTTGTGGGAAATACCTTTACCTCTCCCCGAAGCCCGTGGGTAGATGTGATCACTCCCACACGCAGAAACTCCTCCATCTCTTCCTCCTCATGCGCCTTTGCGCAGAAAAAAGCCGTCATCCTCACGGATCAACGGCTTTTTTGTTACTGAATCTCAACAATTACTTTTTTATTGTCCCTGGAAGCCGCCGCTTTCACGACAGAGCGGATCGCCTTTGCAATCCTGCCCTGCTTGCCGATCACCTTGCCCATATCGGAAGGCGCGACCTTCAGCTCCAGCACAATCTCGTCATCCTTCACCGTTTCCGTCACAGTAACTTCAGTTGGGTTCTCAACCAGCGCTTTCGCGATAATCTCAACTAATTCTTTCATAACCATTTACCTCACAGGCTGAGCTGGTTTACTGGATACCGGCGATTTTTAAAAGCTTACCGACGGTCTCGGTTGGCTGAGCACCTGTTGCTAACCACTTCTTTGCAGCCTCCTCGTCGAACTTGATCGTGCTCGGATCTGTATTCGGATCATAGTAGCCAACCTGCTCGATGAATCTCCCGTCTCTCGGGGATCTGGAATCTGCAACAACAATTCTATAGAAAGGCGCCTTCTTCTGGCCCATTCTTTTCAGTCTCATCTTTACCATCTTCATTCACCTCCCTTAAGTGTTCTTTCTATATAGATAATGCAGGCTGTACCTCTGCTCCCGTCCGCCCTCCGGCAGGCCGGAGCGTTCCGTAAATCATACAAACCGCATCATACTAACTAACTGTCCCGCGCCTAAAACGGCAGCTTCATCTTTCCAAACATGCCGCCCAGGCCCCCTCTGCGCTTTCCGCCTCCCATCATGCCGGGAAGCTGCTTCATCATCTTTTTCATCTCCCCGAACTGCTTGACCAGGCGGTTGACCTCCGCGATATCGACGCCGGCCCCTTTCGCAATGCGCTTCTTGCGCGACGGGTTCATCAAATCCGGATCTCTCCGCTCCTGCGCCGTCATGGACAGGATAATGGCCTCCACACGGCCCATGGCCTTTTCATTGCCGTCCAGATCCAGATCCTTTATCTGGTTCATGCCGGGCATCATGCTTAAGATGCTGGCCATGCCGCCCATCTTCTTGATCTGGTTCATCTGCTCCAGGAAATCGTTGTAGTCAAATTCCGCCTTTTTAAGCTTCTGGCCGAGCGCTTTGGCCTGCTCCTCGTCGATCACTGCCGCGGCCTTGTCGATGATGGACAGGATATCGCCCATGCCCAAAATCCTCGACGCCATCCGATCCGGATAAAACGGCTCCAGATCCGAGAGCTTTTCGCCCATGCCCACATACAGGATCGGCTTTCCGGTGACTGCCTTGACAGACAGGGCCGCGCCGCCCCTCGTGTCTCCGTCCAGCTTTGTCAGGATCACGCCGTCGATTCCGATCTTTTCCTCAAAGGCGCTGGCCACATTGACCGCGTCCTGCCCGGTCATGGCATCGACTACCAGAATCGTCTGGAACACGTCTGTATGTTCCTTGATCTCAACCAGCTCGTTCATCATATCCTCATCGATATGAAGACGCCCCGCTGTGTCGAGGATCACGACATTGTGCCCGTTTTTGGCCGCGTGCTCCACCGCCGCCCTGGCGATATTCACCGGCTTGTGGCCTGTTCCCATGGAAAATACCGGCACGCCCTGTTTCTGGCCGTTCTTCTGGAGCTGCTCCACCGCCGCCGGGCGGTACACGTCACAGGCTGCCAGAAGAGGGTTCCTGCCCTGTGACTTGAGCTTTCCCGCGATCTTTGCCGTGGTCGTCGTCTTACCCGCGCCCTGAAGCCCGGCCATCAGGATGACCGTGATCTCATTGCCCGGCTTTAAGGCGATCTCCGTCCGCTCCGAGCCCATCAGATCCACCAGCCCGTCGTTGACGATCTTCACCACCATCTGCCCCGGGTTCAAACCGTTTAAGACATCCTGGCCGACCGCCTTCTCCTGTACGGAGTTGATGAACTGCTTTACCACCTTAAAGCTGACGTCCGCCTCCAGAAGCGCCATCTTCACTTCCTTAAGCCCCGCCTTCACATCGCTCTCCGTCAGACGCCCTTTTCCCGTCAGATTTTTAAATACGTTCTGTAATTTGTCCGCTAAGCTCTCAAAAGCCATTCAAAACCTCCCGTATCACTGCCGGAACGCCTTCCGGAACCATCTCCCGCCGTATGCCCCCAGAGGACTCTGAAATGCAGATATCTATCCCAGATTCAGGATATCATCGGAAATCTGTTCGATCTGTCTGATCAGATTTTGATCCTGACTTTTTTTAAACTCCTTTGTCAGGCCGTGGATCTCCTCCACCATCCGCCTGGTCTTCATGAACTTCTCCACCAGCTTCAGCTTTTCCTCGTAATCCTTAAGAATCCGGTCGCAGCGCTTAATCATGTCATGGACGCCCTGCCGGCTGATCCCCTGCTCCCTGGCGATCTCGCTGACAGAAAAATCGTGGAACACGACGTCCTCGTAAATCTCCCGCTGATGCGCGGTTAAAAGTACGCCGTAGAAATCATATAAAAATCCCTGTTCTACAATTCGTTCCATTTCTATCACCTGGGATAGCATACTACAAGATCGGGGCAGTGTCAAGTGTTTTTTCTTTACAAACTTTTGTTTGGATTTAATCCTTTTATTACGATATTTTTATTTTTTACTCCCTTAAAGGATTGATCACTAACCTGATTTTATATTATAATGCCATCAGGATAGCGAGTAAATACCATCCGGAAAGGAGAAGTACGATGTCAGAAGCATTCGCCCGCGCAAACAGTTACACAGAAGAGGACTATTATAATCTGCCGGAAAATGTTCATGCCGAATTGATTGACGGCCAAATCTATTACATGGCAGCCCCCAGCAGGATACACCAAAAAATATTAAATGCTGTAAATAACACGATTTTCAATTATCTTCGTTCCAAAGGCGGCCCCTGCGAGGTCTACCCGGCGCCCTTTTCTGTCAGGCTGTTTCCAGAAAACGATAAAAACGTGGTGGAGCCGGATATCAGTGTGATCTGTGACCCCGGTAAGCTGACAGACCGGGGGTGTACCGGGGCGCCTGACTGGATTGTTGAGGTTATTTCCCCCGGCAATTCCAGCCATGACTATGTGCGTAAGCTGAACCTTTACATGGACGCCGGGGTGAGGGAATACTGGATTGTAGATCCCCTTAGTACGAAAATCTTTGTTTATCATCTGGAGGAAACGAGCTTTAAGGCCGATTCTTACACCTTCCAGGATAAAATAAAGGTTTATATCTATGACGATTTGTGGATTGATTTCAAGGCTCTGGGCTTATAATCAGCCTCTCTTCAACCCCGCCGGATACAGTTAAGCATCCAATACCGGCTATGATATTGGATGCCTTCCCTTCTCTTTCCTTACTCTTTAAAATCCTGTTTCCTTCTGAATTTGTCACAGCATTGTCTCAAATCCCTGCCGGAACTGCCTGAAAGCAGCCTGTTTACGGTTGATCCTTTTGGTTGCTGTGAACAGCATTTTCGCTCTTCCTCTCCCTCTTGCGAATCTCCGGAAGAATCAGCCCCAGCGCGGTCAGTACAAACGGCGTCACGATGTTCAGCGCGGTGGACGCCATATCGCCCTCCACATACATTCCCAGTATGCAGCAGGCCGCCGTCACCGCAAAACACCACCCGCCGGCCAGGTACGCAAACCACTGATGCTTTGTAAACCGGTACTCGGGCTTAAACCGATCCGCCGCCTTCCTGAGGGCAATGTAAGCGGCAAACACCCAGAGATAGCGCAGGGGCATGGTCACGGAATTCAGCTTCTGGAGCTGCGCCAGCACGGCCGCGGCCCCGGGCACAAAGGACTGGATCAGGATAATGCTGCCTGACAGGATCACAACCATCTTAATCCCGTTGCTGTAGGCCCCGTTCTTATTCTTTTTCAGAAGCCCGGAGGGAATAAACTGCCTCGCCTCTTCATTGTCCAGAAGCATGCGCAGCGGGGCGTCAATGCTGAGCACCAGGGTCGAGCACTGGGAAATCGTGTTGCAGGCCGCATAGATCATCATGAACAGGTTTCCCACATGATAGTATTCCCCAAGCCTCTGGAAGGCCCAGTAGCCTCCGTTTGACACATAGGAATTAAAGCTCTCCCTGCTCTCATTGATCACAGCCGGATCAAACATGCGGCTCATGGCCATGGTTCCCAGGAACGCGCAGGTCATAACCATCACCGCCAGGGCGATCATGCCCTTGGGAAAGCCCTTCGCCGGATCCTTCATCTTGTTTACATAGGGTGAAATCTTTTCACAGCCGCCCACGGCGAACACAAGGATGGACAGCGATGTAAAATATCCCACGTTAAACTGCGGGATCATGGTCTGAAGGCTCACATCCGCCTTCACATAGCTGGCTCCCGGATTGAGCGCCGGCGCCGCGAACATCAGCAGGATGTAGAGAAGCGACATGATGAAAATGCTCGTGCCGGCAATGGTCGCCAGCTTCTTTAAGGGGTTTAGGCCCCGGCTGGCCACCCAGCAGAAGAACAGGAACACGCCCAGCGTGGCGAGCTGTATCCAGGTGGTCGGCAGCGTGTCATACGTCGAACCGTTCTGGAAAATGAGCCAGCTAAGGGCTTTAAGCGCGCCGCTTCCCTTGCTCGCAATGTATGTCACATGGCAGGCCCAGTACGTCCAGCCCGCATAGTAAGCGCATTTCGCGCCGATCGTCCCGTGAATCCAGGAGCTGACGCCCCCGCCGGAATGCCGGAAGGTCGAGCCAAGCTCTCCCACCATCAGCGTATACGGGATAAAATACAGGCCAAACATCATAATCCAGCTGAAAATCACCTGCATACCGTTGAAATACACAAAGCCGTTTATGATATTCCCAAAGCCCCACACGGTGGAAAACGCCATCACAGCCAGCATATACCACTGAATATTCTTCCCCTTATTATCGTTCATGTTCCCTATCTCCTATTCTTTTTCCTCTGTTTCATGCACATGAATTTCCCCGCCCGAAAGCCGGTATGCGGCGTTCTCCCCGCAGAATATCCCGCTTGAGAAAAAGACGCGCAGGGCCTTTAAGAGCCACGCCGTATCCTGAACGCCTCCCGTCTCATACGGCGAATGCATGGCAAGCTGCGCCAGTCCGATATCCACCGTGTTCAGGGAAACATGCGCATTTGAAATATTTCCCAGCGTGGAACCGCCCAGGATATCCGAACGGTTGGCAAATACCTGGAAGGGGACGCCGGCCTTTTTGCAGACTGCCTTAAAGATCGCGGAGGAAACGCTGTCCGTGGTATATTTCTGGTTCGCGCTGTATTTGATCACGACTCCCCCGTTCAGGAAAGGGCGGTTGCCCTCATCCGCCTTTTCCGGATAATTCGGGTGCAGGGCATGTCCGTTGTCGGCTGACGCCATGAAGCTGTTGGCCACATCGATCAGGTAATCCTCTAAGTCCCGGCCGAACGCGCCGTTTATGCGCTTCATCACATCCTCCAGAAACGTAGAACCCGCTCCCTGCTTCGTGCCGCTCCCGACCTCCTCATTGTCAAACACAGCGCACATGGCGATATGCGTCTCATTTTCCGCCTCCAAAAGCCCCTTTGCGGCTGCATAGACGCACTGGAGATCATCCAGGCGCGGGGAGGAGATAAATTCCCTGTCCGCCCCCCAGACCGTGCCCGGCATGCGGTTATAGAGGAAGAGATCGCTGCTTAAAATATCCGCTTCCTCCACGCCCGCCGCCTCCGCGGCCAGCCCCATCATAGTATGCTCCCCGCCGGCCATGCGCAGCAGCGGGAGCATATCTTTCTGCGGGTTTAACGCAGCCCCGTCGTTGACCGAGCGGTTCATGTGAATCGCCAGATTGGGAATCAGGGCCAGGTCGCGGCCGATATCCACCAGCCGGCTCTCCAGACGCCCCTCCCGCTCCACAGTCACCCGGCCCGCCACGGAAAGCGGCCGGTCGAGCCATGGCGAGAGGATCATGCCCCCGTATTTTTCCACATTCAGGCTCACATATTTTCCCTTTACCTCCATCTCATGCGTTTCCTTCAGCTTAAATGTCGGGGAATCGCTGTGTGCCGCGGCAATCATATAGCCCCGGTAGCAGCCCTGCGGTACGGAAAAAGCGATCAGGGAGGAGCCGTTTCTCGTCGTCACATACCTTCCTCCCGGCTCAAGCCTCCAGCGCTCATGCTCCAGAAGCTCCTGATAGCCTGCTTCACGGAACAGGGCGCGCAGATTCTCGATCACGTGATAGCAGCTCGGGCTTTTTTCGATAAACTGCATCATGTCGCGGGAAATCTCTTCAAATTTCATCTTTTTTCTTCCTTTCTTTAAATGTTTCATTATTTATTGGCTGAAAATAGTTCTGTACCGTCATACAAAGCCGCACGCCAGCCCAACCGGCATCTTTGCCATTTTTTCCATGGACTCAACCGGTATGTACTCATAGACACCGTGGAAATTATGGCCTCCTGTGGAAAGGTTCGGGCATGGGAGATGCATATGGCTTAAACGCACGCCATCCGTACCTTTTGCTGAGATTATTATACTATTTAGCAAATGTCATAGTCTAATTCTAATACGATGATAGGAGTTATCATGTTTTTGTGATGGCAGATCATTTATGGTGGCGCCAAATGTGCGGGCATGAAGGTTTAGGAAGATTATAGAACTTATCACACAAATGGAATTGGCCTTTCTGTCCCCTGTTTCGTATAATAACCATCTACCAGGCGCAGGGGAGCTACACACGCGAAAAGCGCTATATCATTCTGACTGCCGTAAAACGGACCCGGCCGTGCTTTTGAGAAACTTTGTCCGCTCCTGCGAACCGGAAGCTTTTCTCATCATAACCAACTCCAGCGAGGTGGTCGGAAAGGGCTTCCTTCTGGAATAGAGAGCAAAAATCAGGGCTGCAGCCGTTCGGACGGCCTTAAGACTCCAAAAGCTGCGCGCCGCGTTTTACCGGGATATGGATCCGTCCAATCCGTTCAGAGGATATTCCGCCCCGGGAACGGCGCGGCTCTTTTCCTCCACAAGCTTAAAGAATTCCTCCATGCATTTCGGAATATAGCGCTTTTTCTTAAAATAAAAAAAGATATCCCTTCTGGCAAATTCCATATCCAGCTTGTAGTAGATGACATCCGGGTGCGGCCTCGCGCTCCTGACGAGCGTATCGCTCACAAAGGAAGCCCCCACCCCGGCGCATGTCATGTTATAGGCCGTGAGCTGCTGGTTTAAAGTCAGGATCGCCCGGGGCACAAAGCCATAGTGCCCGCACACAGCCAGCGCCTTCTGATATGTCCGGTTCTCCGGCGACAGCAGCACAAACGGAAGCTCCGCGAACTGATCCAGGGGCACGTTCGGGTACTGCGGGGCCAGGAAGCGCCCAGTCACGATATTATCCAGGCTCTGCTGCCACGCCAGAAGACGGCCGTTTAACTCCCATTTTCCCGGAACCGCCAGAATCATATACTCCGTGCGATAGCGCTGCCTCTCAAAATTCACCAACGGAAGCTCCTCATTTTCAATGAGCAGATCGATCGCCCCTTCCAGCAGGCGTTTCTGCAGGGAATTGACGCCTCCCTCCTGCACGCTCACCTCCACATAGGGAAACGCCGCCTTATATTCCGCGAGCAGCGGCGGCAGAACGTAGGAGGAAAACATGGCCCCGCTTCCGATTGACAGGCTTCCCTTTTTCAGATTCTGCGTATCTGACAGAAAATTGGCGAAATTCTCCTCCAGACGGATCATCTGCTCCACGGTCTCAATATAGGCCCTCCCCACCTCCGTGAGCCGGATCGGGGATGTGCTCCTGTCAAAAATAGGGGAACCGATCTCGTCCTCAATCCGTTTTATCTTGTTGCTCAGGGCCGGCTGCGTGACATACAGCTTCTGGGCCGCTGTGGAGAAGCTTCTTTCCCGGTAGATCTCGTAAACGTATTCCTTTCCGTTAAATATCATTTTCTTCCTGCCTTTTTGATTTTTCTCCTGCTTCCGGCGGCCTTTTCACGGTTTCCCGGCTTTAGTACGACGTCATATCTGCCAAAACCGCTTTCCCGGTTCGATGTGATCACGTACCGGCCCGCTAATTCCGCCATCAGCCCCAGTACAAATCATTTTCCTTTTCATTCAGACAGCCGCGGTCCGGTAAGAAATCGTATTGGTTATACAGTTCTTCTATGATCTGGCAAGATCCGTTTTTTCGCGCCGAACGCGGTGGTTTCTTTGATATCGGCAAAGCTTAAGGCTATCACCGGACAGGTTCCCTGAAGGCTGCGGTATTTTTCGTCCTGCCATATAGACAGCCCCTCAAAGATCCCGCCCTGCGCGTTATATTTGACGGAGAAAAAGCGCTCCACCATATTTAAGTTCAACGTTTTTCCGAACCTTCCGGGGCGCGTGATCAGGGTGACGTCATCGCCGCTTTCCCACCATTCTTTTATGAAATGGGTTTTGTTAATGTAGAAATAGTGATTGGCCACCACTTTCTCGAAGTTCTGAATTCCGTTCCCCGCAGTCCCTGCCATACGTTCTTCCCCCTGTGACAAAAGGTAGCCGTTCAGGTTGTCTGAGCTGTTACGATAAAAGAATTTCTGTGTTTCTATGATAAAACAACGCCGTGATTAAGTCAACACACTGCCCTGAGGAACTGTCACGAAAACTTCTGCGCACTTTGCACAAGTTATTTCGTGACAGTTCCTAAACGGAAATTAATTTGACTTTCTCCCCTTTGTGTGACAAAATAACATCAGGCGTCCGCCACATACCTCCAGCCGGCTTATACGGCTTAAATGAATCGCACATAGGAGATAAAACATATGCAGGCTTACAAACGATTTCTTAATTATGTCAAAATCTGGACATCCAGCGAGCGAAGCAGCGCGTCTGTTCCCAGCAGCCTGCGCCAGTTCGATCTGGCGCATTTGCTGGCCTTTGAGTTAAAGCAGATGGGGCTTTTTGACGCACAGGTCAACAACTACGGCATTGTCTACGCGCATCTTCCCGCCTCGCCGGGCTATGAGGATCGGGCGCATATCGGTTTTATCGCCCATCTCGACACCTTTCCGGACTTTTCCGGAAAAGACGTTTCCCCTCAGATTATCGAAAACTACGACGGCAGCGACGTACCCCTCGGCTCATCGGGGCTCGTCCTGAAGGTTTCCGAACACCCGCATCTTCCAGGGCTTCGCGGGGATACGCTGATCACCACGGACGGAACCACCCTTTTGGGCGCGGATGACAAGGCGGGCATTGCTGAGATCATGGCCGCGCTTGAGCGGATCATCGGCGCGCAGATCCCGCACGGCGCCCTCAGCGTGGCCTTCATACCGGATGAAGAAATCGGAAGCGGCACGGATCATTTCGACCTGGAGCGCTTCGGGGCCGCGTTCGCCTATACGGTGGACGGCTGGGATCCCGGGGAAATCGTCTATGAGAATTTCAACGCATCAGAAGCCACCATCCATATCCGCGGGAAAAATCTCCATACCGGACGGGCAAAGAACAAGCTGGTCAACGCGCAGCTCATCGGAATGGAGCTCCACCAGCTCCTGCCTCCGCTTGAAACCCCGTCCCACACCGAAGGGCGCGAGGGCTTTTACCATCTCCTGTCTTCCCATGGAAATGTGGCGGAAGCAGTCCTTGTCTATGCCGTCCGCGATCACGATCCGATCCTGTTCCAAAAACGCCTCGACACGCTGTCCGAACTGTGCCGTCAGATGAACGGGCGCTATGGCGAACATACCGTAAGCATAACCATTAAAGAAGAATACCGCAACATGCGGCCGATCATCGAAGCCTGCCCCCACCTCATCGAGCACGCGGCAGCCGCAGTCAGGGCCGTTGGCCTCACCCCCAAAATATGCCCCTCCCGCGGCGGAACCGACGGCGCCAGGCTGAGCTTCAAGGGACTCCCCTGCCCCAACCTCGGCGTCGGAGGCTACGCCTACCACGGCCCGATGGAACACATCACCGCCGAGTCCATTGAAACCGCCTCGCAGATCCTCATTGAGATTGTCCGGTCCTACGCAAAAAAGCCCCTCTGACCGGGGCGCGCAGGCTTTGGAAGAGCATTCGCAGCCCCATGCGCAGGCGGGAATAAAGCGGCAAAACAGCCGGGCGGTACGTTTTGCCAACGTACCGCCCGGCTGCGCGCAAAGGGCCTGACAGGATGCGTGAACCCTTCTATGCGATCAGGCTTCCGAAGATGGAAAGGAAGATCGGGTTATAAATATCGTCAATGATAACGGCAAAGGATGGATAAAGCACCCAGGCAATGTTGTGCCATCCGTATTCCTCCATAACAGCCTTTTCGTTTGCAACCGCATTCGGGCCGGAGCCACAGCCCCATCCGCAGTTTCCGGCTGCCATAACGGCTGCGCCGTAGTCGCGCCCAAACATGTTGTAGGAGATGAAGATGGCAAACAGGGCCATGAGGATGGCCTGCGCCAGCAGGATCAGTCCCATCTGTCCGGCAACCGGAGCCAGCTTTGTGATATCTGTGGTCATCAGTACCAGGGCCAGGTAAAGCTCCAGGAACATATGCTCAATGGCGTCAACCTCAGGAACATAGAATTTAATGCTGCATGCTTCCATCGCATTGCGGGCAATCGCTCCGGCAAACAGGCAGCCGATAAATTTCGGCATTTCAATCATCGGAATATTGTCCAGCAGACAGTAGATCGGCATCCCAAGCGCGGCGATCAGGAGCGTCATGGCAAACATGGAGATCATCCTGCCATTGTCAAGCGTCGGCGCAGATCCCGTTTTTGCAGCCTCCGGCTTATCGTTCGGGTCGGATTTTAAACCGTGGCGGGTAATCAGGAAAGCCGCCACCGGGCCGCCGATCAGGGAGCCCATGATATTTCCCATTGTACCGGCCGCAACGCCGATCGTGGTGGCGTCCGGCGCTCCCATGCTCTCAAAAATCGGGCCGAATGCGGAAGCTGTGCCCACGCCGCCTGACATGGCGGCTGAGGAACACTGCAGCGCCAGCAGCGGATGAAGCCCGACCAGGCTGCCGACAAGCCAGCCAATCAGATCCTGCAGTGTAATCAGCAGGCAGGCCGCAATCGCGATCATCGCGCACAGCTTTCCTCCTGCATTTTTAAGCATTTTCAGGCTGAACCCAAAGCCGACGCACAGGAAGAACAGATTCTGGCATAAGTCCTTTACAATCGCCGCGTCAAAGCTGAATGCGACAATGCCGGCTCCTTTAATAACGGCCACGATCACGGAAAAGATGATACCGGATACAACCGGGGCCGGGATCGCGTACTTCCTCAGGAGCGCGGAGCGCGCCACAATGGCACGGCCAAGGAAGATTACAATAGCTGCAAAGCCGAGCGTCGTGAGATACTCAAACTTAAAGGCCGCGGCCGCCCCGTCAGCCGCGGGAGTGAACGTACCAAAATAGCGCAGGATCGTTTCTGACATAAATACCCCTCCAATTCATTTTATGAAACTTATGTAAGTTTTTTATAAAATTACTGTAAACCATGGCGGGGGGTAAAGTCAATTTTAGTAAGTTTATAATGTGTTTTGTAAGTATTGTAACCGTTTACAGCTCTGCTGTCACAGCCTCCACGTATTCCTCCGTCGAAGCCGCCAGGGACGGAATCAGCGGGAACAGGGCCGGCGCCACTACGCCGGTCGTGGAGCTGAAAAAGCTCATAAACGCGCCTACCAGGCTGAAGGCCAGGGGCACCATGGCCACAGGGACATTGGAGCCGATCCAGGTGGAAAGGGCGTCAATCGTCCCGGCCTTAACCGCCACCGCAATCAGGATCCCGGCTCCGGCGATCATTAAAATGGTATTCCAGGGCACGCGGGCGATGACCTCCTTCTGCGGGGCCAGGTTCATCAGAAGAGCCGCCACCGCAAAGCAGACCGCTACCAGACCCACATCGATTTTTCCGCAGACGGCGCCAAGGAGGGCGTTTCCCGGAAGCAGAAGGCTCAGCACAGGGAATACTAGAGCGTGTTTGAAAATTGCTTTCTGGTAGCTGTGCGTGCCACTTTGTGGGAGATTTGTGCCAAATGAACGCGGCGTAGTGGGCTACGTTAAGTGAATTTGGCACAAATATACCGCGAAGTGGGGCGTGCAGATGCCAGGAATGAATTTTCAAACACGCTCTAGGACAACCCCCATCATAATCAGCATCAGATTCAGTGGTCGGCCAGCAGGCAATCAGCTCTTTGGCGCTGATACCAAGGCCGAAGCAGCCGATCGCATATGCAAACACGATGCAGAAAAAGCCGGTATTGATTTTCGTCTTATACCCCAGCGCCACTGCCAGCGCGATGGAGGCGACAATCAGAGCGCTCATCATTTTCCCCGCCCCCCTTCCTCAAGTCCCAGAAGCCTTGCCGGAATGGTTTTGGTCATATGGTACACATGCTCTGCCGGAATGCCGTTGTCCACAAGGTACTGCATGTACTCCCCAAACGCCAGCTCCCAGTATGGATTTTCGGTCTGTCCGCCGTCCGTATCCACCATGACATGCTCATACCCCGCTTCCTTAATCAGCTCCAGATTGGATGCCAGATTGCTCTTATATCTGCCCCCGCCCATGTTCTGCGCATAGCAGCGCTCCAGAACCGCATCGTAATCCCGCGCGATCCGGAGCTGATCCTCAAGGCTCATATCTACAATCCACCATTCGGGGTGTGTGATGACAATATGCTTCACCCCCGCCCTCCGGGCCGCCTCCACGACGACAAACGCCTCGTCAGGCGAGATATGGGCCGTTCCCAGAACCGCGCCGTGATCCCGTATCAGCCCGAACACATCCTGAAGCTCCGGAACCACCTTCCCGCCGCACACTACGTCCACCCCTGCCGCGGGATCCTGCTTCATCTTCATCAGATGTTTTTTTGCCGACTGGGTAGGCAGCCACACCACCTTTGCCCCCAGCTTCAGCGCCGTCTCCACCGCCCAGGGATTAATTCCCCCCACCACCCGGTTCAGCGTAATGCTCCCGAACATGGTAAAATCATTGCTGCCCCCATGTACAATCTCGTTGTGGCGGTTGCATAAGAACGCCCGGTCCATTGTGGTCCCCTGGTGCGTCTTAATCACAATCGCGCGCGCCCCCACGCGGATTCCAGCCTCCATCAGCTCCAGATCATCATACGCCCTCCTGCGCAGATCCGGATTGGAATGGACGTGCATGTCAATCACGCCCTTCATCGAAATCGTTTCCTTTGAAATCTCAGCCATGTTTCATCCTTCTCCTTTCATTTTTTACAGGCTTGTATTTCTCTGGAAATGATTGTATACTATTTCAGATATCGGAGAAAGTCAATAAATTTAATATGACACATCGGAAAAACCGATATATAGGGCACATGAAATCAAAAAGGGGGAATACACGAAATGAATTTAAAAGAACTGACGTATATCGTCACAATTGCCAACGAGGGCAGCATCTCCGCGGCGGCGGATAAGCTCTTCATGGCGCAGTCCAGCTTAAGCCAGTCGCTTCAGGTTTATGAAGCGGAGCTCGGGACGCCGATTTTTATGCGCACCGCCAGAGGCGTCCGGCCCACGGCTTCCGGGGAGGCATTCATTGGGCGGGCCCGGCAGATATTACAGAGCTACCACCTGGCAAAAAATGAGGTCTGGGATATCGAAGGTCTGCGCGGCGGCCGGGTGGAGTTTGGCATCAGCACCTTCCGCGGCACGTATCTTCTGCCGCCTGTCTTAAAAAGGTTCCACGAGCTGCATCCGAATGTCCATGTGGAGATCACAGAAATGGACAGCATTGACTTAGAAGATCAGATTCTAAAGGGGCTCCTGGACATCGCCCTTATCGCCGCCCCTCCGGTGCGCATTAAAAGCCGGGTTGACCCGCTCATGCGCGATGAAATTTTAATTGTGGCCGCTGACAGCCATCCCGTCATGGCCCTTGCAAAGGAGCGCACCGACGAGCCCGGGCAGTTGTGGGTCGATTTCCGGGATACTGCAGATTTTGAATACATCCTGGGGCCGCCGGATACCGTGCTGGGGCGCTTGGCCAGACGGGAATTCCGCAAAGCAGGCCGCGAGCCCGCAGGCTTAAATACGCACATATCCGCGCCTTTTGCCGCCTCCATGGCGCGCGCCGGGCTGGGGCTTTGCGTCACGTACCGCTCCTGCATCGTTCCCGATCCGTCTGTCGCCTATCTGCGCATCGGGACTGAGGGCGTTTTCTTAGAACTCGGCCTCACCTACCCGGCCGGGGAATACCGCTCAAAGGCCGCGCAGGCGCTTGGGCGGCTGTTTCACACAATGTATTCCGGAAATGCGCCGGAGAATTTGCAATTACAGAACGCTTCATCTGCCGGAACAGTTAAGGAATGAGTGAGCTTTCTTTAGTGTGCTGTCCTAAAATAAATACCGCTCAACCGCCTCCGCGCACCCGTCGTGATCACAGTCCGCAACCACCGCGCCGGCGATCGCCCGAACAGATGCCGCGGCATTTCCCATCGCCACGGCAAGCCCCGCCGCCTTCATGGCTTCCCGGTCATTGTCCGCGTCCCCCACGACGATCGTCCGCTCCAGCGGGATACTGAGATGCCCGCACAGCATCCTAAGACCCGCGCCCTTATCGACCCCCTGCTCCGACATCTCCAGGGAAGCCGCTTCGCCCAGGGCCATCGAAACTTCCGGTCCCCCGCTGCGGATCCGCTGTATCGTTCTCTCCCTTGATTCCCGGTTCCTGTGGTAAAGGTTTACCTTCGCCGCCGGAAACGGGTTCCTCCCGTATTCTCCGGCAATGTCCTCCCACATGGTCGCCACGCGCTCATACGTATCCTTATAAGCGCCCATACCAAATTCCTCAATCCGCTCCCAGTGGCTTTTCTGGACAATGGATTCCTCCAGCAAAAGATTCGGCATAGCCTGCTCAAGCGCCCCCAGCTCCAGAATCCGTCTCACCTTCTCTGTGCCAAGAAGCCTGGAATACAGGGCTTTGCGCTCCCGCACATCATAGACCATCGCCCCGCTCGCACAATTGACATAGCGGATTTCCGGGAGCGCCTGCAGATACTCCCCAAGCTCCGCGAGGCAGCGCCCTGTATTCAGGATCACGACCGCTCCGGCCTGCGCCGCCTTAGCAACCGCATTCCGGCTTTTGGGCAAAATCTGCTTCCTGGAATTCAGCAGCGTCCCGTCCATATCAAACGCAATCAACTGATACATCGTTCTCCTCATTCCTTACAAACCAGCTCATACGCCCTGCCGCCATACCCCATCTCCTCCGCCGCCCGGCCCGGCAGCCCCTTTTCAAGTATGCGGTACATCCTGCGCACATCATCCGGCATGAGCTCCTTTGCAAAATAAACCTTTGCATTCTCCATATCTTTTACCTCTCTCACGTTTGTGTCTCTGATTTAACTATACAATATGGAAAAATTTATGTCAATCAGACTTTGGCCGCAGATGCCCCGTCTCTACACCGCTTCAAATGCAGCATCCAATGCAGCAATCAGATCCTCCACCTTCTCAATACCCACGGAAAGCCGGATCGTATTGGACTTAATTCCCTGCTCCGACAGCTCTTCCCCTGTGCTCTGGCTGTGCGTGGTCGTTGCCGGATGGATCACAAGCGATTTCACATCCGCCACATTCGCCAGCAGGGAGAAGATGGCGAGATTGTCAATAAACGTCCGGGCCGTCCTGTCGTCTCCTTTAATCTCAAAGGTAAAGATGGATCCTCCTCCATTCGGAAGGTATTTCTTATATAATGCGTGGCTTGGTTCGCTTTCAAGAGACGGATGATGCACCGCCTCTACCTTCGGATGGTTCGCGAGATATTCCACAATCCTCAGGGCATTGCTCACATGGCGCTCCACACGGAGGGATAATGTCTCCAGCCCCTGCAGGAACAGGAATGCATGGAAGGGGGAGAGCGTCGCGCCTGTGTCGCGCAGGATGACCGCGCGGATATAAGTCACGAACGCCGCCGCCCCTGCCGCATCCGCAAATGATACCCCATGGTAGCTCGGGTTTGCCTCTGAGATCCACGGATATCTTCCGGATGCCTTCCAGTCAAAATTTCCGCTGTCAATGATCACGCCGCCAATCGCAGTCCCATGCCCCCCGATAAACTTTGTCGCAGAATGGACTACGATATCAGCGCCATACTCGATCGGGCGGATGAGATAAGGGGTTGCAAAGGTGGAATCCACCGCCAGCGGTATACCGTGCTTATGAGCGAGCCTTGCAAGCTCCTCCAAATCAACCAGGTTGGAATTCGGATTTCCTAATGTCTCCACAAAAATTGCTTTTGTATTTTCCCGGATGGCGGCCTCAAAGGCGCCTTCCCGCCCCGGATCCACAAAGGTCGTTGTAACATTATTGGTCAGCGGAAGCGTGTGCGCCAGCAGGTTGTATGTCCCGCCGTAAATGGTCTTAGCCGCCACAATGTGCTCTCCTGACTTTGCCAGCGCCTGAAATATATAGCTGATCGCCGCCGCGCCGGACGCCACCGCGAGCGCCGCCGCCCCGCCCTCCAGGGAAGCCATGCGCTGTTCAAAGATATCCTCCGTCGGATTCGTCAGCCTCCCGTAGATATTGCCCGCATCCCGTAGGCCAAAACGGTCCGCCGCATGCTGTGAATCATGGAACACATATGAAGTCGTCGCATAGATAGGCACTGCCCTTGCGTCTGTGGCCGGGTCAGCCTGTTCCTGCCCGATATGTAATTGCCTTGTCTCAAAGCCCCAGTTTTTAGAATCCCTTATGTCTGCCATGTTGATTTCCTCCTTCATCGTACCTGGCACAGCATTGCCTGAATTCCAGTGAATACATCACTCGCTGTCAGCTCCCTCTGCACGCCTGCAATGCTGCACTGACATCACGGATTACGTTCCGCAGTCCCGCCCTTTTTGCGCCTCATTATTCCGCAAACAAAGGCGTTGAATAATATCTGTCTCCGCTGTCCGGCAGCAGAGCTACGATCACCTTTCCCTCATTCTCCGGGCGCTTTGCCAGTTCAATCGCGCCGTGCAGGGCCGCCCCGGAAGAAATCCCAACCAGAATGCCTTCTTTTTTTGCAAGGAGCTTCGCCGCCTGAAACGCATCCTCATTTTCAGCCCTGAACACTTCGTCGTATACAGATGTATTCAATACATCCGGGACAAATCCCGCCCCGATTCCCTGAATCTTATGGGGGCCGGCCTTTCCTTCTGATAATACCGGAGAGTCCGCGGGCTCCAGCGCCACGATCCGGATATCCGGGTTCTGCTCCTTCAGATATTCCCCGGTTCCGGTTATGGTGCCGCCTGTTCCCACGCCTGCAATGAAAATATCTACCTTCCCATCCGTATCCCTCCAGATCTCCGGCCCTGTCCCTGCTTTATGGGCCGCCGGGTTCGCAGGATTTACAAACTGTCCCGGGATGAAGCTGCCCGGGATTTCCTTTGCCAGCTCCCGCGCCTTCTCAATCGCCCCCTTCATCCCCTTCGCGCCATCCGTCAGCACCAGCTCGGCGCCATATGCTTTTAAAATATTCCTCCTCTCTGCGCTCATAGTCTCCGGCATGGTAAGTATGATCCGGTATCCCTTTGCGGCCGCGATGGACGCCAGCCCAATCCCGGTATTTCCCGACGTGGGTTCAATAATAACAGACCCATCCTTTAAAAGCCCTTTACTCTCGGCGTCCTCCAGCATCGCTTTCGCGATTCTGTCCTTTACGCTCCCGGCCGGATTGAAATATTCCAGCTTTAGCAGAACCGTTGCCTTAAGCCCAAGCTCCTTTTCGATATTTACCATCTCCACCAGAGGCGTGTTGCCGATCAACCCCAGGGCTCCCTGATAATAACCTGACATTTTACATTCCTTCTTTCTTATTTTTTCATACATCGTTGTTCCGCCGGCCTGCGCTTTTTCCCGGGCAGGACAACCGTAACAGTTCAGATAACCTGAACTGTTATGGCATCTGCCCATGAAAATCGCTTCGCGATGGGGCAGACGCCTGCTGCCGCTGCGTTTTCGTACGGTCAGCGCAGCAAGTGCGCAGACCTATCTGAACGATTACGGACGACCGGACCGGGAAGACTCATCTTCTCCTTCCCAATTCCGAAGGCTTCTCTGGTAATCCTCTGAATTCATATACCATTTTTATCCTCCAGAATTTCATTAGATATATAATATTACTATTTACCTACTATGTCAATAGGTATATAGGTTTTTATTGATCTTTTCTTTATTTAACCGTATAATACAAAAACAGGAGGTATATTCCGATGATTTCAACAAAGGCGCGCTATGCGCTCAGAGTATTAATCGACCTTGCCCAAAATCAGGAAGACAGCTATGTTCCCTTAAAGGAACTATCAAAACGACAGGAGATTTCCGAAAAATATCTGGAGATCATACTAAAAATACTTGTAAAAGGCAAAATTGTAAAAGGGCTTCGCGGAAAAGGCGGCGGATACAGGCTGACCCGCCCGCGGGAAGCGTATACAGTAGGCGAAATTATCGAGCTGACAGAAGGCCCGCTTGCCCCGGTGGCCTGCCTTATGCCGGATTCTGAGCTGTGCCCCCGGCAAAGCGCCTGCGCCACCCTGCCCCTGTGGAAAAAATTTAATGCGCATATTCACGATTTCTTTTATGGGATAACATTAGACGATTTAATCAATGGGCGCTTTTAACATGCCGCATCGTACTATTTAAAGCACACAGGGAGGATTCGTACAGCCTTGCATAAATAACGGGCGCTGAAATTCACCGTTATTTGTGCAAGGCTGTGCTAGTACTACAGCGAACTTTTTGAAAGCGTGGTCTTTCTATGAGCCAGATAGGCACAATGGTTCCTGCGTATGTAGTAACATACAATCGCTTTCATATTCGTAACTGTATAGGTTATAATTCCATGCATCAGCTTTACTACCATCGGCATGGTCAATGGAATCTCTTTTTTTTAAAGATTTCCCGTATATAAATCGTAAACAGATGCGCTATCATCACAAACAGCATATGACGCTTCCAGCCCTGGTAACTCCGGCATTCATAATGTCCCATTCCCAGGTTGCTTTTACATTCTTCAAAGCACTGTTCAATGGGCCATCTTAAGGTTGCTGCCCTGTCCAGTTCCTGGACAGCCAGACCTCCTGGGGCATTGGAAACGAAATATTTTACTTCCCCATCTGCATATTTCCTTAAATAAAGCCATATTTCCGGCCCCGGCTTCACATAACTGCGGTTCCCGTCTTTACGGCAGGAATAACAGCGCATATATTTCCTCTCTGCAAGGATCGGACCCTTCGCTCCTTCTGCCAGTACAACGCTTTCCCAGGGGACGGAACTGTCCTCTGCGATTTCACGTACCGATACCGGCTTAGTGGACAATACCGGATGTTTTCTGGGGCGGCCCCTTTTCGTTTCCGGGTAACACATCTGAGGGTATTCGGGAAATACCTGCTCTTTTGCGTTTGTTGCCGCAAAATACCATACCCCTTCCGGCAGTTTCAGCCCGTCAAGAAAGGCATGGTCATTCCCGTATGCCGCATCGCAGCCAATCCATCGGACCTGGAACAGACCGCTGTGTACTGCCTGGTTAAGCAGCCTTACAGCAATCTCATTTTTTGTGGAAAATGTTTTTTCTTCCGGAATATGGCATTCTTTGTACAGCTGTGCAAAATCTTCCCCGAACCATTCCTGCGGAAGGTAAAGTTCATAGTCCACAAGGCCGTACCCGTTGTCCCCCGCAAAAGCAAGGAATACGCCGGACTGGCAGTTTTCCGTTTTGCCCAGGCGGCCGCAGTACTGGCGCTTCACCCCGGCGGAATGTTTCCCTTTTTTCACAAAACACGTATCATCTACGGACAGCATACCAGGGGCCTGCCCAACCTGTTTGGAAAGCAGTTCCTGGTAAATATCCAGGAGAGGCTGTTCCTCAAAAGGGGAGCGTGAAAAAAACTGCTGCATGGGGCGGACATACTTCTCCCCGGAAAAATGGAGTGCAACCGGTTCGATGGATTTACGTTCCAACGGGCTTAACAGACCCGTTATAAATGTTTGGAACAGTTTTCTTTGTGGCTCTGACCGGAAGCAGGGAAGATAATTCTGAAAATATTTTTCCAGTTCTGTTTGAAGCAAAAGACTGTTTTCATCATCGGAATACCAGTTTTCTAAAGCAATCGGATCAAACATGGTTGGATTCATCATAATACCACCCCTTTTCTTTCATTATATCAGAAAAAGAGGGCGCAGGCCATCAAAAGTTCGCTGTAGTACTAGAGCGTGTTTGAAAATTGCTTTCTGGTAGCTGTGCGTGCCACTTTGTGGGAGATTTGTGCCAAATGAACGCGGCGTAGTGGGCTACGTTAAGTGAATTTGGCACAAATATACCGCGAAGTGGGGCGTGCAGATGCCAGGAATGAATTTTCAAACACGCTCTAACCGCGTTGGGGGCTGTCAGGCTGCAAATCCATCTGCAGCTCCCTCAGATACGCATCCGCCTCTCCCCTTGACTTAAAAACAAATATTTCCCGTCCTTCCCGGTACTTCCCCAAAAGCTCATAGATCCGGGGCAGCTGCTCCCTGGGAAAATCCAAAATCCACCTTCTGAATTCCTCATCAAGCCCTGTCTCCACCCAGGGCAGATCCTCCCGCTTCTTACCGACACGCGCCTGCGCCCCGGCAAGGCAGACCGAACGGGGGTAATCCAGCAAAAAAACTGTGTCACACGCCTGCAAACGCATTTCAAGGGAACGCTGATAGTTCCCATCCACAATCCAGCGTTCCCTCGCAATAATCTTACGCACCGCGGCGTCAAACACCTCCCTGGATACGTTCGTGCGATCCGGCCTGTGCCACACCATATCCAGATAATACAGCGGAATTCCCGTACAGTCCTTAAGCGTCCTCGCAAACGTACTCTTCCCCGCGCCGGGACTCCCGATAACGATACTTTTCAACATACGCGGCCCTTTCACGATTCTATCCGGCCTTCTCCATATTATTTACACAATACGATGCACACGGAACGTATTTAAAAAGCCCTACCTCCGCTCACTCCCCAAAAGCTCTGCCAGCACCGCCTTCTGCGCATGCAGCCGGTTCTCGGCCTCCTCAAAGATCTCTTCCGCATGCGCCTCAAACACCTCCTCCGTGATCTCCTGCCCGCGGTAAGCCGGCAGACAGTGCTGCACCATGGCGTCCGGCCTTGCGGCCGCCATCAGCTTCTCATTCACCTGATACCCGGCAAAGGCTTTCATGCGCTCTTCCTTCTCCGCCTCCTGCCCCATGGACGCCCATGTATCGGTGATCACGATATCCGCATTCTCCGCCGCCTTCATCGGATCATCGGTCAGGGAAAATGTCTCATACCCGCCCGCGAATTCCAGCACCGTCTTATCCGGCCGGTACTCCTTCGGGCATGCGGCCGACACCTTCATCTTCATCTTCAGCCCGCCCACGATCAGGGAATTGGCCATATTGTTCCCGTCCCCGATATAGCACAGCTTCAGCCCGTCCAGCACGCCGTACCGCTCGCGGATGGTCATGAGATCCGCCAGCACCTGGCACGGGTGGCAGAAATCCGTGAGGCCGTTGATCACCGGAACCGAGCCGTACCTGGCCAGATCCTCGACCTCCTTCTGCTCATAGGTGCGGATCATGATACCGTCTAAATACCGGGAAAGCACGCGGGCAGTGTCCTGGACCGGCTCGCCGCGGCCGATCTGTAAGTCGCGGGAGGACAGAAAGAGCGCCTGCCCGCCCAGCTGGAAGATCCCGGTCTCAAACGAAACCCGCGTTCTGGTTGAAGATTTCTGGAAAATGAGCCCCACGGACTTTCCCTCCAGAATCCGGTGGGGAATCCCGTGCTTTCTCTCGTATTTGAGCTGATCCGCCCGATCAAGGATGGAAGTGATCTCCTCCGGCGCGCAGTCCAGAAGCTTTAATAAGTGTTTCATTCTCCAAATACCTCCTTCATGGCCGAAACGGCTGTGTCTATCTCTTCATATGTGATCACAAGCGGCGGGAGCAGGCGGATCGTATCCGTCCCGGCGGTCAGCACAAGGACGCCGTGTTCCATCAGATTCGCCACAAGCCCGGCCCTCTCATCCGCCCCGACCGCGATCCCCAGCATCAGGCCCATGCCGCGCACGCCCTTTATCTTAGAAGAGCCGATGGACAGGATGGCCTTCCTTAAGTAGTCGCCCTTTTCCCTGACCTCCTTTAAAAACTCCGGAGTGTTGACCACAGACAGCACCGTGCAGGCCGCAGCGCAGCAGAACGGGTTTCCGCCGAAGGTGGTCCCATGCGTCCCCGCGCCCAGGACGTCCGCGCACGCGGCGGAGGCCATCACAGCCCCGATGGGCACGCCGCCGCCCAAGCCTTTGGCCATGCTGACAATATCCGGCGAAATCCCGTACTGCTCATAGCAGAACAGGCTCCCGGTACGGCCGATCCCGGTCTGCACCTCATCCACCAGAAACAGGATATCGCGCTCGCCGCAGAACTTCCTCGCCTCCTGCACATACGCCTTATCAAGGGGAAGCACGCCGCCCTCTCCCTGGATCATCTCCATCATGACCGCGCACGTGGACGCGTCGGCCTTTGCCCTCAGATCGTCCATGTCATTGGCCGCCGCATAGTCAAAGCCCTCGGTAAAGGGGAAGAAATACTGATGGAATTTGTCCTGCCCCGTGGCCTTTAAGGTCGTCACCGTACGGCCGTGGAAAGACTGTTTTAAGGTAATGATCTTATTTCTTCCCTCTCCGTATTTGTCAAAGGAATACTTCCTGGCGAGCTTGATCATGCCCTCATTGGCCTCGGCCCCGGAATTGGAAAAGAATACCTTTCCCATACCGCAGGAGGTGACAAGGGCCTTTGCCGCCCGCGCCATCGGCTCGGTGTAGTAAAGGTTTGATACGTGCATCACCTTATGGGCCTGCTCTGTCAGGGCATGGATCAGCCCCTCATGGTTGTGCCCCAGACAGTTCACGCCGATCCCGGAGGTCAGATCAATATAGGATTTCCCCTCCGCGTCCCAGAGCGTCGCGCCCTCTCCGCGCTCCAGCGCAATCTGGAAGCGGTTGTATGTATGCATTAAATACGTCTCTTCCTCTGTCTTCAATTCCTGAAATGTCATCTTCCTTCTACCTCCCGCCATTCTAATGGTATTTGATCCGGACAGCCGCCTGCTTATCTGATGGTTTTCAGGCAAAAGAACCGCCTGCCCGCCTGATATGCTTCAGGCAAAAGAACCGCCTGCCCGCCTGATATGCTTCAGGCAAAAGAGCCGCCTGCCCGCCTGATATGCTTCAGGCAAAAGAACCGCCTGCTTATCTGATACGCTTCAGGCAGATAAGCCGCCGGACTATGAAAACATAGTTCCCACGCCGTCGTCGCTGAGCAGCTCAATCAAAATCGAGTGCGGCACTCTCCCGTCCTGGATATTGGCCCGCTCCACGCCCTGGCGCACGGCCTCCACGCAGCACTCTACCTTGGGGATCATGCCCCCGGAAATGACGCCTGCCTTGATAAGCACCGGAACCTCGGACACCTTTAATTCCGGAATCAGGGTGCTGTCATCGCCCGGCGTCCGCATAAGCCCGCGCACGTCGGTCAGAAGGATCAGCTTTTTGGCCTTTAAGGCCACGGCCAGCTTCTCGGCCGCCGTATCAGCGTTGATATTGTAATTCGTCTCCTCGTCCATACCGGCCGCCACGGAGGATACGACCGGGATAAAGCCCTCCTCCAGCATGTTGAGGATGATCTGCTCATTGACCTCCCGGATCTCGCCCACATAGCCGTAATCAGTCCCGTCCGGATCGGTTAGCCGGACAGCCTTAAAGAGCCCCCCGTCCATGCCGGCCAGGCCCACGGCGCGGCCTCCGGCCTTTTCAAAGAGGGAAACCAGGTTCTTGTTGACCTTGCCGCAGAGGATCATCTGTACAATGTCCATGGTTTCCTGGTCCGTATAGCGCAGTCCCTTGACAAATTTAGACTCTTTTCCGATTTTTTTCAGCATCTCGGAAATCTCCGGGCCGCCGCCGTGTACCAGCACTGCCTTTATACCCACCAGATTCAAAAGAACGATGTCCTCGATCACCGCTTCCTTTAACTCCTCGTTGATCATGGCGTTCCCGCCGTATTTCACCACAATAATTTCCCCGGCGTATTCCTGGATATAGGGCAGGGCCTCCACCAGCGTTTCCGCCCGCATCTCCGGTTTCAAATTCATCATGACCGATAATCTCCATTTATTTTCACATAATCATACGTCAAATCGCAGCCCCAGCAGGTCACGGCCCCGCCGCCCTCCTTGAGAGTTACGCGGATCTCCACTTCCTCCTGGCTTAAGATTCTCTTTGCCAGATTCTCGTCAAAATCGAGCCCTCTACCCTGCTCGCAGACAGCGATTCTGCCCTCTTTGGAGGCAAATTCCACGGTGACGGCCTCCGTGTCAAAGGGCGCGCCGGAATAGCCCATGGCGCAGAGAACCCGCCCCCAGTTGGCGTCTGAGCCGAACATCGCGGCCTTGACAAGCGAGGAGGAACAGATGGATTTTGCCAGGCGCTCCGCCGTCTCCTCATCCGCCGCGCCGGACACGGAGCAGGTCATCAGCTTGCTCGCGCCCTCGCCGTCCCCGGCAATCTTGCGCGCCAGATCCTCTGTGATCGTGTGGAGCGCTTCGCGAAATGCCGTATAATCCGCGCCCTCTGCCGCGATCTCCGCGTTCCCGGCCATGCCGTTAGCTAAGAGCGCGCACATATCGTTGGTGGAGGTATCGCCGTCCACGGTAACCCGGTTAAAGGTGATCCGCGCCTCGTCGAGCAATGCCTTCTGCATCTGCTCTGCCGTGATCGCGCAGTCTGTGGTGATAAAGGCCAGCATGGTTCCCATATTGGGATGGATCATGCCGGAGCCCTTGCAGATGCCGCCCATATGGCAGACGGTTCCCCCGGCCTCAAACTCCACGGCAATGGTTTTAACCTTTGTGTCTGTGGTCATGATCGCCTCCGCGGCCGTCATGGAATTGTCGTATTTCATTTCCATACTGCCTGCGTGCTCCTCGATTGCCTCCACGTTTAAGGTCTGGCCGATCACGCCCGTGGAGGCCACAATCACATCCTCTGCCTCCACGCCCAGCGCCCGGGCCGCGGCCGCGGCCTCCCTCCTGGCGTTTTCCATGCCAAACGGCGCGCAGGCGTTGGCATTGCCGGAATTCACGATCACAGCCCTGGCCTTCCCGTTGGCCAGGTGCTCCTTTGTCAGGAGAATGGGCGCCGCCTTGACCCGATTCGTCGTATATACGGCTGCAGCGTTACATTCACAATCTGAAAGGATCATTGCAAGATCCTTCTTGGTCTGGGACTTGCGGATCCCGCAGCGCATCGCGCCCGCTTTAAAACCCTTTGCAGCGCATACGCCGCCCTCTATGATTTTCATGCCTTTTCCTCACTTCCATATCTAAATGAAACCTTACATATCTAAACGAAACCTCACATGTTTAACCGATCCTTACACATTCAGCCCCGTTGTCTCCTCAAATCCCAGCGCCAGATTCATATTTTGGACCGCCGCGCCGGAAGCGCCCTTGCCCAGATTGTCAAACAGGGCGGTTACCATGGTCTGATCCGCATGCCCGTTCACAATCAGGGCCAGGACATCGCTTCCGGCCATGCTCCCGGCCGCGATCATGCCCTCATAGCCAAAGGGATGAACCTTTACGAGCTTCTGCCCCTCATACCATTCGGCCAGACAGGCGCATAGGTCCGCAGCAGACGGACACCCGTTCAGCAAGCGGTTTTCAAACGTCACCGTCACAGCCATCCCCTTATAATAATCATCCACCACCGGGCAGAAGGCCGGGGGACGGGAAAGTCCGCAGACGGCCTGCATCTCCGGCAGATGCTTGTGCTTTAAATTCAGCCCGTAGATGCGGGGTGAAAAATGGCTCTCCGGCTTTTCCTCTGACTCATACTCCGCAATCATCTTTTTGCCGCCGCCGGAATAGCCGGTCAGGGAAAACGCGGACAGCGGATAGTCCGCCGGCACAATCCCCTTTTGCACCAGAGGGTACACGGCGGTGATAAATCCCGTGGCATGGCAGCCGGGATTGGCGATCCGCTTTGACTCCCTTATCCTCTCCCGGTACATCTGTGAAAGCTCCGCCAGGCCGTACGCCCAGCCCGCCGCCGTCCGGTGCGCCGTGGAAGCGTCGATAACGCGGACCGTCTCCCGCTCCACAAGCGACACGGCCTCCACAGCGGCCGCGTCCGGAAGGCAGAGAAAAACCAGATCCGCCTCATTGATAAGCTTTTTCCGCTCATCCGTATCCTTGCGCTTTTCCTCATCAATCAGGAGCAGCCGGATATCGTCCCGCGCCGCCAGGCGATCATATATCTGGAGGCCCGTTGTGCCTTCCTTCCCGTCAATATAAATCTTTGGTTTTTCTGCCGTCACGGCCGTCACTCCTCCCGTTTTCCTATAAATGCCTCAATCGCCGCAATCTGGCGCGACACCTCCTCCGGGGCCGGCCCGCCGGGCGCCTTCCTGCCGCGCACGCACGTTTTTAAATCAATGGCCTCATACACATCCGCCTCAAACAGCTCCGAATGCGCCCGAAGCTCCGGAAGCGTCAGATCCGATAACGCGCAGTCGCGTTTCACACACTCTCCCACAAGCTGGCCCACAGTTTTGTAGGCGTCGCGGAACGGCATGCCCTTTTTCGTCAGATAATCGGCGCAGTCCGTCGCATTGATAAAGCCCTTTAACGCCGCCCGCTCCATGTTATCCTTCCGCAGTTCCATGGTGGCAAACATCGGCGTAAGGACGCGCAGGCACTGCTTTACCGTATCGATCGCGTCAAAGACCGCCTCCTTGTCCTCCTGCATATCCTTATTATATGCCAGCGGAAGCCCCTTTAACGCGGTGAGTAAGGTAAAAAGGGAACCGTAGACGCGCCCCGTCTTGCCGCGCACCAGCTCGCACACATCCGGGTTCTTCTTCTGCGGCATGATCGACGATCCCGTGGAAAATGCGTCATCCAGCTCCACAAACTTAAACTCCCACGAGCACCACGCGATGATCTCCTCCGAAAAACGCGACAGATGCATCATCAGGATCGAGAGCGCCGAGCAGAGCTCCACGCAGTAATCGCGGTCCGACACGCCGTCCAGCGAATTATCCGTTATCCGCGCAAAGCCCAGCCTCTCCCTCACAAAATCGCGGTCAATGGGGTACGTGGTGGAGGCCAGCGCGCCGGAGCCGAGCGGCATATCGTCCATGCCCTCCAGGCAGTTTTCCAGGCGGATCACGTCGCGCTTCATCATATTGGCATAGGCCATCATATAGTGGCCAAAGGTCACCGGCTGCGCGCGCTGCAGATGCGTATAGCCCGGCATCACGGTCTCCGTGTTCTTCTTCGCGCTCCCGCACAGAGCCTTCATAAACTGCAGCACCTGCCCCTTAATGGCTGCAATCTCTTTTTTCACATACAGGCGCAGATCCAGCGCCACCTGATCGTTTCTCGAGCGGGCCGTGTGGAGACGCTTGCCCGCGTCTCCGATCCGCTCGGTCAGGATATGTTCCACATTCATGTGGATATCCTCATACTCCTGCGAAAATTCAATCGTCCCGTTCTCAATATCCTGCAGAATCCCCTGCAGCCCCTCTGTAATCCGATCCGCCTCGTCCTCAGCGATGATCCCCTGCTTTCCCAGCATGGCCGCATGGGCCATGGAGCCGGTGATATCCTCCTTATACAGACGGCAGTCAAAGGATATGGAGGAATTAAAGTCATTTACTTCCAGATCCGTCTCTTTCCCGAAACGCCCTGCCCACAGCTTTGCCATTTATCTATGCTCCTTTATTACCATGTCCTGTTCTGACACATATTATGCCTGCCGCGCACGCCGCGCCCATCTGGCCCAAATCTCACCCAAAGTGACGCGCGCATCCGGCAAAAAGCATGTTTCAAACACGCTCCGGCGTGTGAACCGCGGCCATTCCACACTGACTGCTATTCCGCGCTGACTATTCCACACCCGGGAAATGCGTTCCCGTCTTGGCAGACAGCGCCTGATCGTTCAGAGCGCGCACCTTGATTGGCAGGCCGAACAGGCTTATAAAGCCAGCGGAATCCGCCTGGTTGTAGCAGTCGTCCTCGTCAAAGGTCGCCATGTCCGCGGAGTATAAGCTGTAGGGAGACGTAACCGAAGCCGGAATGATGTTCCCCTTATAAAGCTTCAGCTTCACATCGCCTGTCACCGTCTCCTGCGTGGAGTCCACAAAAGCGCTCATCGCCTTTCTGAGCGGCGTATACCACTGTCCGTTGTATACCAGATCCGCAAACTTTAACGCAAGCTGCTGCTTATAGTGCTGCGTCTCCTTATCCAGCGTGATCTCCTCCAGCTTCTCATGCGCCTTATAGAGAATGGTTCCGCCAGGCGTCTCATACACGCCGCGGCTCTTCATACCCACCAGGCGGTTTTCCACCAGATCAAGGATCCCGCAGCCATTCTCGCCGCCCAGCTTGTTTAAGACCTCAATGATCTCCATGCAGCCCATCTCTTTTCCGTCCACGCTCGTGGGAACGCCCTTTTCAAAGTGGATGGTCACATACGTCGGCTGATCCGGCGCCATCTCCGGCGAAACGCCCAGCTCCAAAAAGCCCGGACGGCTGATCGGCGCCTCGTTCGCCGGATCCTCCAGATCCAGCCCCTCATGGGATAAGTGCCACAGGTTCTTATCCTTGGAATAATTCGTCTCCTTTGTGATCTTTAACGGAATCTTGTGCGCCTCGGCGTAAGCAATCTCCTTCTCCCTGGAATTCAGTTCCCAGAACCGCCACGGCGCGATCACATCCATCTGCGGCGCAAACGCCTTGATCGCCAGCTCAAAACGAACCTGATCATTTCCCTTGCCCGTGCAGCCATGGCAGATCGCGTCCGCGCCCTCCTTCTTTGCGATCTCCACGATCCGCTTCGCGATGATCGGACGCGCAAACGAGGTCCCCAGAAGGTAGTGCTCATACGCCGCGCCTGCCTTCATGGTCGGGATGATATAATCCTCCACAAATTCCTTCTTCAAATCCTCAATATATAATTTCGACGCGCCTGTCTTAATAGCCTTCTCCTCCAGCCCGTCCAGCTCCGCTCCCTGCCCCACATCGGCAGAAACCGCGATCACCTCGCAGCCGTAATTCTCCTTCAGCCACGGGATCAGCACCGATGTATCCAGGCCGCCTGAGTATGCAAGCACGATTTTGTTGTATTTCTTTTCCATAATAGTTCTCCTCCGATTGTTTATCCCGGACGGGCCCGTTTCCATTTCCTGAACCGATCCGGCCTGATTTTTTTATCTTTCCTGTTTTCTTCCTGCGCCGCATGCGCGGGGCGAAGAAGAAAACAGCGGCAGCCCATTCTGTCTGAAAATGGGCTGCTCTGAAATTGGCATAATTATACCTCATCGAGAATAATTATGCAATACTTTTTTTATTTTATTTTTCCGGCGTCCGGGTTAATGTCATGTATAAAAGCGGATGCGTATTGCCTTGCCCGTCAATTTCGGGATGTGCGCCGATCCGGAGCTCCCTTTCTCTTTCTTACATAATATGGTATTCCATATAAAGCTTCCGGCGATATTTTTCGTCCTGCAACGCTCTGACCATATCGGATGAGCGGCCGTCCTCATTTAACAGCATAATCAGCCTGGCCAGTTTTTTCTCCCCTCGTTTTTCTCCCCGCTTTATCCCTCGTTTTTCTCCTTCCCGCCTGCCCATCTCAATTCCAACTGACAATATACTCATCTTCACATCCTCCCATTCCTCTGATTCCTTCACTTCCCTAACTATCTCATCCAGCCTCACGATCCGTTCATCCCTTACCAGTATCTCCGGATTGTCCAGACGGGAGAGTTTCATATACTGTAAAAGGCTCACCAGCACCGGATCGCCCCGCTTACTGCCCATATTTAAAAACAGCTTGACTGTTCCGTCTTCCAGATGAAGCCCCGAAACCTCCTCGCACTGTTCCGTAAACGTATATTTTGCCTGATCCTTCCCGAATATATCCTCCTGCGTGATAAATATTATATACGTTGACGGGAGTTCCCGGTACCGCGTCTTTTTTCCGGATTTCAGAAACGGCGCGTCCAGAAGGCTCTGGTAATACCTCGCGCGCTTCCTCACATCATCTGAACCCGTATCGTTCTGCATCTCTGTCCCAAACTGCCTCCTGGCCGCGTCCACCGCCCACGCATCCAAGCGGATCGCGCGTCTTCCTCTCCGGTTTAAGACAACCTCCTCCACATGGATCTGCGCAAGCTTTAAATCCGGCTCCCCTGTGATGATGCTCAGCACATTCCTGTGCGCCTCGCAGTTCTTCATAACCGATAAAAACAGCGCAAAATCACTGAGGTTGTATTCCGTCTCCTCCGGCAGGCATGGGGCGGGAGACAAACGTTTCTCTTTCATGTCCATCCTTCCTTTCTTAATGGTACAGGAAGGATGATTGCCAGCCTCCCTGCTTTTTTATGGGGTTAAGCAAAGAGTCTGTCTGAATGCCAGGACTTTCCATGGCTTAGATGATGATTAGAATTTACAGAATATATGAAACCTTGCTTGTTTTTATGATAACATGAGATATGGGGGAATGCAAGAAAATAGGTTGTTTTCTCATATTCCTTTTATACGAATAAACGGCTTATACTTTTATATTTCTGCCCGATTTATCTGTGATTACTCTTTTTACATAATATGGTACTCCATATAAAGCTTCTGGCGGTATTCTTCGTCCTGTGAAATTCTGATTATGTCGGATAAACGGCCGTCCTCATTCAACTGCATGATCAGTTTAGCCATCTTTTCTTCTCCCTGCCTTTTTCCCTGTTTTATTCCACGCCTCTCTCCTCTCTTTTCTCCCCGCTTTATCCCTCGTTTTTCTCCTTCCCGCCTGCCCATCTCAATTCCAACTGACAATATACTCATCTTCACATCCTCCCATTCCTCTGATTCCTTCACTTCCCTAACTATCTCATCCAGCCTCACGATCCGTTCATCCCTTACCAGTATCTCCGGATTGTCCAGACGGGAGAGTTTCATATACTGTAAAAGGCTCACCAGCACCGGATCGCCCCGCTTACTGCCCATATTTAAAAACAGCTTGACTGTTCCGTCTTCCAGATGAAGCCCCGAAACCTCCTCGCACTGTTCCGTAAACGTATATTTTGCCTGATCCTTCCCGAATATATCCTCCTGCGTGATAAATATTATATACGTTGACGGGAGTTCCCGGTACCGCGTCTTTTTTCCGGATTTCAGAAACGGCGCATCCAGAAGGCTCTGGTAATACCTCGCGCGCTTCCTCACATCATCTGAACCTGTATCGTTCTGCATCTCTGTCCCAAACTGCCTCCTGGCCGCGTCCACCGCCCACGCATCCAAGCGGATCGCGCGTCTTCCTCTCCGGTTTAAGACAACCTCCTCCACATGGATCTGCGCAAGCTTTAAATCCGGCTCCCCTGTGATGATGCTCAGCACATTCCTGTGCGCCTCGCAGTTCTTCATAACCGATAAAAACAGCGCAAAATCACTGAGGTTGTATTCCGTCTCCTCCGGCAGGCATGGGGCGGGAGACAAACGTTTCTCTTTCATGTCCATCCTTCCTTTCTTAATGGTACAGGAAGGACGATGTCAGCCTCCCTGCTTTTTTATGGGGTTAAGCAAAGAGTCTGTCTGAATGCCAGGGCTTTCCATGGCTTAGATGATAGTTAGAATTTACAGAATATATGAAACCTTGCTTGTTTTTATGATAACATGGGATATGGGGGAATGCAAGAAATATGTGTTGTTTTGATGCTGTTTTCATTAATTTTTTAATGTTGCGTTTCATGCCGTTATTGTTCTCATATGAAAACGAACCTGAGCCCAGTCAAGGTTTGTTTTCTGTGATAGTAACATGCAGGCGCTAAAGATGCATCCTGTTCCATAGCCTGCCGATCACATAGCCCGAGGCGTGGTTCTATATCCATAAGGAACCCATAGAAAACCGCCGGCATTTAGCGAGATCTTTTCGAGCTAAGGAACTGTGCAGAAATAAGTTTACCAGATTGCGCCGGATATTTCTTCGAGAGTGCGGAACAAAAATCAGGCGCATAGCGGGCTATGTAACTGATTTTTGTTTCGTGCTGTCGGAGAAATAGACAAGCAAGATGGTAAATTTATTTTTGCACAGTTCCTTAGTGTCCGCTGCGCTTTTCTCTGAGCGAAAGCGGGGTTCCGTTGGATATAGAACCATGACACGGGCGGTCCCCTCACGACTTCTCCTTCCCGCAAATGATTAAAGGATTCGCTCCCTCTAATTCCTGCCGCGTCTCTCCACCCCGCAGTGTGCGCAGCTCGATTCCGCTTCGCTCCATCTCGCTGCTCCGGGCTTCGCCCTATAAAAATAAAGGCCAGAAACGCCGCTTTCGTGCAAGCACGACGCGGCGCTTCTGGCCTTTATTTTTGCACTGCTCTATTTCTTTGCAATGTATTTCCGAATATCCAAAGCAATCGCCACTACGATTACAATACCCTGCGCAATAAACTGATAGTTCGGGTCAATGCCCAAAAACTGCAGGCAGGTCTTCAGCAGCTCAAACACCAGCACGCCGATTACGATCCCGGATACGCGCCCGATACCGCCGTTTACCGATACGCCGCCGATCGTACAGGCTGCGATGGCCTCCAGCTCATAGCCGCTTCCGGTATTTACGCCCGCGCCGCCGGATTTCGCTCCCAGCAAAAATCCTGCAATCGCATACAATGCCGCCGCGGTCACATAAATAATAATCTTCGTCTTCTTTACATTCACGCCCGCCACCTCAGCAGCCGCTTCGTTGCCGCCGATGGCGTACATGTATTTTCCATGGCGCGTATAATTATATACAAACCACATGATCAGCCCGATCACAATCGCGATGATGAACAGATACGGAATCCCCAGAAAGCTTCCGTTTGCTATGTTCGTATAATCGCTGCGGTAGCCGCCTAACGGCACGGATTTTGTATACACAAGGTTGATTCCGTACACGATCATCTGCATGCCCAGGGTGCCGATGAAGGCCGGCACGCTTAAGTACGCGATCACAATACCATTGATCAATCCGAAGATACAGCACACGGCGACGCAGATTAACAGAATCAGCCATACGTTTAATTCCGGGAAATTCTTGGTCAGCTCAAAGCGGCCGCTGTAGTCGGCTCTCTGGAGCAATGTTCCTGCCACGCAGGCGGCAAGGCCCACGGCGCGCCCGGCGGAAAGGTCGGTTCCCTTTGTGATCAGACATCCCGATACGCCGACGGCGATGATGAACCGGCAGGCTACGTTGATGGAAATGTTGCTGAAGTTGCCGATACTGAAGAAATTCTCCTTGGTCACTCCCACAAAGATCACCATGAGAAGAATCAGTATAATAATACCATTGTTGATCAATATGTCTTTAACATTGACTTTCTTGCTATCCATTTTCTCTTCCTCCTGTCCTAGAACTGGGTCGCGTAGCTCATGATACGCTCCTGTGTTGCCTCATCGCCCTGCACTTCGCCTGTGATATGGCCGTTGCACATAACGAGTATCCGGTTGGACATTCCGATCAGCTCCGGCATCTCGGAGGAAATCATGATAATGCCCTTGCCCTGCTTGGCCAGATCGATCATGATCTGGTAAATCTCGTATTTCGCGCCAACGTCGATACCGCGGGTCGGCTCATCCAGAATCAGGATATCCGGATTATTGGCCAGCCATCTGGAAATCAGGACTTTCTGCTGGTTGCCGCCTGACAGGGACTGGATCAGCGTCTTGCTGCTGGGCGTTTTGATGGAGAGCTTCGCCACATTTTCCTGAACCAGCTTCTCGATCTTGCCTCTGTTCAGCTTTACTCCCATCTCCACATACTGATCCAGCGAGGAAATGGATACGTTATCCGCAATGGATAAGCATCCCAGAATACCGGTTCCGCGCCGATCCTCGGTGATCATGCCGATCCCGCCGCGGATCGCATCCTGCGGACGCCTGATATTCATCTTCTGCCCTTTGATGTACACTTCGCCCTTTATGATATGGCGTATACCGAAAATGGCTTCCATGAGCTCTGTCCTCTGCGCGCCCACCAGGCCGCCAAAGCCCAGAATCTCGCCGCGGCGAAGCTGAAAGGAACAGTCCTGGAAGGAACGCGCATGGATGCTTGAATAGTCCCGCACATCAAGAAGCACCTCGCCCGCCTGGGCGTCGTTCTTGGGCGGATAGATATTCGTCAGCTCACGGCCCACCATCTGTTTTACAATCTCATCGTCGGTGATATCCGCCATGTTCCAGGAACCTACGTACGTGCCGTCGCGCATGATGGTGATATCATCGCAGATCTCCCGGATCTCAGCCATCTTATGGGAAATGTAAATGAGGGAAACGCCTCTTGATTTTAAGTCCCGGATAATGCGGAACAGCGCTTCCACCTCATTGTCCGTGAGGGAGGAGGTCGGCTCATCCAGTATCACGACTCTGGCCTGAAGGGAGACTGCTTTTGCAATCTCAACGGACTGCATCTGCGCAATGGACATGGTTCCCAGCTTTGCCTTCGGATTATACGGCATCTTTACATCATTCAGCCATTTCTCCGTCTCCTCAAACATCTTTTTGTGGTCCACCATCTTAAAGGGGCCGATGCTTTTCATCGGATAACGGCCGGCGTACATATTCTCTGCCACCGTTCTCTCAGGTATCGGCTGCAGCTCCTGATGTACCATGGCCATGCCCTTGTGAAGGGCCTCGTCCGGATTGTGGATCTCCGCCTTCTCCCCGTCCAGGTAAACCTCGCCCTCATCCATGTGATAAATGCCGAAAAGGCATTTCATCAGGGTGGATTTTCCCGCGCCGTTTTCGCCCATCAGCGCATGGACCGTGCCGGGACGGACCTTTAAGTTGATCCCGTCCAGGGCCTTCACGCCGGGGAAGCTTTTGGAAACTCCACGCATTTCCAGTCTGTACTCTGCCATCCCATTCTCTCCTTTCATAAAATCGGGTGTGTCTTTTGAGGACACACCCGACGTTTCTTTGTCTATTTCCCGCCCTGCGGATGATTACTTGATCAGTTCGAGAATCTCTCCTGCGTTCTCAGTCGTAACCTTTACATAGTCAACCATGTATACGTTCTCAACGTCCTTGCCGTTTACGAAGTCAAGGGCAACGTCAGCCGCTGTGTGGGCCTGTCCAAAGTAATCGTTGAATACCGTACCGGTCATCTTATTGTTCATAACGTTCTCAACCGCCTCAACAAGAGCGTCCACGCCTACCAGATAAATGTCCTCATTTACCTTTCTGCCTGCTGCCTCGATGGCCTGCAGAGCGCCAAGAGCCATGGCGTCGTTGTTACAGAATACAACGTCGATCTTTGCTCCGTGCTGTGACAATGCGTTCGCGGTGATCTCCTGGCCTTTGGTCTGATCCCAGTCGCCGCGCATCTTTACAAGCTCTTCTACCTCAACGCCCGCGGCGGTTAAGGCTTCGATGGATTTCTCGGTTCTGTACTGAGCGTCTACGTTCTCCGGATCGCCCTGTACCATGATGTAGCGGACCACGCCGTCGCCGTCTGCATCGCCCTTGTTCTCAAGCTCTGCAATCTCCTCGCCCTGGAAGGTTCCGGACTGTCTGGCATCCGCGCCCACGTAGGTAGCTTTGATCCCCTCGTCTACCCACGCCTGCTCTCTCTCTGTCTCCGGCTCACGGTTGATATAAACAACCGGGATGTTCGCTGCCGCGCACTCCTCGGTAACGGTCGGCTCAGAGGAAGCCTGTACCAGGTTTACGATCAGAACATCGCAGCCCTGTGTGATAAAGTTGCGGATCTGGTTCATCTGCTCGCCCTGGTCGTTCTTGCCGTCCATGATGGAGATGTTCTCCTTCTTAAGGCCAAGCTCATTTACTAAGTAGTTCTCTAACTCTGTGCGGTAAAGGGTCATGAAGTTATCAGCAAACTGGTAAATGGAAATACCAACCTTTATCTCAGCCGGATCCTTTCCTTCCACAGCCTCTGCAACTGACTCCGCCGCTTCCGTAGCCGCGTCAGCCGCTTCTTCTGCCTTTGTCTCTTCCTTCGCCGCCGCTTCAGTCGGCGCGGGCGTCTCTGCCGGCTGGCTGCTTCCGCCGCCGCATGCCGTCATGGAAAGGGCCATCGCTGCTGCAAGGCTGACTGCCATCACTTTTTTCAGTTTCATAATAGATCCTCCCTTGGTCTGTTTATTTTGTCGGTTTTTACTTACCGACACGTTTATTATACCTGGATTTTTTGTAAATTTCCATATGATTTTTTTCGCACTTTTATAAAAATTTTTCAGATTCAGGCGCTTGAAGGGATTTTTTTTGTAGGTTCTTCCAAAAATCGTCAAATTTCACAGGAGCGGGTCTTCTCACTTTACTGCAAATCCTCCCCTGTCACCGCTTCCTGCCCGCACTCGTAGTAAATGCCGCTTGTAAGCTCAATCTGCCCGCGGACATCCTGTCCCAGGGCTTCTGCGGCGGCGATTTCAAAAATGATCTCCGCATACTCTCTGATGTCACAGCGCACGGTTCCGAAAAGCTTCCCTTTTTTGACGCCCTCCAGGCCCTGCGGCGTGCCGTCTATGCCTACGATCCGGATGGGACGGCCTTCTTCTGCGCGTTCGAGCGCGTCGGCGGCGCCCAGCGCCATCTCGTCGTTGTTGCAGATGACGAGCTCGATCTGCCCCGGGAATTCCTCCAGCCACTGGCCCATGAGGGCCGATGCCTGGCTGCGATCCCAGTTGGCAATGCCGCCGGTGAGGCGTTCGATGGGAATTCCCCCGTCTTTTAAGGTCTGGACAGACCACTCCGTGCGGATTAAGGAGTCCTGATGGCTGCTCTCGCCTTCTAAAAGGACGTAGCTCACCCTTCCGTCTCCGTTGAGATCAAGGGAAAGCGGATCCGCCTTCCAGGCGTCTGCCAGGATTGTGCCCTGGAGAACGGCGGATTCCCTGGCATTTTCACCGACATAGTAAAGGCGCTCCCAGCGCTTCATATCCTCCTCCACGGGCTCACGGTTAAAGAATATCACCGGAACGTCGGCGTCCATGGCTTTGTTGATCACATACGAGGCCGCCGAGCGATCAACCATGTTTACGCACAGGGCGTCGCAGCCCAGTGAGAGAAAGCGCTCTACCTGGCTGTTCTGGGTGTTCTGGTTTCCCTTGGGATCCGCTACGTCCAGCACGACCTTGATCCCTGTCGCCTGCTCGTACTCCTTGGCCCTGTCCTCAATCTGGGAGCGCAGGCTGTTAATAAACGGATCATTCCCCCGGTACAGGGCAATCCCGATCCGGATCTCCTTATTTTCTTCGTTCCGGCTCTGCGTCCGGCTCTGCCAGAAAAGCGCCGCGGCCGTGAATGAGACGGCCGCCGCGGCCAGAAAAGCGTATCGTTTCTTCATTCGTATTCCTCTCCTTCAGCCAGATGAACTCCCGGAAAATCAGACCCATAGGCAGGCGCGGCGGACTTTGGGAGTACATTCAGGCTAGTACAGCATTGCCTAAATTCCAGTGAATAAATCACTCGCTATCAGCGCCCTCTGCACGCCTGCGAAGCTAGACGTAGGCGCCACTACGCCGTCGCTTCGCAGACGCACAGATGACACCGATATCAAGCAATGTATTCACTGAAATTTAAGCAACGCTGTACTAGCTGCAGCGAAAAAGGCTGTTTCTAACTCATCGGATACAGCATTTTTTCGTACTGCCGATCCCGCAAATCGTCTTTTTCAATAAAATATGAATCCAATAGGATCACTGCTTCAATGCTCTGCCTGCGGATCGCGCCCACCGCCTGTTCCACGCACAGATATCCGTTGTCAAATGCATTGCTTGTCAGAAGGCCCCGGATCACGCCCTGATCGAGGCTGTTTAACAGCGCCGGCGTAGCGCCTGTCCCGTAGAGCGCGGCAACAGATTCTCTGTAAAACGGTTCCTCCTCCAAAAGCTTCGCCGCTTCCCGGGTGCTGGAAGGATCCAGAGCCACGACGGCCGCCCTTTCCCCCTTTGACGACAGGGATCTCACCGCCTCCTCCATGTGTTCTCCCTTTGACGTCTCATACAGGCAGATTTCGCCGTTTTGTCCGTCAAGAGCGGACAAAAAGCCGTCATACAGCTCCCGGACGCTTCCGTAGTCCAGATTTTCCGTAAAAACCGCAACGAAACGGCCGGGCGCGCCGTCCCGGGATACCGCCTCCCCCAGCCTGCGCCCCGCAAGGGAGGCGTCCACGCTGACGCAGGCCGCCGCCCGGTCGCTGTGAATCAGGCTTCCGGTCACAATCACAGGGCTTCCGGGGGTAAAGGAGTCGAGAAGCCTCCTGCACTCCGCCGGATCCGCCGGCTCCAGAATCACGGCCCCGGTCCCGTCGTCGATCTCCCGCCTCAGAAATTCCATCTGCTGCGCGCTGTCCCCCTTTTCATACAGGGTGATGAAACGGATATCGACATTATATTCGGCCGCCGCCTGTTCCACGCCCTTTTTGAAGCTCCCGTAACATTCATCGGATGTGTCGCTGATGATCACAGACACCGTATAGATCTCCGTCTTCTTTTCCTTTATAATCAGATCCGTGGAGGACAAAAGGTAAAGGACTGCCAGAATCCCCGCAAACAGCGCCCACAAAAGCTTCTCCCGTTTTAACATCCGCTCCCCCCTCTCTCAGCCATCAAACAGCGCCGCCATCCCCCATTCTTTCCGGGCCGCCTCCTCGTAAGGCGCCGCCGGCAGGTGAAGCAGGACTTTCGTCCCCTCATCCGGCTCAGACTCAATCGACAGGCCGTATTCCTCGCCGAAATACAGCTTGATCCGCTCGTTTACATTTTTCACGCCGATCCCCGATCCCTTGGGGGAGGCCGTATGCGGGCCGTCGCTAAAAAGCCGTTCCACCTGCCGCTCCGTCATGCCCAGCCCGTTGTCGCTCACCTGCACATACAGCTCTTCCCCGTCTTTCCACGCCGCCACAAGGATCTCCCCGTCCCCGTCCATGAATTCCATTCCGTGGTAGATCGCATTCTCCACCAGAGGCTGCAGCATCAGCTTGATGCTCCCAAGCCCCAGGAGCCCTTCCTCCGCGCGGATCTCATAGGAAAACTTGTTTTTAAAGCGCATATGCTGAATCATTAAGTAGCTGCGCACATGCTCCAGCTCGTCTCCGAGCGTGATAATGCTCTTTCCCCGGCTTAAGCTGATGCGGAAAAAACGCGCCAGCGCCGTCACGGCCTGGGCGGCCTCGGCCTTCTGCTCATTTTCAATCATCCACACAATAATATCCAGCGTATTATAGAGGAAATGCGGGTTGATCTGCGACTGCAGGGTGTCGAATTCCTGCTTGCGCTTGGCCTCGTGTTCCCGCACAATATCCTGCATCAGAACGCGGATCTGGGCCGCCATATCCCCGATCGATTTCCCCAGGCGCCGGATCTCATACGAACCGCCGATATAAACCGGCGCGTCTAAATTTCCCTCCTCCAGCACGCCTACCGATTTCTCCAGCTCCTTGATGGGATCCGTGATGCGCGAGGAAATGTAGGCGTTGATCAGGGCCAGGACAAACAGAATCAGCGCGATCAGAAACACAATAAACAGCCGGGTGCGGATGGTATTTAAGGAAACCACATGCTCCGGCGTGACGCCCACCACCTTCCAGCCCGTATAGCCAATGGATTTCACAGCCACAATGCGGCTCGCGCCCTCAAATTCCTCCAGGTGGTTCCCGTCCCGGTACCCCGCAGCCGCTCGGTGGTTCTCCTTCACGCGCCCGGAATCAATGAGCTGCATCTTCGGATGGTACAAAAGCTCCCCGTCTCCGCTCATCAGATACACGTATCCCCCTGTTCCCATGGTGATCCCGTCAAAAAGCTGTTCCAGGCTCGAGTAACTCACATCCACCAGAAGGACTCCCTGCGAAGTGGAGGTTCCCCGCGTCAGCTCCACCGCCCGCGAAAGCGAGATCACCCATCGGTACTGATCCTCGCCGCCGTCAAAGATATACTGCACATGAGGAAGTGAAAAATGCTGGTTCTCCGTCTTTTCCAGCGCCGCCAGAAACCAGTCCTCCTTCGTCACATCCACATTTGCCTTGACACGGGCCGCCGGAGCGGCCTCCACCAGGCTCCCATCCTCCGAAAACAGGGCGATATTGTCCACATTGTCCTTATTGCTGTCATACAGGAGCATCAGCTCGTCATAGATCGACTGCGTAGCCAGATTCGCATTCTTCACCGCGCCGTAATACAGAGAATCCGACAGCTTCATCACGGTCCGAAGATACGACTCCACCGACCGCGCCGCCTGTCCGATCAGGCTCTGGTTCTCCTCCCGCACCACCTCCAGCACCTGGTTGGATAGGCGTTTGTAGAGGAAAAATGTGATCAAAAGGCCGGCTGCCAGGGCGGTTACTGTGAAATAGATGAAAATCGCGGTGCGGATGCTGGTGTTGAAAAGGCGGTTTTCTCTTTTGCGCTCTTTCAATTTTTATGTTCCCCCTTTTAGAGCGTGTTTGAAAATTCATTCCTGGCATCTGCACGCCCCACTTCGCGGTATATTTGTGCCAAATTCACTTAACGCAGCCCGCTGCGCCGCGTTCATTTGGCACAAATCTCCCACAAAGTGGCACGCACAGCTACCAGAAAGCAATTTTCAAACACGCTCTAGCGGCGCGATCTGTCTTTGGATTGTGTCTTTTTTCATAGTATTTATGAAAATATTTCCACTCTGCGGGGCCTTTACCGTGATATAAACCGCAAGGCTTTAAGTGTTAATAATGACGGCATGGCAGGTCATGAAAAGGCCGCCGCGGACAGCTCTCACCCCTGCGCCTGCCCCCTATACTTCGTAGGAGACACCCCAAACTTCTTTTTAAACACATAGCTAAAATAATTCTGCTCCGGATACCCCACCTTCTCCGCAATCACGTACGTCTTATCCCCCGTCGTCAAAAGCAGCTCCACCGCCCGTGAAAGCCGCACATCCGTCAGATACGCGATATATGCCTGTCCCGTCTCCTTTTTAAATACCGTTGAAAAATAGGCGGGGCTTATATGTAAATGGCGGCAGATCTTCTCCACCGAGAGCTCCGGATCCGGATAGTTGTCCTGAATATAGCGCTTGGCCTCCCGGATCACATGTTTGGTCGTATTGCTCCGCTCCTCCGCCATGACACGGTTGATGCGAAGCGCCATCTCCTCCAGGCGCCGGCGGATATATTCTGTCTGTTCCACCTTGCCGAGCAGCTCAAAATAATCGGTTTCCGCATCAAACATGTCGCTGATCTGTAAGTCATACTGCTGCGTGAGCTGTGTCAGGGCGTTGATCACTGCCAGGATATACGCCTGATACTGCCGGTAATGCACCCTGGCCTGCTCCATCTTTTTAACCGTCTCGTCCACGGCCGCGCGGATCGCCTCGCCCGGCCCGAATTTTACGGCCGCAATCAGGGCGGACTCCATCCGGCTGTCGAACTGCAGCGTTTCCGAATGAACCGGCTCCATGTCGCGGATACAGATCACGCCGCCCGACCCGGCCACGGCGCGATAGCCGAGCGCGTTTAACGCAGAGTGGAACGAAAGGCCGGCCTCCGCCAGATCCGGGCAGCTCACGCCCACGCCGATCGTCACCGTCACCTCCAGGATCTTCCTCGTCTCCTTGCAGATATCTTCCAGAAGCGCCACCAGGCCGGTCTGCGTATTATTCTCGTCGATCGCGGCGATCAGCACGCTCTCAAACGAGGAGTGGAACATGGTAAAGCGGTAGCGCCCCTCAAGCTTTCCCCGGATCAGGTTCTGGACGGATATGGGAATCAGCTCCCTCTCCTTGTGCAGCGAAACGGCCCGGTCCACCTTTTCATCCGGCTCCAGATGGATCGCGGCCGCCACCCACTCAGCCGCCCCGCCGATGTCAATGTGATACTCCTTAAGCTTCTCCGGAATCTCTTTTGGATCCATCCCGCCATGGATCAGATCATTCAGGAAATGCTCCCGGATGATCGGCAGATTTTTGACGTAGCTCTCGCGCAGGAGGCTCACGTTGCGCTTCTGCTCAATCTCCTCATCCAGATTGTTTTTGATTCGTTTGAGGATTGCGGTCAGCTCCTCCACATTCACCGGCTTTAAAATATATTCAATCACATTCAGCTTGATCGCCTTTTTCGCGTACTCAAATTCGTCGAAGCCGGAAAATATCACGATCTTAATGGACGGATGCCTCTGCCGGATCGCTTCCGCCATGGAAAGCCCGTCCATGTACGGCATACGGATGTCGGTTAAAACCACATCCGGTTCAATCTGATCGATCTTTTCAAGGGCCTCCTTGCCGTTTTCCGCGTCTCCAATCACTTCAAACCCGGCCGCGCTCCAGTCGATCTTGCGGATAATACTCTTGCGCACCTCCTCCTCATCGTCAACCAGCATGATTTTATACAGATTCAATGTGTGTCACCTCTTTTGTGCAAATGCGTCGTTTGGGTATTTAAGGGTATTTTACCATATTTCCTGAATCTTTCAAACCCCCTGGACTTTTGTACTCCACAAAACCCGTATGCCGTGAAGCATAAATTCCCTGACTATGTATTCCTGTCGCCCGGTAGCAATCCCTTTTCCCCCTTTCGTCTGCGTCCACTCTCTTGTAATGTTATTCACGGAACCTATTCAACTATAACCTGCCGAAAGAATCAATATCTTCCCAAAATATGCTGTATGGTGTTGCAGTTATGGATTAAGCAGTTTTTTTTCAGAAAGTAAAAGGCATCAGGGGGAGCATTACATAAAAACGCTGTCTCAAGATGTACACAGAGATAACGGGCGTCGGATTCTGGCAGCCGGAATCCTCTGTATATCTTATCTGAGAATTAATTATAGAAGCACGTCGCGGAATACTACCCGTGAATAGTAGCGTATCAACCGTTACAGTCCACGGAACGGCTGCTTTTTAGCCAGGCCGTGAATAATCGGAGTGTTGCCGCTTACTTCCCCTTAATTTCCCGCCAATCCAGCCGATGTTTAAAAGGGGTTCCCGGATTCTCACATAATCAGGCGTGGGGAAGACTCCGGGAATATGAAAGAGAAAACAAGAACATTTCATACTACTGCTCCATCCGGACAGTAATTGAACTGCCAGCGCCGAATATTTTGTCAGCCTGCAAGGCGGAGCAAGGAGGCGATGCGGTGGCATCGTTGACTGACGACAACGCGGCAGATGGCAAAATATTCGGCGCTGGCAGTTCAATACTGTCCGGATGGAGCACTACGGCTGTGCACACAAATGACAACAGCAGAAAGGGTTTCATTATGAGATATTCCATGCTCGTTTACATCACAAATATGGGGAAGACCCTGCTGGACGCGGCGGGATACCTTCAGGCAGCGGAGAATGCCGCGCTGAAGGAGGAGCTCTATGAAAACGGACGAATCATGCTGGAGCGGATCGAACGCATACTTACCGAACACCGCGGGGATCTGCGCTCCGCCAGCCTTATGGAGAGGCTGCAGAACATCCGGCGTCAGTGGGAAACCGGCCGGACATACGCCGCCCTGCAGGAAGAATTGCCGGAATGGATCCGCCGCCTTCCCGGCGAGATCGACTACCGGGTCCGCGTGGCCTTCTTTGCGGAGCTTGGAGAAAAATGGGATTCTCTGGAAAGCGTTTATGAATTTATGAGAGATGATCCCCGCTTTGACCCGGTTGTGGTCCTTACGCCCGTTTTCCGCATGGCCAATGTAAACGGCGAACAGCGCCAGGAGGTCATTTACAGCGATTATCTTACCCGCTTAGGCATCCCGTTTCTGGGATACAGCCAGTACAGCCTGGAAAAGGACTGCCCGGATCTGGCGCTTATCTGCCAGCCCTATGAAAGCTGTACGCTCCCGCAGTTCTGGCCGGAGCATATCGCGGCGCATACACGGTTAGTATATATACCTTATTTTTTAACTGATATCGTCCTGGAGCAGTCTCCCAAAGAGTTATGCCAGCTTAATGTTTATGACGTGTCATGGCGGGTGCTCGGCTCCAGCCAAAAGCATTACGAATATTATCGCAGGTACTCCCGCTGCCATGGCCAGAATATGCTGGTGACCGGGATACCCAAAATGGATCCTATCATAAAGGCGGCAAAAAACGGCGCCGCTTTACCAGGCGGATGGGAAAAAATAAAAGATAAAAAGGTTTTTCTCTGGAACACCTGGTATGATATCAGTGTATCTTCCGTGAGATTTTTTAATGATATATTCAAATGGTTCCAAGAACATGAAGACTGCGCGCTCATCTGGCGTCCCCACCCGATGACGGAAACCGTGACAAAGGTACACTCTCCTGAGCACTACTCATTTTTACAGCATTGTATCCAGTGCGTAACTGAAGCCCCCAATGCCATATTGGACCAGGAATCCTCATTTCTGGCTTCATTTGTATATTCAGACGCCCAGTTCTCTGATCTCAGTTCCATGATGCCGCAATACCTTCCTATGGATAAACCGCTGTTATGGATTGATGTCCCGGTATTAGTCCCTGCCGGGGAAGAGTTTATCAGTACCGAATGGATGGAATACACAGATAATTTTCAGGGCATCATACGATTTTTGGAGCAAATACGCCATGGCAGCGATCCAAAAAGGGAACTCAGGGCTATCATACTCCAGCGGGATCTTCCCCTGGCGGACGGCCGGTGCGGCGAGCGGGTCAGCCTCGCCTTATGGAAGGAAATGCATGAGGAAGACGAGCTTTTGTAAAACACTGCCGCCGGACTGCCGCAGCTTTCCTGTCCCGGCACAGACATAATACAGAAAAAGCAGCATAGAAAACGTATTTTACACACCATCAGGAGGTATCCAATATGTCGCTTAAAACACAACGCGTGCTCACCTATCTCATCGGCCAATACGTAAGCCGCAATTACGATTACCTCTGGCTGAAAAGCAGGCTGGAGAAATGCCAGAGCGCGCCCCCTGGCTCCACCCTGATAACCGGCTCCTCCCATGCCCTGAACGCTGTTCAGGAGAGCGCATGGCGCCATGCCGTCAACTGCTCCATGCATTCCCAGGATCTCTACTACGATTTTCTGTGCGCCCGCCAGGCAATACGCTCCGCAAAAGACTCTGTATTTAAGCGGTGTTTCATCGTCATGGGCTACTATATCGCCTTTCAGGATCTTTCCAAAAGCACCAGCATGCGGGAGCGCGTGATCGCAAATGTATACTACCCTCTCTTCCATGACGCGCACAACTGGGAAGAGCCGGCTGCAGGCGACCCATGGTCCTTCCTTGATGAACAATCGTCTGCCCTCCCCCGCTTGTCCGACAGCCTCCGGCGCATCTGTGAACAGGCGGCTGGGCAGATGCTTCTGGAATGCGGCTCCTATTACTCGGATGCGCGGCCCCGGACTCCCCTGTTTGACTTAGACGGCCTGACCTGGGCCCGGCTTGCGGATGAAAAGCGGCAGTCCCTTGGCCGCGCGCGGGCCGAAAGCCACAACCGCTCCTTTGCACATAAGGAAAGCTTTGAGGAGAATAAAACCATCCTCCGGGAATTTATCCGTTTTCTCTGCAGCCGCCATATAGAGCCCATCGTCGTCATCACGCCATTCACGGACGAGTACAACCGCTTTGTGTTAAGAGAAATGAAGGAAGCTGTCCTGGAGCTTTTAAACTGCGTGCCGGAGCCGATCCACTATATCGACTTCAACCAGTATCCCTCCTTCGGGCCGTCGGATTTCATGGACACGGATCATATGAGTGAAGCGGGCGCGCGCAGGGTAAGCGCCCTGTTAGCGGATCTCTTTGGCGCGTGACGCATTTTCCGCCATCAGCCTCCCGCACTCCCCGCGGTAAAACCAGATGGAAAGGACGGCCGCCACGGACCACCCCACAGGCCATGCGCACCAGATCCCGGCCGGCGAATGGGTCAGGCCGGAGCATACATACGCCAGAACCACGCGCAGGATCAGATCCGTAAAAGTCGCGGCCATAAACCTCCTCATCGCGCTCACCCCCCGCAGGACGCCGTCCGTCATCAGCTTGGCCGCGATCACAGGATAAAACGGCGAGAGGATCCACAGAAACTGTCTCCCCGCCGCCATGGCCTCTGCCGAGCTGCGATCCAGAAACAAAAGCAATACCTGTTTCCCGCAGACAATATAGAGAAGGCAGAACGGGATACACAAAAACCACACAAGCTTCACGCCCGCTCGGGCTCCTTCCCGGATCCGCCCATATTTCCCCGCGCCGAGATTCTGCGCCGTAAAATTGGAAATGCCGTTTCCAATGGTGGTAAAAGAAGTGATCACCAGGTTATTGAGTTTCACAGCGGCCGAGTATCCCGCGGCCACGCTGACGCCAAAGCCGTTGATGCAGCCCTGGATCATCATATTTCCAACAGATATAAAGGACTGCTGTAAAATGCTCGGGACCGCGATCACTGCGATTCTCCTGAGTATATCCCACGAAAAGACCGGGACCGGACCGTCGGTTTCTATCTCTGACAGGCGTTTTATCACCAGCGCAAGGGAAAGCGCGCAGCTAACCCCCTGGCAGAGAAAGGTCGCCCATGCCACGCCGGCAACGCCCATGGAAAACGCCTTCACAAACAAGATATCAACCGCCACATTCGCGGCGGACGATACGGCAAGGAACCGAAACGGCGTCCCTGAGTCTCCCAGGGCGGAAAAAATACCGGTCGCGATATTATAGTAGAACAGAAACGGAAGCCCCCATATGTAAATCCGCAGATACAGAAGCGAATCCGCCATGATTTCCTCCTGCGTCTTCATCAGCCGGAGCAGCCCGCCGCACGAGAAAAGGCCCGCGGCCATCAGGATCGTACACAGCGCGGCGCTCGCCGCCAGGGTGGTATACACCGATGTCTTCATGGAGCGGTAATCCTTTGCGCCGAACCGCTCTGATACGATCACTGAACAGCCGATATTGCAGCCAAACGCAAACGCAATAAAAATCAGCGTGATGTTATAGCTGTTGCCCACTGCCGCCAGGGCGTTTTCGCCGATCCATTTGCCGGCCACCAGCGAGTCGGCAATGTTATAGAGCTGCTGAAATACGATGCTGCCGAACATGGGCAGGCAAAACGCCCATAAAACTTTCCCTGGAGATCCCTTCGTTAAATCCTGATTCATATGTTTCCTGTCCTTTCCTGTAACCGTTCAGATAGGTCCGCGCGCCGGCTGCGCAATTACACAAACAGCGCCGGGCATCCGCTTTTCCCATGTCCATTCTGTTCCCTTTTCATATTTACATTTCTTTTAAACTGTATTATACTACCAGAGAAACAATAGGAAAAATATATATAATATATAATAAAAATATAAAATTGCTATGGATATTAATTTTGAATACTACAAGATCTTTTATTTTGCCGCGAAATATGGAAATATAACAAAAGCCGCCGCCGCGCTCGGAAGCAGTCAGCCGAATGTGACAAGGGTAATCCGGCAGCTTGAGTCACAGTTGGGAAGGCGTCTTTTTATCCGCGAGCCGCGGGGGATCCGCCTGACCGGGGACGGGGAGCGCCTGTATGTCCATGCTGAGGCGGCCTGCGCGCATCTTTTTAAGGCGCAGGAGGAGCTTGGCGCGTCTGATCCGGAAGCGAGCGGAACGATTGACATCGGGGCAACGGAAACAGCGCTGCACCTGCTCTTTTTCTCCGCCATGCAGGGTTTCCGCATGATCTATCCGGATATCCGCATCCGGGTACACAATCACAGCACGCCTGAGATTCTCAAAAGATTTGCCTCAGGCGAACTCGATTTCGCGGCCGTTACCTCCCCTTTTGAAGCGCCCAAAGCCTGCCGGTGCGAAAATATGCATGACTTTTTCGACATTCTTGTGGGCGGAACGCAGTACCGTCATTTGTGCAGCCGGCGCAACTCACTGAAGGAACTGCTCACATTCCCCTGGGTCGGCCTCGGGCGGGGGACCGTGACGTACGATTTGTACAGGGATTTCTTTGCGGCGCACGGCGCCGAGCTGGAACTTGACATGGAGGCGGCGACCTCTGACCTTCTGCTGCCTCTGATCCGGCACAATTTCGGGATTGGCTTTGTCCCCGAACGGCTGGCGCGGCCGCTGATCTCTAAAAAAATCCTGATACAAATCCCGCTTGACTGCAAGACGCCGCTGCGCTCCATAAAGCTCCTGTCCGAGAACAGGCATGGGAAATCCCGGGCTGCTGACACATTTTACCGCTATTTAAAATGCAGCGAGCGCTGCGGGCCGCCGGATGCTTGAAGGAACAGTCGGCGCGCTGCCGGAAGAAATATCGCCCGGCAGCGCGCATCCCGGGCTTTTTACGGCATATCGTCCCTTTTTTCTTCCTCCCGCTCTGCCGCCTTCCTGTCTTCGGAATCATATGTCTTAAGCAGGCAGGGCATCTCTCCCCTGTGCGCTCCCGCCTCCGGCTCACGGCTGCAGGCAAGACATTCCTCGTCAATTTCATACACACTGTTTCCCTCTATAATCAAACGCGTACACATGCGCTTTCAATCCTCCTGTTTTTCATCTGTACTCTAATATATGCAAAAGGGCCTGCCAAAGCCGGTATGATCTCCTCTTTTTTCGCATATATTGAGGCAAAGAATCCAGGAGGTATGTTACATGAACCAGGAGCCTGGCATGAAAATGACGGAGCTTGATTATCTGACGGCGGCTCCTCATCTTCAGATGATCAAAGCCGCCCTTCCCTACATCCATATACCGGAACAGCGATTTTTTTCTTTGATGGTGAAAATCAATGAGCTGGAACGCACGATGCGTCTCTTTGATGAAAAGGAAACCGGGGAGGTCGGAATCTGTTCCCTGAAGGAGGATGAGCCGGCGACGCCGATCGATATGCTGAACGCCATGAAGCCCTACGGCACCGAAGAAGAGCAGGATTTTATTGACCTTGTAATCAATTTTATGCAGGGATCCCGCCTGTACCAGTCCTACCGCGAAACCGCGCCGGAGGAGGAAGAGCCCCACCGCGCCGAACACCGCCGCTTCCCCATGGAGCAGCTCATGAACATATTGCCGCCGGAACAGCAGTCCCGGCTTGAAACGGCCCAGATGCTTGTGCAGACCTTCCAGCAGTTCTCATAACCGGAGGAAAGCAGGCGCCCAGGGCATCCGGACGCTGCAAAGCAGGCCAATCGCAGACGCCGTATGCTGTGTCAACAGAAAGGATATGGAAAACAATGAAAGAAACAGACTGGAGACAGGATCCGCGGTTAAAGGGAATGGATCCCAAAAAGCTTAAATATCTCACAGACTTTGCCGAAAAGGCAGGTAAAACGCCCAAAGACAAGCTGCTGCCGCTCTTCATGGGCCTCGCGGCCGCGCCGGGCGGCATGAACTTTAGCGATCAGGAAACCGATCTGCTTGTCTCCATCCTGACCGCCAACATGAACCCCGCGCAGAAAAAACAGGTGGAGACGCTGCGCGCCCTGTCAAAGAAGCTTGGAAACAAAACGCAGCCCGGGAGCAGGAAGCATTTTTCAAACACGCTCTAAAGCAAAGGTTATCACCTGCATACAACCAGGGAGAGCCGGAATATCCTTTTGGGACATTCCGGCTCATCGCTTACTCAGAATATATGAACAAGTTCTGATTCCCCTGAAAAAACAGGTATATGCGGCGCCAGCCAAGGTACAATACATGACAGCTATCTATTCCATCCAGGAAGACACCAAAATGAAAAAGAAAACCTATGCCCTGACCGTACATTCGATGAAAGGTATGAATCGTCAGTTCCAAAAATCCACCGCACGATTATAGTATTCCATTAAGACCGGCTTTGTCAGACGATTAATCTCCACATCATCAGCAATCTCATCCTTTCCAAACCGAAAAAGCGCCGAAGCATTTTCCTTGCTCAAATACCTCGTGTCCACATCAAAGTCCACATCCTCCGTCAGTTCCCTCCGGCTTGCCATATTAAACCCCCAATCCCCAAATGAGGGAATCTGCAGGTGATAGGCTTTTACATATAGTTCCTCGCTCTTTATGGTTTCATGGATGCACCAGAATGCTTTGGCAGCATAATAAGGGCTTGTGGACTGAACCACGAGCACGCCGGTCTCATTCAGGCGGCTTTTACACATACGGTAAAAAATATTGGAATACAATTTGCTCAGTGATTCACTGTTCGGGTCCGGCAAATCCACAATAATGAGGTCATACTGTTCCTGGGAATCCTTCAAATATTCATACGCATCCATATTGTAGATAACCAGTTTGTCAGAATTAAGACTGTTTTGATTGACAGACAGGATATTTTGATTGGTGGAGCAGATTCGTATCATCTCAGCATCCAGATCCACCAAATCAATTTTTTCCACCTCATCATACTTAAGGACTTCACGGGCCGCCATTCCGTCCCCGCCTCCAAGAATCAGCACCCGGCTCCGGCTCTCCAGTTCACTCATGGGAATATGCACCAGAGCTTCATGATACCGGTACTCGTCTGCCGTGGAAAACTGACAATTTCCATCGATGTAAAGCCTCACGTCATCCCGGTGCTTTGTGAGCACAATTTTCTGATATTCCGTCTGTTCCATATAAATAATCTTATCCCTGTATAAACCTCCCTCCACACGTTCAGAAATATTATCCGCAAATACAATCCCGGCAATCATCCCTGCCGCAATCCCGACAGAAATTGCGCGGTAAATCCGGATATGCGCCACAAGCTCTCCAAAGCGGTACAAAATCAGGATGGCTGCAATGATATTTAACAGCCCGCATAGAAAAGAAGTGGAAAAAAATCCCAGCTTTGGCAGCAGTAAAAGCGGAAATGCAACAGCTCCCACAAGCCCCCCTATATAATCAAAACTGAATATGGAGGACAGAGTAACGGACAGGTTCTTCTCATCCTCCTCAATGATTCTTGTCATAATCGGTATTTCAGCTCCCGCCAGAATACCGATCAGTATGGTTTCCGAATACATAACAACCGCATAATTTGAAATATAGATATTGGACAAGAAAAGCAGCAGGGAACTCATGCCCCCCGCTATACCAATTCCAAGCTCAATTGCCACAAAAACATTAAACAAATTTTTTTTGAAAAATTTGGAGATATAGGAACCGAGCCCCAGCGCCGCCATATAAAGCCCGATCGTTATAGAGTACTGCATGGTGCTGTTCCCCAAAAGATACGAGCTGACCGCGCCGATAATAAGCTCATAACACATGGAACACCCTGATATAATCAGGGTAGTCAGCATTAGAAGCCTGTACTTCCTGCTCATAATGATATTCCTTTCCCTTCGCCCGGACAAAGCCCCGTTTTATTGAATCACACCGCTGACAATAAATGCGATTCCCAGGAAAATGCCAAATATCATGATTCCGGCCGCTTCATTCTTTTCCTTCAGCGCGGCGCCAAAATGAAACTTTCTGTTGACGATATCCACGAGAAAATATGCCAGTATGAATGAGACGATGCCGATTACCGCATAACTTACGGTATCAAGCGCTCCATTCAGAAGCTCCGCCGCCTCGCCGGCTCCGTCAGATATGATAGCAGAACGGATCACAAAACCAAGACCCGCATAGATTCCCGCGCTCACCCAGCCCACAGCTTTATTCCCCTCGTTTATCTCGTTTGGGAAATCCACCGGAATCACCAGATCAATCAGCCAATACCCCAGCATCATCATAATCAGCCCGATAAAGAAATAAACCACTGTCTCCAATACAACCGTCACCATAATTTTTCTCCTTTTCTTAAACTATGTACTCTCGGAATCTCTCTGCGCCTGCTTTTGCGGCTGATTTTCCGCCAGATGCACCCAAATTTAATCAACGTACGCTCCACGTACGCCTCATAAATTTGTGCACATCTGACAAAAAATCATCTCACAAAATCAGGCACAGCGAGATTCCGAGAGTACATAAACTGAATTTATTTGCCGCTGCTCAATCCTCCGTTCGATGACTGCCGGCTGTTGATGCTTGACTGCCGGATTGAACTGGAATAGCTGTCAAAATAACCGTTACCTATATTATGTATTGTCGTCCCGTTATACATCGAATAGGCCGAAGGCGTACCTTTATAGGCAGACGAATCCGATAAGTAGCCCGAGCTGTAATAGTGACTGCGGTACCATGAAGCGCCGGCGCGTGAGATTCGGTAAGGGGCATTATCCGATGTGTAATTATACTTTCTGCCTGACACCTGGACATATACTTTCTGCTCCTCATTCTCCGGATGATATACAAGGCAATATTCCTTATCGGTCAAAATGGCAATCTCCCGATTATTTTTATCATCCTTTTGGGTCACTGATTCGGTATATCCCGAAATGCCCTGAATGATATCCCTGGCAACATCATCGGTTGTCGCCGGCGTATGATACGCATATACCGCTGCTTTCTGCTTCTCATTGCCGGACAGGGAAGTTTCATATACATATTTTTCGGAACCCTCTAAATATCTGCTAATGTTTTTGTTGACCCCCAGGTACGAAAAAACGTGGTTTCCAATAAGCGTCAAAAAACAACAAATACAGAGAATGCCCGCCATAACCAGCACGCCCTGATTGGCAGATATTCCATTTCCGGCGGAATGCTCTTCATATCCCGTCTCGACAATATCGCTTTTTTCAATATATTCCCCCCTGGAAAATTCACTTCCGTCTTCCCAAACCTCAACCGAAAGCGTGTGCTCCTCCGATACATCTTCATATTCCACAAAATCAGCGCTCTCGCCCGGATCTACATCCACATCCCCTTCGGCACAGCGGACCACCTGCTTTCCCTCATCGACCTTATGCCATTCCGGTCCAATCCTTCCGCGGACATTGTTGGCAGGCCATGAAACAGAATATTCATCATATATTTCATCACAGGAAAGCCAAACTTCCCCATCTGATGTTTTTATGCGGTATTCCGTCCATGCTTTATTGGAATCCTGAGGATTTTCATATTGGATATAGCCAATCACCTTTCCCGGCCGGCCCTTTATATTGAGCAGTGTACCTACCCGATAAAACATATTCCGCCTCCTTCTTTAAGGAACTGTCACAAAATAACTTGTGCAAAGCGCGCAGGATTGTTCTTCGAGGGCGCCAATCAAAAATCAGGCGCACAGTGGGCTATGTAACTGATTTTTAATTGGCGCCCTCGGAGAAAAAGACAAGCAAATTGCACAAGTTATTTCGTGACAGTTCCTAACCCCTGATATCACGCTGTATGGCCTGAATCCGAACACGTCCCGAACCAAATAAATCCTTAAGCATCTGCGCGATCCCATCCGCCACATCATCCATGCATGAAAAAATATCGACCGCCGCATATTGATATTCCGGCCAGGTATGTATGGAAAAGTGGGAAGTGGAAATAACAGCAAAATATGTAATGCCAATTGGTTCAAATTTGTGAATGCATTCCTCCACAATCTTTGCGCCCACGTATTCAATGGCTTTATGCGCCGCCTCCGTCACTGCTTTGGTATCGTCAATAAGCATAGAACAATCATATAAATCTGCAATAATCTGTATTGCCATTTTCTCTTACCCAACCATTTTCTTTCACGGACTTCCAATCAGTCCTTTCTTCCAAATAATTTTCCGGTCAGCCTGTGAAGAATCCCGTAATCGGCCTTCGACTCCGCTCTGTCTCCGCCGCAATTGACACAGCAGGAAACGTCTGAACGATTATAGGAACCACAATATGCGCATAGCCAGTCCGGCGCATTGGTTGTTCCCGCCTTTTCCTCCTGGGTTAAAGCTGCCGTTTCTAAATCTTCAGGCAGATAAAAAACATTCTCAATTCCCCGGGGCTTTCCGCACGATGTACAGGCGCCGAATCTTGCTTTTATCGCTTTCCTGCCGCAATATGCGCAGTCCCACAATCCTTCTATCCTTTTTTCTTCCATTGTCACGCTCTGACCTTTGACAGCAATCCGAACCGCTTTGCCGTTCGCCGTTTTGTCTTTCCCTTCGTTTTGTCATCCATATATTTTTGTAAATGCATGTGTATCCTTTGCCTGCGCACTCTGAATCTTGTTTTAAGTATATCTCTTATGACAGATAGTAGTCAAGCGTTTATATTGAAAGATTCCCACCTGTCAAAAAAGAAGCGGCGCCTGATTGCAAAGCAACCAAATAAGGGCCTTAAGATTTGGGCGTAAGGGGGAAGCATCGCCGGGGAGCCGGATGAAACGGAGATAAGGAATGCCGTTGCCTGGGATTTTTCCATGCAACGGCATTTTGAGAGGTTCCATATTCACTTTTCTTTGTCTTTTTTTCCATAGATCTCGTTTACAGCCATACGCCCCAATCGCCATAATGATATGTGCCGCTGCCATGATGGAGCTTCCCGTCTGCCTTTAACCGGCGGAATGCATCACTTCAATTTCCCTGCCGCCAATATCAATTACATCATGGTCATTTAATACTTTTGTTGGTCTACCTTGAAAGAATACATAATCGTCAACATGAAAACCGTCAGGCAAATCACAACGGTCAACCACCATTTCCGTACCGCTTTCAACTGTAATGTATGGCTTTTTGCCCCTCCTTCCACTTTTCATTCCTTGCCTGTTCAGCTCTGTTAAATGGGCAGTTAAAGTTTTAATCTATATTGCAAAAGATTATAACTGTGTCCATCTTTGCTGTCTGTTTTAGGTACTGAAGAAATCACTGTAAAACCTAATGACTTTGCTAACCGATTGGAAGCCCTGTTTTCTTCTCTTGTTGAATAAATAAACTCTTCTGCACTAAATTCTTCTTTGCAGTATAGTATCAAGCCTTGAAGAATCTGCTTGCCAAACCCTTTTCCCACATAATCCGGCCCCAGACATATCCCTGCTTCCTGATAGATGTAAGGTTCAATTTTTTCGACACCAGCAAACCCAATCGCCTTACCGCTTGATTTTTCATAAACCAGATAGGTATCATGCTCTTTCTGAAATGCAATGGTTTTCATGATTCTTATTTTGGCGTTCTCTTCGCTTGTAGTAATATTCCATTCCATATATTTTGCACTTTCCGGCCGTGACCAGACATTACAATACATTTCCTTCCAATCTGAAAACTCTGCCTTATCAAGAATCAGGCTCTCCGTTTCAATCATTTTAAAATGTTCCTCCAGCACTGGCCGACTTGTTGCCGTTTCTATTATACTGCAAAAGCGGCCTTTGTCTATATTTATTTTTCATGCTCTGTTGTTGGCTCATCCTTCGTAATAGTAAGCCGCCCTCCTTCCCCGCTGCCTTCCGGCATACGGTTTCAAATACATTCCCGTCCTCTGTCCTGACAGTAAGAAGGCTGTTTCGCTCGTCTGCGTTCATGTCAACAATCCCCATCCTTTCGCTGTCGTCCAGGTCGGCAAGGTACGTCCATAATGCCGCAATCCAGCGTTTCACAAATACGGGCAAGTGTGTCCATGCTGATATGTTTCCCTTCTTTGCCCATGTTGGCAACCATATTCGTGGTCAGGCCAGCGGCAAGCCTTAAATCCTCTTTTCTCATGTTGCGCTCTATCAGTGTATGCCCTGCTCCTATACCGGCGATAATCCAAGAAATGTCCAAGATAAAGGAACGGTATCTGTATCCTTGTGTCATGCGAGTAAAGGAAGTATAATATGTCTTGTTAAAATGCTTCGTATTTGATGTTGTGTGTATGACAATCATTTTGCTTTAAAATAAGAAGCTCTATAAAACTTGACCAAATTTTGACTTTTTCCCTATATGATGAAAAAGACTGGAGGTGTTCGCATGGCATACAGAATTTTGATCGTGGATGATGAACCTATCCTGACCGAATTGCTTTCCACCCATTTGCAGGATCACGGCTATACGATTTCCGTAGCCAACAGCAGCGATGAAGCCCTGGCAAAGCTGAATACAAAGCCAAACCTTATCCTTCTGGACATCAATATGCCGGGGATGGATGGGCTGGAACTGTGCAAAGTCATTCGGAATCATATCGTCTGCCCCATCCTGTTCCTGACGGCGCGGATCACAGAGCAGGATAAGGTCAACGGCCTGCGGGCCGGAGGGGACGACTATATCACCAAGCCTTTCAGCTTGCAGGAATTGATTGCCCGCATTGAGGCTCATCTGCGCCGGGACGAGCGGAATAACCGCCCGCCAGAGGTCGTGACCTCCCTGGGGCTGATTATCAACTTCTCTGATAGAAAAGTATTTTGGAATGAGCAGGAGCTTTCATTTTCCAAGAGAGAATTTGACATCATCGAATTTCTGTCCTCTAACCCCAGTCAGGTCTTTGACAAAGAACGTATCTATGAGGCGGTATGGGGCTATGACGCGGAGGGCGGCAGCAACGTGATTAAAGAGCATATCCGCAAAATCCGCGCGAAACTCATGAAGGCCAGCGGAAGTGAATACATCGAAACAGTTTGGGGGATGGGCTACCGATGGAAAAAGTAAAAAGGCAATCACTGAAACGCTCCTTCATGGAAGCTGTGGCGATGACAATGCTGATTGTGTTCCTGTGTAGCGGCCTTGCGATTTTCGGCTGTTATCGTTTCCAAAAACATATTCTCCCCGATTCCAATGAGGTCTGGCTGACGCAGCAGACAACCGCCCCGGATGGAACTGTCACAGAGGCAAAGGTGAGGTATGTCCTTGATGGCCCGCCAGAGCCATTCGGCCAACTGGTAGCGGACGGTCAGGAACACAACGAGAGTCAGGGACAGACGAGCTACATGATAGAGCGCATTGAATCCAGCTACTCCATGTTTTCCCCTAAAGTGAGAACGGCCTACCGCGCTTCACAAATTTGTATGGTGCTGCTGCCGTTTCTGTTTGCTGTCATTGGAATTACTTTGTGCGCATGGTGGTTTTATCACAAGGTACTGGAGCCGCCGATCACTGTCCTGATGGACGCCACCGCCCATATTCAAAACCGGGATTTGAACTTCCAGATCATCTCTGATGGGCAGGATGAATTGGGCCAGCTCTGTACCGCCTTTGAGAAAATGCGGCAGACCCTATATGAGAATAACCGTCAGATGTGGAATATGCTGGAGGAACGCCGCGCATTGCAGGCATCCGTGGCCCACGATCTGCGTAACCCCATCGCCATTATGACCGGCTATGTGGAATATTTGCAGGAGAACAGCCGGGGCGGAACCTTGACGGAGGAAAAACTGGAAAAAGCGCTCTCCAATCTCGGCATTACCGCAGAGCGCATGGGCCGCTATACCGATACCATGCGCGACCTGGGCGCTATCGAAGAAACAGAAGTTCACCGCAGAGAGGCGGAGCTTCCTGATTTTTTACAGCACATGGCGGATTCTCTATCTATCCTGTTTCAGAATACCGGGGTGCGTTTTTCCTACGAGTTCCATGTGCCGAAGGGGAGGGGCGTCTTTGACGGGGAGCTGTTGTACCGCGTTCTGGAAAATCTGATTTCCAATGCCCTCCGTTTCGCGGAGCGAGAAATTGGACTTACTTTTTGTCTGGAGCATGGAATCCTGTCGGCCACAGTGACCGATGACGGGCCGGGCTTTTCGGACAATCTGCTGCAAAAGAAAACCGTCCTGTTTTACTCCGAGGATACCTCCGGCCAGCACTTGGGGCTGGGACTTGCGGTGAGCCGGGTGCTTTGCCAGAAGCATGGAGGGACCATAGATCTGTTAAACCGACTGCCCCACGGGGCCTGTGTGAAAGCCTCTATCGCGGTCAAGCGATCCGCATGATAAAAATAATCCCTCCCGGATGCCGCCCAAAAAACTTGGGCGGCATTTCGCTTTTCTTGACCGAATTTTGACCTTTGCCCGTTATACTCGCCCCATCAAAGCAAAGGAGGTCATGTATGCGAAAACGATCGATTGCCATTCCCCTGATGTGCGGCGCACTTTTATCCCTCGCCGCCTGCGGGAATTATGCCATTCCAGACAGTACGCCCCCGCCGTCACAGGCTGTTGCCGCAAACCCGTTTGAGGCGGCGGAGGAGGATTCCGGATTTCTGGCAATGCTCACCCACGAAGCTGCTTCGGCTGATTTCTCCGAGAGCGGGGAGCGTCTGCCATTCTCCTATGACGGCGGCGAGTTTCGGCTGGAGTATCGGTTTTCCCTCACTGGCAAGATGGATACCGTTGGATTTCTCCTGTTCCTGGACGGCCAGCCCCAGCCCTACAAGGTGAACGATACCACAGCGGAGTATGAGTATTGCCATAGCTTCCCCGCAAAGGAGGATCAGAGCGTTTCCTTCCTCTTTGAGCCTGTGACCGGCAGCACCGGCGATACGCTGACCCTGACCGTGGTGAGCATCACGAACCCGGACTTCCAGCCGGATATGGAATCCACCTCCAGCTATGGCTGGTATCATAAGACGCTGGATTCCTGTGTTGAACTGCAGTTTAACGCGGACGCGCCCGCCGCCCATTCAGACCTTCCGCCTGTCCGGGAAATCTTTTCAAAAAGCGATGTGCGGGAGGAAAAGGTCACAGCGCATTATGTGGAAAACGAGCTTCCCAAATACGGCTGGGACGGTGTGAGCATGGACACGCTGGACAGAGGAATCTATTATACGTTCTCCTGTGACGGCGGCATCACCTATGACAACCTGCGTGTCTCCGCTCCCGTTACCCTGCGATTTACCATGTGCGGCACAGCCGGAACAAGTTACAGCATCGCTTTTTTCCTGGATCACCGGCCGGTGAAACTTGACGAAAGCACCTGCCGCTCCATTACATTGAGCAAGGGGGGCGTCATGGAGCTTGAGGCCGTGATCGACCCGGACAAGCTGGGGCAGTCTCACACCTTCTACTGTGTGGCCGTCCCCCAGGACGGAGCCTCTGGCCCGTTGTTTAAGACCAATTCTATTTTATTGTATAAGGAGAACTGAACATGAAAAAGACATTCTGCATGCCGCTGGCGCTGATTTTTACCCTGGCGTTGTCTGCCTGCGGTAAGACGACATCCGTGGCCGCTGTCCCGCCCTCTGACGGACAGCAGAGCCAGCCCATTTCTCAGGCTGGTACATCCTGCGCCTTCGACCCTGCCCTGTTTGGCGGCAAGCTCCAGAGCTGCGCCTATGCCGGGAACGGAACGCTTTTCGTGCTGGCGGACAAGCTGTATCTCTACGACACCGGGACTTCCTCGGTGCTGGCCGCCGCAGAAGCGCCCCTGCGCGACTTTGAAGCGCAGGCCATTGACGGGGGCTACGTCCTGTCCGGCATGGGCGATAGCGGCATGATGGCGTACATCTACGACAGCTCACTTTCTCTGAACAAGGAGATCGCGGTGAATGAGCTTTTGCAGGGAGATTTTGTTGTCAGCGAAACCGGGGGCGTAGCGGCCTCCACGGACGGAAAGAAGCTGGCCTTCGCCGCCTTGGGCGGGCTGTATCTGTATGACCTGGAAAGCGGGAGCCTAACTACTCTCCTGAACATCGCCCAAAACGCCGGGACAGCCAGCATCAGTATTTCCATGCTGAACGGCGCTGCCTTTGCCCAGGACAACAGCCAAATCGTATTCTGTGGCAGCGGTAACTCAATTCCCGCGGCAGATGGCGAGGAAGGCTTTTCCATCCACGGGAGCATCGCCGTGGATGGCAGCGGTCTGAAGATCACAAAACCGTCCGGTTATGAAATAGAAGAAATACAGAGCAGCGTCAGCCGGTTGTTTTTCCCGCAGACCTTTACCCAGGCCGATGGAACGCTGCTTTGGGTGGACCGGGCAGCAGGCAGTGCCAATACGCTTTCCTTCTCTGCCAGCGGTGAGGGCAAAGACGGCGTGTACGGCTCGGAGCAGGGGAACTATGTCGCTACCGCCGTTCTGGGCAGCGATCTGACCGTTCGCGTCTATGACGTGGCCTCCGGCGGATTGGTTGCCACCGAAGTGATTGAGAACTCCGACCCCACATATTTCTACCGCATCCCCAGGATTTACCTTTTAGACGGGGCCAGGACCGCCGTGGTGCTTCTCGGAGGCAGCATCGGTGAAGTGGATACGCTGGTGTCTACATTTACCTTTGGTGAATAACATGGAGATTACATTTGAAAGCGTATCGAAACAATACAAGAAAAAGTATGCGCTGAAAAACTTTACCGCCACATTGAGCGAGGGCGTATACGGCTTGCTGGGTGAAAACGGGGCTGGGAAAACAACGCTCATCAATACCTTTGTGGGCATTTTGCGTGGGGACAGCGGCACGATCCGGGTGGATCGCCGGGATGTGAGGACGCTGGGCAAAGCGTTCCTGTCCCAAATCGGCTATATGCCGCAGTATCCTATCTTCTATCGGGATTTTACCGTCAAGGATTTTCTGCTCTATATGTGTGCGCTGAAAGACATTCCCGCCCATGAAGCGCAGGACCGAGTTTCGGAGCTGCTTGCCACGGTAAATCTGACGGACGCACAGGACAAGAAAATCGGTGCGCTCTCCGGCGGTATGCGCCAGCGCGTCGGCATTGTACAGGCCATGCTGTCCGACCCCAAAATTCTGATCCTGGACGAGCCTACCGCCGGTCTTGACCCCAGCGAACGGATACGGTTTCGGAACCTGATCTCCCGGTTTGCCCAGGGCCGGACAATCCTGCTGGCAACCCACATCGTTTCCGATGTTGAGTGCATCGCGCGGGAAATCCTGCTGCTGAAACAGGGGACGCTTCTCATGCAGGGAACACCCGCCGCGCTGGAGCAGAACATTGAGGGCAAGGTGTGGAATGTAGCCGCCGGGGCCGAGGATGCCGCGCTGCTGACCGATATGTACTGTGTCAGCAACATGAAGCAGGAGGACGGACAGTTTACCCTCCGCATTGTTGAGGATGGACGCCCGATCAAGACCGCACAGCCTGTCCAGCCCAACCTGGAGGATGTGTTCTTGTACTATTGCAGGGGGGAGCGCCATGATACGTCTGATACGGTATGAGTTTATTAAGCAGTTCTGTAAACGCTCCATCCTGACGCTCTTTGTGGTGTTCAGCCTCGCCAACCTGTTCAAAATCTATGGCGAATACAAATCCTATTCCTATCTGACGGATGGGAACGGAGCGCGGAGCTGGCACACGCTCCATTGGCAGCTCTATGAGGAATACCAGGGGGAAATCACCCCGGAGAAGGTGGAGCGCCTGCTTGCCGTGTATGCGCCTCTTGTGGAGGCCACATCGGATATGACCGCAAGCACAGCCACCGATGATCCCAACACGATGACCGGGAACCTGTATAGCGACAGGAACCTGCTGGACAAGTATTTTGTGCAGCCTATGCAGTATTTCTATGAGTACAGCGGCCGGTCGGATCAAGTGGCAAATAGAGCGCGGCAAAGCGCCGCGCTCTATGGGGAACAGGGAGCGGTCTATCAGCAGAGGGAGAGCGGCGCGATCTATAACCTTTATGCTGGCCGCACCATCCCCGCCTTTGCCTACCGGGAAATGTGCAATTATTATCTGAACTATGATTTTTCCATTGTCCTGACCCTCCTGCTCTGTCTCTATGGGATCATCGGAACCTTTGTGTGCGAACGGGAAACGCAGATGGATATGCTGCTGCTGGTAAGTCCCAACGGCGGCAGAAAAACAGCCCTGGCAAAAATTCTCGCGGCCACCCTGTTTCTGCTCCTGACCTCGCTGTGGTTTTCTCTCCTTGACCTGATTGGCTTTGCAGCCTCCTTTCAGACCTTTGAAGGGCTGGCCCTGCCGGTATTCGCAATTCCGAACTTTGCGGAGACATCCGTCAATCTCAGCATCTTTCAGTATGTCCTCCTGTCTGCGGCGCTCAAATGCGCCGGCGCATGGGCGATCGGGATGCTCTGGCTGTTGGTTTCGATGTCCTGGAAAAATGCCCTGCTCCCCTTTGTCATCGACTTTGCACTCTGTATGGCGCTGATCGTCAGCGGAGCCGCCTGCGCCTACTCCAATTTCTTCTGGACAAAGGTGCTGAACCCTTATTCTCTGCTGACAAACCGTGTTCTCCTGGGCAAAACAGAGTTTGTAAACCTGGGCGGATTCCCCGTCCTGACTTGGCAGGCCGCAATCTGGTTTGCTCTGATCGCTGGCCTTGCGGCTGCTGCTATGATTTATTTTCTGTCAGCGGAAAACTGTCACCGCTGTGTTCGGAGGGCAAAATGAGTGTTTTCTCTTATGAATGGAAAAAACTGATGATTTTCCAGCGGGGGCTGCTCTATATCCTGGCCGCACTCCTGGTCAGTACGGTTTGGCTGGCCGCAACCGACAGGCCGCAGAACAGCGCGATGGAAGAATACAGCGAAGAATATGAGTGGTATCTTGAACGGCTGGACGGGGCGTACACAGAGAAAAAAGCCGCTTGGCTGGAGCAGGAGGCCCAGGCCATCACGGAGGCCCGCTATGCCCGCTCTCAATCCCAGGAAAGCTATTACAGCGGCCAGATCACAGCGGAACAGTATGAGCGGCAGACTGCGGAAGCGGGCACTGTATTGGCCCATGAGCATGGCTTTGAAACCGCGTATCAGCAATATTTATATATCTGCGAGAACACCGGCAATCGTTACTTTCTGAAAACAAACGGCTGGGCGGGGCTGTTTTCCGCCCAAACGCTGGACTTCCCGCTGTTCCTTGTCATTTTGATTTTGGCATCTGCGGTTTTTTGCTCGGAGTATAGCTGCCAGATGGACGCGCTTTTGCGGACGGCTCCGCAGAGCCGCAAGAGTGCCAGGAGCAAAGTCGTGATGACCCTCTGCGCCGTGTTCGCTCTCTGCGGAGGGCTGGCCCTGATTCGTTTTGTATTCTTCGGGATAAAATATGGCCTGCCTCACGGGGAGTACCCTGTTCAGAGTATCGCCAGTTTCGGAGGCAGTACAAAAAATATCTCTTTGCTGGCCGCGTATCTGATTCTGGCCGCCCTGCACTGTTTTGGCTCGGTGTATCTCGCCGCCCTGCTGCTCTTTACCTCCGTTTTGGTGAAGAAATATGCTTTGACGGTGGTGATCGGAGTGGCATCCACTTTGATACCGTACATCGGACTGTCCAGGCAGATTTGCTACCGCTTGCCGGCGCCCCTGCCGTTCCTGCTGGCAACCGGATTCCTGGAAGGGACTTCCTCTGTGGAGGATTCATTGACAGGTGAACCCATCGTGACTTTTTCAGAGCGTTCCCCCCAAGAGCTTCTGGCCCTGCTTGGCCTTTCTGCTGTGTGCTGCGCCCTCATGGTATGGTGGGTCCTGCGGCAAAACACAAACTGCTGGCAGTCTGGAAGAAAACCCGTCAGAGGCTGCGGGGTTGCCGCGCTCTGCCTGCTGGTGTTGCTCTCGCTGTCCGGCTGCTCTGTCGCAGAATCTGCAAACGGGATATTCAATTCATCTTCGCAAAGTGTGTCGGAAACTTACAGCGTGATCTACGATGACCAGACGCGGACATACGCTCTGGAAAACCGGGCAACCGGCGCTTTGACGGATTTGGCCCTCTCTCCGCTGTTTGGGGCCTTTTCAGATAGGGAATCCATCAAAGCCGTCTATATGGATGCCCCGTACATTTATTATATGGCCTCCCGCACAGAACAGTATGTGGATCGGGTCGGCAGTTACAACAGCACAGCTACCCAGGTGTCCATTGTCCAGTTTAATACAGAAACCTTTGAGGAACAGGTTATTTTCGAGAAAATAACGGACAGCGGGCGATCTCTGCTGGGAATTGACTATACCGTGGGGGATACCTGGATGTTTCTGCAATACTGCTATGGCTTTTTCCTGAACAACGACAGCCTCTTTTTCATTACGAATGATGGGATTACGGAAGTGAGCAGGACGGGCCAGCGAACGCAAGTGCTGGACATCCCCACCAGGGGGAATATAGCGTTTAATGGGCGGACGATCTACTTCATCAACGAAAATTCTCTGCTGACAGCGTATGACACCAAGACCCGCAAAACAAGACCGTTTCGGAATGTTGTTGCTTATGACTTCTGCCTGACCGGTCAAGGGCTGTATTTTATCAACCGCATGGATTCCGATTGCGTTTATCTGTGCGGCAGGGACGGCGTTGGCAGTCTGAAGATTTCAAATGACCCGGCCCTGTCTGTTGGTTATGACGGTAAGAAAGTTACCATGATTCTAAAATCGGACGGGAAGGAGGTGGTTTTTGAACCGTGACGGTACGGGAGCGCCAAGCATCCGGCAGAGCAAGGCGAAAAAGCGCGGCAGAAGGCCGATGATCACCTATGCTCTGCGCGGCGGCAGACTTCAACTCAATCTCCGAAAGATACCGCGGGTCAATATTTACCCGTTCTGCCAACATCCTGATCGTAAAGCCCAGTGCTGCCCGTACATCTTCACCAAAGGATCCAAAACCGGGACAATCTTTCACAACTCAGAAAAACACAGCCGCTTTATGATACTCTGGCGGCGGCGTTGGGCGGTATTCTGTTGAACGCCGAAAGGAAGAATATTCATTCATGTCAGTGTAGATTGTCCAGCAGGTATTGTGCTGGCCCACGACAGGAAATGGACAAGTGAAGCCCTGTTCAACATTTTGGACAATGCGGTGAAGTACACCCCGGCAGGCGGTAACATTCAGATTTCCGTTCAAATCTGGGAGTTCTATGTAAAAATCAACATAACCGACAGCGGCAAAGGAATAGCTGAAGGCAGACAGGGAATGACTGCTCAGCCCTGACCCTTAAAAGGGTCTTCATACTCCTTTACACTCAGCTTATCCTGCATGATGTCCGCTTTTTCCTAATCCTGGATATACTTCTTTATGGCGGCTTCATTCCATCCCACCGTACTGACATAATATCCCTCTGACCCAAAATGACGATTCCCAAATTTGTATTTCAGGTTTGCGCGCCTGTCAAACATCATGAGCGCACTTTTCCCTTTCAGATATCCCATGAACGAGGATACGCTGATTTTCGGTGGTATGCTTACCAGCATATGCGCATGGTCAGGCATAAGATTCCCTTCTAAAATCTCCACTCCTTTGTAACTGCATAACTGCTTTAAAATATCCCGCAAATCTAATTTGTATTGATTATAAACAATCTTTCGTCTATACTTAGGGGTGAAATTTAAAATGAGTAAATCACGCAAAAAATCTGCGTAATTTACTCATTCTTTTTTACAGCCCCCAAATTACAATACTGTTATCAAAAAGCAAAGGAGAATAAAAGAAATGGCTACATTATTGGAAGCGAAAAACGTAACTAAAATTTATGCAAAATCACAGCGCCCAAGCCTTAATAAAGTATCGTTCAGCGTAACGGACGGCGAATTCATCGCCATTATGGGGGCTTCCGGCTCAGGAAAGACCACATTGCTTAATGTTCTTTCTGCGATTGATACACCCACGAGCGGCAGCATTACAATAAATGGTATCAATCTTAAAAATCTGACTGATTCCAAAGCAGCAGATTTCCGCAGGGATAATCTGGGCTTTATTTTTCAAGAATATCTGCTGTTAGACAGCCTTACTATTTTTGAGAATATCGCTGTTCCACTGACTTTACAGAAACTCCCGCCTAAAAAAATAGAACACATGATACGGAGCCTGGCGAAAAGCTTTGGTATTGACGCACAGTTAGATAAATATCCAAGTGAACTTTCAGGCGGGCAAAGGCAGCGTGCTTCTGCTCTGAGGGCTATTGTGAAACGTCCAGGCATTTTATTCGCAGACGAACCGACCGGGTCACTGGATTCAAGTTCCGCAACAGATTTGCTGAACACTTTAAAGGAATCAAACGAAAGTCTCCATACTACGATACTAATGGTCACACATGATGCTTATGCTGCAAGTTTTGCCGACCGCATCCTGATTTTTAAAGACGGCTGCATTATTCAGGAATTATTGAAACAAAATGCTGACAGGCGTACATTCTATGAATCCATTGCACAGACAACCGCAAAATTAGACACAGAAAGGTAGGAAAGTACCCATGAACCATTTATCTATGGCACTTAAGAACCTAAAAAATAATTTCTCCTTTTATGCCCTCTATTTATTATCCATTTCCTTTGTAATTACTATTTTTTTTGCATTCACTTCGTTTTCCATGAATAAAATTATGCTTGAAAAAATATCAGGCGACGGACGGGTAGAAACCATGTGCAGCACGATTTCCGTATTCCTTATGGCATTCGTTATTTTTTATATGTCATATTCTAACCGTTTCTTTCTGCGTCGGCGCACAAAGGAATTAGGTATTTATGCATTATTAGGATACCGGAAATCCACGATACTATCCCTGCTTACAGCAGAAAATCTGCTCTCCTGTTTCGGGGCTTTCGTAATCGGAATCTTTTTGGGCGGCCTGTTTCATAAAGGCATTGTATTTGGCATTACAGAATTGCTGGACTTGACAGTCAGCAATTCAGAAATACCGTTTTTTAACCTGAATGCCATGATAAAGACAGCATGTTTTGTTTTTGCTATTATTATCATATTATCGCTGTCCAACAGCAAATTTCTTTTTAAATCTTCCCTTATGGATTTAGTGCGGTTTGAAAAAAGTGCGGAAAAGCAGACAAAATTCCATGCTGTTCCTTCCATAATCGGGTTTGTATCTGTCATTTTAGGATACTGTATTGCCCTTGACATCCTACGGGGCGAAAAATCTGTCTGGTTTTCAGTCGGGTTTTATACTGTTGGAATGCTTACATTTACACTTATCCTTTTGGGGACAGTGCTTTTTATCGCATATTTTCTCCCTTATGCGGTACAGACTGGCAAGAAAAACAAGAAGAAATTTTATACGGAAACAAGAATCATTACTTCACCGGGTTTTATATACCGGATGCGCTCCAATTCAAAAACGCTGATCATGCTCACATTACTGTCAGCCGCAACTCTGACTGTTTCAAGCGTTATGGCTCTCACCCTGTATTATCCGATTGCAGCAATATCCCGCATTGCGCCGTCAGAAATCGAATGCCGTATTGATAAGGAGAGCGATCTGTCCGCAATCATGGAGATAGTGAACAACTATTCATCCGGAGATGATATTACATTCCTGCAGACCAATATTTATAAAGTTACTTCTACTGCCGGAGAGCTTCCCATGGAATATAGTGTCGGGACTTCCAAGGGAGATGCTGAGAACGAAAAAATTCTTCGGAATGCAGGTTTTGAATGTATCTCATATTCTGACTATACCGCCATTCTGAAAGCGCAGGGGCGGCAAAAGGCTTTGGCGCATTTTACAGCACTAAACAACAATGAGTGTATTTTTGTAAGATACCAGCCGGCTTCCGGCAAGGACGAAACAGGCAGCACTTATCCACTGCTCATAAACAATACTGAAATGCCTGTCACTGTGATTATGACCACATTAGATAATCCTATTTCATTTGCGAACAGTGTTGGTACTTTAATTGTAAGCGACCGTTTATACAAAATGATATCGGAAAATGCTGCTCCCGAAACAAAAGTCTTAAGTATAAATGGAAGTTCCATAACAGGTAACGAGGAGCTGTTTCAGGCTTTGTCTGCATATTTGGATAAAAGCCCTTACCTGCAGGGCAATTCCCACAGAATACATGAAGTGGTTTCCCTGAGCAGCTCTACTTTCCTGTTGATAGGCTTTCTTGTGGTATTATTCTTTACAGCAACAGGAAGCATCCTGTATTTTAATAACATTTCAGCGATAGCCGATTCAAAATCCGATTACGATATCCTTACAAAAATGGGATATACGAACAGGACGATTAAAAAAATTATCAGGAAACAGGCAATCACATTTTTTAGTATTCCGTTCCTGTTCGGACTGGCAGACTGTATCTTTGCCACATTAGTATATAAAACAGCGCTTATGCAGAACCTTTTGGCGAACAGCATTGTTTTATACGCCCCTACGATATCAGCTATTGCGCTGACACTAATCATTTACCTGATTTATTACTGTATGACTGTCCATACCTGCTGTAAAATGGTTTTGGAAAAATAAAGATTATGCGAAAATGCCGCCTCTTAATCATCCGGCACTTTCGCAAGCTATATGCAGGGTTATCGGAACCATGTATAAATTTTAGTTGTATGCACACAGATAAATGATATAATTTAGGTATGGCTAAGGGGGCGAAAATATGAAGCGTATTATCTTTAAGTTTTTGCTTTTTATAAACTCCACCCTGCTTATAATATATATGGGGTTGGAAATAAATATTCAGATGCCGTGCAGCATCAGCAAAATCGTATCATTATTCCTGTCATCATTGATGCTGACAGACGCTGCCTATGTAAGCTCCTGCAACATCAGAGATAATAAAGCTATCTCTTTGTTTTGCGGTCTGCTGGAATTGGACGGTTGGTATATTCTCCTTTCCGTTTCGGACAACGCTATAGCAGATATTGTTTTTTATGTCTTAAGCTCAGTTATATGGTGCATTTTTATCAATTTCATACTCATGTTTTTATTTCAGGGGAGCGGTTATAAATTCAAAAAAGCAATAATCTTCTGCCTGACTGGAACCTGTATCTGCTCCCTAATTGGCATTTTAATATCAGACAATGTGTTTGCTTTGCTGTATGGCATCCAGTTTTTGGTAAGCTGGCTTTGCTTCGTTTTTGTTATCGCTTACCATAGAAAAAGAACTGCTTTTGTCCTTAAAGCAGAATGGAAATCCATTCTGTTCTCTCTTGTGGTAATAATCATTTTATTCATTGCATACTGTCTTACCACAATGGGAATAACAGGAAATCTTTCAAACTTTGGAGTGTATATCCCTGTCCTGCTGTTCTCGATGAGTATTCATGGTATTATACTGAAAGAGCATCACAGTTTTCCATTGTCAGCCATATTCAGCAGATTTCAGTTAATGTTGATCCTGCTTTTCGGTGTTACTATTTGTGGTCTGATTACAATGACTCTGGATATCGGCTGGTTATCCTTCCTTCTTATGTTGGACGCTATGTTTGTATTTATCTATGTCTGCAATATTATACTGGATTTTAATTTAAGGCAGGGAGGAGGCAACATGGTTATGGAAAGCAAATACAATGCTGCATTAGCACGGTTACAGCAGGAAGAGCAGATAAATCTTGAATTTTCAAACTTTCTTCATGACAATATACTTCAAGACCTGCTTTCCATAAAAAATATGATGCATAAATCAACAAGGCCTGATATACAGAAAATAATCACAGAAACTCTTGATAGTATGAATATCTATATCCGTGAGCAGATGCAGAATTACCATCCTGTATTACTGTCAAAACTTACTATAAAAGAGAATTATCAAAATTTGCTTGCATATATTGCACAGTCGTTTCCTGAACGCCGTGTCAGCATTGTTTTTGACTGTTCAGACGCTTTATTTTTAGTCCCGCCATATGATATCTTCATATACCGGCTTTTGAAAGAACTCGTCACGAATGTTTATAAACACTCTACGGGAGATAAAGCATGGATAACGCTTACACAGGATAATGGAATGATAGTATTATGCGTAAAGGATAATGGGAGTGCTGATACCGACAGCCTCACCTGTGCAGATTCATCAAAACACAGAGGTCTTGCATTAAGCACTGACCGTGTGCAAAGCATGGACGGCACTGTAAGTATAACCCAAAATTTCCCACATGGAATCTGCGTCTGTATCAACCTGCCAATGAAAGGAGATGCTTCTTATCAATATTTTATTAGTCGATGACCACGTTCTATTTTCCAAAAGTCTGGAAATTGCATTATCAGACTACCCTGAAATTAAAAACTTTAAAAGTATCAATGATATTTCCCTGTTGGATAAATTTATTGAAGAAAACGCCCCGGACATCCTGCTCATGGATATCAATTTAAAAAATATAACATCGGAAGACGGTTTGGAATTAGCAAAGCAGATATTATCCAATCACCCAGAGCAAAAAATTGTTATCCTGTCCGGATACGATCTTCCAGTATACCGCAGCGAAGCCAAAAAAATCGGGGCAAAAGGATTTATCAACAAGAATACAGAACCGGAAATGCTGATAGCTTTTCTTTCACAGATCATGCAGGGAAAATTTATCTTCAACGGTTCAGTTCCGTTTTTAGAAGAATTAACTGACTGTGAAAAACAGATTTTGCATCTTATAGCTAACGGCAGGAAGCGGAAAGAGATTGCAGGCACGCTTTATATCAGCGAGCGTACCCTCTCCAATCATTTACAGCATATATTTGAAAAACTTGATGTTTCCTCCTCTGTCGAAGCTGTAACCAAGGCGATTCAATTAGGATACCTCCCGCCGATTTGTTAATTTCTCATCAAATAAACAAATCATCAGAAGCTGCATCATGGAAATGTGCATAATTGGCTATGGAATTATGGAAAACCCCATTCACAGCCTGTGGAAAAGCAAAAACAGCTTTCCCACATCCTGCAAACAGGGTTTCCCGCAGTTCCATGAACGCAGCCAGTTTTACGGCATTTCCACAATGCCTGCGCCTACGGAATCCATTTCTTTTATAAAAACATTCTTTTACAGGTCTATCCCTGCCTCTCTGCGAAATCAGCTTTTCGTCCGATAAGTATCGACTGTTTTTCTTCCGGTAGGCTCTCAAATACGCCCTTGTACCCCTTTTCCAATAAAAGGAGGTAAGCGCCAAATATGAATGCGGTCAGATACAAAATTACCCCAGCCCTTTGTGAGTTGGAGTAATTCACTATAATTCACATGCGATTTTTGATAGATTGAAGTTTTTCACTCCACGGCGCCAGTTCCGCCGGCTGTTCATCGGTCATATCTTTACCTGGCCGATGCTCCGGCAGATATTTGAGATATTCGTAAATATTCAGGCCATGTGCTTTTGCCATCTCAACCATTGTGCAGACTGCTGCACTGGCATTCGCTCCTTCTGCGGAACTGCAGAACAGCCAGTTCTTCCGCCCTGTTGCGAATGGACGGATTGCATTTTCGCTGAGTTATTCGTAAAGCTGCAGCGTCCGTCTTCCAGACAGGCCTCCGCTGTATCTCGCCGGTTGAGAACATAATTTACCGCTTTATCTATCCGGGTGTTCCGGACTGGCTTCTGCTGCCCGAGCCACGACCAAAAGCTCCAGAACAGGTTTTTCCTTCTCGAGACGCATCCGGTTCCGCTTTTCATAATTACCGGGATACTTTTTGTTTACGGAGTCCTCAATGGTGAATAACCGGCTGCAGTGCTGGACTCCCTGCACTGCCGGCTGGCTGTAATCATACTGCCTGCCTTTGGGAACAGCATCGAAAAAGTATCGGCGGATATGTGCCCGGCAGGATCAGCGTCTGATCCCTGGAAGATTGTTGTATCCCTGATATCCATCCGTTTCTTTGCCACATTGTCAAGTGAAGAATTCATTCTTTTTGCTTTTTCATACACAGAATCTTGTAGATGTTCTATAAACGTGCTAAACTGAACACAATAACAAATCAGAATTGATGGAGGGCAAACTATGGAGTATAAGGACTATATTAAGCAAGGCTTGAATGGGAATGCCCCATTAAAATTAATTTTATGCGGAAATATACAGGAGACGGAAAATGATAAAGTAGGTGTTGTATCAGTTGTGTATGCTACAAATGATAAAGACTTAGCAGAACAAAAAATGAATGAATTGATTGCTGCCAATCCTAATAATTATTACATGGTTTACAGTGTGCCACTAAATGTTGATTTGACGGAGCTTTCTCATTATCCTTCAATAGCAATTTCTAAAGATGATTTATAAGAAAAACAATTTCAGTTTGACATACTGGGACATTGGAATTTTGGGGAGGTAAGACAAAGATGAGCGAAATTGTATTTTTAAGATGCGATGGGAATAACAAAGATTTTATAGAAAATTGCAGGTTACTTGACGCAGACTTAGATTTGCGAGTTGGAAAAATAATTAAACGAAATAAGTACGCTCAATATAACCTAAATTGATAAAATAAACGAAGCGATAGTTGTTTATCGAGGCAATAAACCGATTGGTGGTGGTTCGATACGTCCTTATAATAAAAACACAGTAGAGCTAAAAAGAGTGTTTGTCATACCAACTGAACAAGGAAAGGGCATAGGAACTGTGTTGGTTTCTAAACTAACAGAGTGGGCAAAAGAACTGGGATATAAGAAAATGATTTTGGAAACAGGAGAACTTTTAGCGGAATCCTGTCATATCTATTCAAAGCTAGAGTGTGTTTGAAAATTCATTCCTGGCATCTGCACGCGCCACTTCGCGGTATATTTGGGCCAAATTCACTTAACGCAGCCCGCTGCGCCGCGTTCATTTGGCACAAATCTCCCACAAAGTGGCACGCACAGCTACCAGAAAGCAATTTTCAAACACGCTCTAGGATTTAAGCAAATTCCTAATTATGGTGCGTACGTAGATATGCCAGAATCCCTTTGTATGGGAAAAAAATTGTAAATCGAAACAGATAACTTCAAATTTGTGAGGATGAATGTGATACATGAATTGATGTTGATTAGGCCATCTAAACTATATGCAGAACAAGTTATGTCATATAAAGAATGTTACAATGTGGAGATAGTTTTGATGGTTGTGCAGGTCTTGAAGATGTCCAATCATTTAATGAGTGGATTGAATTTGAGAGAAGCTTAAGAGAAAAATATAAAAGCGGATATGTTCCATCAAAAGTGTTTTTAGCGGTAAGGCGAAAAGACGATTTTGTTGTTGGTATGATTGATTTTCGACACCCATTATCGGATTTTCTCAAAAATTTTGGATTTCAATATAGCGTCTTTCTCAACCATTTCCAGTTTGACATACTGGGTAATCGAGATTTATCAAAAAAATGGAGGAAATTATATGGAACAGATATGGAAAGAAATGTTTCAGGCGGCAAATATCTGATTATATGGATGCGTGGGGAGTTGCTGCCGCAATACTATCATCATCAGGAAAATATATGTGGGTGTCTGTGTAGATACCTGTTCTACATTGGGAATATGCGCTGCGTCTGTGCAGGAGAAGTCATGCATTAACTTCCCGATTGGCGTATCTCCACGGTAAGCGCCATTTACATACAGTATGTGCGAACCGTCCTCAAATCTTTCCCCGGTTCCTAAAAAACACCGCTCAATCGGATAGAGCGGCAGCCCTTTTCCCATTACGTCATTCTCTGTGATAAAGATTACCCACGTTTCCGGCAGCTTGTCGAAGTCCTCGCCTTTCTTCAAAAGGTTTGCGTCCATCATGATGTGTTGTACCTTGCCCTTTTTCTCCCGGCTCCTTTGTCGGAGCGCTGTACCTCCACATTCAGTTTCGCCCCTGTGCTGTCCGTAGCCAGGATATCCGGCCTTACTGAACGATTCAACAAATTCTCCACAAATACCTGGGTGCGGACGTCCAGCGCCTTTAAATCCGGCTTTTCCAGCACAATCTGCAATACCAGTTCTATGCTTGCCGTATCTCCCTCAAAACACGTTGTGAGGAAATCATCATCAAGCAGGCGAAAGCTTTTTAGCCTTTGTAAATCTTCCTGATGTTTCTGATCTATCTGTTCCGTCACTGTCAATCTTCCCATCTGCTTTCCTTCTGTTTTCGTATCTCCATACTTTTTATAAACCTGATTGTACAAGCCGGGAGCCAGCGCATTTCTGATTCCCGGCCTGTTTCCGTTATCGCTTTTTTACATCTGCCGTATCTCATTTTTCAGCATACGCTTGATTTTGTCGCTCATGGTTTCCTTGCTCGTCTTGCTGAAATGAACCCGCACAATGTAGGTAGTCCGGCCAATCTTCTTCTCCGCCGCTTTGGTCGCCCTGGCTCCCTCTTCCCGGAAATTCTTCCCGGAAAAGAGAACCGGCGCACGCCGTTCCAGTATGCGGTCATAAATCCTTGTGTGGGCAAGGTCAGGCGGGTTCTTGATTTCTTCCAGTTTCAGGTTTGTCGTGACAATCAGCGGCTTCTTGCTCCGATACCGGCTGTCAATGACGGTAAACATCTGCTCCATGGCATACTCGGTATTCCTTTCTACGCCTAAATCATCAATGACAAGCAGGCTGTAATCGTCCAGGCTGGCGATAAAGGCCGCCCTGTCCTCGGCAAACACGCCGGTCAGCCGGTTTCAGGATAGACGGGAAATTTGTCATCAGTACCGGCACGTCACAGTCAAGCAGGGCATTGGCGATACAGCCGGCAAAAAAGGATTTCCCGGTTCCCACGTCACCAAAAAGCAGAAGGCCGGTATTGCCCCGGTATGCCTCCTTCCAATGCTCCACATAAGCGTGTGCCTTCTCCATGACGGGATTCTGGCTGTTATCATTGGTGAAAGGTATAATCATAAAGGTATCTGTCCTGAAGCCCCTGCGCCTTCCGGCATTTGATACGCTCCATGCGTTCCCTCTGTTCCTCCATGGCTTTCCGTTCCTCCTGCGCCTTCTGCTGGCAGGGGCATAGGCAGCGGGGCATGAAATAGCCGGAGCCTCCGAACCTGGGCACAACGGTCTGGCGGCTGCCACGGCATTTCTTACAGTGGATAAGCCCGTCAGCCGGTTCTATGTATTCGTCCCCGGCGAACTCCATATCCCCGGCGGCTCTGTCTATGGCCGCCCGGACTTCTGCGGTAATCTTCTATCATATGGTTTCTCCTTCCTCTACGCTGTAATCCCGGTTCCAGACAGCCAGTTATACACATTACGGCACAATGCCGACTACTACGGAATCCCTCTCTTTATATCTTTAATACAATAGATATATTTGCGTTGATATGATAAAATCATAGAGATACAACAACTGATAAAACCGGGAGGTAATCGACGTGAAAGTACGTGACAGTTATACATGCCCACTGGAATTAACACATGATATTATTCGTGGGAAATGGAAGCCAATTATACTATGGCAGTTGGGAAAAGGTGCAAGTTCTCTATCTGCTTTACAAAATGACATAGTTGGAATTGGACAAAAAATGTTACTACAACATTTGGGAGAATTACAGGATTTTGGAATGGTGCAAAAAAAACAGTTTGAAGGATACCCACTAAAAGTGGAATATTCTCTTACAGATAAGGGCAAACGAATGTTAAATGTTATCATTACTATGCAGGAAATTGGCATTGAGTTAATGAAGGAGGACGGAAAGGAAGATTTTTTGAAAAATAAAGGATTGATATAGATACACACAAAAAAGTGTGTAATGTACAAATAAACCTCTCCCTGTTAGAATGAAAATAAAAACGGGAGGGGTTTTGTAATGATGAAAGATTCAGAGCAGACAATAGGCAATTTAGTAGATAAATCCAGCACAGCTTTTATTAGTTATGTTGACAATGAGGGCTTTCCTGTTACGAAAGCAATGCTGAAACCGCGAGAACGTCAGGGAATAAAAGTATTTTTGTTTAGCACAAATACATCATCAAATAAAGTGAAATTTTTCCGCGAAAACCCAAAAGCAAGTATATATTTTATGGATAGGCGTTTCTTTCGAGGAATCAGTCTAATAGGAACGGTTGAAGTTTTAGAAACAAGTGAGGCAAAAGAACGGATATGGCAAGAAAGCGATACTATGTATTACAAGGGCGACGTAACAGACCCAGATTATTGTGTGTTGAAGTTTACAGCCATAAAGGGAAGATATTACAGCAATTTTCATTCAGAAGATTTTGAAATCTAATAATTACTAAAAGATAATCAGTGGGGCGACAGTATAAAGTGCTATTGCCCCTTGAATTATAAAAAGCAACCGTAAACCACGCACCGCCCCATGTGGGAGAAGGGGGATTTTTCTATGGCTTTTTTGAAAAAGCAACTAAAAGTTTGTTATACATTCCTGGAATAATAATTCTCTTTCCTTTCATCATTTTAAAATAAGCAATTTCTGCAACTCGTTCCGGCTTCATTACGGCCAATTTGAAAAGCAATGTATTATCTATATTAGCCTTTTTAGCAAATTCCGTCTGAGTTGCTCCGGGACATAAAGTGCTGACTCTAATATTTGTTTTTCTATATTCTCCACACAAAGCATCTGAAAAAGACTTGATATATGCTTTTGTTGCAGAATAAACAGCATCCGTAGGAGACGGTATAAAAGACCCCGTTGAGCCAACATTAAGGATTCTTCCATATCCATTCTCTTCCATGTTTATCAATATACGTTTAGAAAGTTCAGTAACAAAACGTATATGCATATTTATCATTTCAAGTTCTTTCTTTAAATCTGTGTTCCTAAAATATCCACATTCATTAAAACCAGCATTATTAACAAGAATATGAATTTGGATTCCCCACTGCTTTATTTGTTCTATGATAAAATCAACAGCATCTTCTTTGGTCAGATCATAAAGAATATAATTTACTTTCACCTGATATTGGCTTTGCAAAAATAATTGCTGCTGTTCCAATTTTTTTCTATCTCTTGCAACAAGTATTACATTCATCTTCTCACCGGCAAATTTTTCAGCAAGTGCTTTTCCAATCCCGCTTGTCGTCCCTGTAATTAAAACATTTTTCATCCATATTCCTCATTTCCATACTTAATCTAAACTTATAGCGGTTTGATCTTAGTTATGTGACTGCATATACTCTGCTTTCACTTTATCAATTGTTTTGCCACTGATACCGAAATTTTTATCAGGCACTTCCTTTATAGTCGTCATAAAAAATTCTTGCGGTACTTTCATAATCTCAGAAGATACTTCCGTTAATCTCTTAATCAATTTTTCCTTTTGTTCATCTGATAAGGTACCACTTTCAATTGTAATGTAGGGCATTTTCTTTCTCCTTTGCAATTCTACTTTTTAATTTCCGTGCTTGAACATCTTCCATTCTTCCATATATGTTATTTCTTTATATGAGGGTTGTTGTAAAAGTTCTCCGTAAAATATTAATTTCTTTTGCGTTAAAATAAGGGCATTTTGTAGATTTGTTATTTGATTTTCAATATCTTTTATATGGCCCTGTACCATATCATAACGCTGCTTAAGGGTTTTTCCTCCTTGTATTAGCAATTCCACATATTGCTTTATTGATCTGATGGGTATATTTGCCATACGCATACACTGTATCATTTTTATCCATTCAATATCTGTATCCGCATATTGTCTGTACTTTTGGTCTGTTCTGGTTATCTGTGGTATGAGTTTCTCTCTTTCGTAATATCTTAATGTTGCAGTGGAAAGACCTGTTATTTCTGCAGCCTCCTTTGCCGAATACATATCAATCACACCTTCCTTCTCTATCAGCAAATTCTATTGAATATCAGTATTTCAATAAAGTATAAACTATGAAGCGCGCTTCATGTCAATAAAATTCAACCCATTACTCATATTTACCAATGATATTGCCCCGCTGAATCATATATTTCCCCGCTATTTTCATAAAACGGCTCTTTGTAGGAATGCCAGTTAAACCTATCTCTCTATCAAGAGCGTACATTGTAAAACGGTATAAATGCTGTTTGCCCCTGGGTGGTTTGGGGCCGGCATACCGATACAGTCCATAACCAATTCCTTGTCTGGCATTTCCCAGACCTGAAACAATTTTGCCTCCCGGAATCGCTCCGTCTATCTTTTCTCTGGCTGGTATATTAAAGATAAGCCAATGTGTAAAATTCTTAAAGATCGGGTGCTTAATATCTTCAAGGATAATGGCCAGCGTTTTCGCACGTGGAGATAGATTTTTTATGATAAATTCAGGAGAGCAATCCTGCCCCCGCCCTGTATTTTCTACCGGGAATGTCTCTCCATTTTTCATGTTGCTACATTCAAAATTCAAAACATCCATATCTATTTCACACCTCCATCAAACAAACTGCTTATTTTCAAGTTGTCTGATAAAATCATCAACTATATCAGACAGACTTTTCTCTACTGAAAATCCATCATCAAAAAATCCTGCCGTCTCTAATGAAACAAAGCCATGTAAAATGCTATGGTAATATCGGGAATAATACATTATTTTTGTTTTTTCTTTCGTATATTGAGATAATATCTCAAATAAAATTGATTTCACTTCCCGCCCTGCCCCAACCAGATTTTCTAAATTGCTATGAGGAACTTTCAAAATAATACGATACATCTCAGGATTTTGTTTCGCATAGCTATGATACGAGAAAGCAATCGCCCGAAGTGCTTCTCCCTGCTTCTTTTCTGCTACGGCATCCAACATCTCATCTCTTAGCCGGCTTAATGCTAAATGGCTAAGGGAGCTATATAACTCTTCAATTCCCTTAATATGCGTATACAGTGAAGCTGGTTTTATATTTAGCTTCGCTGCCAGTTTATGCAGCGTTAAATTTTCATACCCATATTCTTCTACTAATAATGCCGCTGCTTTAACCACTGCCTCTTTCGTAAGTCCTTGTCTTGGCATAGTTTTCTCCATTCCTAACAATATTAGGAATATTGTATCCTAATATTGTTAGGAAGTCAATATAAAGAAACCAACAGCTCAATTATTCCCTGACAGATACTGCCTGTTTCCTGTCTGGTCATACGCATCCGCACCCGACAACCTCCGACTTCTATTGTAAACGGTATCTACCGTTTACCTCAAATGTAGCAAGCCAGAGTTTTGCCCACTTTCTTCAGATTCACCTCACGATGGACACCCTTGGCTTCGGCTGTATCCTTCCCACTGCCGGGCGGATTGGGGACTTTCACCCGTTAGAACGTGTGCCCACCGGGCACACCAAAAAAATAGGAGTGCCGAAGCACCCCCATTCCCTAAACCCTCTTGCAAAATTCGCAGTGTTGGTTTATAATCATCTTAGAAGCCGAAGGATTCAAGCACGTCCGACGGTTGTTCAATCGGAAACGAGTAATCAATTTTAGAAAAAACGGATCACTGGCTATTCTCTATTCGCAGTAGAGGATAGCCTTTTCCGTTACTTGCGGTTGTGTTTATTGTCTATGTATGTCAAAGCTGCTTATGTATAGTGATTTATTATGGAAAGTCTTTTTCCTTTTTCCCATTTTTAAGGGAATCTTACGAAGAAAGACTTTCCATAATTATTAAATGAGTTCTTTTAACCATGCAATCAGATCAGCTTTTTCCTGCCTGTCAAATTTTTCTTCCGGAAGTATGGATGCAGATGCTTCTTCTATTGCCTTTCTTTTTATTTCCGGGTTAGCACGTGCATAGATTTCTGTAGTTGTAACGGAAGAATGACCGAGGAAATCCCTGATATATACAAGGTTGACACCACCTTCCAGCAGATGCATGCTTTTACTGTGGCGCAGTGTGTGCGGAGACACTTTATCAGGATATAAAACAGGATTCTGCTCCCGCGCCAGCCGGACATATTTTTTCAGAATATAAGCGATTCCCGCTCTGGTGAGCTTTTTCCCTGAATGACTGTAAAACAGCGGCATTTCTGCTGAAATCTGTTTTGTGTCCGATAAATAGTTTTTTATTATATTTGCAGTCTGCGGCATGAGTGGGACGATCCTTGCTTTATAATCCCAACTACAATTATGGTATTCAAATATTTATTCAATATTTTCACACTCTCCTTATTGAAGAAAAGTTAAAAACAATGCCAGAACAATAATCCCACTAACCAGTAAAAGTAACAATCCACTGATAATTGTAGAGATAATATTTATCAGGCTCCGGCTTTCATTATTTTTAACACAGATGATAGACAGACACAGCCCAGTAATAACACAGGCAATATTGATACCACTCCAAACTGTACGTATTCCATCGGGCAATATGATTTGCAAAAATGCAGGAATCAGTGTTGCAAAGGGAAGTATACTGATAATAAGGGCGATAATACTTATATTTTGTAATTTTTTCTTCTCCATAGTTTACCTCATTTCTTTCTTACCAAATTTTCTAACAGCCAACAAAAGAGCTAATATAAAAACCACTATTGCACATGGCAAAAATGGAAATACCGAAAATATTGTACTTGTGCCTTCTGCCGTAAAATCATGTAACGAACAAGATACCAAATAACCACTGTAACAATAAGGATATGCAATCCAAAGCGGTGTATTGGCTATTAAAACGCCGGGAATAACAAGAAACAGATTAAATCCTACGGAAAGCAATGTTTTTTCAAACAATACTGTAATTGCCCACATAGCTGCTAGACAAGGCAGCATTGTAAGAAATAATCCTGCACACCACTTTATAAGATAAAGCAATGGTAAAGTTTCTGTGATTCCTGCCATGTGTGTAGCAACAATACCAGAAATCAAAAACACAATAAGAAAAACAACCATTTCCATAAACAGGTAAAACATCAAAACACCAAATTTTGCTAAAGATAAAGCATAACGGCTAACTGGCAATGCCAACATCTTCAGAATACCATTATGCTGTGTTTCACGCCCTGCAATCATCACGCATACAACAATCATGGAAAACGGTAACAGATAATAGGCATAGACTAATGCGCTTTGAATAAACATTGCAGACCACGCATTTGTATATTCCGGAGAAAAGTACCTGCTTAAATTGGCAATCCCCGATATTACTACCAACAAAGGTGCAATAAATATCAAAGGAACGATTTTTGACCGCTTTACCTTTTTAAATTCAATTTTCAATAAATCAAAAAAATTCACACAAATCCCTCCTATTCATAACGTAAATGTTTCGCCATCCACAAACCCATTCCTAAAAACAAAAATGTTTCTGCCATAGATATAATAGCTATTTCATTGTCAGGCTGTGCGCTCATGGCAACAGCAGGCTTTAACATTACAACAAATGGGTGAACCAATAATAAACTAACATTTGAATTTGCCAAAGCCATTCCGCTTAGAAATCCGGCAACTCCAATTCCAAGAGGTATCCACATATTTTCAAAACGTGAGGAAACCAAAACCATAAAAGATAATGTCGGCATAGAAGTAATAAAGGAATATACCGTAAATTTAAGCAAAGTGCTTATTTCAAAAGTGCCTTTTGGCAAGTCACTGATGCCGATTTTTAACAGAGCCAAATTCTGTAACACAATCGCTGCCAAAAGCAACACTGTTAAAATCAGGAATTTGCACAGATACATTTTAGGAACGCTGATTGGCAGCATATACATCTTTTTAATTGCAGTTCCTTTAAATTCCATGTTATAAACCATGCAGGCAGCTACAACAATACCAAACATATTCAAAACCATAATCATTCCGTAAAGCTGTGTTAAAAGAACATCCATCGGAGCCAGCGGAAGATTCAGTAATGTATCCTTGCGTACAATAAAATTGACAAACGCATAGGCGGCACCCAAAACACCAACTAACAACAGTAGCGGAATAACACCAGTCCTTTTTTCTTTCCGAAGTTCAATGATAAGAGTATTCATAATTGCGCCCTCTGCTTTCTGGCTGCGTTATCCTTATCAATCATGGAAAGGAACATATCTTCCAGATTAGCCGAACTAATCTTATTGTCTGCTGCGAAACCTGCCTGTACTGCATTCTGCCTAAGCTCGTCAAGACTTCCCTCAAACAGCAGCCGACCATGATTAAGAATACCAATGTCATCTGCCATCAGTTCTATTTCTGACAGCATATGAGAAGATATCAAGACAGTACAATCATAAAGGCTCGGCAATGACTTTATCAGATTACGGATTTCGTGAATGCCGGAAGGATCAAGACCATTTGTAGGTTCGTCTAAAATCAGGATTGGCGGACGTCCAAGCAAAGCACCCGCAAGCCCAAGGCGCTGTTTCATGCCCAACGAATATTTTTTTGCAAGCCGATTACCAAACTCTGTCAAACCGACTAACTCCAATGCATCATCCACCGCATTCTCCGGCAACCCCAAAATTCTGCGGATAATATCAAGGTTTTCCCGACCTGTCAAATTTGCATAAAAAGACGGAGATTCGATAAAAGAACCTACTTTCTTTAAAATGCTAATCCGGTCATCTGGAAAACGACCTCCGTCAACCGTGAAACTTCCACCCGTAGGCGATGTCAGCCCCAACAACATCTTCATTGTGGTAGATTTTCCTGCTCCATTAGGACCGAGAAAGCCATAGATACTGCCTTTCTGAATGTGCATGGAAACCTTATTGACCGAAATAAAATTCTTATATTTCTTTGTCAACTGCTCCGTTGTAATAATATAGTCCATAAAAAACTCTCCTTTCTTTTTTCTTTAATCTATACCCCCAATCTGACATTAACTTTCTCGTGTCCTTACTTTTACCTTACTTTTTTGCCATAAGATTCCGAAAACCGTTCCGTTATGCTATAATGTTACTGTTGTTATTGATTGATTTTTTAAAGGTGTAGACAATGGAACAATCATTTTTGCATACAAAAAAAATTCTGTTGGTTGATGATGAACCGGAATTGTGTAAATTAGTAATCGACATTCTTTCAGATGACGGTTTTTCAAATATCATTGATGCAGGCACTGCCCAGACCGGACTTAACTTTGCCAGGCAGGAAAAACCCGACCTTGCAATCCTTGATGTTATGCTGCCGGACGGGGACGGTTTTTCCCTTATGAAGAAATTACGGACATTTACAGATATTCCAATTATATTTCTGACAGCCAAAGATGAAGCGGCTGATAAACTTGCAGGCTTAGGACTTGGGGCAGATGATTATGTGGTAAAGCCTTTTTTGCCACAGGAGCTGTTACTGCGTGTCCATGCAGTTTTACGCCGATGTTATAAAGCAGATTCCCCATTATTAGAGCTGGAAGGCTGCACGATAGATTTCAGTCGTGCCGAAGTTAATAAAAATGGAATTATAGTTACTTTGACCGCAAAAGAACACACACTGTTAGAAACGTTATCCCGCAACGAAGGGAGAATTGTAAGCATTGATGCCTTATGCGAGGCATTATGGGGCGATAATCCTTTTGGGTATGAAAACAGCCTGAATGCCCATATCCGGCGCATACGTGAAAAAATTGAAACTGATCCTTCAAAACCTGTATCACTCATAACCATTAAAGGACTTGGTTATAAATTAAATGCAAGGAAGTGAAGCCATGAAAGTATTCAGCAAATATATTTCAAAACATTTACTGTCTTTTATTGGACTTATTTCATCTCTTGTTGTGTTGAACATAGCTGCATTCGCTTTTACATTTTACAGTGCAGTATCAAAAAACTTTGGAAGTACCTCTCCACAGAATATGCTAAAGGAAGTGGCGGCAGCTTCCTCTTCCAACGGCATAACGGACGAGGCAGAAAGAATGTTAATAACCAACTTTTTATGGGCAATGTATCTGAATACAGAAGGCTCCTGCAATTGGACTGTAAATTTACCAGAGGAAATTCCAACTGAATATTCCATTCAGGATATTGCAATATTTTCTAGAGGATATTTGAAAGACTATCCCGTATTTGTATGGAGTGATGAAAACGGCTTATTAGTTATTGGTTATCCCCAAAACAGCTATATGAAAATTACCAGCAATTATTATCCCATTGATACGGTTCGTAAAATCCCTCTCTTTTTTCTCGGCATCCTTGTATTCGACCTGCTGGTTCTGTTTCTCGCCTATTCACGTTCTAAAGCGAAAATCAGCAAAAATACAGAGCCAATTATATCCTCGATTGCAACCTTGTCAGAAGGGAAAAGCATCAACCTTTCTGTAAGCGGAGAACTGTCAGAAATAGCTGACAGTATAAATAAAGCATCCAATATCATCAGCCGCCAAAACACCGCACGGGCAAATTGGATCAGCGGTGTATCCCATGACATTCGCACTCCGTTATCCATGATTATGGGATATGCGGATAGAATTGTTAATGACAAAAATGCCAGCAACCAAATTAAGGAACAGGCTGCCGTTATATCCCGGCAAAGTATCAAAATAAAAGATTTAGTGCAGGACTTGAATCTCGTGTCAAAGCTTGAATATGAAATGCAGCCTCTACAGAAAGAAAATACCCGGCTTTCAAAACTATTACGTTCCTACGCGATAGACCTGATAAACAGCGGTCTGTCGGAGTCCTATTCTTTAGAGGTAAATATTTCTCCTGACTCCGAAAACAGCATGATAGAATGTGATACAAAACTGATTACACGAGCCGTAAATAATCTGGTTCAAAACAGCATTCACAGCAATCCCAAAGGCTGCATAATTACTTTGTCACTGCAAATAACAGAAAACAGACTGCTTTTAACCGTTCAGGATAATGGTATTGGTATTTCTGCTGAAAAGTTAGAAGAACTGAAAAACAAACCACATTACATGGAAAGTATCGATGACCGCTTAGATCTTCGTCATGGTTTAGGACTTCTCTTAGTACGGCAGATTATTGAAGCACATCACGGAACAATCGACGTAGAGAGCAGACTGCATGAAGGCTATAAAACTAACATATACTTCTCGAGCAATCCTAGACCGTGAACATATTACAAAATCGCATCATGGAAAAGTGTATAACTGCCTATTCCGTTATGGATAACTATATTCACAGCACATGGAAAAGCAAAGTGCAGCTTTCCCACGTCCTGCAAACATAGTTACCCACAACTCCATAAAATAGGCAGTTATACACTTTTCCACAATGCTACTACGCCTACGGAATCCATCTCATTCATTCCCTTTTTATAACTTTTAGACATTATGTCCAAAAGCAAAAAGCCCTGCATATTATCGTACACAGAGCCTTTCTAATCTTTTTTATCCTCTACATAGAGTGTTTTCTTTTCGTAAAACTCATTTTATAGAGTTATACCTGCCTTTTGTGCGAAGTCAGCTTTTCTCCCGATAATTGCCGATTGTTTTTCTTTTGAAAGGCGGCTGAATACTTCCCCATAGAGAATATCATCTAACTTCATTTCCTTTGCTGTCAGATATAGTGTTGTATTAAACCATTCCTGCCAAAGCGCATCAAACAATACCCTGCTGTCCGTAAAGGTTGCATCTTCTTCAAATCCATACGGCGGCTTATAATATTTCAATTCCACAAAACCATATCTGCCCGCATCAAGCACTACGATATTTTCCATTTCATACAGCTCCGCAAACGCATCCGCCACCTTTTGGCACTTTGCCCGTTCTTCCTCTGTGATATAAACCTGCTTTTCCATATTGATTTACCTCGTTTCTTCTAAGATTTTACCATGTTTCTTTTATGAGGGCTATCTACATACACCAGATTTTCACTTTGCTTATTCTTCCCATTTTTCACTTTACTCACAATTTACACCGGTTACCGCTGTTGTAAAAAATGCCATGTTTCTACCTCTTTCTTTCTCAAAAATAGTTTTTGTCTGGTTTCTGAAAGAGTTTTTCATGTTAAAATGCCCTGCCTTATGGTAAAATAAAGACAGGGCAATCCTTTAGGAAGAACCCTGCGGGCATCCGGCACATTCAGTTTGGCGATTGGCTGTGCCGGGCGCTTTGTTTTTGTCCTTTCCCAAGTACATTCAAAACTCCGTTCCACTTCTGGACTTTTTGTCCAAAAGTTTTGTAGCTGGTTGACGGGTTCCATATTCAGTTTTTCAATATTCAGTTGTCATGCTTCAATCACGCCTGCATCCTCCACCTCATCAACGGTGTCATTGTCCCTGACTTTCGCTTTACACAGGTTCTTTACATATTTTTCGATGTCTAAGGCGTTCTTGTCATCAAAATCGGACAGAAGGCGGTACTGCTTATGCTTTGTGATGTCAAACTTATTGGAGAAAAAAGGTCTTACCCCTCTAAGCTGCATGATGCACTTCCCTCCGTCCATGACTGCAATCTCATCTTGGCTCATAAGCTCTTTGACACATTGTCAAGTGAAGAATTCATTCCTTTTGCTTTTTCATACACGGAATCTTGTAGATGTTCTATAAATGTGCTAAACTATAGCAAATCAGAATATAAGGAGAAATATATATGCGTATTTGGAAAATAGTATTTTCGGTTCTGACAGTTGTTTTTGGTTCTATTGGATTGATGAAATTACTGCCTTATGATATAACGTTACCTATTATGTTTGTGTTTATGGGATTAGTTATGTCATTAAATGCGAAAGAATGCTATGATAAAAAATCGAAAACAGATGCTGCTATTTTTGGCGGAGTAGCAATTTTTGTTTATGCAGTCACAGCATTTAATTTGGTTAGCCGATTGCTATAATTCAAATTTGCGAGGGAAAATATATGATTAGAATAAGACCATATAAAGCTTCGGATGTAGATACGATATTATCGTGGTGTCAAGATGAAAAAGCATTTTATCAATGGACAGCAGGTGTACTTGGTAATTACCCAATAACACAAAATGAATTTTGCTTTGTTGAATCTCTAATGCCGTTTACTGCATTTGATGAAACTGGAATTGTTGGTTTTTTTACACTAAGGAATCCTGATGAATCTTTGGATGAATTACGCTTTGGATTTGTTATTATAAATCCTCACAAGAGAGGAAAAGGCTATGGAAAAGCTATGCTCCAGTTAGGTCTAAAATTTGCATTTGAAATATATGGAGCAAAAAAAGTATCATTGGGTGTTTTTGAGAATAATCTTCCAGCTTATTACTGTTATAAGGCAGTCGGTTTTAGCGACGTAGTTCTTGATACAACAGAAAGATATTGTATTCTGGGTGAGGAATGGAAGTGCAAAGAATTGATTATGGAAAATAGATAGATTCCAGTTTATAGATTTGAACAAATCGGTATTTAAGGAGTTGTTGAAATGGAGATTAGATACATCACCAAAGATGATAATCCTCTTGAAATAAGCAAAATATATGAAAGTAGTTGGAAATACGCATATAAAAACATTATTCCTCAAAACTATCTTAATAGTATTCCAACGGGGCAATGGGCTAATAGTATCAATAAAATTGGTATGAATAACCTTGTTCTGATAGAACATGGGCGTCTTATAGGTACTGCAAGTTTCTGTAAATCAAGATGGGAAAAATACAGCGAATATGGAGAAATCGTTTCCATATATTTTTTGCCTGATTACATTGGAAAAGGATACGGTAGGTTATTGCTTAACAAGTGTATTAAAGAATTAAAACAATGCGGATTTAGTAAAGTGCTTTTATGGGTTTTGGAGGATAATCATAGAGCAAGAAAATTTTATGAAAAAAACGGATTTATTTATTCAGAAGTATTTCGGGATGATAATATCAGTGGGAAAGATATAAGAGAGGTATTGTATTTCCTTGTATAGATAAATTCAAATTTGTGAGGATGAATGTGATGCGTGAATTGATGTTGGTTAGGCCATCTAAACTATATGCAAAACAAGTCATGTCATATAAAGAAGAAATGTTACAATGTGGAGATAGTTTTGATGGTTGTGCAGGTCTTGAAGATGTCCAATCATTTGATGAGTGGATTGACTTTGAGAGAAGATTAAGAGAAAAATATAAAAGCGGATATGTTCCATCAGAAGTGTTTTTAGCGGTAAGGCGAAAAGACGATTTTGTTGTTGGTATGATTGATTTTCGACACCCATTATCGGATTTTCTCAAAAATTTTGGGGGTAATATTGGATATAGTGTTCGTCCGTCAGAAAGACGAAAAGGTTATGCGTCTGAAATGCTGGGATTAGTTTTACCTTTTTGCCGTGCGTTTGGAGAAAGCAAGGTTTTAGTAACCTGCGATAAGCGAAATGTAGCTTCGCAAAGGACGATTATTAAAAACGGTGGAGTGATGGAAAATGAAATTGTTGATACAGTGGGATTAAGTAAAAGTGGCATTATTCAAAGATTTTGGATTTCAATATAGTGTCTTTCTCAACCATTTCCAGTTTGACATACTGGGAAATCGCAATTTAAAGGAGAAAATTATGAATATAGAACAATTTTGGAAAGCCGTTCTTGCCCAAGATGAAAGAGAAATTAGAAAATACTTTCATGCAGAAGCCTATGTAAATTGGCATTGCACCAACGAGCATTTTACGGTGGATGAATATATTGTTGCGAATTGTGAGTACCCCGGAGAATGGGACGGACTCGTTGAAAGAGTAGAAATTGTGAATGATTTAATTATTACAGTTGTTCGTATCTATCCCAAAGATAGAAGTATTTCTTTTCATGTGACTTCGTTTATTCAAACAAAAAACGATAAAATTACAGCAATGGACGAATATTATGCCGATGATGGAATGGCACCACAATGGAGATTGGATAAACGCATTGGGACACCTATCAAATAAATCCCAGTTTTTTCTGGAAGCCGGAGAATAGGGAACCCGGCTTCTTTTTCGTGTACGGGCAAAAAGAAAACCCTTCCCCCAAAAAGAGAGAAGGGCATTGCCGTTATTCTGTTACCGCCGGTATCTCCCCGACAAAGTTATAAATGATTTTGATTTCCTGAAATTTCTCCCCGTCAACCTTTTTCACCTCCCCCACCAGAATCCGGCTGATAAGGCGGTTTAAGATACCCTCGTCCAGTTCCCGGACTGCGGCGTACTGCCTGATTTCCCGGATAAAGGTGCGGACATCACTTTCCTGCTCGTTGGAGCGGCGCAGGGAGAGTGCCAGTTCTTTAAGCTGCTTCTGGTTTTCCTCCTGTTCCCGCTCCATTGCCGCCGTCAGCTTCACAAACCGCTGCTCGGACAGGATTCCCTTTGCCTTGTCGGTATACAGGTTCAGGAACATATCGTCAATCTCCCGGTTCCTTGCTTCCAGCCGCTCCCGTTCCTTCTCCATCTCCGAAGCGTCCGCCAGATACCGCCGCTCCATGCGGCTGCTGATCCGCTGGTAGAACGATTCCACGTCTTTCAACGCCATTGCCGCAAGTTCCTGAATATCCTTCAGCACAAGGTTGTACAAATCCCTCGCTTCCACCTTATGGCTGGTGCAGGCATCCTTCCCAAGCCGGTTATACGTCTGGCAGATATAATACGCCTTGTCTATCGGCTCCCGTTCCTCGCCGGTAAAGCGGTTCTTCCCGGTTCTGCCCACCTTCTCATAGCGTACCTGCATGGACTTCCCACAGGTGGCACAGTAGATAATGCCGTGGAACAGGTTGTAGAAGGGGCAAGCGTTCCCCTCCATGATAGGCGGGCGGCGGTCAATGAGTTCCTGCACCTTTTCCCAGTCCTCCGGGCTTACGATAGCTTCATGGCAGCCCTCAAGCACTTCCCATTCCTCACGGGGAATGATGTCATAGGTGTTGGAGCGGATTCCTTTCTGGTGCGTCCGGCAGACAAGATGTGCGCCCTTGTAAAACGGGTTCCGCAGGATATGGCTAATCCTTGCGCTCCCCCACGAATAATAATTCACGTCACATTCCGTATTGCTTTTTACCCGTGTGATGGGGATTTTATCCTCCATAAGCTGTTTGGCTATCCGCATACACCCCCAGCCGTTTAAGGCAAGGTCATAGATTCTTCGGATAGTCGGCGCAGTGTCCGGGTCAAGGATAAGGTGTCCCCTTTCCTCCGGGTCACGCATCAAGCCAAGGGGCGGCTGCCCGCCGCAAAACTTCCCCTGACGGGAGCGTGTCATGCGCCCGGCCAGCACTTTCTTTGAAATATCCCGGCTGTACATATCATTAGTCAGCCTTATATAAAGAATGATACAAAAAAGCAGTGCAACGGCGGTCGATTATCTCCGGCGAGATGGTATGGCGCATTATCGGTAGCGGCTACCGATAATCAAACCAGACTATCATATGGAGGTACACATGATGAGCGAATTGAACCCGAGAATCCATGACGAGGCCAACGGCCTTGATTACATCCTTGTCGGGGACTACTACATCCCGGCCATTGAACTACCGGAGGAGGATAACCGCCCCATCGGGAAATGGGGGCGGATGCACAGAGCATACCTGGAAGAAACGAACCCGCTTCTGCTCAACCATCTAATTTTGACGGGCAAGCTGCATACATACCTTGCCGACCTTAACGAACAAGCACAAAACCGCTACCGTCTCATTGTCCAGCAGATGGCTGATACCGAAGGCGTAACTGAGGACTTGAAGCGGCGTTCTCAATGGGCGTGGGTACAGGCCATGAACAGCATCGCCAGTTGTGCTGAAGAAATTATCAGAGACGAGATATGCAATGCTTAGTGGGTTCAATGCCCTTGCAAATGCGCTACTGTGAGTGCGCAAATACCGAAAGCCGGCTTACTACAAGTAGGCCGGCTTTCAGCGTTTATGTGTGACAAACAACGAGATTGCTTGGAGAATTATTGGGGTTTATCTGGAAATCTGCCGTTCTATGTGGTATAGTAGTTTTTGAGGATATAAGCGCATTGAAGGACAGGCTATTTTCAATGTCCGATTGACGCTGAGGTGATAGTATGACTGATACGCAACAAAAGGTAGCCGCCAGGAAGTTCGCGGCTTACTGGAAAGATAAAGGCTATGAGAAGGGACAAAGCCAGACATTTTGGCTGACGCTGCTCTCTGATGTGCTGGGTGTTGAGGATGTGGGCAGTTTTATCACGTTTGAGGAACAGGTGAAGCTGGACCATACCAGCTTCATTGACGGCATTATCCCCTCTACCCATGTGCTGATTGAGCAAAAGAGCATTGACAAAAACTTGAAAGCCGCCATCAAGCAGTCTGACGGTTCGCTGCTGTCCCCGTTCCAGCAGGCAAAGCGGTACGCCGCCGAACTGCCTTATTCCCAGCGCCCCCGCTGGATTGTGATTTGCAATTTTGCCGAATTCCATGTGTATGATATGGAGCGGCCCGGCGGCGATCCGGAAGTGATTCTCCTTGCGGATTTGGAGAAGGAGTATTACCGGTTGCAATTCCTGGTGGACACTGGGAGTGAACACATCAAAAAAGAAATGGAAATCTCCCTACAAGCTGGCGAACTGGTAGGGGTGCTTTATGACGCGCTTTTGAAACAGTACAAGGACCCCAGCAGTCAGTCAACGCTTCAAAGCCTGAACAAGCTCTGTGTCCGGCTGGTATTCTGCCTTTATGCGGAAGATGCTGGGATTTTCGGCGGCAAAAGTATGTTCCACGATTATCTCAGGGATGTTCCTATCAGTGGTATTCGTAGGGCGCTGGTGGAATTATTCAAAATCTTAGATCAGAAACCGGAATCACGCGACAAATACCTTGCGGATGATAATCCGGCACTGGCGGTATTCCCTTATGTTAATGGCGGCTTGTTCAGTGACGAGGATATTGAAATCCCGCCTTTCACAGAAGAATTGAAAACGCTCCTTCTGGAAAATGCCAGCGAGGATTTTAACTGGAGCGACATCAGCCCTACTATTTTCGGCGCAGTTTTTGAAAGCACATTAAACCCGGAGACCCGGCGCAGCGGAGGGATGCACTATACATCTATCGAGAACATCCACAAGCTGATTGACCCGTTGTTCCTGGACGGACTGAAAGCCGAGTTTGCGGAAATCAAAGAAATTACAGTTGACCGAACCCGCAAGGCCCAATTGGAATCATTTCAAAAGAAGTTGGCTGGTCTGAAATTTCTTGATCCGGCTTGCGGCTCTGGAAATTTCCTGACTGAGACATACATCTCCCTTCGACGGCTGGAAAACGAGACGCTCTCCCTACTCCACCGGGGGCAGATTATGTTGGATGTTGGCGATCCTATCCAAGTGTCCATCGGTCAATTTTACGGCATCGAGATCAACGACTTCGCCGTGACAGTGGCAAAGACCGCCCTATGGATTGCGGAAAGTCAGATGATGAAAGAAACCGAGGATGTGGTGCATATGTCCTTGGACTTTCTGCCGTTGAAATCCTATGCCAATATCACCGAGGGGAACGCTCTCCAGGTAGACTGGGCAAGTGTTGTCCCCAAGCATGAGCTGAACTACATTATGGGGAATCCGCCGTTTGTAGGTTACTCACTGCAAAGCAAAGCACAGAAAGATGATATTCTCTCCGTCTATGTTGATGAAAAGGGCAAGCCTTACAAAACAGCGGGCAAGATCGACTATGTTTCCGGCTGGTATTTCAAGGCGGCACAGTTGATGCAGGGAACCGCCGTTCGGACAGCGTTTGTGTCTACCAATTCCATTACCCAAGGCGAACAGGTCGCAGGAGTTTGGAAGCCGCTTTATGAACGTTTCGGTATTCATATTGACTTTGCGCACCGCACATTCCGTTGGGACAGCGAAGCCAGTATTAAGGCTCATGTCCATTGTGTGATTGTGGGGTTCAGTAATGAGCCTAATCCTGCGCCTAAGCGGATTTATACAACAGAGCGATATCAAGAAGTAGAGAATATCAATCCCTATCTGCTTGATGCCCCCAATGTATTTATTGATAGCCGAACCAATTCTATTTGCAATGTACCGCAGATGGTATATGGGAATAAACCAACAGATGGCGGCTTTCTATTCCTATCCCCAGAAGAACGTGACGAACTGCTCAAGCGTGAACCGGGAACGGAAAAGTTTATCCGGCAAATATATGGCGCAACCGAGTACATCAACAATAAAGCCCGCTACTGCCTGTGGCTGGTCGGCGCATCTCCTTCTGAACTGCGCAAGTCCCCATTCATCATGGAGCGAGTGGAGCAAGTAAGGCAGTTCCGACTGAACAGCACAAAAGCGGCTACACAGAGGAGTGCGGATACTCCGACTTTGTTCCAGGAAATCCGGCATCCTGACAGTGAGTATATCATCATCCCTCGCCATTCCTCTGAAACACGCCGTTATATTCCGTTTGGATTTGTGCAGCCGCAAATAGTGGTCAATGACGCTGTGCAAATCATCCCAGATGCTAAGATTTATCATTTTGGCATTATGATGTCAAACGTGCATATGGCATGGACAAGGGCTGTCTGTGGCCGCATTAAGAGCGACTATCGCTACTCCAAAGATGTGGTTTACAACAACTTCCCTTGGCCCACACCCACCGATACGCAAAAGACCAAAATTGAGCAGACTGCCCAGGCAATTCTGGACGCCCGCGCCCGCTATCCGGAAAGCAGTCTTGCTGATCTCTATGATGAATTGACTATGCCCCCGGAATTGCGAAAGGCGCATCAGGATAATGACCGAGCAGTTATGCAGGCTTATGGGTTTTCTGTCAGGGACATGACAGAGAGCAAATGCGTGGCGGAACTGATGAGGATGTATCAAAAATTGGTGGAGGTGATGGAATAGTGTACTCTCCTTTTGAAGACAAAAACGGAAATCCTCTTGAGCTATCGAAAATCCGGTTTTCTCATTTGGGACAGCTAAGAACTGTTGATGAAGGATATAAAGTTGAGTACAAAAGTACCTTCGATAAGTCCGTAAAAGATAAAATTCCAGCCATCATTACTTCCTTTGCTAACTCCGAAGGAGGGTGGCTTATTATCGGAATTGATGACAACAGCCACGAAGTTACTTGTATTCCCAAAATTAGGTCTGACTATAGCCAGACAATCTCGCAGTTACTAAAAGAAAGAACTTCACCCATCCCGGCTTTTGATTCCAGATTCATACGGAACCCCAAAAACAAGGGCGAGGGAGTGCTGGTAGTTGAGATTTATGAAGGGAAGTTCTCTCCATATGTAGCGAATGGCACAGTGTATATTCGTAATGGAAGTAGCAAAGAACCCATAAAATCGGAACGAGCGACAATCGACTTTTTATATCAAAAGTCGCAGTCCTTCCAAAATGAATTGGCCGAGTTTTTCAAGAGGAACATTTATTTTCCAGAGAATGAAATTCTATTTGGACGCGGCAAGATAACTTACCCGATATGTAATGTTTATTTCAAAAATATTCATCAGTCAAGTCAAAAGCGATTGAGAACATATGATGATTATGCTGAATTGTGTTCTCAGGTTACTGCGGCACGCGATGGTGTTATATTTTCAAATGTGCAGAATTCTTTTGATTCTCTGATTTTTAGGCACAAGGCAATTGACCCATCGTTACGAAGTACAACCCCAACAATGGAGGTGTTTTTTGATTTCTCTGCAAAGATACATATTCCTCTTGGACTTGTTAGCGAGTTTGAGCAGAAGGAAATGGTATCCAAATTAAAACAGATGGGCCTGATAAATGGCGATCAGATCAAAATTTGCGGAGGTGTCGATTCATTTAATTGCGTTTTTGGAGTTTTGTTGAGTTTGGCTGATATCTATGAACATTATAAAATACCCATCAGCAATTTTGCAGTTTGCTTTGAAATTGAAAATGCGAATAACACAGTATTATTTTTCGAGGGGCAAAAATATTTGGATGAAGCAAGAGAAAGTGGGTTGCATTTTTCCAGCAGGACACATAGTAGGAGCCGAACAGTTTTTCTGAAGAATTATGATTCACTTGACTATCATTCCTTAGTGTCCACTTTAGCATACGATTTCTTTGCTGCCGAGTTTGGATTTTCTCCGTCAAAAAGTCCCGAGATGATAGCACAAGCAGTAAATGAAAAATATAAATTTGAGGATTGAATAAGATGAAATAGCGTTCGGTTTCCGAACGCACAGCCAGCCCCGGCAAGGGGCTGTTCAAAGGGTTTGGGACGCTGTCCCAACAAGCAAAAACGGACTTCCGGCGGCAACGCTGGAAGTCCGTTTTGAGCGTTTGTATATACAAACGCCCTGCTTGCCAAGTTTACCCCGAATTCGGTAAGCGTCAAATAAGATAGTGGATAGAAAAATAACCACCAACCCTCTATAATAAAAGGGCAGTGGTCATCGGCACCGTTCCTGTACTATGGGATCCCATGGTAGATAGTCATCCAGATATTCCGGATTCTCAAGAAATGTACTCCCTGGCATATCTGACAGGATATATTTGATGTATTTCATTGCATCCAGGCCATTGGCTTTCGCTGTTTCGACCAGGGTATAGATCCCTGCGCTTGCAGCAGCGCCCTTCGGACTTCCCGCAAACAGCCAGTTCTTCCGGCCGATCACAAAGGGGCGGATACAATTCTCCGCAAGGGAATTACTAATGGAACAGTTCCCATCTTCAAGATAATTAAAAAATTCCTGCCGGTTGTTCAGGGCATACCGAAAAGCTGTATGGAGCTTCGACTTTGGCAGTTCCCCGGCAGAGTTTAGCTCTGCCCATGACCAAAAAGCCTCGAGAAGCGGTTTCTCGCGGTTGATCCGTTCCTTTTTCTTCTGTTCCGGGGGAAGGCCCTCCAGTTCCTTTTCTATCTCAAACAGCTTATTCAGCCGCAGGACTGCCTCTGCGGGTTTTGAAGCTTTCGGGTCATGGATGTCTTTGGGCAGCGCGTCCACGAAAGCGCGTCGCAGGTGGGTGTAGCACAGGCATCTCGTAACCCCTTTCACCCCATTGTACCCGGAATAAGCATCCGTATGGATATATCCGGTATAGCCTTTTAAAAACGCTTCCGGATATTTTCCGCCCCTCCCCGGCTGGTACTCAAAATACCGAACCGGCCGTTTACAGTCTCGAATGCTGCAGTACACCCACATGTAAGAATCCGAAGTGTTCTTCCGCTCTGGTTCCTTCAGCACCTGTACATGGGTCTCATCGATATGCAGATGCCCCTGTTTTAGAAGTTCCTGCCTCAAATGAGAGACCACATGAGAGAGCCAGTCCCGGTAGACGCAAAGGAGCCAGTTCGACATCGTTGCCCTGCTTAAGGAAAGGCCCAGGGCCTCCCATTCCTTTTCCTGGCGGTATAATGGAATGCCCAGCTCAAACTTCTGATGGATGAGCCATGCGATCGTGGAAGCAGACGCCAGGGAATGCATGACCGGGGAATACGGCGCCGGGGACTTCTCCATATAAGGTGTTCCGTTTTTGCGGCATGCCCTGCATTCATAGGTTTCCCGGTAATGGTCGATCACCTTGAGGCTGGCAGGGATGAACTGTACCTCGGTACGGACAAACTCCTCACCGACTTTTACCATGGCGCCTCCGCACCTTTCACAGATCTGTTCTCTCTCATCAATCGTGTGGAGTACTTTGCTGCGGGGAATGTCTTTTATCAGTTTTTCCCGCTGGCCGGCATATTTTCTTTTGCGCAGATGCTTTTCGGCCGCCACCGGATCCGGCTCCTGCGCCTTCGGATCGGCGCAGGTTTCAATCTCATTAAAAAGAGACATCTGTCCCTCTATTTCAAGGGCAGACGTCTTCTCTGATTTTGTCCCATAAAGTTTACGGGTAAGGAAATCAACCTGCTCCTTCAGGAGCCGGACCTGCTGTTCCAGTTCTTTGATCTGCTTTTTGTACTCCTGTCCTATATCCGGCATGGGCTGAAAACCTTCCTGTTCTGATGAAACCATTATACCATAAAACAGCAGGATTTTCCAGTATTTATAAGGAATTTTCGGATTTCCCGGGCTTTGGGGGATCCCATTTGCGAACCGCTCTGGGCTGCTCCGGGTTCAGTCCCTCCAGCAGCCAGCGGAGTTGCTGATGGGAGATTAATCTGGCTTCTTCGCCTGTGCGCGGCCACTGGAGGCGGCCGTTTTCGTAGCGCTTATAGAAAAGACAGAAACCGTCCCCTTCATAGTGGACTGCCTTGATCCGGTCCGCCCGTTTCCCGCAGAAGAGGAACAGGGAATTGCTGTAAGGATCAAGCCGGAAGCTGTACTGGATGATATCGATCAGACCATCCAGCTGTTTCCTCATATCTGTGTACCCGGTGCGTATATAGATCTTTTCTACCCGGGAGAGGTCGCCTAACATGACCGCACTGCTTTCAGGATAGTTTCCAGCAGGCCGCAGGGAGTATCCTCAAAGAGTTCAGCCGTCACAGTACCGATATGGAGCACTGCCGCAGGAGCGGCAGTGAAATCCTGTCTGCCGCGAAGGGATACTTCCGTAAATTCCGCAGCAGCATCCGGCAGCAGCACAGTCTGCTCCATTACCGGCCTGGATCCATTCCTTTTTCGGGGCAGTTCCTCAAGCGCCAGCTTCCGGATCTTTGCGATCCAGTAATAATAGCTTTTTAAAGAGATATCATGCTGTTCGCACCATACCTGATTCGTCAGGCCGGAGGCTCTGCATTGCCGGATCACATCCAGCCAGTATTGAAGTTTTACCTGTTTATCCGGAGTTAAAGTGGAAATGTCCATAGGTATTCTCCTTTATCTGGATTTAGAGTTTTTGGAGTGAACCCTAAAAACTCTAACCCTGATTTTACAGGAGAACGCCATATATTTCACTACACGTTCTTATTTGACGCTTACCGAATTCGGGACAAGAATAGTTATACCGAAAGTCAGATTATCCCGAATACCTCAAAGAAAGCCAGTAACAGCGGCATTTCTTTGAGAAATATTCGGGATAACTTTTTGTGTCTGTCTAAGCTGTCAAATAGAA
>CAJTGE010000014.1 GCA_910575795.1 Clostridiaceae bacterium | reverse complement strand
CTGCCAAAGTACATGCAAAAAGCATTGGAGTGCGGTTCAGCGGCTGCCTGAGCGCTATTTTGTGAGCTAAAGTATTGATTTTTCAAGGAGCAAATCCCATTTTTAATGTGGGAAGTTTGAGTTACTTTATTTTTTGCCGCTCCAGCAGTATGTACACAGCTTGCACGGGGAGAGGCCGATAGAGGCCACCAGATCGTCAAGGCGGTGGAACTGGAGAGAGGTGAAGTTCAGCTTTTTGCGGATCACCTCCACCATTTCTTTATAGTTCTGGCTGTCCGGATCCGCGTAGTCGGCTAAAAGATCGTCCGATACCTGGTCGCCCTCCCGCTCGCGGATGATGCGGCGCGTGATCAGATCCAGCTCTGAATTGGAGCGCGAAAAGTTCAGATAGAGGCAGCCGAAGAGCAGGGGCGGGCACGCGGGTCGGATGTGGACTTCTTTTGCGCCGCTCTGGTACAGGAATTCCGTGGTTTCGCCAAGCTGGGTTCCGCGGACAATAGAGTCATCGATGAGCAGCAGGCTTTTATTGCGGATCAGCGCGTCTACAGGGATCAGCTTCATACGCGCGATTAAGTTTCGCTGGTTCTGGCTGGTGGGCATAAAGGAGCGCGGCCAGGTCGGCGTATATTTGATAAAAGGACGGGCAAACGGGATGCCGGATTCATTGGCGTAGCCGATGGCGTGGGCGATACCGGAGTCCGGGATGCCGGCAACGAGATCCGCGTTGGAGTGATCCCGCGCGGCCAGCATGCGCCCGCAGTCATAGCGCATCTTTTCGACATTGACACCCTCATAGGAGGAGGTCGGGTAGCCGTAATACACCCAGAGGAAGGAGCAGATCTTCATCTCGCTCCGGGCAGGGCTTAAGGATTCCACGCCTTCAGCCGTCATCTTGACGATTTCACCGGGGCCGAGCTCGCGATAGTCCGTGTAGCCAAGGTTAATATACGCAAAGCTCTCAAATGAGACGCAGTAGGCGTCCGTTTTCCGGCCGATGACCGCCGGGGTGCGGCCCAGCCGGTCTCTGGATACGTAGATGCCTTCAGGCGTCAGAAGAAGGATACTCATAGAGCCCTGAATCTTCTCCTGCGCGAGCAGCAGTCCGTCCAGCAGGGATTCGCCCTGATTGATGATCGAGGCGACCAGCTCTGTGGCATTGATTCTGCCGCCGCTCATCTCCATGAAATGAATGTGGCCCTTTTCATAGGCGTCGCTGACCAGATCTTCCTCATTATTTATTTTTCCTACGGTTGTGATCGCATAACTGCCCAGATGGGACTGAATTAAGAGAGGCTGTGGTTCCATATCAGAGATGCAGGCAATTCCCATATTCCCTTCCAGCTCGTCCACATCCCGTTCAAATTTCGTGCGGAACGGGGTATTTTCGATATTGTGGATCGAACGGTTGAAGCCATTGGGGCCGTATACGGCCATGCCGCCCCGGCGGGTTCCCAGATGGGAGTGGTAATCCACGCCGAAAAACAGATCCAGCGCGCAGCTTGTTTTAGAGGTTACGCCAAAAAATCCACCCATGTTTGATTTCCTTTCATGTTTAGCCAATTTACAGGTTGTCTGTTTACATCCCTGCCGGGTCTGGCCCGGCAGATCTGATGCGGATCATGTTTATCATAGCACAGATTGGGGATTAGTAAAGAATTTTTAATGCAAAAGTGATAGATTTTTTCCATTTTTTTGTTACAATAGAAAAGTATGGGTTATTGCCGCGGGCAGTAACGGATACGGCGCAGCAGATGGATACGTCTCCCTCTATTTATATCATAATTGCCTGTTTCAGGACATATAGATAGTAGGAAGGAAGAGGAAAGGAAGCAGAGAAGACGGATGAGACGAAATGCAACACAGGTAAAACGATGGACAACGATTTTTCTTACGGCCGCATGTATGCTGGGAGCGACGCTGATGGCCTACGCGAAGGATCCCACGGGCCCGGCTCTGGAGGCCGGCGCCGCACAGGAGATGGACGGGCCGGCGGCGCCGGAGGAGGAAAACCAGGCAGAGGAGGCGCAGGAGTCCCAGGAGGCGCAGGACGGCGCCGTTTCGGATGGACAGGAAACGCCGCCGCAGCCGGAGGAGAGCCGGACGGACGGGCTCGTGCTCAGCGGCGGGCGGTATCTGGATCCGAATGCCCCCATGGTGGCCCTGACCTTCGACGACGGCCCGTATGCCCCGGTGGGAAACCGGATTATGGACAGTATGGAGCAATACGACGGCCGCTGTACATTCTTTGTAGTAGGGGATCGCGTGGCGTCGTACCAGGCTGAGATTCTCAGGATGTATCAGAACGGCCATGAGATAGGGAACCATACATATAACCACAAGTATCTGGACAAGCTGAGCGCCGAGCAGGTGAGAAACCAGGTGGAGCTGTGCAGGCAGGCGGTGGCCTCTGTCACAGGGGAAGCGCCGGCGCTGGTCCGTCTTCCGGGAGGCCGCAAGAACGGCACGGTGCTGGCCAACATTCCGTATCCGATTATTATGTGGAATTTAGATACGCGCGACTGGAAGACCAGGAATGCCTCCAGCAGCATCCAGAGCGTGCTTGGAGGAGTGAAGGACGGAGATATTATTCTTATGCATGAGCTCTATAACGCGTCCGGCGACGCCGCTGTGGCGCTTATCCCGGCCCTTAAGGAGCGGGGCTTCCAGCTTGTGACAGTCAGCGAGCTGGCGCGGTTCAGAGGCGGGCTGCAAAACGGCGCTGTCTATTACAGCTTTGGCAGATGATACATAAAATCCGGAGGGGTTTCTAAAGTTGTGGCAGCGCCTGGCCGCTTCTGCGGCATAACCGTCCGGATCATTTTGGATGCCTGCGCGGCGGATGCAGCGCGCAGGAACCCCGGACCGGCCTTTGTGAATATCCTATTAATAAGAGTGGAGAGAAGGCAGGTCACGGATTCGTGGATCAGGCAAAAGCATGGATTCATTGCGACGGCGCATACCGTCTGGGCCTGACAGGAAAAGGCATTGGGGTCGCGGTTCTGGATACGGGGATTTATCCGCACCGCGATTTTGACAATAGAATAACCGTATTCCGGGATGTGGTAAAAAAACGTTCATTTCCCTATGACGATAATGGACATGGGACGCACATCGCCGGGATCATCGGAGGAAACGGGGCTTCATCGGATAAACGGTATCAGGGTGTGGCCCCGCGTTGTAATTTAATCTGCTTAAAGGTGCTGGATCATAAGGGAAACGGGTCGGCCGCCGATGTCCTGGCGGGGCTTAAGTGGGTGGAACGCCATAAGGAGAAGTACGGGATCCGGATTATCAATATTTCCGTCGGTTCTTTTGCGAAAAAAGGGATGAGCGAGGATTCGGCGCTGGTGCGCGGCGTGGACGCCGCCTGGGATGCGGGCTTTGTGGTGGTGGTGGCGGCAGGAAATAACGGTCCGGGAAGCCGCACAATCACCACGCCCGGGATCAGCCGCAAGGTCATCACCGTGGGGTGCTCCGACGATTACAAAGAGGTCGATGTGGCGGGAAGCCGCATGATCGATTATTCGGGCCGGGGGCCGACCAGCGCATGTATCTTAAAGCCTGATATCGTAGCCCCCGGCTCGGGTATTGTGAGCTGTGCGCCGAGGCCGGGGGGATACATGGTAAAAAGCGGCACATCCATGTCAACGCCTGTCGTATCCGGGGCGCTGGCCCTGCTTCTGGAACGCTATCCGGAGATGACCAATGTGGACGTTAAACTTCGGATCCGGGAACGGGCCGTGGATCTGGGCCTTCCCAGAAATCAGCAGGGATGGGGCCTTCTGGATGTCGGGCGGCTGATCGAGTAAACGGCCGGCGGCATCCGGAAGGCAGGTCAGCGGACAAACCGGAGGATATCGCGGTTTTCTCCGAGAATCACCATCGCGTCCCCTTCCTTGAACACATAGTCCGGTTCGGGAAGGGGATGGAGCTTTTCATTGTATTTGACGGCAAGAATCGAGAACCGGTATTTTTTCCGCACATTCACATCTATAATCGTCTTTCCGATCCAGTTCTCCGGGACCGGGATTTCATAGATGGAGTGCTCCTGCGTCAGTTCAATAAAGTCAAAGATATTGTCCGAGCTGTAGCGGACCGCGGCCCGGATGGCGGTCTCCTTTTCCGGATACACGACCTGGTCAGCCCCGTTGCGCAGCAGGAATTTGGCGTGTATATCGCGGCTGGCCCTGGACACCACAAATCGGGCGCCCAGATCCTTTAAGAGAGAGGTGACCTCCAGGGAGCTCTGGAAATTGTCGCCGATGGCGACCATGCACACGTCAAAATTGCGGATTCCGAGAGAGCTCATGTACTGCTCATTGGTGCAGTCCCCGATCTGGGCGTTGGTCACATAGGGGAGAGCGGCATTGATCCGCTCCTCCGAGGTGTCAATGGCCATGACCTCATGTCCCATTTCGTGCAGCTTCATGGCAATCGTTGAGCCGAAGCGGCCCAGTCCAATCAGTAAAATTGTTTTCATTCTGTTTCTCCAATCTATCAGTGTTATATAAAAGATGTATTAGTATACGGTACCGTTTCTAGCCGACGTTAATCCGTTCCTGCGGAAGAAGGACAGGGAGCTTTTTGCGGTTTGTCAGGGCGTACAGCATGGTCAGACCGCCTACGCGTCCGAAATACATCAAAAGGATCAGGATGATCCGCGAGGCTGCCGTGAGATCGCCTGTGATGCCCAGCGTCAGGCCGACGGTAGCGACCGCGGACGCGGCTTCAAAGGCAGCTTCCATCAGGGTGGCATGCTCAAGCCAGACGATCAGAAAGGATGCTGAAAACATGAGCCCTAAGTACATGGCCAGGATGGCGATGGCATTGCGCAGAATGTCATAGGGAATCCGGCGGTTAAAGCACTGGATGGTTTCCTGGTTCTGAAATACAGAGCGCACGCACAGAAGCGCCAGCGCCAGCGTGGTGGTCTTAATGCCTCCCGCCGTGGATCCGGGGGATCCGCCGACGATCATGAGGAGAATCGTCATCAACTGGGAGGACTCGGACAGCATGTTCAGATCAACGCTGTTAAATCCCGCCGTCCGGGGCGATATGGCCTGAAACAGGGAGGCAAGGATGCGCTCGCCGGCCGAAAGCCCGCTCCAGCAGTCCCTGGAAAATTCAAAAACATATAAAAACAGGGCGGGCAGAAGAATGAGGATCAGGGAGGTACACAAAACGATTTTGGACTGTAAATGGTAATGCCTCACATGCAGCCTGTGCGCCTTTATATCATCCCAGACAAAAAATCCGATTCCGCCCACAACGATGAGAAACATGAGCGGCACATTGATCAGCGCGTTTCCCGTATAGGACGTAACCGACGAGCAGGGGCCGCTTACCTCCCCCATGAGATCAAAGCCTGCGTTGCAGAAGGCGGAAACCGAATGGAACACGGAAAACCAGACGCCTTTTCCTACGCCCATCTGGGGTAAGAACTGAAAGGCCATGATAACAGCGCCCGCCGCCTCAAACAGGATCGTCCCGATCACAATAAAACGCGTCATGCGGACAATGCCGCCCACCTGCGGCGCAGAAATGGATTCCTGCATGACATAGCGCTGCTTTAAACCGATCTTGCGCCCGGAGAGAATGGTGATAACAACCGCCAGCGTCACCACCCCCATGCCGCCGATCTGAATCAGGATCAGAATCACAGCCTGCCCGAAGCCGGACCACCAGGTAAACGTATCATGCACAATCAGCCCGGTCACGCAGGTAGCGGAGGTTGCGGTAAAGAGCGCATCCAAAAACGGCGTAGCCGTCCCGCTTTTTGACGAGACAGGAAGGGAAAGAAGCAGAGCGCCTGCTAAAATGATAAGAAGAAACCCGCCTAAAATAATCTTGGCGGGAGTGAGTGACCATACATGTTTTCCAATCATAACGAAATAAGCTCCCCAATTAAAGATCAGTGTTCTGCCAGTTACTGTGTACAGGATGGCAGGAATGTATACAGTGGCTTCTGGTTTGATTATAAAGAGCGGCGGGCTTTATGTCAATGCGGGGAGAGGAAAAAAGTGGGATATATCGGTTACATGGTTACTGTGCACGGGCAGTATTCCGCGAGGTGTTTTTTGTGAGTGCAGCGCAGCGGAAGTCACAGAAAACCCGGGGACAGCAGCGCCAAGCCGCGTTTTTTGCGGTTTGTGTGCATTACGAACCGTAGTAACATTACATGCTACAATGCAGGCTGGCGCATCTGCTGCGCTGGCCGTACGAAAACATGGCGCCGGCGGGCGTCTGCCCATGAACAGTCCATCGTTCATGTCGTTCATGAGGCATCCGGGATCATCTTCCTCAGAGCGCGCATGCAGTGAAAGAAGGCCGGTATGAGAAAGGCGTCCGCGATGATCCAGGCAAGGGGAGAGGCAAAGCAGATGGCGATATAGCCTGTCAGAGGAACCAGGCAGAAACCGACAAAGGCCCTGCCGATCATCTCGCAGACGCCGGCCGCTACGGCTAAGAGGCTGAAGCCCATGCCCTGGATGGTAAAGCGCCATACGTTTACGATCGTAAGCGGGATGTAAAACAGAGAGTTATAAATCAGCAATTGGTGCGCCTGGCGGATCACCTCGGTTTCGCCTGCATCGACAAAAAGCAGAGGGATCCGGTCGCCGAAGAAATAGAGGACGGCGCATGCGATCACGGCGTAGGCGGCGCCCAGGGCGGTGGCGGAACGGACGCCCTGCCAGATGCGGTTTATTTTCCCGGCGCCCGCATTTTGGCCTGCATAGGTCGCCATGGTTCCTCCCAGGGCTTCAAAGGGGCAGCAAAAGAACAGGCTGACTTTTTGTCCGGCTGTCACAGAGGCGACGGCGGCGGAACCAAGGGAGTTGATGGCGGTCTGGATGACAACGGAACCAATGGCGGTTATGGAATACTGAAGCCCCATGGGAACGCCCATTTTACACAGTATGCCCGCGTGCCGGAGGCTCCATTCCAGTTCGGAGCGTTCCATTTTCAGAACCGGGTAATGCTTTTTCATGTACATGAAACAGAGGAACCCGGAAACCGCCTGGGAAATGACGGTGGCATAAGCCGCTCCAGCCACTCCGGTCTGCAGCCATACGATAAAGAGCAGATCCAGAAGGATGTTTAAAAAGCTGGAAAAGACGAGAAAATACACGGGCGTTTTTGAGTCTCCCAGGGAGCGGATGATCCCGGCCAGCATATTGTACAGGTATGTGGCCGGGATGCCGATAAAAATAAAGAGGATATAATCATAGGCCTCGTCTATGATATTTTCCGGCGTCTGCATCAGAATCAGAATCTGACGGGCCAGGAGGCTTACGGACACGGTCATGACAGAGGCGAACAGAAAGGAGAGCCAGACTGCGTTGGCCACAAAACGGCGCATATCCTTATAGTCGCGCGCCCCAAAGCGCTGGGCAACCGGAATGGCGAAACCGGAGCAGATGCCGATGACAAAGCCATTGATCATAAAGTTGACGGCAGACGTAGAGCCTACGGAAGCTAGGGCATCGACGCCCAGAAATTTTCCGACAATGACCGTATCCACCATGCTGTAAAACTGCTGGAATAAAAAGCCGAACAGCATGGGAACGGCAAAGCCGAGAATAAGCCGGGCCGGGATTCCGTCCGTCATATCCTTAACCAGTGTTTTGGAAGCTTCCTGAGTCATGATTTGATCCTCCTCGTTTGTTGGCAGTTTCTAAAATTAAACTGCTACAAATTTTATTCGATAGCCGTTTGATTGACAATCAGGAATAGTGCCAAAAAAAGAGGGTAAAAAGAAAAAAATTTGTGCAGTAGACATTTCACAGGATTGATGGTATAATGACATTGCTTCTGAAATTAACATTTCGTTATATGACGTATCGTTTCGATAAGATCCCAGCATGAAAATTCAGGAAATAAAGCTTGACATTCCCGTCAGGATATACTATTATTTAGGAAAGAACATTTGTTCGTTTGCAACGTAAAGCGATTTGGAGGATAAGATGAATAAGGATGAAAAGCTGAAAGCATTGGACGCTGCGCTGATACAGATTGAGAAGGCGTATGGAAAGGGCTCTGTGATGAAGCTTGGCGATTCGCGGGTCAATTTGAATATAGAGACGATTCCCACCGGCGCTCTGAGCCTTGATCTGGCGCTGGGGCTGGGCGGGGTGCCGAAGGGGAGAGTGGTCGAGGTGTACGGCCCGGAATCCAGCGGTAAGACGACGGTGGCGCTGCACATGGTTGCAGAGGTGCAGAAGCGCGGAGGCATCGCCGGCTTTATCGACGCGGAGCACGCGCTGGATCCCGTGTATGCGAAGAATATCGGCGTGGATATTGACAATCTCTACATTTCCCAGCCGGACAACGGGGAGCAGGCGCTGGAGATTACGGAAACCATGGTTCGCTCCGGGGCGGTTGACATCGTGATTGTGGACTCTGTGGCGGCTCTTGTGCCAAAAGCGGAGATTGACGGCGAGATGGGCGATTCCCATGTGGGCCTGCAGGCCAGGCTGATGTCGCAGGCCCTGCGCAAGCTGACGGGTATCATCAGCAAGTATAACTGTATCGTGATTTTTATCAATCAGCTCCGCGAGAAGGTGGGCGTGATGTTCGGCAACCCGGAGACGACGACAGGCGGCCGCGCGCTGAAATTCTATTCGTCCGTGCGTCTCGATGTCCGCAAGATCGAGACGTTAAAGCAGGCCGGCGAGATCATCGGAAACCGCGTCCGTATCAAAGTAGTGAAGAATAAGGTGGCCCCGCCCTTCCGCGAGGCGGAATTCGATATCATGTTTGGCAAGGGGATTTCCAGAGAGGGAGATATCCTTGATCTGGCGGCCAGGGAAGACATTGTGGATAAGAGCGGCGCCTGGTATGCCTACAATGGCAACAAGATCGGCCAGGGACGCGAGAACGCGAAGAATTACCTGGCGTCTAACCCGGAGATATGCCGCGAGATTGAGCTGAAAGTCCGTGAAAAGTTTGGCTTAAACGACGGCGGCGCGCCTGCCCCGGAAAAAGAAGAGCCCCCGAAGGAAAAGCCGGGCCGGGAAGCGGCCGCGGCCAGAAAGCCGTCCGTTTTAGCCCCGGTCGGAGACGGGGCCGATAAGGCAGAGGAGGCTGAAAAAGCGTAACGGTTTAGATGTATCTGAGATGTTGCAAAAAAGCGGAGTAAGGCGCCGTATAAGAAGGACTTATGTATATTGATAAGATAGAGCCCCTCGACAAGCGAAGGAGCAGAGTCTACCTGGACGGAGCGTTTGCCTTTGCCTTATATAACGGGGAGATACGTCGCTACAGGCTTGAAGAGGGATGTGAGATTGAGGAGCCGCTGTATGAAGAGATTCTGCGGGAGACCGTCTGCCGCCGGGCGAGGGAGAGGGCGCTTTATCTCCTGAGGGATATGGACAGGACTGAACATGAGCTGCGCGCTAAGCTTAAAAGCAGCGGGTATCCGGATCCCGCGATCGAGGAGGCGCTGGCGTTTCTGAAAGAATACCATTATGTGGACGATGCGGCTTACGCCAGGAATTATGTGGAGGCCCACGGAGGGAAGAAGAGCCGTGCGCAGATCATGCAGAGCCTGTGGAGAAAAGGGATTAACCGCGCACTGGCAGAGGAGCTGTATGAGGAGATCCGGCCGGATACGGCTGAGCAGATCCAAAGACTGCTCAGAAAAAAGGGGTATGCCGGTCAGGAAGTGTCAAGGGAGGAAAAGGGAAAGCTGGCGGCTTACCTCATGCGCAGGGGATTCTCATGGGAGGAGGCCCGGAACGCATTGAACAGTTCAGCCTTCGACTCTGCGAGGTGTTTTTTGTGAGCGAAGGTCACAGGAAACCCAAGGGCAGCGCGTTGTAACAGTTCAGCCTTCGACTCTGCAAGGTGTTTTTTGTGAACGAAGGTCACAGAAAACCCAAAGGCAACAAGCGCGAAATTGTGCAGAAGGCACAAGTTCTGTGCATCATTTGTTGCAGTTTAGACGGAAGGCTGAACTGTAACAACGCGTTTGAGAGTCGCGATGAATATGCTTGACATTATGCCCAAAACCGTTTAAAATTAGTTTATTGTATTTTTGTACAATGAAAACTAAATAAGGAGGTGCTCCTGTGTCACAAGTAATAATTCCGATCATTACAGGTATTATTGTAGCTGCTGTCACTTGGTTCGCTGCGATCCAGTACCGCCAGAAGACATATGAGGCGAAAATTGGAAGCGCGGAAGAGCGATCAAGAGAAATCATAGATGAAGCATTAAAGGTAGCTGAGACAAAGAAGCGAGAAGCTCTCCTGGAGGCAAAGGAAGAGTCTTTAAAGACGAAGAATGAGCTGGAGAAAGAGACAAAGGAAAGACGGGCGGAGCTTCAGCGCTATGAAAGACGTGTATTGAGCAAAGAGGAAAATCTTGACAAGAAATCAGAAGCAATGGAGAAGCGGGAGGCGGGTTTAAACGCCAGAGAGGAATCCCTGAAAAAGAAGACGGCCGAGACAGAGGCGCTTTATGAGAAGGGGATGGAGGAGCTGGAGAAGATATCCGGGCTCACATCCGAGCAGGCAAGAGAATATCTGCTGAAATCCGTTGAAGAAGATGTGAAGCATGACACGGCAAAGCTGATCAAGGATCTGGAGGCAAGGGCAAAGGAAGAGGCGGAAAAGAAGGCCAGGGATTACGTGGTCACAGCGATTCAGCGCTGTGCGGCGGATCATGTGGCTGAGACGACGGTTTCTGTCGTACAGCTCCCGAATGATGAGATGAAAGGACGGATTATCGGCCGTGAAGGGCGCAATATCCGTACGCTTGAGACTCTGACGGGCGTAGAGCTGATTATTGACGACACGCCGGAGGCGGTTGTCCTGTCCGGTTTTGACCCCATCCGCCGGGAGGTGGCCAGAATTGCGCTGGAACGCCTGATCGTAGACGGGCGGATTCACCCGGCCCGTATCGAAGAGATGGTGGAAAAGTCACAGAAAGAAGTGGAAAGCATGATGCGCGAGGAAGGAGAGGCGGCTCTCCTGGAGGTGGGCATTCATGGGATCCATCCGGAGCTTGTGAAGCTGCTTGGCAAGATGAAATTCAGGACAAGCTATGGCCAGAATGCGTTGAAGCATTCGATAGAGGTAGCGCAGTTGGCCGGTCTTCTGGCTGCTGAGGTGGGCGTGGACGTCCGCACAGCGAAACGGGCCGGTTTATTACATGATATTGGAAAGGCGATCGACCATGAGCAGGAGGGCACACATGTCGAGCTGGGCGTGGCTCTCTGCAGAAAATACAAAGAGTCGGCAACCGTGATCAACGCTGTGGAAGCCCATCATGGGGACGCGGAACCGCAGAGCCTGATTGCATGTCTGGTGCAGGCTGCTGATACGATTTCAGCCGCAAGGCCGGGCGCAAGAAGAGAGACATTAGAGACATATACGAATCGCTTAAAGCAGTTGGAGGACATCACCAATTCCTACAAGGGAGTGGACAAGTCCTACGCTATTCAGGCCGGACGAGAGGTCCGCATTATGGTTGTACCGGAACAGGTCAGCGACGATGATATGGTTTTGATGGCCAGGGAGATTTCAAGAAGAGTTCAGGAAGAGCTCCAGTATCCGGGCCAGATAAAAGTGAATGTAATCCGTGAGTCAAGAGTCACGGAATATGCGAAATAGCGTAACAGCAAGGGAATCCGGGCAAGTTACGGGAAAACCGTTACCGCAGAATCTTCTGTCTATTGACAGAGTTTGGAGGGAGAACGGCGGCGGCAAAGCCTTCTGAAATGAAAAATAAAAGCCTTATAGACGGTTTCGTCTATAAGGCTTTTTCCAAAAAATCAGCAATCCGAAAGGAGAAAAAAGATGTCGGATGAAAAGAAGGGGCAGACGATGACCCCAAACAGCGCTTCAGGAAAGACGGCTCCGGTGGAACGGCTGGACCGGCAGTTAAAATACGAGGGCGCTATTTTAAAGATCTATGAGGATACGGTTCTGGTGAACGGCCATGAGGCAAAGTGGGATTTTATCCATCACGACGGCGCGGCGGCTGTGGTGGCGGTCACGCGGGAGGGAAAGCTTCTGATGGTGCGCCAGTACCGCAACGCGCTGGATCGCTACACGCTGGAGATACCGGCGGGAAAGCTCGACTATCCGGGCGAGCCGAAGATCGAGTGCGCCAGCCGGGAGCTGGAGGAGGAGACGGGATACCGGTGCGGGAAGCTGGAATACCTGTTGAGCATCAACACCACGATCGCATTCTGCGATGAGGCGCTTGATGTATTTCTGGCAAGAGACCTGGTTCCGTCCGCGCAGCATCTGGATCCGGAGGAGGAGATCTCCGTGGAGGAATGGGAGCTGCCGGATCTGCTTGAATTGATCTACAGCGGAAAGATGACGGACGGAAAGACCGTGGCCGCGGTTATGGCGTATGCCTGCAAGTACAGCGGTTTGTTACAGGCATAGTGAGAGCCGGCCGCACATATGATGGAAGAAAAGGCTGAGAGGCGCGGACAGGTAACGGTTTCAGGCTGTCTGGACTGTTGTGCAGACCGCTGAGAATGCGCTGCTCCCAGCGTTTGGGGTGATGTTTGTGAGATTGTATCATACATCAGAAAGTCCATATCCAGTCTGGATGGCCCTGTTCTGTTTTTTTTCGGGAATCCTGCTGGGAACGGTGTGGGTGAACCGCATGGGAGCGAGCCTGAAGGAAGAGATCACAGGACTGGCCCCCCTTTACTGGAGCGTACACAATGTGAAAAGCTCTGTCAGCGCGGGGGAGATGGCGCTGCTGGCCGGCCGGCGTTTTCTGGCTGCCGGGATGATCTGGCTGAGCGGAATGACGCTGTTTGCGGTTCCGGGGCTCTGCCTGGCCGCTGCTTTTACAGGCTTTTCGCTTGGCTTCCTGATCTCCTGCATGACCGTACAGGCGGGGATAGGGGGGCTGGCTCTGTTTTTGCTGTCCGTTTTTCCGCAGGGAATTTTTTTCCTTCCGGTGGGCCTTATCCTTGCATCCTGGTCGCTGTCATCCGAAAACCGGCTTCATGGGGCTGGCTTTGCGGTCCTTCTTTTGCTGACAGCAGCGGGGACAGCCGCAGAGCTCTGGATCAATCCTCTTGTTATGCAGGGCGCGGATATGCTGCTGCACTGATGTACTAAGTTTCCATCGGCAGTCTTACCGTAAAGCAGCTCCCCTCGTCCGGCCTGCTTTTCACATGGATGCTCCCGTGAAGCAGTTCCACGATCCGCTTTGTAATCGAAAGCCCGAGCCCATTCCCGCCCAGGGCCGGATCCGAAGTGCGGCTGTAAAACTTTTCAAAAATCCGCTTCTGTTGTTCTTCATCCATACCGATCCCGGTATCAGCGACAGAAACCACTGCTTCATGGGACAAAACCTCCATCCGCACCATAAGCGTACCGCCGGGCGGCGTGAACTTAATAGCATTCTGGATCAGGTTGATCCATATCTGCAAAAGCAGCTCCGGGTTGCTGTAATACCGGACAGACGGAAGATCAATGTCCAGATCCAGGCATTTTTTCTCCCACAGAGGCTCCAGCATGAGGATGGCCTGGCGTATCTGCTCATCCAGCTTAAATGAAGACTGGTTGGTGACGATTTCCTGCTGCTCCAGGCGGGAGAGCAGAAGGATATTTCCAGCCATGGAGGAGAGCTGCCTTGTGCTGTCAATGATGATCCGGACGTACTCTTCTTCCTGGCTCCGGGAGAGGGACGGATCCTGTAAAAGGGTGGCATAGCCCTCGATGGCCGCCAGGGGCGTCTTGAATTCATGGGAAATGGTGGTGACAAAATCATTGCGCAGGGATTCGATGCTTCCAAGCTCCTGGACCATCCGGTTAAAGTTATCGGTCAGCTCTTTAAGCTCCCTGAGTGAATGGCAGGGCTCCACCCAGGCGGAAAAATCGCCTTTGGCCACCCGCTTGGCGGCCCGGCTGATATTTCCCAGAGGAAGGAGTATTCCAAACCACAGAAGCAGGGAGATGAGGATGCTGAGGCTTAAGCTTCCGAGAAAGAAGATTAAGGTGGGATAAATGTGGCGCATCCAGGGAACGTGGCGCCGGAGCTTCCAGGGCTCGCTGTCCACCAAAAAAGCGGTCAGCATTCCGGCCATGATCGGCATCAGGGACAGGATGCTGAAAATCAGGATGAGAAGCCCCAGCCAGTAAACGGGGAGATGGGAATGAAGCCGTTTCCCAAAAGAAAGCTTTTTCACGATTCCGATTTCACCACCTTATAGCCCAGCCCGCGTACGGTCATGATGAGGAAGTCGCCGCACTCCCGGAAACGCTCCCGCAGGCGGTTGATGTGGACATCCACAGTCCGCTCGTCCGTGGTGGAATCCATGCCCCAGATCTCATCCATGAGCTGCTGTCTGGTAAAAATTTTATTGGGATAGGACAAAAGCTTATATAAAAGATAAAATTCCTTCTGCGGAAGCAGCGTTTCCCGGCCGTCTATAGTGACGGTAAGGGCGTCATAATTGAGGACCGTATCGCCGCAGTGGATGCGCCGTTCCGTGGCGATGCGGGCGCGCTTTAAGAGAGCCCCCACCCGCAGAATCATTTCATTGACATCAATGGGCTTGACCATATAGTCGTCTGTGCCCGCCAAAAAGCCCTTCTGTTTGTCTTCAAACCGATCCTTTGCCGTGATGATCAGGATCGGAAGCTGATAGCCGCTTCCCCGCAGCGTCCGGATCAGTTCATATCCGTCCATGCCGGGCATCATGATATCCGAAATAATCAGATCAATATATTCCGAATCCAAAAGATCCAGGGCCCGCGCCGCATTTTCAGCGGGAACAGCCAGATAGCCGTTGTTGGTCAGGACCGTGCAGAAAAGGGAGCGGAGTTTAAAATCGTCTTCCACAACGAGGATGTGAAACATGGATGTAACCTCCTGAAAATCGTTCCGTATTTGTTTAAAATGATTATAAACGAAGGGAATAAAAATGAAAAGATGTTTCACAGAATATTCTATTTCTGATTTGTATAGGTTAGTGTTCATGCCCGGCAACACACAAATTTTTCACCCTTCGTTTAAATTCAGTTCATATTCAGTTGAATTTCGATTTACACAAAAATGCTATACTTCCCAGGAAATTAAAATAACAGCGGCAGGCCGGTTGGATTTACAGATCTGTCTTTTGCAGAGAGGAATGTGAAGAATGAAAAACAGAGAGTCAGCTTCATGCTGGGATGTGGTGAAACGTCATAAATGGCTTTCGATTGCGGGCCTTCTGGCTGTAGCGGCCGTGGCAGCGGCCGTGGCGGTGAAGGCGGCGGGAGGAAAAGGGGGGCAGGCAGGCGCAGCGCCTCCGGGAGGTATGGGGGGCGGCCAGATGAACCATGTCTCCACGGTCAATGCGGAAAAGCCGCAGCCGGGGACGATTGAGCGGACGACCAGCCTTTCCGGAACGGTGGAGCCGTCGGATGTGGTGTATGTGTACGCAAAGGCCGGCGGCGATGTGACGGCTGTCATGGTAAAGGCAGGGGATACGGTCGCGGCCGGGCAGCTTCTGTGTACGATCGATACGGATCAGGTGGAGAGCGCCAGAAATTCCATGGATTCCGCGGCGGTGAGCCTGTCCGAGGCCCAGAGCACCCTGTCGAGAATGCAGCTTTTGTACCAGGGCGGGGATATCTCGGATCAGGAGTGGGAGCAGTATCAGAACCGGGTGAAGACCGCAAAGCTTCAGTATGACGCGGCGAAGCTGAATTATGACCGGCAGGTGGAGTACAGCTCTGTGACAGCGCCGATCGGGGGCCGGATTGAGACATGCGATATAGAGGCATTTGACAGGGTGAACCAGAATGCGCAGCTCTGCGTGATTTCCGGGGAAGGAGAAAAGCGTGTATCCTTTTATGTGACGGAACGGGTGGTGGCAAAGCTTAAGCAGGGGGATGCGATCACGATCCGGAAGAACGGTGTGGAGTACCAGGGAAGCATCAGTGATGTGAGCACCATGGTAGACGAGACAAACGGCCTTTTTAAAGTAAAGGCAGAGCTTCCGGAGGCGGGGAGTATCGCGACGGGAAGCACCGTAAAGGTGACGGTGGTGTCAGACTGCGCAACGCAGGTGATGACGATCCCTGTGGACGCCGTTTATTATGACAATGGCGTGGGCAATGTGTACCTGTATGAGGACGGGACCGTACATAAACAGCAGGTGGAGGTAGGGCTCTATGATTCGGAGCGCGCCCAGATCCTCTCGGGCCTTACAGGGGAGGAGATGGTGATCAGCACCTGGAGCTCCCAGCTCTATGAGGGGTCTACGGTTAAGCTGAAGGGAGATGCGGACAGCGAAAACGTGCCGGACGGGCAGGGGCAGGCGGAGAAGAGCGCGGCTCCTGAGAGCGGCAGAAAGCCGGACGGCGGCGCTCCGGATGGCAGGCACGGCGGCCAGGGCGGCGCGCCGGGACAGAATCAGTAGGACGGGAGGAAGCGGTATGGGTATTACAAGATATGTGCTCAAGCACCCGGTCACGACGATTATGGGGCTTCTGTGCCTGATTGTGTTCGGTATTTCCTCCGTCTTTTCCGCAAAGCTGGAGCAGATGCCGGAGATGGAAACGCCGATGATGATTATCAGCGCCTCCTATTCGGGCGCGGGCCCGGAGGATGTTGACGAGCTGGTGACGCAGCCGATTGAGGACGCGGTTTCCACTCTTGAGGGCGTGAAGAGCTTAAGCTCCACATCCAGCGACGGCCGTTCCCGGGTCATGCTGGAATACGACTACGGCACAGATATGGATGAGGCGTACGACGAGCTGAAAAAGAAAGTGGACAGCATGCGCGGCCTCCCGGACGACGTGGAGCCGTCCATTATGGAAATGAACATGAATGCCGGCACAAGTATGATGCTTTCCATCAGCCACAGCAAAAAGGAAAATCTCTACGATTACGTGGATCAGACGATTGTGCCGGAGTTTGAGCGGATTTCCTCAGTGGCCAGCGTGGATACCATGGGCGGCTCCTCGAAATATGTCAGGGTGGAGCTGATATCAGAAAAGATGGCGCAGTACAATGTGACCATGAATGACATCACATCCGCTGTCAGCAGTTCCAACCTGGCCTATCCGTCCGGGTCGGCGGTTTCCGGCAATCTGGAGCTCTCGGTCACCACATCCCTGGAGACAGAGCAGGTGGATGAGCTTCGCGACATCCCCATTGCCACGCCCACGGGGGAGCTGATTTCCCTGTGCGATGTGGCGGATATCTATGAGGCAAAGGAGGATCGGGGCGGCGTTTCCCGCTACAACGGACAGGAGACGATCTCTATCTCCATCCAGAAGCAGCAGAGCAGTACGGATATGGAGGTTTCGGAGGCGGTTCACAAGACGATAGAAACTCTGTTGGCCGACGACGCGGATCTGGGTATTGAGGTGGCCAGGGATACATCGGATACGATCCTGGATTCCCTGATCGAGGTGGCCCAGACCATGGTGATGGCGGTCGGGATCTCCATGGTGATCATTTTCCTGTTTTTCGGCGACTATAAGGCGTCTCTGATAGTGGGAAGCTCGATTCCGACGTCAATCCTGCTGTCGCTGATTGCCATGACACAGATGGGATTTTCCCTGAATGTGATTACCATGAGCGCCCTGGTGCTGGGCGTGGGGATGATGGTGGATAACTCGATTGTGGTGCTGGAGAGCTGTTTCAGAGCTACGGCGGACAGCCGCGATAAGGGCGCTCTGGCCTACTCCAGGGCGGCCCTTGAGGGGACGGGGATTGTGTTAAATTCCATCATCGGCTCCACGGTTACCACCTGCGTCGTGTTCCTGCCCCTGGCTTCCATAAGCGGTATGACGGGGCAGATGTTTAAGCCTCTGGGCTATACGGTTGTATTTTGTATGCTGGCATCTCTCATTTCGGCCATGACGATCGTGCCTTTGTGCTATCTGTTCTATAAACCAACAGAAACAGGGCGCGCGCTGATGAATGCGCCGGTGGAACGACTGCAGCGCTTCTACCGCCGGACAATGGATTCGCTTTTAAACCACAGGGCGCTTGTGATGCTGGCTTCGGTGGGCATCCTTGCGGGAACCGTGGTTATGGCTTCAGGCATGGAAACGGAGCTGATGACCTCAGACGATACAGGCACGGTCAGCGTCAGCATCGAGACCAGGCCGGGCCTGCTGACCGAAAAGGTTCACGACGCCTTAAACCAGGCCGAGGCCGTTGTGGCCGCCAGCGATCAGGTGGAATCCTATATGCTGCGGTTTAACAGCGACAGCGGCACGATCACAGCCTACCTGTCCGACAGCCGGACGATGGACACAGAGGATGTGGCGGATCTGTGGCAGAAGGAAATGGACAATATTGAAAACTGCAGCATTGACGTATCGGCCTCAGCTTCCATGAGCTTTATGGGCCGCCAGAGGGGCTATCAGGTGCTCCTGCACGGGACGCAGTATGACGAGCTGAAGGAGACTGCGGACAAAATCGTACAGGAGCTTACGGGGCGCACGGATGTGATTAACGTTCATTCCAGCGTGGAAAATACGGCGCCCATTGTAACAATCAAGGTGGATCCGGTGATGGCAAAGGCATATGGCATGACGGCATCAGGCATCGGTTCCTCTGTCAGGCAGATGTTAAGCGGCGTAGAAGCGACCACACTGACCGTGGACGGGGAGGATTTAAGCGTGCAGGTCGAGTACCCGGAAGGGGAGTACCGTACGGTCAGCCAGGTGGAGGACATCATTCTCACAACGCCAAAGGGCGGTTTTGTGGCGCTCAGCGACGTGGCGGAAGTGATTTACAAGGACAGCCCGTCCTCCATTTCCAAGACGGATAAGGCGTACGAGGTGAGGATCAGCGCGGATTATACGGGCGGCAACGTGAAGGCTTTAGTGGACAGCGAGGTAGTCTCGCCGAATCTCACAGGAACTATCACGCTGGGCACGAACAGCCGCGACCGGATGATGCAGGAGGAATTCAGCTCTCTGTACAGGGCGATTGCCCTGGCGGTATTCCTTGTATTTGTCGTGATGTCCGCCCAGTTTGAGTCGCCGAAGTTCTCCTTTATGGTCATGACCACCATCCCCTTCAGCCTGGTGGGGTCGTTCGGCCTTTTAAAGCTGGCGGGCGTGAGCGTCAGCATGACCTCCCTGCTGGGCTTTCTGGTCCTGGTGGGAACCGTGGTCAACAACGGGATCCTGTATGTGGATACTGTCAACCAGTACCGGCAGACCATGGATATGAGAAGCGCCCTGATCGAGGCGGGAGCGACCCGCATCCGGCCGATCCTGATGACCAGCCTGACCACCATTTTGTCCATGATTCCCATGGCCATGGGCATCGGGAGCAGCGGCTCCACCACGCAGGGGCTGGCGGTCGTGGACATTGGGGGCCTCACGGCCGGCGTGGCCGTAGCGCTCTTCATGCTGCCTGTTTACTACGGCCTGCTGAGCCGCAGGCATAAGGAGATCGCGGCGGATGTGGATTAAGATAGGGATGAAAATATAACCAATGAAAGGAGGCAGCCCGTTATGATGAGCCAAAACAAAATCGGAGAGAGGAAGAAATACAGGCGCAGAAAACGATATCTGGCGGCCGCTTTTGGCATTGCCGGCCTTTCGCTGGCAGCCCCCGCGCCGTTTCCGGCCCTGGCAGACAGCCCGCCTTTTGCCTACTCGGAGGAGAAATGGGCTTCCCTGCGGGATAACAGGCTGGAATTTGACGAGATTGCGGATTTGATCCATGAGTATAACAGCACAGTAAAGAAAAATGCGATTGAATACCAGGATTATAAGGGAAAGGACAGCGAGGAGATCGCGCAGGGCTATTACGACACGGCCCAGGATATTTATGACAGTATCGAATACCCGGATTCGGACGAAGAAAACTATGGCGCCCGGCTGGCGGCGGCCCATTCCAGCGAGCGCTCGGCGGATCAGATGATGGAGCGGGGGGATGAAAATACAGCTGATTCAGATACGGTTCTGTGGGGCCATATGAAGACGGAAAAGGGGCTGGTACAGTCCGCCCAGCAGCAGATGATCTCCTACTGGAATGCGGTCGTTTCCCTGCAGATCCGCAGCAGCGCGGCCGAAAAGGCCAGAAAAGACCTGGAGACAGCCCAGACCAGGGCCGCGGCGGGGACAACGTCCCAGACTGATGTTTTAAACGCCCGGGAGGCATTATTGACAGCGCAGGCCGCCGTGACAGAGACTGAGAGCAGCATTGCCTCCATTAAGGAAAATCTCTGCCTGATGCTGGGCTGGCAATACGGGGATGAGGTGGAGATCAGCACGCTCCCGGAACCGGAGGCTTCCATGAGCGCGCGGATTCATCTGGAAGAGGATATCGCAAAGGCGGTAGAAAACAACTACGATCTGAAGACATTAAACCGCCAGGTTAAAAACGCCCGGGTGGGAACCGTACAGAGAAGCTATGAGACGACATTAAAGAGCAGCGAGGAGGCGGTAAAATCCAGCGTGCGCTCCGCCTGGCAGAGCCTTCTCCTCTCAGAAAATCAATATGCCCAGGCAAAGGAGAGCTTTGCCCTGGAGGAACAGAGCATGCAGTCCGCAGAGCGGAAAAAGGCGGCCGGGACCATCAGCGCCAACGCGTACCAGAGCCAGTCCTATTCCTATGCGGCTGCCAGAGCGGAGCTTGACACAGCGGCCCTGTCGCTCCTTACGGCCCAGCTTGCCTATCAGTGGGCTGTGGACGGCCTGGCTTCATCCGTGTGACAGGAGGCGGTTCAATTGAGACGAACGAGACAATCTTTGACACGAATCAGACAATCGCAGAAAGCTTATTTTTGCCGGATTACATGCCGGATCCTGTGCCTGCTCCTGTGCCTGACGCCTGTCCCGGCGTGCCAGGCATGGGCGGGCGGCCCTCTGATCTCAGGAACGGAAACCGAATTTGGCCCGGCAGAAGGGCCGGGGCTTGATGATGAAAACGGGCAGTCTGCTTCATCCGGTGCGGAAGAGACCGCCGGATTTACGGAGGAGGAATTAAACGACTCTGTGATCGAATACAGAGAGCTGGAAGCGCTTATCCGGGCCGGAAACAGCCGGGCGATCAACCAGCAGGCCAGCTATGAAGCCAGCCTGGAAATCTACCAGATCGCTTACGACTCTTTCGCGAGCGCCGGGCGCGATATGCTCGATAAAGCCGATGAGCTGGAGGACGAGGGCGGGGATGCGGCGCTGATCGCCTCCTACGAGCAGAGCGCCGCCATCCTGTCCTCTTCAGCCGGACAGATGAAGCGCAGCATAACCTCTCTAAATTCGCGATCCGACGAGTGGTCCAGGGAACAGGCCATATGGACGCTGGTAAAATCCGCCCAGTCCCTCATGGCCTCCTGCAAGGCTATGGAGGCCCAGGCCAGGAGCGCCGCCGCCCGCGAGGACGCCAGCCAGGCCGCATATGACCGGACGGCCTCCATGAAGGCCGCGGGGCTTGCCACGCAGGAAGAGGTCATGAACGCGGCAAAAAGCCTTCTGGCGGCCCAGATTGCCAGCCAGTCGGCAAATGACAGCGCAGATCGGATGAAACGCCAGCTTCTGATTATGCTGGGAAAGGAAAGCGGAGAGAGCGCGGGCATCAGTTTAGGGGAGATCCCGCGGGCGGCGGCAGAGGAATTGAATGCGATCCATCCGGAGGAGGACAGAAGTCTGGCGGTCATTGCCGACCCCGGCGTAAAATCAGCCAGGAGATCTCAGGCGCAGGGAGATACGCAGAGGAAACTGCGCAGCCAGCAGATTGAGGAGGCAAAGGGGGCGGCAAACCTTACGCTGGATGAGCAGTACCGGGAGATCGCGGCCTTAAGCCTCAAACGGGACGCCGCCGCGGCCGCGTGTGCGGCGGCCGAGAAGGATTACGGCGCGCTAAAGACGAGGTATCAGGCGGGATTGATCAATAAAAGCGAGTATCTTCAGGGCGCAGCGCAGTATTGGCAGACAAAGGCGTCCGGGATTGCGGCGGAGGGAGAGCTTCGGGTGGCGGTGGATGCGTATGGATGGCTTTTGAAGGGGGTGGGATAAGAAAAAGGGAAGAGGATAATGAGGCTTCTTATTCGTTAAAGGCATTATCCGATTATGTACCGCGCTATTATTATGGAAAAAGAGTGATTATTTTGCTGGATGAATACGATACGCCAATGCAGGAATCCCATGTCAACGGTTACTGGGATGAGATGGTTTTCTTTACCCGAGGGCTGTTTCATGCTTCCTTTAAGACCAACCCTTATCTGGAACGGCAGATAAGGATGAGCCATATTTTTAGCGGCAATAAAAGCCCGGAACCCTCTTTTCCAGAGCGCTTCCGGGCTAAGGAACTGTCCCTGAATAACTTCCCATATTTCTTGTCTTTTTCTCCGACAGCACTGCTCAAAAGTCAGTTACACAGCCCGCTATGCGCCTGATTTTCGAGCAGCACTCCCGAAAAAAAATCCTGCGGACTAATGGGAAGCTATTTCGAGACAGTTCCTAAAAACAATACCGCTATGCAAACAGCAGCGCTTTATTCAGCCGCCTCTTCTTTTATATAGGAGACAAAGCTCTTCTTAATAAGCCTGGCCGCTTCCTCAAAGTCCGGCTGCGCGCCGTCCTCCGCCTCATCGTAGAAATCCTCATAGTAGGACTCAAGAACATACGTCTTATTATTGCAGAAACCCAGAATCGTATATTCCTGCAGCTCCTCTGACTCAATATTCTCATAGCAGGCAATCGTAAAAAGGAGTCCTGATCCATCCGCTTCATAAGCGGCCCGGTCATAAATATCGCACCCATCCTCATACGGAACAAGGACGCACTGACCGTCCCAGTCCTTTGGCATCTTAAAAGAAAAGGACTCTGTAATCACCTTCTGGCTCGTCAGGCGAATCGCCGCCGAATCGCCGGGTTCCACCGAAAAACTAACCATCTGTGCCGAATGCTCCCCTGCCAGGACGTTCATGGACAACATAGCAGTAAACAGCGCCGCACAGAAAAACGTCTTGAAATGCATCGTAAAATAGCCCCCATTTCTATCAGCAAATTCCCGGAAACAACGAGCCGGACAGACATATCTGCCTGCCCGTCCGGCGGCTGCCGCGGGAGTAATTGACTTTAACCAGTCATCTATCCACCCATGCCATACACAAAAGCACGCCTATCCAACGCGCCATAGCCATTCCGCATTGTATAAGAAATAAATAATTCTGATTAGAAATCATTATAACACAAAATGAACGAAATGTCAGCAAAATTTTATTGCGATGCTGATTTTTGATTTTATGCTGCTGATTCGTGACGACAACAACCATTTAGTACGAATCACAGCCCGCCGATTATGTAGCCAGGAACCGTTACTGCATCCATAAAGAACCCGTAGAAAACCGCCGGCGTTTAGCGAGGTCTTTTCGAGCTTAGCGTCCGCTGCGCTTTTCTGCGGGCGGGAGCGGGGTTCTGTTGGATACAGTAACGCTTCCTGGCGGCCTCTCACGATAATACACTTACGATATCTTCGACTCCCCGCCCCCCGCATCGATCTTCTTCTGCGCCGTCGCCAGCATCAGCTTAATCCGGTTGAGCTGATTCACCTCGCTCGCGCCCGGATCATAATCGACTGCAATAATATTCGCCTCAGGATGGCTCCGGCGCAGTTCCTTTATCACGCCCTTGCCCACAATGTGGTTCGGAAGGCACCCAAAAGGCTGTGTGCAGATGATATTCGGTGTTCCGCTGTGAATCAGTTCCAGCATCTCGCCGGTCAAAAACCAGCCCTCGCCGGTCTGGTTGCCCAGCGATACATAGTGGCTGGCCATGGAAGCCAGGTCCTTTATCCTTGCCGGAGGAAGGAAATGCGCGCTGCGCTCCAGCTCCTTTCGGCAGGTGCGGCGGAAATATTCCAGCAGGGCAATCCCCATATTGCACAGATAGGCCGTAGAGCGCTTTCCGCCGAGCTTGTCGGCCTTGAAGTTCTGATTATAGAAGCAGTACAGCAAAAAGTCCAGCAGATCCGGCATCACGGCTTCCGCCCCTTCCGCCTCCAAAAGCTCCACTACATGGTTGTTCGCCAGAGGAGAGAACTTGACCAGAATCTCTCCCACGATTCCCACGCGGGGTTTTACTGTGTTTTTACGGGGCAGCTCGTCGAAATCCCTGATAATACCGCGGATATTGCGGTTAAATTCCTGCATGGACGGCGCGCGCTTGGAAAGGGATTTCATGCACGCCGCTTCCCATTTTTCATGGAGCGCGTTGGCCGAGCCCGGTTTGGCCTCATACGGGCGGGTGGCATAGAGCACGCGCATGAAAATATCGCCGTATACAACGGCCTGCATGGCCTTTGTAAGGAGCGGAAGCGTGATCTTAAAGCCGGGATTCGTCTCCATGCCGTTGGCATTCAAGGAGATCACAGGTATCTGCGGCATGCCGGCACGCTCCAGCGCGCGGCGGATAAAGCCGATGTAGTTGGACGCGCGGCAGCCGCCGCCGGTCTGGCTCATGATGACAGCCGTGTGATGTAAGTCATATTTGCCGGATAAAAGGGCGTCCATGATCTGCCCCACCACAATGAGGGACGGGTAGCAGGCATCGTTGTTGACATATTTTAAACCAGTGTCCACAGCCGAGCGGTCGGAATTATTCAGAACCTCGAGCTTATAGCCAAAGCTCCTCACCGCGGCCTCAATCAGGCCGAAGTGGATGGGAGACATCTGCGGGCACAGGATAGTGTAATCCTTTTTCATCTCCTTTGTAAAGAACACGCGGCTGTACGCGCCGGAAACCACGGGTTTCTTAAAATGGCGCATTTCCCGGACACGGATGGCTGAGATCAGGGAGCGCACGCGGATTCGCGCGGCTCCTAAGTTATTGACCTCATCGATCTTTAACAGCGTGTAAATCTTTCCGGAGCGGGTCAGAAGGTCGCTCACCTGATCCGTGGTCACCGCGTCGAGCCCGCAGCCAAAGGAGTTGAGCTGGATGAGGTCAAGGTTCGGCTGTGTCTTTACAAAGCAGGCCGCCGCGTAAAGGCGGGAGTGGTACATCCATTGATCCGTGACGATTAAGGGGCGGTCCACATGGCCTAAATGGGCGACAGAGTCCTCGGTCAGTACGGCAAAGCCGTAGGAGGTGATAAGCTCCGGTATGCCGTGGTTGATCTCCGGATCCACATGGTAGGGGCGCCCGGCCAGCACGATTCCGTGATGATGCGTCTCTTCCATCCATTTCAAGACCTCCTCGCCCTTTTTCTTCATATCCTCGCGGGAGGCCATGAGCTCTGTCCAGCCCTTATGGGCAGCGCGGCGGATCTCCGGTTCTGGGATGGAGAACTCCCCCGAGAACTCCTCGGTCAGGCGGGCGGTCAGGACCTCCTCGTTTGTGAATGCCATGAAGGGGTTGGAAAACCGTATCTTCCGGTCCGAAAGGGATTCCACATTGTTTTTAATATTTTCCGCATAGGAAGTCACCATGGGACAGTTGTAGTGGTTGCCCGCGTCCGGCGTCTCGTTGCGCTCATAGGGAACGCAGGGATAAAATATGTAGTCGATTCCCTGCCGGATCAGCCATTCAATATGTCCATGCGCCAGCTTGGCCGGATAGCACTCGGACTCGCTGGGAATGGATTCGATCCCCAGCTCGTAGAGCTGTCTGGTGGACTGGGGCGACAAAACGGTCCGGAAGCCCAGCTCCTTAAAGAAAACGGCCCAGAAGGGGTAATTTTCGTACATATTCAGGACTCTGGGGATTCCCACCGTGCCCCGGGGCGCGAGATCCGCGGTCAGGGGCTCATAGCCGAACATCCGGTTATATTTATACTCAAACAGGTTGGGTACGTCTTTTTTCGTCTTATTCCCGCCCAGTCCCCGCTCGCAGCGGTTGCCGGTCACGAACTGCCGGCCGCCGCCGAAGCGGTTGACGGTCAGGACACAGTGGTTCGTGCAGCCCTGGCAGCGGGCCATGCTGGTCTTGTACGTGAGATTCAAAATCTTATCCATGGGCAGCATGGAGGTAGCCCGCGAGGCGTCGCGCCGCTCCCTGGCAATCAGGGCCGCGCCGTATGCGCCCATGATGCCCGCAATATCCGGGCGGACCGCCTCGCAGCCCGCGATTTTTTCAAAGCTGCGCAGAACGGCGTCATTATAAAAGGTACCGCCCTGAACCACCACATGGCGGCCCAGATCCGAGGCGTTTGTAATCTTAATGACCTTAAACAGGGCGTTCTTGATGACCGAATAGGCGAGCCCTGCGGAGATGTCGGCCACGGACGCGCCCTCCTTCTGGGCCTGCTTGACATTGGAATTCATAAAAACCGTGCAGCGCGTTCCCAGATCCGTGGGATTTTTGGCGAAAAGCGCTTCTTTTGCAAAATCCTCGACACTGTAATTTAACGATCTGGCAAAGGTTTCGATAAAGGAACCGCAGCCCGAGGAGCAGGCTTCATTGAGCTGTACGCTGTCCACCGCGCCGTCCTTGATCTTGATGCACTTCATATCCTGGCCGCCGATATCGAGGATGCAGTCCACCGACGGCTCAAAGGCCGCGGCCGCATAGTAATGGGAAATGGTTTCCACCTCCCCCTCATCCAGTATCAGGGCGGACTTAAGAAGCGCCTCGCCGTAGCCCGTGGAGCAGGACCAGGCGATCCTCGCCTTTGGCGGAAGCTGTTCGTTTATCTCCCTCATGGCGCGGATGGCCGTTGCCAGGGGGCTTCCGTTATTATTGCTGTAGAAGCGGTAGAGCAGCGCGCCGTCCTCGCTGACCAGGGCCGCCTTGGTGGTGGTGGAGCCGGCGTCGATCCCCAAGTAGCAGTCGCCTTCATAGGAGGCCAGATCCGCTTTCTGCACATCATGGCTGCTATGGCGTTCTGTAAATTCGCGGTAATCCTCTGCGCTTTCAAAGAGCGGCTCCATGCGGTTTACCTCAAAATCCATCTTGATTCCGCCCGCGAGACGGTTTACAAGCTCGGCGAGCGGTACCGGGGCCGTGCTCTCTGCGTTCATGGCCGCGCCTATGGCCGCGAACAGATGGGAGTGATCCGGGGCGATTACCTGCTCCTCGCTTAAATTCAGGGTGCGGATAAACGCGGCACGAAGCTCGGAGAGAAAATGAAGCGGCCCTCCGAGAAAGGCCACATTTCCCCGGATCGGTTTTCCGCAGGCCAGGCCGCTGATGGTCTGGTTCACAACCGCCTGGAAAATCGAGGCGGACAGATCCTCCCTGGTCGCCCCCTCATTGATCAGAGGCTGGATATCCGACTTCGCAAACACGCCGCAGCGCGCCGCGATGGGGTAAATAGCCTTGTAATGCTTTGCATATTCATTCAGGCCGGATGCATCCGTCTGTAAAAGAGCGGCCATCTGATCGATAAAAGAGCCGGTCCCGCCGGCGCAGATCCCATTCATCCTCTGATCAATGCCGCCTGTAAAATAAATGATCTTCGCATCCTCGCCGCCGAGTTCAATAGCGACGTCTGTCTGGGGCGCAAAATCCTTTAAAGAGGTAGCGACCGCCACAACCTCCTGCACGAAAGGAATGCCCAGATGCTTTGACAGCGTTAAGCCGCCGGAACCGGTGATCACCGGGGTAACCTCCGTCTCCCCGAGACGGGAGGAAGCTTCGTCCAAAAGATCGGACAGAGTTTCCTGAATATTTGCAAAATGACGTTTGTAGTCGGCGAACACAAGATCGCCGTTTTCATTGATAATTGAAACTTTAACCGTGGTGGAACCGATATCGATTCCGAGTCGTTTACAGGAATTCATGCACAATCGGGCTAAGCCCTATCCCTCCTTCGTATTACACATGTATTCGGGCATAGTGTAACATAGAATAAAGGAGAAAACAATTGATTTAATACGTTAAAAAGGTGTAAAAAAACGGGTTGATTTGTAAATTGTGACGGGAAATGGGGATCCGTGGGAGGGCCGCCGGGGGGATGAGAAGGGGTAGCAGGCCGCAGCCTGCTACGTGACTGGCAGGCGGAGGGAATCAGGATTGCTTAAGCGTATGTTGTGGGGTATAATGGTGGAGTATGGAGAACATAATTTTTGTTTTCTTTTGGAGGAAGAGGGCAAAACTTTGGGGGAATGGATGGAGGTAGCGGTCAGTGGAGATGGATGTTATAGAAATTCCGATAGGGCGCTCCGGGTTTGCGGATATCCGGAAAAACCAGTATTACTATGTTGATAAAAGCGGGTTGATCAGGAAGATTTTGAGGATGGACGGAAGACAGGTTACGCTCGTTACCCGGTTAAATGAATATTTTGGCTTTACCCGGAGAGAAGAGGACAGGATTTTGCAGGATACAGGTCTGACAGGCTGTCTGATGCGGGTACGGGATGCGCAGTTAAAGGATTCTCTGCCTGAGGGCTGTCTGGCGCGGGTAAAGGAGCGGGGGGAGACAAAGAGATGAATAAAGACTTAACGCACGGCCCGGTGATGCGCTCCATGCTTTTGTTTGCCGTGCCCATGATACTGGGAAATCTGTTACAGCAGTGCTACAACGTGGCCGACACTCTGATCGTGGGGAAATTTCTGGGGACAGACGCCCTGGCCGCCGTGGGCTCTTCCTTCACGCTGATGACGTTTCTGACCTCCATCCTTCTGGGGCTGTGCATGGGCAGCGGGGCCCTGTTTTCCATCCGCTTTGGACAAAGAGACGAGGCGGGGCTTGAGGATAGCGTGCGGGCTTCCTTTGCGCTCATCGCGGCGGCGGCCATATTTCTGAATATCCTGGCCTTTGCCTGTCTGGACTTTATCCGGGTTTTTCTCAGGGCGCCGGATGCGGTCTGGGGCATGATGAGGGCGTATCTGGCCGTGATTTTCAGCGGTATTATGGCTACTTTTTTGTACAATTATGTCGCGTCCTTCCTCAGGGCCGTGGGAAATTCGGTGACGCCGCTTATCTTTCTGGCAGTGTCCGCAGGGTTCAATATTATACTGGATCTGTGGTTTGTGCTGGGGCTTGGACGCGGCGTCAGAGGGGCGGCGGAGGCTACGGTGATTGCCCAGTATGTCTCGGGGATCGGGATTGCACTTTACGCCGTGAGGCAATATCCCCAGCTAAGGGCCATTTTCAGGAGAACGCGCGTGAAGTGGAGCTGTGTGAAGGAGATCGCCGGCTTCTCTATCCTGACGTGCGTCCAGCAGTCGGTGATGAACCTTGGCATCCTGATGGTCCAGGGCCTGGTCAACAGCTTTGGGGCGACGGTCATGGCTGCATTCGCGGCCGCGGTCAAGATTGACGCGTTTGCCTATATGCCGGTGCAGGACTTCGGAAACGCCTTTTCCACCTTTATCGCCCAGAACTACGGCGCGAAAAAACCGGATCGCATCCGCGCGGGGCTGAAAGGCGCTGTGGCGGCGTCCATGGCGTTCTGCGTCGTCGTGTCCGGGCTGGTGTGGATATTTGCCCGCCCGCTGATGGCCTTGTTTATAGAGGCAGGGGAAACGCAGGCCATCCGGGAGGGAGTCCGGTATCTGCGGATTGAAGGGGCTTTTTACTGCGGCATTGGCTGCCTGTTTCTGCTCTATGGCCTGTACCGGGCGCTGGGGAAGCCGGGGATGAGCGTGGTGCTGACGGTGATCTCCCTGGGGACGCGGGTGGCGCTTGCCTATGCGCTGTCATCGGTTCCGGCGTTTGGGGTGGCGGGGATCTGGTGGTCCGTGCCGATCGGCTGGTTTTTGGCGGATCTGGCGGGGATTTCGTATTATGTGTTCTGCAGGAAGGATCTGGTTACATAGACGGGGGGACAGCGGTCACTCGGCTGCTGTTCACACGTCAGCCAACACGAGCTGTTTTTTGTGAGTGCAGCGCAGCAGAAATCACAGACAGCGGGCCCTCTTGGGCCAAACCCGGGGGATAGCGGGGCCAAACTGCGTTTTTTGCATTTTATATGCATCACAGAGCGCGTTACCGGGCACAGACCTGCAAGGGATGAGAACAATAAAAAGTACCGGAGCTGATCAGATTAACACATCTGAAGGCTGGTCACATGGCTGCCGATCTGGTACAATAAAATATATCAAGGAGGAATAAAGACGGATATGTCAGATTTTTTGATGAAACCCAGGATTGATTTTGCCTTTAAGGAGATCATGATGGATGAACAGGCGCGCATCGGCTTTCTGTCGGCCATGCTCCGGCTGAACCCGGGGGATATCCGGGAAGCGCGGGTGCTGAATACAAGCCTGAGAAAGCTCCATAAGGATGATAAGCAGGGGATCCTGGACGTCCGCATCCTGCTGAACGACGATACGGAGATCGATATCGAGATCCAGCTTTCAGCGCTTTCCGTGTGGGCGGACCGCTCGCTGTTCTATCTGGCAAAAATGTATACGGAACAGATCCATTCAGGCCAGGATTATACGGTTTTTAAAAAATGCGTGGGGATCAGCATCCTTGATTTTGATCTGTTTAAGGGGGAAAGCGAATTCTACTCATGCTTCCACCTGCGGGAGGATACGCGGCGGACGCTGTATACGGATAAACTGGAATTCCACGTGGTGGAGCTGCCAAAGCTTCCAAAGGAGTTAAAAGAGGACAGCGATGAGATCCTGCTGTGGGCGAAATTTATAAACGCAGAGAAAAAGGAGGAATTTGACATGCTGGCGGCAAAGAACCCCTATATCGAAAGGGCTTATGAGAAGCTGCAGGTGATCAGCAGTGACCAGGAGAAACGCCTGGAATATGAAGCGAGGGAAAAGGCGATTCTTGATTACAACCAAATGATGCTGGAGGCCAGGGAAGTCGGCTTAAAAGATGGACTTAAACAGGGGCTTGAACAGGGAATCAAACAGGGATTTAAGCAGGGAATCGAACAGGGAATCGAACAGGGAATCGAACAGGGAATTGAGCGGGGAATTGAGCAGGGAATTGAGCAGGGAATTGAACGGGGAATCGAGCAAGGAATCAAAGCATTTATATTAGACGGATTAGAGGATAATCTGACAAAGGAGAGGATTTTACTCAAAATCGAACGCTCTTTTGACCTGACAAGGGAGCGGGCCGAGCATTACTATAGCCTTTTTTCTGCCGGCAAAGGGCAATAAGACAGGCCGCGTGGACTTTATTCCCGCGCGCAACGAGCCAAGTGGGCATGCTTGCATGCACATTTGGCGACTGCCGCGAGGGTCAAATACCCCGCTGCCCTGCAGCGTGCAAGTTTGACGCCCCGTTGCTTGCAGCGGGGTTGTTGACTGGGGGAATAAGAACAGAGGAGGATGAACAAAATGAAAATCGTATTGCTGGAAGGACTCGGCGTTTCCCGGGAGACGCTTCAAAAACACGCCCGCAGGCTGGAAGCTATGGGCCATATGTTTACGGTTTACGAAAGGGATCCCGATCCCGGGGTACAGGCAGAGCGATGCCGGGACGCGGATGTGCTCATGCTGGCCAATATGCCCCTGGCCCCGTCCGCGCTGGAGGCCGCAAAAGAGCTGAAATTTATCAACGTGGCCTTTACCGGTGTGGATCATATCCCTATGGCCCAGGCCAGGCAGCGGGGCATTGCCGTGAGTAATGCTTCCGGCTATGCCACCCAGGCCGTGGCGGAGCTGAGCATCAGCTTTATGATCCAGTTGCTGCGGAATGTGGCAGAGACAGAAGCGCGCTGCCGCGAGGGAGGGACAAAGGATGGACTGGTAGGGAATCTTCTGTGCGGGAAAACGGTGGGGATTGTAGGCGCGGGGGCGATCGGAAGGAAGACGGCCGCGCTCTGTAAGGCATTCGGGTGCGCGGTGACGGCATTCAGCAGGAGCGCCGTGCGGGACGCGGCCATTGACCGGCAGACATCCCTGGAAGAGCTGCTTGGGGAGGCGGATATTGTATCGCTCCACTGCCCGCTGACAGAGGAGACAAAGGGCCTGATCGGGGAGGCGCAATTGCGGCTGATGAAAAAGAGCGCCATACTCATCAATACGGCCAGAGGCGGCGTTGTGGACAGCACGGCTTTGGCGCGGGCGCTTACAGAAGGGAGGATTGCCGGGGCGGCCTGCGACGTGTTTGAGACGGAACCGCCGCTTCCCGCGGATCACCCCCTGCTTCATTGCCCGAATACCATCGTCACGCCCCATATCGGGTTCGCCTCCGCGGAGTCCATGGAGCAGCGGGCGGATATTGTATTTGAAAACCTGTATTCCTGGCTGGATGGAACGCAGATCCATGCGGTTTGAGCGGATATGCAGGCTGAAAATAGATGCCAGGAGGGGAGAATTCCTGTACAGCGGACGGGGGACGCATACGCCCCTGACTGATTTAAAATGAGAGAGGATGGCGCGTGAAATGACCATTTATGACATTGCAAAAGAAGCGGGCGTGGCGGCCAGCACCGTCTCCAGGGTTATCAACAACAAACCGGGAATCAGGGAGGAGACGCGAAAGCGCGTCCGGGATCTTCTGGAGAAATACCATTACACGCCCAATGAGGCGGCCAGGGGGCTGGTAACCCAGTCCAGCCGCAGCATCGGAATCCTGATTGAGGATATCCGGGTGAGCCATCACACGGAAAGCGCCTACGTGATCGAGCAGGCGATGACGGCCAGAGGATATTGCTGCATTACACTGAGCACAGGGCCAGAGGAGCAGAAGAAGAGGGAATATGTCCGCATTCTCGGGCAGCGGAGAGTGGACGGCGCTATCCTGATTGGCTCCATGCTGGCCACAGAGGCCGTGAAAGAGAGCATAGAGAAGCACTTGAAGGAAATTCCGGTGGCCATTGTCAACGGAGCGCTCGATCTGCCGAACGTATACGGAGTCCTGACAGACGAGGCGGGCGGAATCCGCAGCGGGGTGCGCCTGATGGCCGGGAAAGGGAAGAGAAAGCTGGCCTTTATCAGGGATTCATGTTCCCCCTCCAACCTGGAAAAAGAAAACGGGTTTATCGCGGGCATGCTGGAGCTGGGCCGGAAACGGGAAGATCTGTGGATTTACCGTGAAACGGATGGGCCCGGCCGGGCATGCGGCGATAAAGGCGCGGTTAAACCATTGAGAACAACAAGAGAGTCCCTGAGAGAGGGATACCATATGGCCCTGAAGATCCTGGAAGATCATCCGGACGTGGAAGGGATGATCTTTTCCATTGATCTTCTGGCGGCAGGAGGAATCCAGGCACTGACGGAAAGAGGCGTGAAGGTCCCTGGTCAGGTAGCGGTCATGGGCGTGGATAACACCATTTACGGGGAACTGTGCTCCCCCAGGCTCACCACGCTGGATAACAAGCTGGAACAGGTGAGCGCCGCCGCGTCAAGAATCCTTCTGGATGCCCTTGAGGGAAAGGAAAATCCGCAGAAGATGATGCTGTTTACGGATATCATCGAGCGGGAGAGTACGTAATGCATCAGAACACGCAATACATCAATGACATCAATGACATCAATGCAGCAGCCGAACCGGAATGCGGCCGGACAGCCGGGAACAGGGCTGCCTGTATTTTGACAGGGAAAGCAATCGATTGCAATCACGGCTCATTTCGAGAAAAAGATATCGGAAATAACCTAATATCGGCTATAACAGTTCAGACGGGGTATTTTTTGTCCGCCTGCGCCGGATAAGGAGAATTCTATGTCCATCCGGTGCAGAATCTTAAGGGTTTCTGTCACATAGAAAAAAATCGCAAAACACCGGAAAAACAGACTTGAAATACGAAAGGAATTGTGATACTATTAACTCAAACAAATTGCAATCGATTGCAATCCATAAAGAGGAGGAAAAGAAAATGCGCGTAATGTATGAGGATATGGTAAAGCAATTTGAACGTATTTTAACAAAACACGGGTTCGATCCCGAAAGCGCCGCCGACGCGGCCTCCATTTTTGCCGGCAACAGCATGGCGGGCGTATATTCACACGGTTTAAACCGTTTCCCCAGGGTCGTATCCTACCTTGAAAAAGGAGAGATCGCCCCAGATGCCGCGCCTACCTGTGAGATGGGCATGGGGGCAATCGAGAGATGGGACGGGCACAGGGGATTCGGCCCGCTGAACGCGAGGAGGGCCATGGACCGGGCCTGTGATCTGGCAGAGGAATACGGCGTGGGCGTGGTGGCCCTGGGCAACAATAACCACTGGATGAGAGGCGGCAGCTACGGCTGGCAGGCCGCGGACCGGGGGTTTATCGGCATCTGCTGGTCCAACACCTGTCCCAATATGCCGGCCTGGGGCGGAAAGGACAAAAAGATTGGAAACAATCCCTTTGTGATGGCAATTCCCAGGAGCAGCGGGGATCATGTGGTCATTGACTGCGCCATGTCCCAGTTTTCTTACGGAAAGATGGAGGACTGCAGACTGAAGGGCCAGAAGCTTTCCGTCCCGGGCGGGTATGATTCTGAGGGCAGGCTGAGCACGGATCCGGCGGAGATCGAGAAGACGCAGCGGGTATTGCCCATGGGATACTGGAAAGGGAGCGGGATCTCCATTGCCCTGGACCTGATCGCCACCGTGCTTGCGGGCGGCAATTCGGTGAGCCGGATTGGAACCCTTGGGGACGAGGTGGGCCTGACCCAGATCATGATTGCCATTGCTCCCGGGAAATTCAATTCCGTGGAGCTGACCGATTCGGTTGTAAACGAAATCGTGGCGGATATCAAGACCTCCGTGCCCGCGCAGGAGGGCGGGCAGGTGTATTATCCCGGGGAACGGGCGCTGAAAAGCATTCAGGAAAACCGCAGGCTGGGTATCCCGGTGGTGGAGGAGATCTGGAATGCGGTGCTGGCCATGTAGGGAGCTGGTATAGCGTCATAGTATATTTGATACATTGCGTGTCATTTCAGCGCTTCCCGTATTGCTGTCCACAGGTATCCTCCCGTTTTCAAATTATCAGTGAATGGTGACAAAGCCAAGGATCAGACAAGGAAAAGTTTGACAAAAAACAACAATTGATGTAGGCTTGAACTGTATCCGTTACAGATAAAATGAGAGGGGATTCATCAATGGAAAGTAGAAGTGTCTGTATGCGGGCGATCTTCAGCGGGCTGTCAGAGAAGAACAGGGGCATCGGGCGGCTGGCTGCAAAGAGCATGAAGGTTGCGCAGGAGCCGGCGCAGCCGCCCGCGAAGCCCTCCAAAAGCGCCAGAAGGCAGCGGCAGGGACGTTTATATGTACTCTCGGAATTTCTCTGCGCCTGATTTTGTGAGTACATATACAGGAAAAGGAAGGCAGTGTTTAAGATGGTATTTCTTTCGGTTTCATACTATATCTTTCTGGCCGCCGCGGTCATGGTCTACTATCTGCTTCCCCTGCGGTTTCGCTGGCTGGCGCTTCTGGCCGCGAGCATGGCCTTTTACGTCAGGCTTTCGCACGGCCGGAAGCTCTTTTTCGCGATGGTTCTGTTCAGCTATGCGATGGGATTGTTTCTATATTATATGAGGAAGAACCGCGCAGAGAAAAGGCGGGAAGAAGGGGGCCCGCGCGCGCCGGAGCGGCTTCTCTTTGCGGCGGCGGTTTGCGCGGTTGCCGCGCCTCTTGTCGTGACTAAGAACGGCAATTTTATCCTGCAGTTCTTTCTTAACCGGCCGGGGCGTTCTTTTATCATCCCCCTGGGCCTGTCCTTTTATACGCTGCAGATGATTGCCTATCTGGCCGATATTTTCACCGGAAGGATAGAGCCGGAGAAGAATCCGCTTCATTATATGCTGTTTATCTCCTTTTTCCCGCAGACGATCCAGGGGCCGATCCCGCGATTTGGCGATCTGGGGCGGCAGCTTCTCACCGGCCGCCGCTTTGACGAGGCCGGCTTTACAAGGGGGCTGCTCCTGATCGGCTGGGGATTTTTTTTGAAAATGATGATTGCGGATAAAGCGGCGGTTGTGGTGAATGCGGTGTTCGATCACTCTGCTATGTACGCGGGCTTCGTGGTATTTGCCGCGGGGGCGCTCTACAGCCTGCAGCTCTACGCGGACTTTATGGCGTGCGTCAGCATGGCCAGGGGCGCGGCGGCTTTATTCGGCGTGCAGCTCGCGGAAAATTTTAACCATCCCTACCTCGCGCTTTCCGTAAAGGAATTTTGGCAGAGGTGGCACATATCCCTAAGCTCCTGGCTGCGGGACTATATCTACATCCCGCTGGGCGGAAACCGCAAGGGGAGGATGAGGCGTTATATCAATCTGGCCCTGACGTTTGCCGTCAGCGGCGTCTGGCACGGGGCGGGGTACAAGTACCTGTTTTGGGGGCTTTTTCACGCCGCGTACCAGATTGGGGAGGAGATAACCGCGCCGGTTCGGGACAGGCTGTGCCGGCTCCTCGGCATCAGCGGGGACAGCCTTCTGCGGACTGTGCTGCGGCGGGCGGCGACCCTGTTTCCTGTTATGGCGGCCTGGATCGTGTTCCGGGCGGACAGCCTGCGGGAGGGGCTGCGCATGCTTTTTTCCATGGTTTCGGTGTGGAATCCGTGGATTCTCTTTGACGATACCCTGCTGCGTCTGGGGCTCGAATGGAAGGAATGGGCCGTTCTTCTCATTTCATCCTGGGTTCTTTTGCGGGCAAGCCTGCTCAAAGAAAGGCGCGGCCTGGAACTCTGGGACTGGCTTATGCGGCAGCATATCCTGTTTCGGTGGTTCTGCTATCTGGGCGCGGCGGTTGCTGTGTTTGTGTTTGGGACATACGGCTTTGGGTTCGACGCCCAGGCGTTTATTTACGGAGGATTTTGAGATGGGACGGTTTCATATCCGGTATTGGGCAAAGGCTGCGGTCTTTACAGCGGCGCTCTGGCTCTGCCTTGCGTCGGCCGGCCGCATTCTGACGCCGAAATTTTTCATTAACCAGACGTGGCCCGCCACCGCGACCTATCTCGGATTTTATCAGATGGAGGAGAATACGGTGGATGTGCTGTTTTTCGGCAGCAGCCATGCGGTCTCGCATTTTTCTCCGCAGAAGCTTTACGACGAGTACGGGATCCGCAGTTACAATCTGGGCTCTGATGGGCAGAACCTGTTGGTGTCATATTACTGGCTTTTGGAGGCCCTGCGCTTCCAGACGCCGAAGGCCGTCGTACTGGACTGCTATTTGCTGTTTCCCTACGACCGGAATGAGGCGCTCAACACGTCCGAGAGCTGTACCAGAAAGGCCATCGACTATATGAAGTGGTCCGGGGTCAAGCGGGCGGCCGTAAACGACATCTGCGCCCTGGACGAAAAACAGTCCGCCGCCAGCTATTATTTCCCCAATATCCGCTATCACACGCGCTGGATGAGTCTTAACGAGGATGATTTTGCATACAAGGAAATGAGCGCCCATTATGAGATGAAGGGCTTTACGGCCCTGCCCGGCATGTGCGGGAATGAGGAGTTCGAGCCATTTGAGGAAAACTCCGGGGAGGATGCGGAAGCGATGGTGGAGCTCATGAGAGCGTATCTCGACTGGATCGAGGCCCTTTGCAGGGAACGCGGGATCCGCCTGCTCCTCGTCAAAACGCCCACAACTATGGAGAATCCCGCGCGCTGCCGCGCAATCCGGCAGTATGCGCAGGAAAAGGGGATTCCGTTTTATGATTTCAATGAGAAACCGCTCTACGAATCCACAGGTCTTCATTTGGCTGCGGACAGCCACGACAACGGCCATGGAAACATTTGGGGGGCGGAAAAGGTCACTTCCCGTCTGGGGAAGATCCTCAGCGGGGAATACGGGATCGCCGGACAGACGGATCACCAGTGGGAGGACACAAAAGCCTGGTATGAGGGCGTGAAAAAGGACTGTGAGCTTATATATCAGACAGGGCTTTCCGATTATCTGGCCTGTCTGGACGATGCGCGCTATACCGTATTCATGGCCATCCGCGGGGAAGAGCCCGCCGTCCTGCCAAAGGGCGCGTGGGAGAGAATGAACGCCCTGGGGCTTAAGGAAAACCCGGAAGGAAAGCCCGGGCTCAGCTATTACGCCGTGGCCGCCGGGGGCGCGGCGATCGAGGCGGCGGGGAGCGGAGAGCTGGCAACAGAGGGACGCATATGCGGCGGACGGGTATCCTATGAAATAAAAAGCACGGGAGCCGGGGAGAAGAGCGCGTGCTCGATCCGCATCGGCGAAAGCGAGCTGTCCAGGAACCGCCGCGGGCTGAACGTGGTCGTGTACAATCACGTCACGAAAACCGTCGTGGATTCCGTGTGCTTTGACATCATGGCTCCCGCGGCCCCGGCCAGCCGGTAGATTTTAATCGTCAAGCTCTTCATAGCACCGCTTCAGAGTCTGGCAGGACTGATCGAGCTTTTTAAGCTCCTCATCGTTCAAATCCAGAGTCAGGACGCGCTGGATTCCGTTCTGGTTGATGATGCAGGGAACCCCGACAAAGACGCCGTTCTGCCCATATTCCCCGCGCAGCATGGCCGACACGGTCAGTACGCTGTGTTCGTCCCCGAGAATCGCCTTTGTGATGCGCGTCATCGCCATGCCGATACCGTAATAAGTGGCATTTTTAGCCTCAATGATCTTATAAGCCGCTGTCCGCACCTCCTCGGAAATCTTTTCCAGATCCCCGGCGCAGACGCTTCCGTGGGATTCATCGCACAGAGCGCTCACGGATTTAGTGGCCACCATGGCCTGGCTCCAGGGCACAAATTCCGTGTCCCCGTGCTCGCCGATAACATAGGCGTGTACGTTGCGGGGATCCACCCGTAAATATTCCCCCAGCAGGTAGCGCAGCCTGGCCGTGTCCAGCGCCGTCCCGGTTCCGAGCACCCTTCTGGGGTTAAAGCCGGAGATCGCGCAGGTAATGTGCGTCATGACATCCACCGGGTTCGTGGCCACCAGAAAAATCCCGTTAAAGCCCGAAGCCGTGATCGGATCCACGATGGACTGAAAAACCGTCATATTCCGTTTCAAAAGATTCAGCCGGCTTTCCCCCGGCTTCTGCGCAACCCCGGCGCAGATAACGGCAATGTCCGCATCCGTGCAGTCGCGGTAGCTCCCGGCGTAGATCTTCATGCTGGATCCCGAAAAAGCCAGCCCGTGATTCAAATCCATCGCCTCGCCCACCGCCCGCTCGCGGTTCACGTCAATCAAAACCAGCTCGTCGCAGACGCTCTGGTTGAGCAGCGCGTAGGCATAGCTCATTCCTACCATCCCTGTGCCGATCAGTGCAATTTTGCGGTTATCTCGTTTCATAGTCCCTCCTGATTTGTAATTGTGGAAAGAATGAATTCCTTTGATATAGGATCGTTATAAAGTAAACATACCCGGAATGGGGGAAAATATGCGTGAAAGCCGCCGCAGACAATTTCACCTTTTCCATTCGCACAAAATGTGATATGATTATACCAATCTTTGAAACATTGACGGAGGAAATGCTTATGGAAGAGAATAAAAACACGGCTGCTGTCACGGAAGACGGTAAAGAAACCGTTTCCAAGAATTTTATTGAAAGAGAGATTGACAAGGATCTCGCGGAGGGAGTCTACAATCATGTCCAGACCCGTTTTCCGCCGGAGCCGAACGGTTATCTGCACATCGGGCACGCGAAGTCCATTATCTTAAATTCCGGGCTTGCAAAGCAGTATGGGGGAAAGTTCAACCTGCGCTTTGACGACACGAACCCCACGAAGGAGAAGACGGAATTTGTGGAATCCATCATTGAGGACGTAAAGTGGCTGGGCGCGGAATTTGAGGATCGCCTGTTTTTTGCGTCGGATTATTTCCAGACGATGTACGAGTGCGCGGTGCTTCTGATTAAAAAGGGAAAGGCGTTTGTCTGCGATCTGAGCGCGGACGAGATCCGCGGGTACCGGGGCGACTTTAACAGCCCGGGAAAGGAAAGCCCGTGGAGGAACCGGTCCGTTGAAGAGAACCTTGAATTATTTGAGAATATGAAAAACGGCGTGTATAAGGACGGGGAGAAGGTGCTCCGGGCGAAGATTGACATGGCCTCCCCGAATATCAATATGCGCGATCCGGTGATCTACCGTGTGGCCCATATGGCCCATCACAATACGGGGGACAAGTGGTGTATTTATCCCATGTATGATTTCGCACATCCGATCGAGGATGCGGTGGAGCACATCACGCATTCCATCTGCACCCTGGAATTTGAGGATCACCGGCCGCTCTACGACTGGGTGGTGAGAGAGTGTGAGTTTGAGGATCCGCCGCGCCAGATCGAGTTTGCCAAGATGTACCTGACCAATGTCATTACCGGGAAGCGTTACATCAAAAAGCTGGTGGAGGACGGGATTGTGGACGGCTGGGACGATCCGCGCCTGGTGACGATCGCGGCTTTGAGGAGAAGAGGCTACACGCCGGAGTCCATCCGCCGGTTCGTGGAGCTGGCCGGCGTGTCCAAGGCAGACAACTCGATCGACAGCGCCATGCTGGAATACTGCCTGCGCGAGGACTTAAAGCTTAAAAAACCGCGGGTAATGGCGATCCTTGACCCGATCCGCCTCGTGATCGACAATTATCCCGAAGGAGTGACAGAGGAGCTGGACGCCCCGAATAATCTGGAAAATGAGGCGCTTGGATCCCGGAAGCTCCCGTTTGGGCGCGAGCTCTACATCGAGCGCGATGATTTTATGGAGGAACCGCCGAAGAAATACTTCCGCCTGTTCCCGGGCAATGAGGTGCGCCTGATGAACGCCTATTTTGTGACTTGTACAGGATGCGAGAAGGATGAGGACGGAAAGGTGACGGTTGTGCACTGTACGTATGATCCCGAGACGAAGAGCGGATCCGGTTTTACGGGCAGAAAGGTAAAGGGAACCATCCACTGGGTAGCCGCATCGTCGGCCATAAAGGCAGAGTGCCGTCTGTATGAGAATCTGGTGGACGAGGAAAAGGGCAAGCTGAACGCGGACGGAAGCCTGAACTTAAATCCAAACTCCCTGACCGTATTAAAGGAATGCTATCTGGAGCCGGGCTTAAAGGACGCAAAGGCTTACGACAGCTTCCAGTTCGTGAGAAACGGATATTTCTGCGTGGACAGTAAAGACAGCGCGCCGGGCGTTCCGGTATTTAACAGGATTGTTTCGCTTAAGAGTTCCTTTAAGGTCGGGAAATAGGGAGCGGGCCGGCCTTTGCCATGCTAGAGCGTGTTTGAAAATTGCTTTCTGGTAGCTGTGCGTGCCACTTTGTGGGAGATTTGTGCCAAATGAACGCGGCGCAGTGGGCTGCGTTAAGTGAATTTGGCACAAATATACCGCGAAGTGGGGCGTGCAGATGCCAGGAATGAATTTTCAAACACGCTCTAAGGAACTGTCACGAAATAAATTAGCCATTCAGCTTGTCTAAATGCCCATCTGCCGCATCAGAAAATCTTGACGCAGCCCGCTACGCCTGCGATTTTCTTCTTTGCAGATGAACATTTATCCAGCGCCGTCCGGCTAATTTATTTCGTGACAGTTCCTAACTATATGAAATGAACGAAAAAACGGTTTCCACATAGTGAAAATTTGTCGGAAACCGTTATTTTTTTTCGCCGAAAACCGCGTTTTTTGTGCAGATTTTATGAAAGCGTCGGTTGACATTTAGGGGGGGAGCTGGTATAATTTAACCATAGTGAGCTTGATGCATTTTGTCTAAATGCAGGCTTAACGAAGAAAAAGGGGAGTTTTCCCTTTTTTAAAATAGCTTTCAAAAATGGAATGCATTCCATAATACGGAAAGTGAGAAAGCGAAACTGGTTCGGCGCCAGAAAAGAGCCGTAATAAAAAAGGAGGTACAAAGCACATGTGGACTGAATCAACCATGCCCATAGGACAGTCATTGATCGTTTCTCTGCTGGGAATTTCCATTGTTTTCCTGACGCTGATGGTACTGTCTTTGGCCATCATTCTGATTTCCAGGGCCCTGGGCGCATTTATCAAGGACAGCGCTCCGAAGCCGGCTGTAGCGGCGGCTCCAGCCCCGGTCGTGTCAGATGAGGCAGACAAGGAGGTTCTCGCCGTACTGATGGCGACAATCGGAGAGGATCTGGGGACGACGCCCGATCGGTTCAGGATTTTGAACGTAACGGAACTTAAGTAAAATCAGGAATGGAAGGTAATTTGAAAGGAAGGTTATAGCAGTTATGAAATATACGGCTACCCTCAATGGAAAACAGTACGAAGTTGAGCTTGAGAGAATGGATGATTATGCACCGATCCCAAGATACGGCGAAGCGCCTGCAGCGCCGGCGGCTCCGATTACGGCTCCGGCTCCTGCAGCGGCCCCGGCGCCCGCAGCGCCAGCTCCTGCCCCGGCGGCTCCCGCGCCAGCGCCCGCCCCTGCTCCGGCAGCAGCCCCGTCAGCGGGAAGCACGACGATCGAAGCGCCGATGCCCGGCAAGATTCTGAACGTAAAGGTTTCCGCAGGCCAGGCGGTGAAATTCGGCGAGGTTGTCATCATCATGGAGGCCATGAAGATGGAGACCGAGATCGTGGCTCCGGCGGACGGCACGGTTGCCCAGATTCTGGTGAAGGCCGGCGACGCAGTGGATACCGGCGCGGCTTTGGTTACTCTGGGCTGATAAAGGATACAGGAAATCTATCGAAAGGATGTAAAAACTATGAAATATGTTGCTACGATCAATGGAAAAAGATATGAAGTTGAGGTAGAGAAGTTAGAAGCATACAAATCCCTGGATCGCAACGGCGTGGCGGCTCCGGCCACTCCGGTTCTGGCATCCGCAGCGCCAGCGCGCCGTCCGGCGGCCCCTGCCCCGGCGCCCGCAGCGCCAGCTCCTGCCCCGGCGGCTCCCGCGCCAGCGCCCGCCCCTGCTCCGGCAGCAGCCCCGTCAGCGGGAAGCACGACGATCGAAGCGCCGATGCCCGGCAAGATTCTGAACGTAAAAGTTGCCGCGGGCCAGGCGGTGAAGTTCGGCGAGGTTGTCATCATCATGGAGGCCATGAAGATGGAGACAGAGATTGTGGCTCCGGCAGACGGAACCGTAAGCCAGATTCTTGTAAAGGCAGGAGACGCTGTAGATACGGGAGCTGCCTTGGTTGCTCTTAACTAGGAGGTAAAGTAATGAACTTTTTTGAAATCCTGAGCGAACTGCTTGCACAGTCCGGATTTGCCGCGCTTACCTGGAGAAACTGTGTCATGTTCCTCATTTCCTTTGTTCTTTTATACATGGCGATCAAAAAGCAGTATGAGCCGCTTCTTCTGCTCCCGATCGCGTTCGGCATGTTCCTCGCCAACCTGCCGCTGGCAGATTTGATGAAGGAGTCCGAGCCGTGGTACACGCAGGGTGTTCTGCGCATCATCTACGGCGGCGTAAAGTCAAGCCTGTTCCCCTGCCTGATTTTCATGGCGGTAGGCGCGATGACGGACTTCGGCCCCCTGATTGCGAACCCTATCAGCCTTTTACTGGGCGCGGCGGCGCAGGGCGGCATTTACGTTGCGTTTGTGCTGGCCAATGCAACCGGCCTGTTTACCGTAGGCGAGGCGGCTGCGATCGGCATCATCGGCGGCGCGGACGGCCCGACTGCTATCTATGTTGCGAATAATCTGGCTCCGGATCTGGTAGCGCCCATCGCGGTGGCGGCCTATTCCTACATGGCTCTGATCCCCATGATCCAGCCGCCGATTATGAAGCTTCTGACGACCAAGAAGGAGCGCTCTGTTGTGATGAAGCAGCTCCGCAAGGTGAGCAAGGTGGAGAAGGTTGTGTTCCCCGTATTCGTGGTGCTGTTCTGCTCCCTCCTGCTTCCGTCCGTAGCTCCTCTTCTGGGCATGCTGATGTTAGGCAACCTGTTCCGCGAGGCGGGCGTGGTAGAGCGTCTCTCCGACACGGCGCAGAATGCGTTATGTAATATTGTTACCATTATGCTGGGCACCACGGTAGGCGCCACGGCGGACGGGGAGATTTTCCTCCGCGTTCAGACAATTGCCATTATCTGCATGGGCCTTCTGGCCTTCTGCTTTGCCACGATCTGCGGCGTGCTGTTAGGAAAGGTTCTCTATGCCGTGACAGGCGGCAAGATCAATCCGCTGATCGGCTCCGCCGGCGTATCCGCTGTTCCTATGGCGGCCCGTGTGGCGCAGACAGTCGGCTCAAAAGAGAACCCGACCAACTTCCTGCTGATGCACGCAATGGGGCCAAACGTGGCAGGCGTAATCGGTTCCGCAGTAGCGGCCGGTTTCTTTATGCTGATATTTGGCTGATGATACTCGCTAGAAAAAAATTTATATAAAAGGAGGCTTTATTGTGAGTAATAAAGTATGTACGTTACAAGAGGCGGTTGCTAAGTATGTAGAAGACGGCGATTCGATCTCCTTCGGCGGTTTTACAACCAACAAAAAACCGATGGCAGCGGTTCGTGAAATTCTTCGTCAGGGCAAAAAAGATTTTGTCGCCTGGGCAGGCCCGGCCGGATCCGACTGGGATATGCTGATCGGCGAGGATCGCGTGAAGGCTTACATTAACTGCTATACCGCAGACTCCGGCGTGACGAATGTATCCCGCCGTTTCCGCAAGAAAATCGAGGCCGGCGAGCTCATTTACGAGGATTATTCCCAGGATGCCATTATGTACATGCTCCATGCATCCTCTCTCGGACTTCCGTTCCTTCCGGTGCGCTTCATGATCGGTTCCGGCCTGGTTGACGAGTGGGGAATCAGCAAAGAGGTGCGTCAGACGATTGACAAGCTGACGGACGACAAGTTTGTATACATGGATAACCCGTTCAACCCGGGCGAGAAGGTAGTCTGCCTTCCGGTTCCGAAGCTGGATACCGCGATCATCCATGTGCAGAAGGCGTCTCCGGACGGAACCTGCATCCTGATGGGCGATGAGTTCCACGACATTGATATCGCAGTGGCGGCCAGAAAAGTGATCGTTACCTGCGAGGAGCTGGTGAGCAATGACGTGATCCGCAGAGATCCGCAGGCGACGAAGCTTCCGTGCTTTGTTGTAAACGCGGTTTGCGAGGTTCCCTACGGCGCATATCCGACGCAGTGCTATGGCTACTATGATTATGACAATTCCTTCTTAAAGGCATACGGCGCAGCCAGCAAGACGGAGGAGGACTTCAAGGCATTCTTAAACGAATACGTTTACGGCGTAAAGGATCAGGCAGAGTTCCTTGAGAAGATCGGTGTGAACCGTCTCCTTAAGTTAAAAGTATCTGATGGATACGGCTATGCGACAGATATAAGCAAGGAGGATTAATCATGGCGGACTACACAAAGTATACAAACAAAGAGATGCAGGCAATCACACTTGCAAAGTGCATCACAAATGACAATATCGCAATTGTTGGAACAGGACTTCCGTTAATCGGCGCATCCGTTGCAAAACGTCTGTTTGCGCCCAAGTGCAACTTAATCGTTGAGAGCGGCCTTATGGACTGCTCCCCCATCGAGGTTCCGCGTTCCGTAGGCGACCTGCGCTTCATGGCGCACTGCGGCTGCCAGTGGCCGAACATCCGTTTTATCGGTTTTGAGACAAACGACTGGCTGCATGACAACGAGAGAGTCGTAGCTTTCATCGGCGGCGCTCAGATCGACCCCTACGGAAATGTAAACTCCACCTGTATCGGCGATTACCATGCGCCGAAGACGCGTTTCACCGGATCCGGCGGAGCGAACGCGATCGCAACCTTCAACAACACCATCATCATGATCCAGCATGAGAAGAGAAGATTCATGCAGAAGATAGACTATGTGACCAGCCCGGGCTGGATCGACGGACCTGGCGGACGTGAGAAACTCGGCCTTCCGGGCAACCGCGGACCGCAGGCGGTCGTTACGGATCGCGGCATCCTGAAGTTTGACGAGAAGACAAAGAGAATGTATCTTGCAGGCTACTATGAGACTTCCTCACCGGAGGATGTAATCGAAAATACAGGCTTTGACATCGATGTTTCCAGAGCTGTGAAGCTGGATGCTCCCGATCCGGAAGTGATCCGCATGATCCGCGAGGAGATCGATCCGGGCCAGGCATTCATCCAGGTTCCGAAGGACTGATCAGACGGGACTGTCCGGATCGTCTGATATGCTACGATCAGACAAGGTAACGACACATCTGTCCGGCCCGGCGCGCGGCGCTGCGTGCGGGGCACGGACAGGACATTTGCAGCAGGAAGGGTTCCGGTGACAGCCAAAGACAAAAAAGGCGCTGCCGGGCCGCCTGCTGCGGCTATTCAGAATAGGAGATTAGAAGACATGAATATGTATTCAATGCCAGGATATTTCCAGAACATGCCGACGGTTGGTAAGGAGCTGGTAAACCCGAATGCAGAAAACACTGACAGCTTAAAGGCGGTGGAGAACGACATCCACGCATCAATTGAGAAGGTTCTTGCGGCTGGTATCACATCTGAGGAGAAGTTAAACGAGCGCGGACAGTTGTCTGCCATGCAGCGTATCAACGCGCTGATCGACGCAGGCACATGGTGCCCGTTAAACAGCCTGTTCAATCCGGAGAACAACAAGTTCGGCACCACGAATATCGTAAACGGTCTTGGCCGCATCGGCGGAAAGTGGGCTGTGATCGTTGCGTCTGACAACAAGAAGATGGCCGGCGCATGGGTTCCGGGCCAGGCGGAAAACCTTCTGCGCTGCTCTGACACAGCGAAGATGATGCACCTTCCGCTCGTATACCTGTTAAACTGCTCGGGCGTTGAGTTCCCGAATCAGGATAAAGTATATCCGAACCGCCGCGGCGGCGGCACCCCGTTCTTCCGCAACTCGGAGTTAAACCAGCTCGGCATCCCGGTTATCGTAGGCATCTACGGAACCAACCCGGCGGGCGGCGGATACCACAGCATTTCCCCGACCATTCTGATCGCGCATCAGGACGCCAATATGGCAGTCGGCGGCGCCGGTATCTTAAGCGGTATGAATCCCAAGGGATATATTGACGAAGAGGCGGCGGAGCAGATCGTTGCGGCCCAGATTGAGAACAGCAAGCAGCACGTTCCGGCTCCGGGTTCTGTTCCGATCCACTATGATGAGACAGGCTTCTTCCGCGAGGTATACCAGAACGACGTAGGCGTAATCGAGGGCATTAAGAAATATATCAGCTACCTTCCGGCCTACAATTTAGAGTTCTTCCGCGTTGACGCCCCGAAGGCCCCCCTGCTTCCGGCTGAGGATCTTTACAGCATCATCCCCATGAACCAGAAGCGTCCCTACGATGTGTACGATGTAATCGGCCGCCTCTTTGACGGCAGCGAGCTGGCGGAGTACAAGAAGGGCTATGGTCCTGAGATGGTAACCGGCCTTGCGAAGGTGAACGGCCTCTTAGTCGGTGTGATCGCCAACGTACAGGGCCTGCTCATGAACTATCCGGAGTACAAGCAGAATTCCGTAGGTATCGGCGGCAAGCTGTACCGTCAGGGCTTAATCAAGATGAATGAGTTTGTGACGCTTTGCGCGCGTGACCGGATCCCGCTGGTATGGCTGCAGGATACCACAGGTATCGATGTAGGCGACGAGGCGGAGAAGGCGGAGCTTCTGGGCCTTGGCCAGTCCTTAATCTACTCCATCGAGAACTCCAAGCTCCCGTCCTTACAGGTAACGCTTCGTAAGGCGAGCGCGGCGGCCCACTATGTATTAGGCGGCCCGCAGGGCAACAATACAAACGTATTCTCCATCGGCACCGGCGCATGCGAATACTACGTAATGCCGGGTGAGACGGCTGCAAACGCCATGTACTCCAGAAAGCTGGTGAAGGCGAAGAAAGCCGGCGAGGACATGACCCCGATCATCGGCAAGATGAACGAGATGATTCAGATGTACACCGACAAGTCCCGTCCGAAATACTGCACCGAAAAGGGTATGGTAGACGAGATTGTGGATGTAACGGATCTTCGTCCGTATATCCAGGCGTTTACAGAGGCTGTATATCAGAACCCGCAGTCCATCTGCCCGATGCATCAGATGATCGCTCCGAGATCCATCCGCGAGTTCCAGACCTTTGGCAAATAAGCTTTGGACGGAGGAACCGTTTATCAGATACGACATGCCGTAAGACGGCATTCCTGCAATAAGTGAATGTATAGTAACCAATTTAAGTTGCTGTGTGAATAAATGATTGATAGTAGATAGTAGAAAGTCTCGAAATTTCGTAAAGTTTCGGAACTTACGGATGAATCGGGCAAGGGCTGCTGGAACCTTTGCTCGATTTATCATTATAAGGACAGCAGATGCGCGGCCATATTTTGGCAGATAAGCTGAAAATAATAATAGTCTTATCATTTTTTTTATGGAATTTTGAACAATTTCCAGCGACTTTTACCGGGGATTGTGGTATACTGTCCATATGAGCTGAGTACATAACATAGAAATGGAGGATACAGGAAACGATGAGTGCAATTTACACATTAGGTATCGACGTCGGCTCGACTGCGTCCAAGTGCATTATCTTAAAGGACGGCCAGGAAATCGTCGGAAAATCCCTGATTGACGTCGGCGCCGGAACCAGCGGCCCGCAGCGAGCCATTGAGGCGGTATTGAGCGAAGCGGGCATGAAGAAAGAAGATATGGCGTTCACGCTGGCGACGGGCTATGGCCGCACCTCTCTGATGGACGGCATTGCCGACAAGCAGATGAGCGAACTTTCCTGCCATGCAAAGGGGGCGGCGTTCCTGTTCCCCAATGTTCACACCGTTATTGACATCGGAGGCCAGGACGTAAAGGTGCTCCACATTGACAACGGCGCGATGACAAATTTCCAGATGAATGACAAGTGCGCGGCCGGGACCGGGCGGTTCCTGGACGTGATGGCGCGCGTCCTGGAGGTTAAGGTAGAAGATTTGGGAAGACTGGGCGCGATGTCCCAGAAAAAGGTGGGCATCAGCTCGACCTGTACGGTTTTCGCGGAGAGCGAGGTGATCAGCCAGCTTGCCATGGGAACTGATAAATGTGACATTATAGACGGGATCCACCGCTCTGTCGCACACCGTGTGACTGGCCTTGCGCACCGGATCGGCGTGGCGCCGGATGTCGTGATGACAGGCGGCGTGGCCCAGAATACAGGCGTTGTAAAGGCGCTCCAGGAGGAGATCGGATGTCCGATCAAGACCTCCCCGCTTACACAGTATAACGGCGCGCTCGGCGCCGCCCTCATGGGATGGCAGGCCGCGAGCCGCAGGAAGTAAAGACAGAAAGCTACCGTTCAGCCTGGCGTTTAGAGCCAGGGGCTGAATCGTAACGATAGAAAAGAATGGAGGATAATTATTATGGCAAAACAAGTTAGTCCTGGCGTTCTCGCACTCCGTAAGGTCGTAGACGACGTCCACACAGAGGCGCGCGAAGCCAAAAAGAGAGGCGAATTAGTAGGCTGGTCCTCTTCCAAGTTCCCGTGCGAGCTTGCGGCGGCGTTTGATCTTCACGTGATGTATCCGGAGAATCAGGCGGCTGGTATCGCTGCAAACCGTTACGGCGAGATTCTCTGCCAGGCCGCCGAGGATCTGGGATATGACAACGATATCTGCGGATATGCGCGTATCAGCCTTGCCTATGCGGACGGCAAGCGCGCGGCCAGAAAGTTCGATCCCGAGACAGGCGAGTATGTGATCGATCCGAGCACAGGAAGACCGTTAAAGGATGCGGAAGGAAAGGTTGTGATGGATCCCGAGACAGGAAAGCCGAAAAAGGATCCGAAGACACAGACCCCGTATATCGTCCTGGACGACTTGAATGAGATCAACGCCATGCCGGACGGCCCGGAGAAAGAGCGCCGCTTAGAGGCTATTTCCCCGATCCGCCAGATGCAGATCCCGCAGCCGGATTTCGTGCTCTGCTGCAACAACATCTGCAACTGCATGACAAAGTGGTATGAGAATATCGCCCGTATGCACAATATCCCGCTGATCATGATTGACATCCCCTACAACAACACCGTAGAAGTGGACGACGAGAACGTGAGATACGTGCGCGCCCAGTTTGATCAGGCGATCAAGCAGTTAGAGAAGCTGACAGGAAAGAAATTTGATGAGAAGAAGTTTGAGCAGGCATGCGCAAACGCGAACCGTACCGCGAAGGCATGGTTAAAGGTCTGCGATTACCTGCAGTATAAGCCCGCCCCCTACAGCGGTTTTGACTTGTTCAACCATATGGCCGACGTTGTTACAGCCCGCGCCAGAGTGGAAGCTGCCGAGGCGTTTGAGCTTCTGGCAAAGGATCTGGAGGAGACGGTAAAGAACGGCGAGACGACCACTCCGTTCCCGGAGAAATACCGCGTGATGTTCGAGGGTATTCCCTGCTGGCCGAAGCTTCCGGCTCTCTTTAAGCCTCTGAAGGAGCACGGCGTAAACGTTACCGCCGTTGTATATGCGCCGGCCTTTGGTTTTGTTTACAACAATATGGACGAGATGGCCCGCGCGTACTACAAGGCCCCCAACTCTGTCTGCATCGAGCAGGGCGTTGACTGGCGTGAAGGCATCTGCCGTGACAATAAGGTAGACGGCGTTCTGGTTCACTACAACAGAAGCTGTAAGCCCTGGAGCGGATATATGGCTGAGATGCAGCGCCGCTTTACGGACGACTTAGGCGTTCCGTGCGCAGGCTTTGACGGCGACCAGGCTGACCCGCGTAACTTCAATGCCGCACAGTATGAGACCCGCGTACAGGGCCTTGTAGAGGCAATGGAAGCAAATAAGCAGGCAAAGGAGGCATAATCAAATGAGTATCAACGCATTATTAGACGAATTTAAAGTAAAAGCAGCCAGCCCCAAAAAGCTGCTTGCCGAATATAAAGCGCAGGGCAAAAAGGTAGTCGGCGTTCTTCCGTACTACGCGCCCGAGGAGCTGGTTTATGCCGCCGGCATGGTTCCCATGGGGATCTGGGGCTCCAACAACAAGACGATCAGCCGCGCCAAGGAATACTGCGCGACCTTCTACTGCACCATCGCCCAGCTCGCTCTGGAGATGATGTTAGACGGCACGATGGACGGCCTGGACGGTGTGATCACGCCCACCATCTGCGACACGCTGCGCCCGATGAGCCAGAACTTCCGCGTTTCCATGGGAGAGAAGATGTCCGTTATCTTCCTGGCCCACCCGCAGAACCGTTTTGAGGACTTTGGCCTTCAGTTCTGTATGGATCAGTACAACCATGTAAAGAAGGAGCTTGAGAAGCTTTCCGGCAAGGAGATCACCAATGAGGCGATCCAGGATGCCATCAAGGTTTACAATAAGAGCCGCGCCGCCCGCCGCGAGTTCGTAAAGCTGGCAAGCGACCACTGCGACGTGATCACGCCTGTGAAGCGTTCCGCTGTCCTCAAGGCATTTTACTTCATGGAGAAGCCGGAGTACACAGAGAAGCTGAACGAGCTCAACGCAGAGCTGAAAGCGCTCCCGGTATGCGAGTGGGAGGGAACCAAGGTGGTTACCTCCGGTATCATCTGCGACAATCCGAAGCTGCTTGAGATCTTTGAGGAGAATAAGATTGCCATCGCCGCCGATGATGTGGCGCATGAGAGCCGTTCCTTCCGCACCGACGCTCCGGAGGATGAGGCAGATCCCATGATGGCGCTTGCAAAACAGTTTGCGAACATCGACTATGAGGTTCTTCTCTACGATCCGAAGTCTGCCGAGAACCGCCGCGGCGAGTTTGTAGCCAACATGGTAAAAGAGAGCGGCGCTCAGGGCCTGGTTCTCTTCATGCAGCAGTTCTGCGATCCGGAGGAGATGGAGTATCCGTACTTAAAGAAAGCGTTAAACGACGCAGATATCCCGCACATCAAGCTCGGTATCGACCAGCAGATGCGCGATTTCGGCCAGGCCAGCACAGCCATCCAGGCATTCGCTGACGTTCTGGAGATGCAGAAATAATCCGCTGAAAAATGTCCGGCCGTTTCAGAGCGTGTTTCATACGCGCTCCAGGCGGCTGGGATAGATAGAGAAAAGTCGCTGTGATTTCCGCATAGAAGCGGAGTCACAGCGACTTTTTCCTGCACAGATCCGCGCCGTCATCCCTGTTCACTGTCTTTTTTCACGGATCCGCGCGTCTTTGCTTCCTGTTTAAATGTATGTCCCATATAGTAGGACAGCTCTGCCGCGCTTTCCTTCACCTGATCCTGCATCTTTTGCAGATGGCTGTCATCCGGGATGCGGGTATAGGGGGCGATGATCCCCAGGGAAGCGCTGACATGGTTGTCAGGCCCAAAAATCGGCGCGCCGATGCCCACTGCGTCATGGACATATTCACCCCGGGATACAGCGATTCCGCATTCGCGGATGTGCGTGAGCTCGTCCGCCAGGGCTCCCCGGCTGATCTGCGGGAAGGACTCCGGGCGATCCAGAATGTGATCCAGATAATAGCGGATATACCGATCGCTCTGGTAAGCCAGAAGCACCTTGCGGATAGCGCCGCAGTGAAGATCCATCTCATAGCCGAACTCCTCGACGACCTTTAAGTGATTAGGGCCGTCCACCTTATCGAGCACCAGGCCCTTGTCGCCCACCTGGATAATCAGATAAGAGTCCTCCCTTGTCGCGTAGGATAAGTGCTTCAAAATGGGAAGGGCGGCGTCCTGAAGCCGGATATTGCTGGCCGCGGCCCTCCCGAGGGAGATCAGGGCCGGCCCAAGCTGATACGTATGGGACTGCTGATCCCGAATCACATATTTTTTTTCACAGAAGGTCTGTAGAATCCGGTGTATCGTGCTCGGAGGAAGACCGGAGGCCTCAGAAAGCTCCGAAATGGAACATTTATGGGGAGTTTCCTTTAAGATCTCCAAAAGGTCCATGGAACGCAGGAGGCTTTGCATGATGAACCTCCCCCGTTATTCAACGGTTTCCTCAACGGTCACAGTAGCGGACGGGACTGGAGCCTGCTTCCCGGCCGGAGCGCCATCGCGGGACTTCTCATCCGTTATCTCTACCTTGCCGTCCTCTGTTTCTCCCGCCTCAGACGCCCCGTCCGCCGGCTTGTGCTCCGGGTTCAGGGAGACATAATTTCTGGAGGAATTCGTTTCATCTGTATCGTCAAATTCGTCAAAATCATCCTCAAAATCGTGGAAGTCCTCATCCAGCTCCTTGTGGAAGGACTTGTATTGTAAGAAATACGTAATGCCTGCAGCCGCAGCGCCCGCAATGGCAGCCAGGGTGATAATCGTGCCAAAATGTTTTTTTGCCATAGTGAAAAGCTCCTTTCTGTAATTAAGGTTATTGTAATACGAATTGAGGAAAAAAGAAAGGGATTCTTTAAGAAATCATTAAAATCCCTGTTGAAGGTGATGATTTATTTTTACGCCAGGAAGTGTTAAATCAAGAAAATCGAAGCCATTTTCGCCGGGCCTTACAAAGGTACTTTGACAATATCAAGGCCATCTTTTTCGAGGATTGCGCTGTGCGTCATTACGATTTCGTTCACGGTCGAATAGTAGTACATATTATATCTCCGCCATTTTTATCGTTTCACTTAATAAAATTATACGTTATTTATAAACAGCGTACAAGATGGGAAATCGGTCAATCGCACGAATTGGTAAATTATTTATAAATATTAGCACTCAAGGGTTGACAGTGCTAACAAAACGTGATATAACATGTTTTGTAAATGAGACAGGCGCCGGAAACGGTTGGCCGGACATAGCGAATACAAGCCAGAAAAGCAAACGGAATAAAGTTAAACAGTAAGGAGGAGTCAGTAATGAAGTTAGTGCCGTTATTTGACAAGGTTGTTTTAAAACAGTTAATCGCAGAGGAGACGACGAAATCCGGTATCGTGCTTCCGGGCCAGGCAAAGGAGAAGCCCCAGCAGGCGGAGGTCATCGCAGTCGGCCCCGGCGGAGTGGTAGACGGCAAGGAGATTACGATGCAGGTGAAGACCGGCGATAAGGTAATCTACTCCAAATATTCAGGGACAGACGTTGAGCTGGACGAAGAGAAATATGTGATTGTCAAGCAGAGCGATATTTTGGCTGTGATCGAATAAAACCAGCCGCGGAAACCGTTGTGTAAGATTAATAGCATGGATGAAAGCATGAGTAAAAATTATCGGAGGTGATTTGCCATGGCAAAGGAGATTAAATTCGGAGTAGAGGCAAGAAAAGCATTAGAATCAGGCGTAAATCAGTTAGCAAATACAGTAAGGGTGACACTGGGACCCAAGGGAAGAAATGTTGTTCTTGACAAGTCCTTCGGCGCTCCGCTTATTACAAACGACGGTGTTACGATCGCCAAGGAGATCGAGCTGGAGGATGCGTTTGAGAACATGGGCGCGCAGCTTGTGAAGGAAGTTGCCACCAAGACAAATGATGTGGCCGGCGACGGTACCACCACAGCGACCGTGCTCGCACAGGCGATGATCAATGAGGGTATGAAGAACCTGGCGGCCGGCGCAAACCCGATTGTTCTGAGAAAGGGCATGAAGAAGGCTACGGACGCCGCGCTTGAGGCCATCAAGGGGATGAGCAAGGCAGTAAAGGGCCAGGCTGATATCGCCAGAGTAGCCGCGATTTCCTCTTCTGACGACGAGGTTGGCCAGATGGTGGCTGACGCGATGGAAAAGGTGTCAAAGGACGGCGTTATTACCATCGAAGAGTCCAAGACCATGAAGACAGAGCTGGATCTGGTAGAGGGCATGCAGTTTGACCGCGGCTATGTTTCCGCTTATATGGCGACAGACATGGAGAAGATGGAGGCCAATCTGGAGGATCCGTACATCCTGATCACAGATAAGAAGATTGCCAATATTCAGGAGATCCTTCCGCTTCTGGAGCAGGTGGTTCAGTCCGGCGCCAAGCTTCTGATCATTGCAGAGGATATCGAGGGCGAGGCGCTGACAACCCTGATTGTCAATAAATTAAGAGGAACCTTCTCCGTAGTGGGCGTAAAAGCGCCGGGCTATGGCGACAGAAGAAAAGAGATGTTAAAGGATATCGCTATCCTCACAGGCGGCACAGTTGTCTCCGAGGAACTGGGACTTGACTTAAAGGATACCACGCTGGCAGAGCTTGGCCGCGCGAAATCCGTAAAGGTTCAGAAGGAGAACACGATCATCGTGGACGGCTGCGGCGACAAGAAGGAGATCGAGGATCGCATTGCCCAGATCAAGGCTCAGATCGAGGAGACGACATCTGATTTCGATAAAGAAAAGCTTCAGGAGAGACTGGCCAAATTATCCGGCGGCGTTGCTGTAATCCGCGTGGGCGCTGCGACTGAGACCGAGATGAAGGAAGCGAAGCTGCGCATGGAGGATGCGTTATCTGCAGCCAAGGCAGCCGTAGAGGAAGGCATCATCGCAGGCGGCGGATCCGCCTATATCCACGCTGCTGCAGAGGTTGAGAAAGTGGTTGAGACTCTCGAGGGCGATGAGAGAACAGGCGGACGCATTATCTTAAAAGCGCTTGAGTCCCCGCTGTACCACATCGTTGCAAACGCGGGCCTGGAAGGATCGGTGATCATCAATAAGGTAAAAGAGTCCCCGGTTGGCATGGGCTTTGACGCATACAAGGAAGAGTATGTGGATATGGTAGAGGCAGGCATTCTGGATCCGGCGAAGGTGACAAGAAGCGCCCTGCAGAACGCGACCAGCGTGGCGTCTACGCTGCTCACAACGGAGTCTGTGGTTGCGAACATCAAGGAAGAGACTCCGGCAGCTCCGGCGGGCGCTGGCATGGGGATGATGTAATAGCGGTTCGGCGTTGAGTGATTTACAGATTTAAAAAATTTGTATATTTTTGGTCTGAAACACTTGACGAATCATAGAAATGTGGTATAATAAAATCCGCAGTCAGGCAAGGGCTGCGGATTTAAAAATTGGGCTATCGCCAAATGGTAAGGCAACGGACTCTGACTCCGTCATTTCAAGGTTCGAATCCTTGTAGCCCAGCTAAGAAAAAGAGCATTAGAGTATGATTGTATCAGGCTTTGAGGCTCTTTTTTGATCTGCAAAATAAACGGAAAAATGAAAAAGATGGTGATTCCATCGATGGATTGTTCAAAAAAGCAGATAGGAGAAAAACGTGGCAATGAAAGCCGGGAGTGCGAAGCCCCCGGCGGTTGTGCGTTTACCTGAGAGTTTCCTTTGATAAACGGGAATTTCTCATCTTGCTGCAGTCATTTGAATTTTTACTTGATTGTTCCCACAATCTTTATGTTTCCTCCATCCTGAAATATTCCTGAGCAATTATACTGCCATGTTCCTTTTTCCAATGGTATCTCTTTAGTCCAATTAGTGGAACCAATCGTAATACGCTGTTCTTTTCCATTTGGATTAAATAAGAATAAATCTACGGTTCCGCCTTTAATATCTGAAGTGATATTTAAAATGAGCGTTTGATTATCTTCGGCTTGGAATGAGCCGGATTCGGCTATGTTCCGCTGGTCCGTATAATTGGCTATATTAAAAACTGCATTTCCGTTAGAACGGCTCTCATCAACATTCACTTGCGGAATACGGTTCTGTGGAATAAAATCAATCGTATTATTTTCAGCATTATAATTAACGCCGTATCCGAGATTGATAAGCAATTCATTTACAGGCGCATATACATGTTCTTCTTGTTCATTTTCCATTGTAACTGAAAGCAAGGGTTTACTAAGCGAAAATGAAGCGCCGTTAAGCGTAACATTCATATTGCTTACATGTGCGGATTTAATGCCTGATGCCGCAAACACCGTTGTTATCCCGGTTGTGCCAATAATAATTCCAGCAATAAAACTTTTCATATCAAATTTCTTCATACATTATTCCTCCATCTTAGTAAATTCTAAATTATCTGTCTCTATTTTACAGCAAGTTTTCAAGCTTGGCAACACTTAAGGAAGTCCAGGGCCTCCTCTGGCAGCATTTTCTGTTGCGCTTGTATCAAAGGTGTGGTAGAATTAGTTCCGTAAAAAAGCTAATAAAATTACAATGCCATCTGCATACGCGAAGTGAGGTATTGCGGGAGCACAAAGTGCGGAGCAGTCCGGTATCAAAGAGGTCAAAAGACCTTTTGACCCCGACTTCATGACATTAGATAAAATCAAGGATTTAGGGGTGTTCGAGAGACGGATTCCAACTCCGCCATTTCAAGGTTCGGATCCTTGTAGCTTGAAAAAGCGTTAAATCCTGATTGGAGAGGATTTGACGCTTTTTTTACTCAGAGCTTTTAAACAAGGACAGACTTTACGATTGGTCGGCCCTGGCCCGGAGACATGCGTTTCAGGGAGCGGGCCGCGCCAGGGGAGGACATGCAATGACACTGAGAGATTTACCGATCGGAAAGACGGCCACAGTCCGCTTTGTAGGAGGAGAGGGCGCGCTGCGGCAGCATTTCCTGGATATGGGGCTGATTCCGACTGCGGATGTGACGATGGTGAAATATGCGCCCATGGGGGATCCGGTTCAGCTTCGGATCCACGGCTACGAGCTGACGCTGCGCCTGGACGATGCGGAGAAGATTGAGATAGAGAAAGTGCGCGACAGCAGGGCGGAGGAGAAGTCGGATCTGAAGAAAAAGCGGATTTCCCATCCGGGCCTGGGGGAGGGCGGGAAATACCATGTCAAGGAGAATGAAAACCCGCTGCCGGAGGGGGAGGTTCTGACCTTCGCCCTGGCGGGAAACCAGAACTGCGGAAAGACGACGCTGTTTAACCAGTTGACGGGCTCGAACCAGCATGTGGGGAATTTTCCCGGCGTGACGGTGGATCGCAAGGACGGCGTCATCCGCGGGCATGAGGGGACGCTGGTGACGGATCTGCCGGGCATTTATTCCATGTCGCCGTATTCGAGCGAGGAGCTGGTGACCAGGCGTTTTGTGCTGGACGAGCATCCTAGGGGTATTATCAATATTGTGGATGCAACGAATATTGAGAGAAACTTATACTTAAGCATGCAGTTAATGGAGATGGACATTCCCATGGTGCTGGCCCTGAATATGATGGATGAGGTCCGGGAAAATGGGGGCTCTGTCCGGGTAAATGAGCTGGAGGACATGCTGGGGATTCCGGTGGTTCCGATTTCCGCAGCCAAGAATCAGGGAATCAGCGAGCTGATTGACCATGCGCTCCATGTGGCCAAATATCAGGAACGCCCCGGAAGACAAGATTTCTGCGATGCAAATGAAAACGGCGGGGCCGTTCACCGGTGCCTTCACGGGATCATGCATTTGATTGAGGATCACGCGAAGGCGGCGGGGATCCCCGCGCGCTTTGCCGCGGCGAAGATGGCGGAGGGAGATACGCTTATCGAGAAGCGGCTGGGGCTTGATGAGAATGAGCGGGAGGCTCTGGAGCATATTATCCGGCAGATGGAGACAGAGCGCGGGCTTGACCGCGCGGCGGCGATTGCGGATATGCGGTTCAGCTTTATCAGGCGGATCTGCCGGGAAACGGTCGTGAAGCCAAGGGAGAGCCGTGAGCATATCAGAAGTATGAGATTGGATCAGATTCTGACAGGAAAATACACGGCGATCCCGGCCTTTTTCGGCATCATGGCGCTGGTATTCTGGCTTACCTTCAATGTGGTCGGGGCCTGGCTTTCCTCGCTTTTGGAGAGTGTGATTTCCTGGATTACCGGCCTTTCGGCGGCGGCTCTTTCGGCGGCGAATGTGAATGAGGTTTTGTATTCCCTTGTGATAGACGGCGTGTTCAACGGAGTGGGGAGTGTTCTCAGCTTTCTGCCGATCATTGTCACCCTGTTTTTCTTTTTGTCCCTCCTGGAGGACAGCGGCTATATGGCCAGGGTGGCCTTTGTGAGCGACAAGCTTTTGCGGAAAATCGGGCTTTCGGGGCGCAGTATTGTTCCCATGCTGATCGGGTTTGGCTGTACGGTTCCGGGCGTGATGGCAAGCCGTACGCTCTCCTCTGAGCGCGACCGGAAGATGACGATTCTTCTGACGCCGTTTATGAGCTGTTCGGCTAAAATATCGATCTATGCCTTTATCACAGCCGCATTTTTCCCGAAGTACGGGGCGGTGATTATGATCGGGCTTTATGCGTTGGGGATTCTGATTGGGATTTTGATGGCTCTTTTGCTGAAAAAGACGATGTTTCGCGGCGAGGCGGTTCCGTTTGTGATGGAGCTGCCCAATTACCGCCTTCCCGGCGCCAGAAATGTGTCGCAGCTTTTGTGGGAAAAGGCAAAGGATTTCCTGCAGAAGGCGTTTACCGTGATTTTTGTGGCGACGCTTCTGATCTGGTTTTTGCAGACCTTTGATCTGCATCTGGATGTGGTGACAGACTCGCATCAGAGCATCCTGGCCGTTATCTCCGGCGGCCTGGCGCCGCTGTTTGCGCCGCTGGGGCTTGGGGACTGGCGGATTTCCACAGCGCTGATTACAGGCTTTATGGCCAAGGAGAGCGTGGTGTCTACCCTGTCCGTTCTGTTTGGCTCAACGGAGAGTCTGCTGTCGTTCCTGTCTCCGCTGGCGGCGGGGAGCCTGTTGGTATTCTGCCTTTTGTATACGCCGTGCGTGGCGGCGATCTCGGCGGTGAGACGCGAGCTGGGCGGCGGATGGGCCGTCGGCGTGGCGCTGGGGCAATGTGCGATCGCGTGGGTGTGCGCGTTTCTGGTGTATACTGCGGGAAGTCTGGCGGGGTGCGCGTAAGGCTTTGGATGAAGAAATTCGGCGGCAACGTATACACGGGTTGTGGTTTGCCGCGGAAATAAGCCGGATGCGGGCTGCTGCTAACTCAGTAAAAGTTGTAAGAAATGTTTATTCTTCTTTAATAGCCATTTATGATGAAAAACGCTATAATGACAGTGTGCCGCGGGAATAGATGATACAGCGGTTACCTGACAGCCGGGGATATCGGCAGATGCCGCAGGATGTGCCATAGGCCGGAGCCCGGGATTAACAGCAAAAAGAAAGCGATTAAAGGAGAAATATTACATGAAAAAAAGATGGATGTTACTGGCTATGGGACTTACATTATCACTTACGATGCTGGCAGGCTGCTCTCAGCCGGCGGAGGCGGAGACGATCGCGCCTGCGGAAACGGCTGCCGATACGCAGGAAGAGACGGTAAAAGCAGATGAGGAGAACGGGCCGGCCTCAGAGACGGAGTCTTCTGAAAGCGCAGAGGGTGCGAAAGACGTCTCTGTCCTGACACGTATCTGGGGAACCGTCCTGTCGTCTGAGGAAGGGCAGATGACGGTGGACAATACCTCGCCGGCATCCTCATCCGGAGAGATCATATTTCACATTGATCCGGAACATACGCTGGTGCTGGATGCGGTGAGCGGGCTTCCGGTTTCCTCAGAAGATGTGGAGCTGGGCAGCTTTGAAGCCTATCTGGGGCCGGCTATGACGATGTCCCTGCCGCCGCAGACCACGCCGGAAATGGTGATTGTTAATATTCCGGCTGATTTCCGTGTGCCGCAGTACGTGATTGCAGACAGCGCGCCGGAGCAGGACGGGGACGGATGGATATTAAAGGGCGCAGACGGCGCGGAGTACAGGATATCGGAACAGACGCAGTTCTCCCCATATCTGACGAGAAATATTGTTACCATGGAGGACATTCAAAAGGGGTCTGCGTGTCTTATCTGGCAGGACGCGGACGGCGCGGCGGAACGTATTGTGCTCTTTGCGCGTTAGCGGAAGAATTGTATAGAAAGTATGCTGGATGCGCGCTGTGGCTTGGATTGGGGCTGCAGCGCGCTTTTTTGGAGCGTTTTTGGGAGAGCAGAGCTGGTATAATGGCATTTCTGTAAACAGAATGAAGCAAAACAGATTTCCCCCAAAACGATAAAAAAGATTTACATTGCGCCCTCATTTTTATATAATAGGAGAAGACGAATGACAGGGCGCGGAGCAATTTTGTGACGTATGCCGCGCAGGAGGGAGAGCATGGCTAGAGGACGGGTGAAAAAGACAGAAGCGCCGGCGCGGACGCCGGCGGCGGTGCAGCCGGAGCATATGGTGTTTGCGCTGGATATCGGGACGCGGAGCCTGATTGGCATGGTGGGAACCGTGGAGGACGGGAAAGTAAAGATCATTGCTATCGAGCGGGAAGAGCACGCGGAACGCGCGATGGTGGACGGACAGATTGAGGATATTGAAAAGGTGGCGGGACTCGCAAAGAAAGTCAAGAAGCGTCTGGAGAGCCGGATCCACTGCGAGCTGAAGCACGTGTGCGTCGCCGCGGCGGGGCGGGCCCTGAGGACGAAGCGGGCTGAGTTTGAGCTTGAGCTGCCCGGGACGCAGTTGATTGATGATGAGATTATCAGCCGTCTGGAGGCCGGCGCGATTGGGCGGGCCGAGGATGCGTTTGAGGCGGAAAACAGCGCCGAGGAGATTACCGGGCGCTTTTATCTGGTCGGCTATACGGTATGTCAGTATTATCTGGATCAGTATATGATTTCCAGTTTAAAGGATCACCGGGGCCGGAATGTCAGGGTGGATCTGATCGCGACCTTTCTTCCGAGCGAGGTGGTGGAGAGCCTCTACACGACGATGCACAAGATTGGCCTCGATGTGGCGAGTATTACGCTGGAGCCGATTGCGGCCATCAATGCGGCGATTCCCGAGAATCTGCGCCTGCTAAACCTGGTTATGGTGGATATAGGGGCCGGCACATCGGATATTGCGGCCTGTATGGACGGAAGCGTGACGGGCTATACGATGGCGACCGTGGCGGGAGATGAGATCACGGAAGCGATTATGAAGAAGTATCTGGTGGATTTTGAGACAGCGGAGACGATCAAGGCCCAGACAGACCAGAAGGAAGAGATTTCTTTTACGGATATTCTGGGGATTGAACAGTGCATTTCCAGAGAAGAGCTTTTAAAGTGCATTGAGGGAATGACGGAGCTGTTGTCAAAGGAGATCGCGCAGAAAGTCCTTGACGTGAACGGAGGGCCGCCCTCGGCCCTGTTCCTGGCAGGCGGCGGGAGCAAGCTGGCAGGGTTAAAGGAGCGGATCACGGAGGTTCTCCAGATGGATGAGAACCGTGTGGCCATCGCGGGAAATAACTTCCGGGCGAATGCATTTTCGGATGAATATGATCTGAACAATCCGGAATACGCGACTCCGCTGGGGATTGTGATTTCTTCGGGGCTGAACCTGATCAATGACAGCTTCCGGGTGACGCTGAACAACAGGCCGGCAAAGCTGTTCAGAAGCGGAAGCTTTACCGCGTTAAACCTGCTGATGATGAATGGCTTTAATTTCCAGGATATCCTGGGGCGTTCAGGGCTTAACATAACAGTGATGCTCAATGGAAGGCGGAAGGTATTTTACGGGACATCAGCGCAGCCGGCCTCCCTTTTCATCAACAAAAAGGAGGGAAAGCTCTCGGATGTAATCCACGCGGGAGATATCATCGACTTTATGCCTGCTATCTCAGGAGAGTCTGCAAAAGCCTGTTTAGGGGATGTGGAGGGCGCGAAGGAATGCCTTGAGATCACGCTGAACGGGGCGTATGCGCCGCTTAAGACGCCTTTGAAGAACGGGGATGTGGTTATGCTGAGGATGCCGGATCCGCCGCGGCATGAGGAGACGGACAAAGATGAGACGCAGGCAGGAGATGAGGACGCCTGGCAGGATGATGATTTAAGCGGAAATGCGCCGGGGGAAGATGCGCGGGCCGAAGCGGTTCCGGATGAAATGATGCAGAATGACGATGCGCCGGAAGAAGATGCGCAGACGCAGGATGCATCAGATGCGGCTGAACAGGGGACAGGCTTTGATGCGGCGCAGGGAGGCGGCGGCTTTGACGCCGCTCCGGATGACGGCGGCGAGGCGGAGACAGAGTATGAGGACATTGCGGCGCCGGAAAGCGGCTCTGGGGCGCCGTCAAAGGCGGAATCCCCGGAGAGCGGGAGTGCAGAGCCCGCTGAATCGAAGGGCGGCTTTGAAGAAACATCAGAGACTGACGGGCCGGAGAATGCGGCGGAAGCGGTATTGGACCGGGAGCGTGGTACGGCGGCCCGGGAAACCGTTCAGGCACAGGGGATAAAGCAGGGCAGCCGCGGGGCTGCCCAGGCGTCCTTTGTCAGGAGAGAGGTTTTGTTTTATCTGAACGGCTCACAGCTTCGGCTGCCCCGAAAACCGGATGGGGATCCCTATTATCTGATGGATATGCTCGAATATTCCGGTATTGATCTGAAGAATCCCAAAGGGGATATCAAGCTGACTGTAAACGGACGTCCGGGATTGTTCCAGCAGAAGCTTTCGGAGGGGGATACGATATTTATCGGGGAATAGACGTGAATTTCAGGCTGTCCGCAGGGGCAGCCATTTTTAGTTCAGCGGGCGGGACGAATGTATACAAATAAAAAAGCACCGGACTGAGAAGCTCAGCGCCGATGCTTTTTTATCCAGCGGCAGATACTGGTTGTGATATCTGCTGCTGAGAAGATTCTGTAAGAGATTCTGGAAGCGGTTGTAACGGAGTGTAATGCATCAAGGAATTCGGGTAACTTGATTTGTTGTTATGTTAGGTTCCGCTTCGCGCTCTCGAACAGAAATGATTTTCATCCGTTCAATAAGTTAATGCGGCGCCTCCGCATTTTATTGCACGTAGATCAAAAAAATTTAAAAAAATTTTTTGATACCACCTATTTTATTATGAAATTGCGATTTCGTCAAGTTTTACAGCCGTAAATCTATTGATGAATTATTTTTTCTATATTATAATGGACGCGCGGCCGTGATTTTTGCGCGCCCTTTCCGGGCGGTATGCGGGAACCGGTTTTATATAAGACAGCGATTTTACATCAACAGGAGGAATGGACCTATGGGCTTTGAGTTTGTGAGCGAGCTTCCCACGCCGGATCAGATCAGGGAAGCATTTCCGCTGGAGCCGGATCTGGCGCTTGAAAAGGAGAAAAAGGATGCGCAAATCCGCGATGTGTTTACCGGGAAGAGCGATAAATTTCTTGTGATTATAGGGCCGTGCTCTGCGGATCGGGAGGATTCGGTGTGCGATTATGTCTGCCGCCTGGCCGGAGTGCAGGAGAAGGTGAAGGATAAGCTGATCCTTATCCCGCGCATCTACACCAATAAGCCGCGGACCACAGGGGACGGCTATAAGGGGCTTCTGCATCAGCCGAATCCGGAGAAGAAGCCGAATCTGTACGAGGGGCTTATTGCGATCCGCAAGCTCCACATGCGGGTGATCCGGGAAACGGGCTTTTCGACCGCGGACGAGATGCTTTACCCGGAAAACCTGACGTATCTCTCGGATGTGATGTCCTATATTGCCGTAGGCGCGCGCTCGGTGGAAAATCAGCAGCACCGTCTGGTGTCCAGCGGGATCGATGTGCCGGTGGGGATGAAAAACCCGACCAGCGGCGCGCTTTCCGTGATGCTCAACGCGGTTCACGCGGCGCAGCACGGCCATGAGTTCATTTACCGGAGCTGGGAGGTGAAGACGCAGGGGAATCCGCTCACGCACTGTATTCTGCGCGGGGCGGTCAATAAGCACAGCCAGTGCCTGCCCAACTATCACTACGAGGATTTGAAGCTGCTTCTGGAGCTCTACGGGGAGCGGGATCTGCAGTATCCGGCCTGTATTGTGGACGCAAACCACTCTAATTCCAATAAACAGTATATGGAGCAGATCCGGATCGTGAAGGAGGTGCTGCACAGCCGCCGCCATTCCAGGGATATCCATTACTTGGTGAAAGGCGTCATGATCGAGAGCTATATTGAGCCGGGCTGCCAGAAGGTGGGGGAGCACTGCTATGGAAAATCGATCACGGATCCATGCCTGGGCTGGGAGGATTCGGAGCGGCTTTTGTATGAGATGGCTGAGAGCCTGTAGCGCATATGAAAATCGAAAATGATCTGGGCCGGGATGATATCAGGAGGCTTGTGCTGCGTCTGGCCATTCCGTCCATGCTGGCCCAGTTTGTAAACGTATTGTACAGCGTCGTGGATCGCATGTATATCGGAAACATCCCCGTAACAGGGGATGCGGCCCTGGCCGGGGTGGGCGTGTGCGGGCCGCTTGTATCCTTTATTTCCGCTTTTGCGTACCTGGTGGGCGTCGGCGGATCGCCGCTTATGAGTATCCGTATGGGACAGGGAAATGAGGAGGAGGCGGGCCAGATCCTTTCCACCGGGTTTGCGCTTCTGGCGGTTCTGTCAGGCGTCATCACAGCGCTTACCCTGGCCGGCAGGGAATGGATTCTGCGAAGCTTTGGGGCCAGCGAGGCCATTTACCCGTATGCAGAGCAGTATTTTACCATTTACCTGATGGGAACCTTCTTTGCGCTGATGTCGATCGGGATGAACCAGTTTATTATCTGCCAGGGATTCGCAAAGGTGGGCATGGCGTCCGTGGCTGTGGGCGCGCTCATCAATACTATCCTGGATCCGGTTCTGATTTTCGGCTGTTCCATGGGAGTGAAGGGCGCGGCTCTGGCCACGGTTCTGTCGCAGATCGTATCGTGCGGCTTTGTGCTGCGCTTTCTGTGCGGGAGACGGGTGGTGATCCGCCTCGGCCTCAGAGGAGTGAGAAAGCGCCTGATGGGGCGTATTCTGGCGCTGGGTCTTACGCCGTTTTTGATCATTGCCTTTGACAATGTGCTGATTATCACATTGAATACCGTGATTCAGGCTTATGGCGGGAAAGATGCGGATATGCTCCTGACAAGCATGACGATTGTGCAGAGCTTTATGCTGATGATCACCATGCCGCTCGGCGGAATCACGGCCGGGACCGGGCCTGTCCTGGGATTTAATTTCGGGGCCGGGCAGCCGGAGCGCATCAAAAGCGCGCAGAAATACATCGTCTTTCTGGCGCTGGCTTTTAACTGTGTCATGTTTGCGGTTTCCCAGATCTTTCCGGGCCTTTTTGTGAAAATTTTCACGGGAAATCCGCAGTATATCGAGATGGCTGTGCGGGGGATCCGGATCTACGCGCTGGGAGTAATCCCTCTGGCTGTGCAGTACGCGATAGTGGACGGCTTTACCGGCATGGGAATCCCTCAGGCGGCGGTCTGCCTGTCCATGTTCCGCAAAACCGTATACATAGCGGGCGCGCTCCTGATACCGCCCTTTTTCGGCATAGAAAATCTCTTTTACACAGAACCGCTGTCGGATTTTAGCGGGACCGTGGTCAGTATCACGGCATATGTCCTGCTGATTGGAAAAATTTTGAAACGGTGTGCCGAAAATACGAGGTAAAAGAGTCCGGGACTGTCCATATTAGATAAAAATGCTTTCAGCGCGCGAAACTGATTGAAAAGCCCTGTTACTGTGTGATATAGTAAAAAGGCTGTGACAGCGGGGGATTTGGCGCTCTCCCGGGCAAACGGGACGAAAAAGCGGCGTCAGTGCTGTGACAGGATGTTGCTGTTTTGAAAGAGAAAAAGAGTGAAGCGGTTTCGATCGCCTGAGCGGTGACAAAAGGGGTTACACAGGAGGAGAGTTTTTATGTCGGTTAGTGACGTAAGCAATCTGTTTGGATTTGCCGGCGGCCTGGGCATGTTTCTGTACGGCATGCGGATTATGGGCGACGGCATGCAGAAGACAGCGGGAAGCAAGATGAGCCATTTCCTGGGAATGGTGACGAATAATCGTTTTTTAGGAGTTGTGCTGGGGGCCCTGATTACGGCAATCCTGCACAGCAGCGCGGCGACCACGGTTATGGTGGTCGGCTTTGTAAATGCAGGTATTTTAAATCTGACCCAGGCCGTGGGCGTGATTATGGGCGCGAATATCGGAACAACAATCACGGCCTGGATGGTTTCTTTAAATCAGCTTGGAGACGCGTTTTCGGTTCTCCAGCCGTCTTTTTTTGCACCTCTGTGTATCGGAATCGGCAGCTTCATGATCGTATTTTCCAAAAAGCAGAATATGAACCTGATCGGCGAGATTGTAAGCGGCGTGGGCCTTCTGTTTGTGGGCCTGGAATTTATGAGCGGTTCCATCGCGCCGTATACGGACGCGCCGATTTTTGCGCAGGCGTTTGCGATTATGGGGAGAAACCCGATTCTGGGAATCCTGACAGGAGCGCTGGTGACGGCCGTGATCCAGAGTTCGACCGCATCGGTCGGCATCCTGCAGACGCTGGCCATGAACGGGATTGTGACGACCGGGGCGGCTATCTATATCACGCTGGGGCAGAATATCGGCACCTGTTTAACGGCCATGCTCTCCAGCGCGGGAGCAAACCGGACGGCCAAGCGCGCGGCGGCCATCCATCTGTCGTTTAACACAATGGGCGCCGTTATCTTCGGGATCGGCATGTTCGCCCTGTCCATGCTGCGCCCGGAAGCGGCCTCGGCGCATATCAGTTCTGTACAGATCTCGATGTTCCACACGATCTTTAATGTGATGAACACACTGCTTTTGTACCCCTTTGCCAACCAGCTTGTGAAGATATCCGGGCTGATTGTAAAGGACAAGGAGGACGGGAGCGAGGCGGAGGCAGGAAACGCCGGCGAGACGACGCAGGCGCTCCGCCATCTGGATCAGCGTATTTTTGAGTCGCCGATGTTCGCCATCGAGGTGGCGCAGATGGAGACCGTGCATATGGGCCAGATTGCCTTAAATAACATCCGCCTGGCGTCAGAGGCCATCGAGAACCGGGATCCGGAGACGATCGAAAGGGTTTACAAAAATGAGAAGGACATTGATCGCATGGAAGAGCTTCTGACCGGGTATCTGATCAAGGTCAATAATCTGTCTCTCACGGAGCGGCAGAAACTTTTGGTCAATAACCTGTTTTACAGCATAACAGATATTGAGCGCGTGGGGGATCACTGTGAGAACCTGGCGGAGCAGGCGGAGTATATGGCGCAGCACGGAATATCGTTTTCGGAGACGGGGAGCTGTGATTTGAGGGCGATCAGCGAAAAGGCGGTAAAATCCTTTACCCACGCGGTTGCGGCCCGTCAGACGGGCGATATGGACGATGTGCGCAAGGTCAGCCAGTATGAGGATGATGTGGATATGCTGGAGGAGGAGCTGCGCGATAAACATATTGAACGGCTGTCCAGAGGGGAGTGCCAGCCCTCGTCCGGAGTGGTGTTTTTGGATATTATCAGTAATCTGGAGAGGATTTCGGATCATGCCTATAATCTGGCCGGGTATGTGAAGGATGAGATGTAGACGGGGGATGGCCGTGAAGGGGCAGGTTCTCTGTTAGCGGCGGCCTTCTCACAATTAATCCCATCACGTAACCGTTCAGATATCCCTGAACGGTTGCTGCATTATGGCGTTGGGAACTGAAAAACAGCAAAAACATTCTTGACAATATCCCTCAATCGATCTATGATTATATAAAATAAAACAGATCTTCAGGGCAGGGTGAAATTCCCGATCGGCGGTAAAGTCCGCGAGCGCGCAGGCGCAGGATTTGGTGAGATTCCAAAACCGACAGTACAGTCTGGATAGAAGAAGATGACTTTGCATAGTTCTGATGTATATTCCGAATCAGGATGCAGTTGCGAGAGGAACCCTGGAATTGTGTTTACAGTTCCGGGATTTTTTATTTTAGAAGCATATGAAAGGGCTTTTATGATAGAAAACGAAGGCTGCTGCCGTCCGCTGTGTGGAGATATATAGATGATTCAGTAAAGATAATGCCCTGAACGAGAGTTTGGGGTGTTTTTTTATGCACAGGCCCGCATAAGAATGCTTGCCGCCGGGGCGGCATTGCGGGCCGCGCGGCAGGGGAAGGGGATTCTTCTGTCCGGTTTACAACAGATATGAATAAAAGTGTAAGAAGGTGAGCAGATGGAAAACTGGAAAAAATGCGCTGTTCCAGACAGCGGCCCTGGGCAGATGGATGAGGCGTTTATGCGCCGCGCAGTGGAGCTGGCAGAGCGGGGCTGCGGGCGTGTCAGCCCGAACCCTCTGGTGGGTGCGGTGATTGTGAAGGAGGGACGCGTCATTGGCGAGGGATGGCATGCGAGGTGCGGGGATCTCCATGCCGAGAGGGCGGCTCTGCGCTCGTGCAGGGAACCGGCGGCGGGCGCTTCGATGTATGTGACGCTGGAGCCGTGCTGCCATACAGGAAGGCAGCCGCCATGCACGGAGGCGATTCTGGAAGCCGGAATCAGCCGGGTCGTGGTCGGGGCCGGCGATCCGAATCCTCTTGTGGCGGGTAAGGGAATCCGGATGTTGAGGGAGCATGGCCTGCAGGTGACAGAAGGCGTGCTGAGAGAGGCGTGCGAAGCGCAGAACCGTGTATTTTTCCACTATATCCGTACTGGCCTGCCCTACGTTGTCCTGAAGTACGCGATGACGATGGACGGCAAGATTGCGACTGCGGCAGGGGCATCCAGATGGATAACCGGGGAGGAGGCGCGCAGGCGTGTCCATGAGGATCGGGGGCGGTATACGGCGATTATGGCCGGGTCGGGGACAGTAAAGGCGGACGATCCCCAGCTTACCTGCCGGATTCCCGGAGGAAGGGATCCGATCCGGGTTCTGTGCGACAGCCGGCTTACGATTCCGCAAGGGGCAAAGGTAATCGTCACGGCAGGGGATGTGAGGACCATTCTGGCAACCTGCTGCGGGGAGAGGGAACGGCTGCGGCCGTACAGGGATGCGGGCTGTGAGATTCTGACGATTCCGGAGAAGGACGGCCGTCTGGATCTTCGCGAGCTGATGCAGCGGCTGGGAAAAATGGGGATAGACAGCATTCTGGCAGAGGGCGGCGCGACGCTGAACGGGTCCCTGCTACAGTCCGGAATGGTCAATTGGATCCAGGCATACATAGCGCCGAAGATCTTTGGGGGAGAGACGGCGCCCTCGCCAGTCGGCGGAAGCGGCGCGCAGGCAGTGGAGGATGCCGCGGCGCTTTCACTGGCCTCTGTGACAAGGCTGGGGGATGATCTCCTGGTGGAGAGCGAGGTGAAGAGATGTTTACAGGGATCATAGAGGAGATCGGTTCGATCCGGTCTGTGGCAAGGGGAACCCATTCCGCGGTTTTATCTGTGCGGGCAGAGCGGATTCTGGAGGATATCCATACAGGGGACAGCATTGCGGTAAACGGCGTCTGTTTAACCGTCTCCTCCTTTGACAAGGGGGGATTTACGGCGGATGTGATGCATGAGACGTTAAACCGCTCCGGCCTTGGCGCCTTAAAGACGGACAGCCCGGTGAACTTAGAGCGCGCCATGCGGGCGGACGGGCGGTTTGGCGGCCATATCGTGTCAGGCCATATCGACGGCACAGGGACAATCATTGGGGTGAGAAAGGATGACAATGCCGTCTGGTATACGATCCGGGCCGCTTCATCCGTCATGCGCTATATTGTGGAAAAGGGCTCTGTCGCCATTGACGGGATCAGCCTGACGGTGGCCGGGGTGGATGCGGAGTCATTTTCCGTATCCGTCATTCCCCATACGGCAAAGCAGACGACCTTAAGCCGCCGGCGTCCCGGCGATTCGGTGAATCTGGAAAATGACTGTGTGGGGAAATATGTGGAAAAGCTTTTGGGTCTGTCCGGCCAGGGCGGGGCGGCGGCCGGGAAGCGCGCGGGAGGGCTCACCAGGGCGTTCCTGGCGGAAAACGGATTTTAGGATGGAACAGAGTAACTGTTCAGACAAACGGAACGGTTACGGAAAAGGAGCGACAGCAAAATGGACAAGTTTGATACAGTAGAGGAGGCCCTGGAGGAATTAAGGCTGGGCCGCGTGATCCTGGTCACAGACGACGAGGATCGGGAGAATGAGGGCGATCTCATCTGCGCAGCGCAATTTGCCACCACAGAGAACGTGAATTTTATGGCCACCCATGGAAAAGGGCTGATCTGCATGCCCATGAGCGCAGAGCTTTGCAGAAAGCTTTGTTTTCCGCAGATGGTGACGGAAAATCAGGATAACCATGAGACAGCGTTTACCGTGTCAGTGGATCACGTTTCCACCACAACCGGGATTTCCGCAAAAGAGCGCGGCATCACGGCCAGGGCCTGCGCGGCGCAGGAAGCACGGGCAGAGGACTTCCGCCGGCCGGGGCACATGTTTCCTCTCCTAGCAAGAAAAAACGGCGTGCTGGAGAGAAACGGCCACACAGAGGCGACGGTGGATCTGATGCGCCTGGCAGGCTTAAAGGAATGCGGCCTGTGCTGTGAGATTATGCGTGAGGACGGCACGATGATGCGCGCCGCGGAGCTGCATGAGCTGGCGGAAAAATGGAATCTGAAATTCATCACTATCCGGGCATTGCAGGATTACAGAAAGCGCCATGAAAAGCTGGTAGAGCGGATCGCGGTTACCCGCATGCCGACGCGCTACGGCCAGTTTACAGCCTATGGCTACCGCAACTGCTTAAACGGGGAACACCACGTAGCCCTGGTAAAAGGGGAAATCGGCGACGGTACAGAGCTTTTGTGCAGAGTCCATTCCGAATGCCTGACAGGCGATGCCTTTGGCTCCATGCGCTGCGACTGCGGCCAGCAACTCGCGGCGGCTATGCAGCAGATTGAGAAGGAAGGCCGCGGCGTACTCCTCTATATGCGGCAGGAGGGGAGAGGAATCGGCCTATTAAATAAGCTGCGCGCATATGAGCTCCAGGATCAGGGGATGGATACGCTGGAGGCCAACTTAGCCCTGGGTTTTGCAGGCGATCTGCGGGAATATTACATCGGCGCGCAGATTTTAAGAGATCTGGGGGCGAAAACACTGAGGCTTTTGACGAATAACCCCGATAAGGTGTATCAGTTGTCGGACTTTGGGATGGAGATCAAAGAGCGGGTTCCGATAGAGATCGAAGCGACACAATACGACCAGTTTTATTTGAAAACAAAGAAAATGCGGATGGGACATCTGTTGAATCTTTAAGATAATAAAATATAAAAGTAAATATTTGATTATAGTTAATATATAAAAATAATAGATTTTTATGCAATATAAATATAAAAGTATAATATTGGGCAGATTTTGATATTGAAAAATCAGGCTTAAAACATCCAAAACGAAGGAAATCACTTTTTTGGCAAGTAAAAAATGAAAATGAAGAGGAGAGAGAAGATGAATATTTTTGAAGGGACCTTTGTACCGAATCAAGTCAAAATTGGCATCGTGGCCGCAAGATTTAATGAATTCATCACATCAAAGCTTCTGTCAGGCGCCCTGGACGGCTTAAAGCGCCATAAGGTAGAGGATGAGGATATTGACGTGGCGTGGGCGCCGGGCGCGTTTGAAATTCCGCTCATTGCGGCTGAGATGGCGGACAGCGGCAAATACGACGCGATCATCTGCCTGGGGGCCGTGATCCGCGGAAGCACAAGCCATTATGATTATGTGTGCAATGAGGTGTCAAAGGGAATTGCACAGGTCTCCCTGAAAAGCCGCATCCCGGTGATGTTTGGCGTGCTGACAACAGAGAATATCGAGCAGGCGATTGAGCGGGCCGGGACCAAGAGCGGGAACAAAGGCTTTGACTGCGCGACAGGGGCGATTGAGATGATAAACCTGATGCGGGCGATCAGGAGCTGACGCGCCGTCAGGCGGCTACGGGTCCAGAAGCCCTGCCTCCCGGTAATACGCTTCCGCCCCCGGATGGAGCGGAATGGGGAGCCCGTCGCAGATATAGCCCTTCTGTGTCAGGGAGGACAGGGCGTCATGCCTGGCGGCCAGTTCCTGCGCGGACTCGTTCAAAATCCGCGTGATGTTATACACCAGCTCCGGATCCATACCGGCATTGACGCAGAGGAGACATTTCACGCCAAAGGTCGGGACATCTTCAGTCTGGCCCGGGTAGGTGTCTGCCGGGATGACCGCGCTGTAATAAAAGGGATTGGAGGAGATAATCTCACTCAATTCCTTTTTTGTATAGGTCAGCAGATGGCAGGGAACCGACTGCGCCAGCTTGGTCAGCCCGGAGATGGGGATACCGGCAAAGCCATGCACAGCGTCAAGCTCTCCCTGTGTCACAGCCCGGGCTCCGGAGCCAAGGCCGTAATTTAACAGGGATGCATTGGAATCCGTGACGCCCGCGGCCTCCAGGGCGGTCCGCGCCGCGACCTCCGTAGTAGAACCCTGCGGCCCGACGGCAGCCGTGCGGCCGGCGATATCATGCACAAAGGTAAGCCCGCCGGAATCAGGAGCCATCCAGTTTGAAAGGGAGGAATAGACGGCGCCGATGGTACAAAGCCTCTGATCCGGCCGGCCCTCAAACTCTCCGGATCCAAAGTATGCGCAAAATGCCATATCCCCGCTGACCAGCCCCATATCGATCTGCCCGTCCAGAATATTTACCACATTGTGATAGGAGCCGTTGGAGGCGCTCAAGTTCACTTTGAGGCTGCTGTCATGGCCGTTGAGCGTCCTGGCAATCGCATCGCCCACCGGATACATCGTGCCGCCGCTGTCCGCCGTCCCGATCGTCAGCACCGTAAATTCATCCGGCGCTTCGCTGTTAGTCTGAAAAGCAGCGTCCAGAGAATGGTCAGGTAAGGCGCCGGAGGACGGGCCGCAGGCGCAGATGGGCAGGCATATAAAGAAAAACACAGCCGTAAGGAACAAAACGAGCAGGCTCTTTTTCATGGAAATCTCCTTAATAAATACATGGTTCATGACTCAATCTGTCCATGGAGTATATGGACAATCTTCTCTTACTATATCATATGAACAGAAATTGGGAAAGAGGTTATTGCGGGTGTTCCGTTTGTCCTTGACTTAAAGCCAGCTTTAAGTGGTATAGTAATACCAGGACACGAGAGAGTATGCGGCCGTAAAGCCGCGGATCACAGCAGCCCGGTAAAGGGGGAGCGCCCGGATCAGGGCTGCTTTTCCATTCGGGGCGCTGCATTCGGTGATAAAGGATGGTTAAAGCCAATGACAATTTCCGAGGTAAGTGAGAAATACGGTTTAACGGCAGTCACACTGCGCTATTATGAAAAAATCGGCCTGATTCCGCCGGTGACCAGAAATAAGAGCGGCGTCCGGGATTATCAGCCCGAGGAGTGCGGGTGGGTGGAATTTGTGAAATGTATGCGGAGCGCAGGCATGCCTGTGGAAACGCTGCTCCAATATATGGCCCTGCTGCGCGAGGGAGAGCACACAAAGCCGGAGCGGATGCAGCTTTTAGTGCGGCAGCGGGAAGCGCTTCTGGAGAAGCGCCGGGAAATGGACGAAACGATCCGGAGGCTGGAGAGCAAGATTGCCTATTATGAGGACGACGGGAAGGAGGCAGGAACTCCATAACAGTCCGGGCCCAAAAGAGCCTGCCCGGGGCGCTGGCGTGCGAACAATAACGGCGCTGATACAATCAGACAAAAAAATTTAGAAGCGGGTGTATAAACCGTCAGAGATGGGTTATACTGTTACTATCACAAAAGAGAAAGTTTTGAATACTTATCCTCCCCTTTTTAATCGGTTTCGGTACAAGGACGTATCGAAACCGATTTTTTTCTGATAAAATCAGGGTTTTTAAGATTCCTTAATTTTCCAGATGACAGACGGAATGATATTTACACCACTTTTACACCAATTTGAATATTAAATGGGGGCATTTTGGAGAGGCTAATCAGGATATATCTTTGACAGGAAATAAACAAGAAATCTTTTTCATTTCTTTTGACTTTGCATCCGGCAGGACATGGGCATATAAGTCCATAGTCAAAGATAATTTTGAATGTCCCAAAATCGCCTTTAATACTTGTGGTTCCATACCATTTTCAATACAGCGTGTAGCGAATGAGTGGCGAAGCCCATGGAAAGAAATGTAAGCAAATTCCTGCCCGGATTGTTCTATCCGTTTGATAATGGTTTTGATTCCATTGTTTAAGTAGGTTTTACCTAAGGGACGTCCGGTATCTGTAGTGACAACTAAGTTATCCAATTTTTCGACTGGCTCCCAATGGGAGCCAAGAGACAGCTTCTGTTCTATCTGATTTTTTCGGTGTGCTTTTAAAAGTTCATATACATTATCCAGCATGGGAATATCGCGGTAACTGCTGCTGGTTTTGGGTAGGTCCTTATAAAAACCGTACCGGTTTTGCACCAGGGTTCCCCGTACATGGATAATCCTGTTTTGAAAATCAATATCATTCCATTCAAGGCCCCGTATCTCACCGCTGCGCATTCCTGTAGATAAAGCCAGTTCATAGACATATCCATAATGATAATTTTGGGCAGTACTTAAAAAGATTTCCTGTTCTTTTGGTGTCAATACCCGACGTTCTGCCGGCTCTTCCATTTTGGGGAGGGTAGTGTGGGGGACTGGGTTTGACCGGATTAACTGGTTTTTATAGGCTTGCTTGTACATTCCGCTTAAGACAACCGATACTAATTCAATCGTGCTTCTGGAATATCCATTTGTTTTTAAGGTATTGAACAGATTTTGAATCTGTTCTGGCCGTAAATCTTTTAATTTTTTCTTGCCTAATGGTTTTTTGATATAGGAATCATAGGTATCTTGATAGACGCCAATCGTCCCACGCTTGACCGAGGGTTCCTTGTATTCTTTAATCCAGGTATGGAACCAGTCATTAACGGTGATTTGATTTTCTTTGGCATAAAGGCCATGTTCTAATTCGTAGCGCAGATCGTCTAATTTCCTCTGTAGCTTTTTTAAGTCTTTGTCATAGAGTGTATAGCGTTCTCCATAATAGGTGAATCGCCCCATGTAATTCCCATCGGCCCGGAGAGTGATGCCTTTTGGAAACTTTCGGGTATCATTATTTTTAGCAGACATAATTTTCCTCCTATAAATGCGGTATCGGCACGCGCCGCTACGCGTCACCTGCCAAGTCGTCGGAAAGCATTGGAAAAATGCTGCGCATTTGCTTTCCTCCTAAAAATTGAGAGGGCTTTTACCGCCCTCTCAAATCGGTTGTTAAAAAAGTCAATGCGCAGTCGGGCGTTATCCTGATGGATTTTATGATGTTTGCGCGGAACACCAAGCATCAAACTTAACCCGGTCAGCGAAAACCCGCTTTCCGATACGGATTTCACAGCCTGCCTGCCGAATCAGCTTGAAGGCATTGTTTCTGCCGATACTGGCGTAAATTTGAAATTCTGGTACACTAAGCAGTCTTTTTTCGGATAATGGAACTTGAATCGTATTCATAAAAATCTCCTTTCTTTCTTCCTTTCTGATAATAAAATCCTGGTTTTCTTTCAGTGATATAATATGTAATCCATCAATGCCAAAATTTAATTATTCAGTCTTGTGGCTCAGTCCGGTTTGTCAGCCGGACTTTGGTAAATGCCTGCACATTATCAGAGCCGATGCGGGCACGTATTTTTTCAACCTTATCCTTGAAGATTTCCCGAAATAGCCGGGAAAACGCACTGATTTCCAGCGGAGGGATTGATAATAAGCAGCAAAAATCTTCAAACAGGTAATGCATCTGTGAAGAAGATACCTTATCCTTAGCATTGCCGGTAAAATCACAGTACCGTTCAGCAAAGGCTTTGGTTAAATGGGAACTCCATTATTTCCCATAGAGATACCTCCTGAATGCGATAATTGGGGCTGTATTAGTTCTGCTGATGCCTAAATACGCACGATTAGTCCATCCAGCACCCTTGTCGGAATGTCAACTAAATACCAGCCATGATCAAATTCAATTCGGGTGTGCACCCATTTTCCACTAAGCATGACATCCATACCTGTGCCGCAGTGCAGGCCGCCGTGGTAGTCGGTAAGGCCGAAGCGGATGTCATAGCGGGCCAGCTCTTCATCATAGACTAAAGCACCTTGTCTCATGGTCTTATCTCCTTTCGTATTCTTTTTCATGTAAGATGATATATTTTTAAAGAGCATTGCATTACGATTTTTGGGGGTAAGCGTTCAATGGAGCGAGACATTTTGCGCAAGCTTCTACATCTTCAGCATGGGTATGCCGTATGTGTCCTTGAGTATACCATAGACCACATTGAGCTTGTATCTGGTCTTTCAGTCTTCCACTGAGCTTGAAAACCAAAACAGCTACATTTTCGATCTCCCATTGATCATTGTAACAGGGATACCCAGAGATTTTATTGATTGCATAGCTAGGATGATTAGGGTCGTATCGTGATCTCCCGAGTAGCAAGCATTGGTCACTTAGACATCTCTTAAAGTCGGCAAATGAATCAAAAGGGAAAGGCATATGTGCGTCTCGGCATATCTCTGCAAGCTCAGAAAAAAGCTTTTCAAAGCTTGCATAGTCTATGACGAGCAAAGTCCTTGGAACAAGATTGTCCGGATAATTAGACAGCCTGGTAGCGTCTTCGATATAGACACCCGAGTAGCCTTCATGCATAGCGATGATCGCCTGATGGCCATAAGTGTTTTTATAGTGATTAGTGCCCAAACCGTTTTTAAGGGTATAACCTGGCTCCTCTAAGCTACTCGCTCTTTGTATACGCATCCGTTTGATCAAAGCTAGGAATGTAGATACCGTTTGAATTTCAGGGTCGCGCAGATCCTGCCGCTCAGATAACTCCTTCAAAACATCGACATATCTCTTGGTAAAGGTTTCAACATCTTCTTCGGATAGCGCGCCGAGCCATCTACCATATTCGAGAAAGATCCCAAAGGCCCAATGAGAGACCTGCAGATTATCATAACTCCTGGAATGCAGCTCCGGATAAGGCAATATGTCGAGGAAAGCTGCTTCCGGATCCGGAAAGTCGGTCACGCCTTCTAAACTCTCTAGGAAGGATGCCAAAAATTCAATCAAATTTTTGAAAAAGGTACGCACTAATAATGGCTCCTCATGGAGCTGAGCGATTACCTTTTTCCTTCTAGCGAGGGCTTCCGGTGAAGGATCCAGCGAGAACTCTATCCAGCGGTTCTCTAAGGAACGGGGCATGCGTTTTAGAGCATCGCTCTCTCCTGTAAGGATAGGGAGCAGATGACCTGTCAGATAACAGTCACGCACGATGGTATCTAGGACGGAGCAGATTTTCTCTCTCAGAGCCGCAGAGGGAGAGCGCCGGATGTCATCCAGGATCAAGGTCGTGCCAGACAAGGAGTGGATCTCTTTCAACAGCTTTTTGAGCGGATTTTGTAGGAGGAATACTTGCTCCAGATCCCCGCTCGCATCGGTCAGTATATGTGCCAGCCCGATTGCAAGCTGTGTCTTCCCACTGGAGGTAGGCCCGGATATTAGGAGGGCTGGAAGCGGCTTTTGCCCCATCATTTTTTGGAGCGGCCCTAAGATGCTCAGGATGGCGCTGGTCAGGATCGGGCCGGTAGACCCAAAGTCCAGGTTCAGAAGATCCAGTATCCTTTGATAAGCAACTTTTGGTGGCAGTGATGGGTCGAAACGCAGGTGAGCGTTCGATGCAGTGCAGCGCCAATGATAGTCGATACCTTCCGCAGTGATAGCATATTCTGCGGTCAGGTAGATCCATCGTCCCTGTATGTGGTGCCAGCCCGAGCGGTCGGAGATATAGGTCTGTTTGACCGGGAACGGGAGATGGGTTTCTGATCTGGTCGGTCCTTGGGTGAGATGGCGGAAGAGCCTCCGTAATACGGATAATGTAAGGGCCCTGTTTTTGGGGCGGATGCCGGTTTTTTCGTCCAATTCTTTTAAGAAGGCTTTGGTGGCCTCTGGATCATAGGAACATGTGACCGGCTCATCCTTGTCAATGTCAGCGTTCCTGAGATGGTACAGGCAAGTGATCTTCGAGGAGGTGTCATCGATGTTCTCGATGTCTCCTGCGGCCCATGTCAGTCCATTTGTCTGCTCAGGGGACGGGGATCCTTCGTCATCGGTGTAGTTGTGGATGACCTCGACGCCATCGATGACGAGGGACAGAACCTGGATCTCGCCATCATAGATCCCCTGGTTGGCCAGGGTTAATGTTTCATCGATAATGATACTTTCCATATAGAACTCCTCCTTTTTTGCTAGTATAGCGTATAAGATATGAATGATCCCGTTTTTTGATTAGGAATCTGAAAAGAGAAGTTTTTTTGTGGATATTTTATGAGAATCTGGTAAAATATACATAAAGCTATAAATGAGCAAATTTGAAAAAATGCACAAAAAACACCTCTATCGGCCCACCGTTCAATGTAAATAGCCAGGATTTCTTCTATACTTAAGGTACAATCCGTACAAAGAAATGCCCGCAGAGCGGATGGCTCAGCGAAATCAACCGTTTTTCCCCGGTAGCCACGTAAAAATACAGAAACGAGGATAGATAAAATATGCTTCATCACGGTTGATGAAAAATCTGCCCTAAATTTAACTGGATTAATCGATTGTAAATCACGAAAGAATGGTATATACTGTTACCCATAAGACATCCTCCTTTTCAGGTGCTGGTTGTGTGAGTAACAACAGTATACACCTAAAAATGGTTGATGTTTTATCTTTTGTGCATTTTAACGAAAATTTTTAAATTTGCTCTTTTATAGATAAAGAATGGAGCGATCACGACGTATGGGAAAATTATGAAAAGGAGTAAAGCTTATGAGATTTGAAAAGCTGTTAGACCTAGCAAAAAAAGACTTTTATAGAGCGTCTAAAGAGATGATGAGTTCGGTAAATCATCATGATTTAAAAGTTTTAGCATCCAAAATTGCAGACCTAAAAGAACAAGAAATATATGGTACAGAATGTGGTAAGGTCGATGATATTTTAAAGATATTGATTGACTATACGGATTATAGACTTGAAATTCCAGAAGAATATCATCATGAACGTTGGGATGTTTATAATAATGCCTTTGTGCAGGGAGTCCTTATGAATTACTATACGGAACCACAGATGACCCCATCAGTTACTTATGAATGGTGTATCGAAAAGTTGGCAGAGAAGCTCAGGATGCCTAAAATGAAAGAGGATCCTGTGACGCTCCAACGTTTAGCGAAGAGATTGAAGGTTAAGGACGTATCGTTGGTCAGACGTGATGGACAGTTCCGCATGATAGCATCACAGGGAAGTGGCATCAATACTATGCGTGTTGGGAAGGGAAAGGATGCGGACAGTAAATATGAGCGGCCAAAGCTGCCAATATATGACTTGGCATATATCGAAGTGATCGCTATCTTAAAAAGTGTGAGCTTAAAAGAGAAGGAAAAAAATGCAGATGATAGAGAATTTTGGGGGAAAGTTAAAGATTGGGGAAAAAGGGAGCTCCTCTCCTCAGTAAAGGTGCTGCCCTCCGATCTGTTGGATCAATATATACAACTGAAGATCAAGGAGGATGAAAGTATGGCTTATATATCGAATATAGATTATATCAATAGTTTCTTACTCGATATGGCAGATGTGCATGAGAGATACAGTGATTTTATATCGTCGGGGAAGATCGGAAAAAACATGATGGAAGATGAGGATGCACAAAATAACAAATTCTATTTTTACTTATATCTGATCTATGCATATGTATATTATCATTCTGCCCAAGACTATAGGTATCTGGCATTATATAGTTTGGAGCACCGTTATCTAGCAGGTACTATCATCGGGATCGTCACACAAGGAATTTGGAGACCCTTTTTTGCAGAATACATCCCCACAGCAAAATATGCATTGCCGTATCAGGAAGATCCGATATCAGATACTGTTGTATGGACAATGAGGGTTAGGGATCCGGTCGGAGAAAATGAGAGGCGAGAACGGGAAGCTGCAAATAGTAAAAACATGTTTTATATCCATAAGATATGTATACATTTTTACTTTTTCTTGTTTAGATTGGCGAGAAATATCATATTAGATAAAGAGATGAAAAAAAGTTTTGACAAAAATCTTTTGGCGATTTTAAACAGCGGTATAGCTCGTCATTCCAAAGGGCTGGGGATGCTACCGGATAAGTGTCATCCAGGTGCTACGATTGATTTTTATTTATGGTTCCTCTATCGTCTGGTGATACTTGATCCGAAGTGCCAGAAGGATACAAAGAGATTTTTTGAGAAGTTAGGATCTAAAGAAGAGCTATTGTCTTTTTTATATGATTGGTATAGCGCATTGGATGAGAGGGAAATCGGAGAGATGGTGGACGAGATAGAACGGTTCGGTACAGATAGTGAGCAAAAGAAAATCGATGATATCATCAAGCGGATCCATAAAAGATCAAACTGCGATATGACCATAGACATGATCCGCAAAATGATTAAAGATAAAGAAAAGAGAGATGAAGCTGAAGATAAAAAAAGGCAAGTCAAAGAGATACTAAACTTTATGCATGATCAGAGGATCTTACATAAACAAAACAATTATCAATCTATCGTTACGTTATTGAAAAAACATAAACTGAACGATAGTCAGGATCTGAACGATAGTATCATCAGTCAGATCAGAAAAACCAAAAATTTAGGGAAAACATTGGAAAAGATCCGCGATGGATATTTAGAGGATGTTTTAGAGGCTGTTTTAAAGGATGGTTTAGTGAATGGTGTTAAAGAAACGAATAAAAAAATGGGGATAAAAGTCGAGAGCCATAGTAAATTGATGAGGAATATATATTGCGATGTACGTATAGAAAGCTATGATGAAAGGACAAGAGCTGTATTGAAAAAATATGGCCTTTCGTTTTTTACCCCATTGCTACAAGAAGAGCATATCCAGCCTTTTATGGGAGATATATTCCGAAAGGGTTGGGTCAACAAACATGATCTTCAATATTATTTTACCTATTTAAGAAAAGCAGCGTGGTTACCAGAAGATACCGTTAAAGTGATCAGGCATTGTAAAGAATGCAATACGAATATCTTATAGGTTAGGTCATATGGAGAGCTTTACTTATGTAGGTGCTCTGGTTATGAGAAGGAGAGCGGTCTGAAAAAACTTAAACGTGTGGTTTTTGTGGTTCATTACTACAAAAACCACACGTTTTTTCTTTTTTAAAAAATTTTTTTCTATATCCAAGAGATCCTTGGCATGAGATTCCTTTAATATGGAGATCCTTGTATGTCCCAGGATGTTCTACGTATCATACCTCTCGATCCGACCGGTATCGATATTATAGGTCGGAAGGAAATCTGCAGGGATTTTCCAATACCGTCCGCCATGCAATTTCGTGGCCGGAAGGGTTTTGTTCTTAATCATCCGATAAGCAGTTGAAGTACTGATTCTTGTCAACTCACAAAATTCTTTTAAAGTAAGATAATTACTGGTCATAGATGCAATTCTCCTTTCACAAGTCGTTTCATTTTTTTCTTATGGCAGTGTATGAATGTTCATGAAAATTCATAAAAAGCAGAAATATCATTTTTGATATTATTGCAAAGGATAGATGAAATTTCGAGAAGGATTATTATTATGTTATAGGAAAATGATAAAATATGAATACTCATGATTGCGTAATAAAACGCATGAATAAGAAAGAAAGTGCAACAGAAGAATAATGAGACAAAAATATCTTCAGATTTGGAAAGAAAGAAAGGGCAAAATGTATTACATTTTTTTTAACCGGATTTATAGCAGAAAGCGGATGCCGGTGAAAAAGATTGGGAAATTCGATGTCATTTTTGCGTGCTTGATAGATATTGGATACCTAGTAAATAGAATACTTCTTATAATGAATAAAATATAAGAAATGAAAAAGATAGAGGAGGTATATCATGATGAAAACAAAAAGCCGAAAGAAGAGTAAATCGAATATACGTTCTATCCGTTTATCAGAGGCAGAAAATAAAAAGCTTGAGGTATTTGCAAAAGTAAGGAATTGTTCGATATCTCAGGTCATCCGGGAAGCTTTAGAAGCAGAACTGTTGAATCCGGATAAACGATCAAAAGAAGTCTTTAAATATCTTGCAGCAGCTGCAGAAATTATTGATCGGGAGGAGTGCAGAAGGAGGGGAAATTAAAGATGAAAACCAATCAAGGAAATTGTTCCTATGGTGTCTTGATCACCAAAATGGAGAGGAAAGCTTTTGACAGTGAAAGGGAAATGGAAAACCTTTTGCGCTATATTACCAGGACCAGAAAGAAAGACAAAAAAGAGGTTTTATGGGGAGCTAGGTATGGGGAAGGAAGTAAGGGAATTGAGACTGTGATTCGGCAATGGAAACAAATCCACTGCAGTTATACTAGAAATACAAGGAGACATGGACGGTATTGTTATCATGAATATTTTTCTCTTTCCAGAGAATCCGGCAATTTAGAAGGCCGGGAAAAGATGCTGGAGGAGATGGCATTCTGCATGAGTGAAGAATATAAAGAGGCCGGTTATGGGGTGGTTTATGCGGTTCACGCTCCGGATCATGAGGATAAAAATTATCATATTCATTTTGCTGTCAATACGGTGTGTGTAAAAGACGGACGAAAGTTGCATGATTTTTTTTACAGCAAAGGGCAGAGGGAAGCACGGTTTAATGCGGTTGCTGAAGCATTTTTTCAGGATAAAAATTAAGAGCGGAGGCTGTGTGCTCCAGGCTTCGGTAGTATCTCCATCCTGCCCAATATATAATTCCTCTGATTTTAAAGAATCAATAAAAATTCAGGAGGTTGATCAAATTATGGAAGAAAATGGATACTGGCGGGAGAGCAGATGGGAAGCAGATATGGATGAAGGAACCAGAGAGGCATTTTATCTATTGATTGCAGAAAGGCTGGCTTATTTTCAGCGGAAGTGGGAAGATAAGCACTCAGAAGAGAAACGGAAGAAAATGGAGCTGAGGCAAAACTGGGAAAGGGTCCTAAGAGAGAGGTCCCCGGAATTGATAAAGGACAGCGAGGATTTTCTTGATGATCTTTTTGCGGTTCACCAGAAAGAGTCGGAGGCACTGTATTTCTTTGGGCTGGAAGAGGGAATCCGGCTTATGCGGAGTTTGCTAAACCTTTAAGTGCTCTGGCGATTTACAGGATTGTCAGGCATCCCTGAGAAGAAGAACGGTTCTCGGGATGCCTGATTCCATATCAGTATTTGTCTAAGAAGGCTTCCATCACAGAAAGAATGGAATCTTTTTCTTTTGTGGACAGCCGGTTCCAACGGTCTAACAGGGTTTCCTGCTCCGGATTCAGAGATTTGAGGGGCCCTGTGCTGAAAAATTCGGATAAGGAGATGCCGAAAACACCGCAGATGATTTCTAACTTATCGACGGGAGGATAGAGGTTTTTTTGATACCAGGTCGCGATGGTGGATTGGGGGATGCCTGAGAGCTTGGCCAGCTTGTAGACCGATAAGCCTCTAGCTTCACGGAGCTCTTGTAACCGTTCTAGTACATTGAACATGGGATCACCTCGATTATAGTATTTCTCGAACACGATAATTTTATTTCGGTATAGTGATAGACAATAGATAGAAAATGTCGTATAATATATATCGATAATACGATATATCAATAAAAAGTATTTGAACGGAAAAAGAAGAGATAAAGACAGTTCAAAGTACAGGAAAAACCGAAGAAAGGATGGATGCGGGAAAATGGTAGAGTTTCAATACCAGGGGATGAGCTTTCCGGTCAGTGAAGAGGTGGGAAATTATGCAGCAGTCCGATTAGAAAATCTTGTAATCCGGGAAAAAGTGCGAGATGCGTTTTTGGAGATGTACCATGGATATCACTCGATGGACACGGCTATGGAACGAATGCCGGATGATTTGCATGGATTATTATATAAGGTCATAAATATGCTTGCAAATCGATGGATTGAAAGAGGGGCACTGGATTTAACAACCGATATTTTTATTCGGGATTATTACATGCCGTTATATCATGGGAACAGTCTTGCAGTCGATTCCGTTTATGACCAGATTATGGATGCATATAGTAATATTATCATGACCCAGGAGCAGAAAGCTCAATACCGGACCATGCGCAAAAATATGCGCGGACGATGGACCGGCGGCGGGTTTGGCTTAAGCGGTGCAATCGCAGGAGCAGCGACAGCAGGGATGCTTAACGCAGCCAGCGGAATCGGACATGGTATTTTTAATGCGATTGGCAATATCGGGTCAAGCTGGGAGGCGAAGGAGAAGAAAAGGAAACTGTATGAGAATCCTGACACTGTAGGACGTTTGCTGCAGGCGTTAAGTGATGATGCCTTTAATATCCTGCTCGCAAATACAGATTGTGGGAGTGAACGCTTTGGCATAGAATATAAACCGCGATATGAGGAAGAATCGGAGAGAGCGAATGCCATTTTGGGAAATCTTGAAAAGCTACAAGTGGAAGGCAGCAAATTTAAAGAAATGATGGGCGAGCTATTTGAACTCGACCCGTACAATATCCGGTTTTACCGGCTGGCCCTTTCCAGATTTGGAGATGAAAAAAAAGAGCTCCAATCGATGGCCGGATTCTTTGGGTGTGGAAGAGAACTGAACGCATACAAGAATCAGTTATTGGAAGACATGGCTTTAAAACCAGAGAGTGAAGATTTAGCCGGATATCAGAAACTGTTAGAGGAATTAAAACCGAAAGCTCAATATTATGGAATTGATGAAGCATCCAGCCCTGTTTTCAAAAAAGTGCAGGATAATTACAATCGGCTGGAAACCGAAGCGAGGATCTTTGAGGCGACGACATATTCTTCTATTCAGGAAGCGGAGGCAGCGAAGGCAGAGAAGCAGGAGCTGGAGCACATTTTTTCAGGGATTTCATTGACAGAGAAAAAATCAATTTGGGAGGGATTACTGCAGCTAAGAGATTATCCGGTAGAGCGGTATCCAAAAAAGAGCTACTTAGAAGAAGTAGAACGAGCCCTAAAAAATGAAATTATCAACTCGGTTGACAGTCTGGATAAAGCAAGTATCTTGAAGGCACAGGAAGAACTTTCGGAAGCCGGATTCCAGGAGATTTCCGTCGAGAAGGAGATTGGTGATTTAGAGGAGAAATTAAAGAATTTTGATACGAATTTTCGGACAGTGGACGGGGTGCTTTATTCTTCCGATGAAGAAGCAAGGGCGGCCAGGGAAGAGCTTAAATACTGCGAGGATACGCTGAATGCAGTAGATATTGACGATGAAGCAAGTATTTCCTCGGCAATGGAGAAGCTTCGCTCTCATTCGTTTCAGTATATTCATGTGAATGAATATTTGGAAAAAATAGAGCAGGTACTGGAGGCGCTTCAAGTTGAAATGCTGCCGGAAAAGATAGAAAGATTTTTAGAGCGCAGGGATTTCAGCGGGGCCTGGCAGTTTCTAAGGACGGTTGAAGTTCCGGAGGATGCAAGGGAAAAGGAGAAAAAATTGCTGAACCAAAATGCAAAAAGGATGCTGTCAGAAGAGCTTAAGCAGGCAGAAGAATATAAGGATACCGGAATGGGAAATACCCTGCTTGGGGCTGTCTTAATTGTCGTTATCGGAATATTTTTAACCGCGATTTTTCCACTGGCGTTTCCTATTGCGGTTATTATCAGTATTCTGGGTATCATTGGAAATTTGGGCAGAGCAAAAGAGCGGAAAGAATGGAAGAAGGCGTTTGACCTTATTTCTGAGTTAAAGCGGATTGGTTATACATTTTAGAGATACATATTTTTGAGGTTTGATAAGGGAGGAATAGAAGAGATGTTAGCAACAATGATGTTTATTGTAATAATCGTATTGACGATAGTGATCAATAGAATATATCATAAAATTTTTAAAACGGTGTTCTATATTGGCTGGCGGCCAGTATTTATGGAATGGTTCGCTTGCTTTTGTATAGCTACCTTAATTACGGCATCAATCTTATCACTATTTGTCAAAAAGGATCCGGATCGTGATAAAGGACGAAATACTGCTTCATCAGAATCCTACATAGAAACCGATGAAGACATGGAGGATAACAAAGAATATTTGGATTATGATGAGGAGGATAACCTGGAAACGATTTTCGCAGAAGAACAGGAAGATTTTATCAACGCAAATCCAAATTTTTTCCCAGCTGGTTATGATGACCTGGATGAATTGGAACCTTATATCAACTACAGCCTGGATTATGCCTATATGTCGAAAAATCCGCTGAGATATAACGGAACATTCGCTTTCTTAGAAAATCTGCAGGTGAATCAGATTTGGGATGAAAATGCAGATATGGAAGAAATTGAAGCAGAAGATACAGAAGGAAATTTGTACTATGTCCTGTATCCGAATATGAACGTCAATGCAGTGAAGGGTGATCTTGTCCGGGTGATTGCAATGCCTGTTGTTAGTCTTTCCGACGGGAATGAGCCAGAAGCCCAAGGTACAACGCTGGTAATGCTGGCAGGACTTGTGGAAACAATGTCTGCGTCAGAATTATCTGGGGGATATTTTTCTAACATGGAAGCATATCCGAAAGATGCTGCCGGAAATCTGCAGGAAGAATCCGGAAGTAATAATCCTTATGGGGATTCGCTTCTCCTTTGGAAATCTTTTTATGAGCCGCTGAGCCCAGAGGATGTTGCCGGCTTGAGTGCAGATGAGCTGAGAGTTGCCAGGAATGAGATTTATGCCGCGTATGGCAGACAGTTTTCTTCTGCTGATTTGAAGGCGTATTTTGAGGGAAAAAGCTGGTATAGCGGTAGGGTTCCTGCCGATCAGTTTTCGGATGATATACTGACAGAAGTTCAGAAAAACAATGTTGCATTGATTTCATCCTATGAGAAATAATCCTATTTCAGTACAGGATTTGTATCATCAAGTGTTTCTAATATATATTATCTCCCTGAAATATAACAACCAATCAAAATTCAAGGAGGTAATGAAATGTCAGCAGAAGTTGAGACCATGTTTTACACAAGAGAATGTCCCTGGCATGGCCTGGGAACCAGAGTAGAAGAAGCGCCTAATTCCCGTGCGGCCCTGCAGCTGGCTGGGCTGGACTGGAAGGTGATTCAGAAGCCGATTATGACTGGGAACGGACAGCTGATTCCTGGTTTCCGAGCAAATATCCGGGATAAGGACAGCCAGGTTTTGGGTGTAGTGACAAACCGTTACAAAGTCGTACAGAATGAAGATGCCTTCGCCTTTACAGATGCCCTGTTAGGCGAAGGCATTACTTATGAGACTGCAGGCTCTCTGCAGGATGGCAAGCGGACCTGGATTCTGGCAAGGCTTCCCCAACGCTATATCATCAGCGGGGATGAAATCACTCCCTATCTGGTATTTATGAATGCCCATGACGGGACAGGGGCGATCAAAGTAGCCATGACACCAATCCGGGTCGTATGCATGAATACGCTGAATCTGGCATTAGCCCAGGCTAAGCGGTGTTGGTCGGCGGCGCATACAGGGAATATTCAGTTTAAGATCGAGGATGCCAAGGATACCTTGTTCCGTGCAGAAACCTACATGAAGGAACTGGGGAAAACCGTTGAGGAGCTGCGCAGGATAAAGCTTTCCGAGCAGAAGGTAATGGAGTATATTGACCAGTTGTTTCCTGTGTATGATTCCCCTACGTCTCTGCAGAAAAAAAATCAGGCGCGGCTAAAGGAAGATTTAAAGGCCCGATATTTTGATGCACCGGATTTAAAGCATGTGGGGAAAAATGGATACCGGTTCTTAAATGCTGTATCCGACTTTGCAACTCATGCTAAGCCGCTGCGGGAAAGAGCCAATTATAAGGAATGCCTTTTCGCAAAAACAGTGGAGGGGAATGCTATGATTGACCGGGCTTATGAGTTGCTGAAAACAGCGTAGCCGGGGAAAGACAGGAGATAAAACGAGGGAGGACGAGAGATGCCATTTGCAATTATACATGTAATTGTGAAATTATTTAAGTGGTGGTAGTGCAGGTGTCGGAAACAGCAGAACGAGAAGAAAGGAGTGTCTTAGAAGGCACTCCTGTTTTTGCTTTATGCAAATCGATTAAATTGTTTGAGCGTAGATTGAGAGAAGGAGAAGAAGAAACGATGATGAGAAGTGCCATATCAACTGCAGGAATCAGCCGCGAAGAATGGCTGCGCATGAGGAAATCTGGGATAGGTGGTTCAGATGCCGGAGCAGTCTGCGGACTGAATCCATATAGCAGCCCGATGAAGGTATACCAGGATAAAATCTCGGAAGAGATTATCGACCTGGATAATGAGGCCATGCGCCAAGGCAGAGACTTGGAGGAGTACGTAGCCAGACGGTTTATGGAGGAAACCGGGCTAAAAGTACGCCGCTCCAATAAGATGTACCGGAACAGGGATTATCCTTTTATGCTGGCGGACGTGGACCGGTTGGTAGTAGGGGAGGATGCTGGCCTGGAATGCAAGACGGCCAATGCTTTCCAGGCAGGAAAGTGGAAAGAGGGGCAGATTCCGCCCCACTATCTGATTCAATGTCTCCATTACATGGCTGTGACCGGGAAACGGGAATGGTATATCGCGGTAGTCATCCTGGGAAGCGGGTTCCAGTACCAGAAGATCACCTGGGATGATCATGTAATCCAAACACTGATTACAATTGAGGAGGCCTTCTGGAACCAGCACGTTATCCCGAGAGTGATGCCGGAGCCGGACGGTTCTAAAGCCTGTGACGAAGTATTGGCAAAATATTACCATAGCGCCAGGAAGAATAGTGTGGTTCCCTTAGTCGGATTTGATGAAAAGCTGGAGCGGCGGGAAGCATTGCTTAAGACGATTTGGGAACTGGAACAGGAACAGAAGCAGATTGAGCAGGAAATCAAGTGTTTCATGCAGGACAATGAGCTTGCGGTGAATGAGAAGTACCGAATTAGTTGGACGAATGTGGACACTACAAAGCTGGACACCAAACGGATGAAGGAGGAGCGGCCGGAGGTTTATCGGGATTTTGCCAGAACGACTACATCCAGGAGATTCACCATCAAGGCAGCATAGGAACTGGTATCCCGCCAGACTTTTATGTGTGTTAGTGCGTTCTCCGCCGGGCGCATGGAGATTTAGAAAGGAGAAGAGAAAGCAGTGAGTGATATTAAGATAAGACTGCTTCGTGCAGATGAGATAGAATGCAGAATTTCTATGATTAATGAAAAGGGCTTAAGCCTGCTTTTATTCAAGGATGCCCGTGTTGACCAAAAAATATTGGATGAAACCTTTACGCCTTTCGGCTGGAAGCGGAGCCATCAGATGATTGACGGAAATTTATACTGCACAGTAGAGATTTGGGACCATGAGAAAGGACAGTGGGTCGGGAAGCAGGATGTGGGAACCATGAGCTATTCGGAGAAAGAGAAGGGGCAGGCATCGGACAGCTTTAAGCGGGCCTGCTTTAACTGGGGGCTGGGCAGGGAACTGTATACAGCGCCCTTTATCTGGATTCCTGCAGAAGTTGCAAATATCCAAAAAAAGGAAAAGGACAGGGAGCAGAAATATTATACCAGCGACCGGTTCCGGGTGCAGGCAATTTCTTATGACGAGGAAAGAGCGATTGATTTTCTCGTGGTGGTAAACGCTAAGGGGCAGGCTGTATATTCCATGGATAAAAGGAAGGATGCCATGTTGGCAAAGAAGAAGGCAGCTGCAGCCGGAAATATGCCTGGGAATGGATTGGGATACCTTAGCCAGGAACAGCAGGATACGCTGAAAAGGGAACTGGAGCGGACCGGGGTTACATTGGATACAGTACTGGCCCGATACCATCTCCAGTCCCCCGAGCAGATAGATGGGGAAACGTATAGGAAAGCCATGAAATCCCTTAAAAATTCAAAAAGCAGGGAAGCGGCATAGTGTATCCAGGGGCAGAAAAGAAATTTTGAAATTAGGAAGGACGTGTGAAAATGGATAGGAAAAAAGGAGATAACGCAGAAAAAATAAAGGAAGTGCTGGCGGCCCAGGAACCAGACTTTGGGCAATGGCTTTGGGATACATTGGATGATGAAACAAAAGACTTGCTGGAATTGCTTTTGGCAGAGAGATTGTCTTATTTCAGCAAGGAGAGGGAGAAAGAAAGCCCGGGGGATGCCCAGGAAGAACAGGAGCAGTTCCACAAATGGAGGGAATTGTTCACTGGGAAATATCCAGAGATGGAGAAGGATGGGAGTGATTTCCTGGACTGGCTGGTGGCCTGCCAAGGAAGGGAAATTGAGGATGTATACCGCTTTGGGATAAAAGAAGGAATCCACATAGCAAAATGGATTTTCCTTGCTTAAGTGAGGGGAATAGAACGGATAAAAGCAAATGATTGGAAGAAAGGAAAAAATATGTACCGTGTTGAAAAAGAGATATTGGGAGAAATAAAGAATGGGGATTCCACAGCCCAGGGAAACTCTATAAGTCAGATGGGAAAAATATTTTGTGAAGCTGTCGATGGAATACTTCGGGAGATGTTCGATTTCCAGAAGGTTAAGGGAAAGCTGATTTATCAGCTGGTTAATTTTGACCGAAACCAGGAAATGCTGAGGGAGCTTCCATATAAAGAAGTATGTGGTGACCTTACAGCAGTATTCATGATTGTGCTGGGGCAGGGAGAGCATGGGCGGGTGACCACCAAGGTGACGAACCGCCATATGGAGCTTTGGGGGACGGACATAGATGCCTTGTGGCAACTAGCAGAAGAAAATACGCCAAAGCTGTGCCCAGTAAAATGGATGCGCTTGCAAGATATGCTTAAGGAGATAACAGAAGGGATACCAGATTTCGGGAATCTGCTGGGGAGCTGCCACGATGAAGTGATGGGAATCCCGGGAAAAGAAAGAAGAAATCCATCTGACCTTATGTATGTGCTGACGAATACAGTAAACGTTAGAGGAGCAGCGTCCATCCTGTATCCCGGCGTTTTAAAGGAGATGGCAGAAGAGATGGGAGGTGATTTTATCATCTTTCCTTCCAGCATCCATGAAACCATCCTGGCGAAAATTGATGGCTTTTTTGACTGGGAGGAAGCAGAAACAATCGTCAGGGAAATCAACCGAAAGGAGGTAGCACCGGAGGATATCTTGTCAGATATGGTATACTATTACAGCCAAGAAAAAGACTGTATTATGCTGGCCCGGGAAACAGGGGGTGGAGTCTGCAGCATATTATGGTGATGGGCAGCTGCAGATAAGCTGCAGATACTGGCATCCATGGGGAAATCCGCCTGCCATAGTTTAAGGGCAGGCGGATTTTGGGATTGCCCTTGAAGGGCATAAATTTTTTTTGTATAATAGGGTTAGAAAGGTGAAAAGACATAAATAAGGGCAGGAACTTGGCTGCCCTATAGCAAATGAAGATAAGGGGAACTGGATGGAAGAAAAGGATGTAAAGAAGAATACCGACACGGCGATTGCCTACCAAAACAAAGACATCGTGTCCAAGTTTTTTGGTGACCGGATGAAAGGGAAATCCCTATCGCTGTTCCATTTAAAAAGTGATTTGAAGGTAGTGGATGTAAGGCCCACGAATATTCCAATCGTCCAGGCCAGGGAGCTTAGGATGGATAACCTATTTGAGCTGGAAGATGGGAGCGTGGCGATTTTAGATTATGAAAGTCAGTATAAGACAGAAAATTTTACAAAATATGGCCGGTACATTATGGAGGTGCTGGACCGCTGCTTAAGGGAGGGAAAGCTGCCGGATATCCATATGATGGTGCTGTACACAGCAGATATTGAAGAGGTTAACACGATTTTGGAATGTACGGCCTGTAAGATACGAGTAGAAGCCTCCTATCTGATGGAAGTCCCTTCCGATAAATGGCTGGAGGATGCCAAAAGGCACATATCAGAAGGCAAGGTTACGGATGAGGTGCTGATGCACCTGGTCATCCTGCCATTGACCTATAAAGGGGAGGAAGAAAAGCAAAAGGCAATCAGGCAATGTGCGGACTTGGCGAGGCAGATACCGGATAAAGAACAGGAGAGCTTTGTCATGGCGGGGATACTGACATTTACAGATAAAATAATCAGTGATGAAACGAAGCAGTATATCAAGGAGGTGCTTGGAATGACGCAGGTTGGAAAGATGCTGATGGACGAAGCTAGACAGCAGGGACTGCAGCAAGGGATACAGCAAGGAATACAGCAAGGAATGCAACAAGGAATGCAGCAAGGGGATATGGAAAGAGCAAAGAAAACAGCGTTAAATATGTTGAGGCGGGGGGATTCTTTAAATGATATAGCGAATATTTTGGATCTTCCGGTTGAGCGGATTAAAACCTGGGAAGAAGAAGCTTGTGCAATGGCATAAAAATCAAATTAATTAGAAATATATCAATGAGGTGTTAGGCATGACGCAGGTTGGAAAGATGCTGATGGATGAGGCCAGACAAGAAGAAGCAACCCAAACAGTTATGAATATGCTGAAATCCGGAAAATTTTCTGTAGAGGAGATCCAGGAATATGTCCCCAGATTATCAATCCATGAGATTCAAACGATTGCGGGGGAATTGAACCGTACTTGACTATAGCAAAGAGGGTGATGGAATGCAGCAGACATTTGGTTTTACAACCCCGCCAGAGGAACACTGGAAGTATTGCCCATACTGTATGAATCCGCTGGGGAAAGTGGAAATCATAAAGCGGAAAACGAAACGGATTGCTGTATGTAAAAAATGCAAAAAAATGATTGATGAACGTCATATTCGTTGGTAAATATCAACTTTATGCAAGAGGAAGATATCAATAGTTGACTGTGGGGCCAATTATCGACAAGGGGAACCGGATGGAAGAAAAGGATACAAATAAGAAGAAGGATACTGATGCTACGATTGCGTATCAAAACAAAGACATTGTTTCCAAGCTGTTTGGGGACAGGATGAAAGGAAAATCCCTTTCGCTGTTTGGATTGGGAAGCGACTTGAAGGTGGTAGATGTAAAGCCTACAAATATCCCCATCGTCCAGGCCAGGGAGCTTAGGATGGACAATTTGTTTGAGCTAGAAGATGGAAGCGTGGCAATCCTGGATTATGAGAGTGCCTATAAGAAGGCGAACTTTACCAAATATGGCCGCTATATCATGGATGTGATCGACCGTTACCTCAGGGAAGAAAAAGAGCCGGATATCCATATGATGGTACTGTATACGGCAGACATTGAGGAAGCGAAGGCCAGCATGGAACGGACTGCCTGCCTGCCGGATACAGGTGGAAGCATCTTACCTTGCCGGGGTTCCGTCAGAGGAATGGATGGAGGACGCCAGGAAACGCATAGAGGAAGGTAATATAACGGACGAAATGCTGATGCATCTGGTGATCCTCCCCTTGACCTATAAAGGGGAAGAAAAGAAGCAGAAAGCCATTAAAGATTGTGTAGACCTGGCAAAGCAGATACCAGATAAGGAGCAGGAAACGTTTGTGTTAGCAGGAATACTGGCCTTTACCGATAAGATAATCAGTGATGAAACGAAACAATATATCAAGGAGGTGTTGGGGATGACGCAAGTTGGGAAGATGTTGATGGATGAAGCCAGGCAAGAAACGAAAAAGAAGACAGCCAGGAATATGCTGAAAAGAGGGGATTCGTTGGAAGAGATAGCCGAGGTCTTAGAACTTTCCGTTGAAACGATTAAAGTTTGGGAACAGGAAGCGTGTGCGGTGGTGTAAACATCCATACACCAATTTATACACCAAATAGTTAAATAATCATAAACCCCAATAATCAAAAAATAAAAGGAAAGGCAGCGGATATGCCGGATTTAAGCGGTAATAAACCGTGAAAATCCAGTATATCCACAACCTCCCCTTTTTATCCGGCCCACCTGTGAAAGCACAGGCGGGCCGGATTTTTTTGCTGTACTTTCTTGAATCACAGAGCTTTTTTCAGTATAATAAAAACAGAGGCAATGCATTAAATCGTACAGATCAAAAGAGAAAGGAAGCTGAATGGGGCCAAAAGATACAGGTATTGCAGTAGCATATCAGAATAAAGATATTGTTTCAAAGCTTTTTGGAAATCACATGAAGGGAAAGCCGCTGTCTTTGTTTGGGCTGGGAACGGACTTAAAAGTAGTGGATGTCAAACCGACCGATATTCCGCTTGTCCGGGCAAGAGAGCTCCGGATGGATAATTTGTTTGAGCTGGAAGATGGAAGCGTTGCGATTCTGGACTATGAGAGTGAATACAGGAAAACCAATTTTACCAAATATGGGCGTTATATCGTGGATGTGATCGAGCGGTATCTGAAAGAGGGAAAAGAGCCGGATATCCATATGATGGTATTGTATACGGCGGATATTGAGAGGGCGGAGACGGTACTTGGGCGGACAGCCTGCAGGATACAGACAGAAGCGGCGTATCTGACGGGAGCGCCGTCAGAGGAATGGCTGGAGCAGGCCAGGAAGAGTATTGAGAATCAGACAATTACAGATGAGACGCTTATGCATCTGGTGATTCTTCCGCTGACCTACAAGGGGGAAGAGAAGAAACAGAAGGCAATCAAAGAATGCGTGGATTTGGCAAGGAAGATATCGGATAAGGAACAGGAATCCTTTGTGCTGGCGGGAATACTGAGTTTTACCGACAAGGTAATCAGCGAGGAAACCAGGCAATATATTAAGGAGGTGTTGGGAGTGACGCAGGTTGGAAGAATGTTAATGGATGAGGGCAGACAGGAAGGCAGGCAGGAAACAGCCAAAAAAACAGCCAGAAATATGTTAAAGAGAGGCGACTCACCGGAAGCGATAGCAGAAGTTTTAGAATTTCCAGTGGAGACAATCAGGGCATGGGAGAAGGAAGCCTGCGTGTAACCGTTCAGAGGTTATCCGAACGGTTACGCCTGCGCAGCGATATAAAGGTCTGGCGGCAGTAAGAAACTGTCATGAAAACCGTTTGGCGGCAAAATGCTGTCTGAGATGTGATAATATTTAGGCAGGCCGGTCATGCGCTGTCTATGCTGCTGATTACCCCTCTTAAAGCATCCAACGGTTTTTTGCAGGCCGAAGCCCAGAGGAACAGCCAGTCGTAGGGGTTTCCCGGAAAAAGGTCTTCATAACCACATTCGGCCAGGAGGGCGTTGGTTTCGTCGCAGTAAATGTCAAAGGGACTGTGGTCAATTAAATCGGGCTGTAAAAGCAGGGCTGCCCAGAAATGATAAAATTTTAACAAAATCAGGCATTTCCGGATGGAATCATAGGAAGTGGAGCTTCCACAGCGGTTTAAAATATCAGAAAACGTTTTTTTGCTGGGGAAATTCCGTTTTACGAAGAGGGGGACCGGCGCCTGCCTGGAGAGGCCGGAATTGAGGGTAATCATCCGCTCTAACATAAAATCTACAGAGTCGATACTCTTGCCGGAGATATAATCAAATCGGCCGCCGCGGGCTGCCAGCAGGTATTCCTGTACGATAAGGCCGCATTGACGGACTTCTTTGGGGAGAAATGTCTTGCCGGCTTTGCATGCATTTATCACGGCTTTGTCCGATTTCTTTCCCCGTATGAGCTTGTCAAACCCGTTGATATATTTCATGGCAGTCTGATTCCACTGATGGAAAATATGTTTGTTATGTTTGAAAAAGCGGAGCAGTTCCTCATCGGTTTCACAGCGTTTCAGAGAATGGATGATGTCTTTTGTAAAAACGGTCCCGGAGCCGGAGGGGGCTTTGGGGTCAGGAAACGCGCGGATGACGGCAATCAGCTTTTCAGCATGGCGATAGGGAAGTTTATGGGTGAGGCAGTAATCATAAACCGCTTCTTCCACGGTATGGCAGTTGAATGTCCTGTCAAAATAAACACGGCCGAAAAACCACTCCATATCGGCCGGGGAGACGGACAGGGCAAAACATACATGAAACATATGTTCCCTGCTTTCGGAGGAAGAATTGGGGCGGCGCTTTTCCCTGAACCAGTCGAGAACCGTCGATTTTGTGATGGATATCTCTGCTTCTGAGAGCTTAGATAAGAGAAAACGGGTTTTGTCATCGGTATGGTCCGGGCGTCCTTTGTATCCATATTTACTGATCAGCTCTGTCAGTCCGGATGAAAACGAAGGAAAATGTTCCGGATTATTTAAATATTCCAGGGCATAGGCCGGATCCGCCTTATCAGAATCGATTGGCCAGTTAAAGCTGTCACTGGGCTGTGTAGATGTAATTGCCATTATTCATTCTCCTTTAACTGCTGTAATTGTGTTCATTATACTACAATTCGGCCTGTTTAGGAGGATGAATTTTCGCGCTGCTGAAAGCGGAACATAAGATTTTATGCGCCGGAGCGGCTGATTTCGTGAGAAAGGGGGGGGACGATGCTGGATGACAGAACAGCGCTTGCAAAAGGAGCGGCGGTAGAGTCAGAGGCCGGAGTGAAATATACGATCATTGAGGAAGCCGGGAGAGGCGCCAGTTGCATTGTATATAGCGCATTCTGCACGGATACATCAGGACACAGGCATTTGGTGCGGCTGAAAGAATGCTATCCCTGCCATTTGGATATACGGAGAAAGCAGGACGGCGGGTTGGAAGCGCCGCCTGGCGCGGAGGATGCGTTTGAAGGAGAGAAGAAAAAATTTGAAGCGGCGTATGCAAAAAACGTGGCTTTAAAACATACATTGGGGCTGATCAATTCTACGGTGGATGCAATGGATCTCTTTTCCGGCCATCATACCCGCTATTCTGTCATGGCATGCATGGAGGGCAGGGATTACCGCCGGGATGCGGATGAGAATCTGCAGTCCCTGTTTACCCGGATCCTCACACTGGCAAAGCTCATAAAAAAATATCATGACCATGGGGTGCTCTATCTGGATATCAAGCCCGAGAATATTTTTTTAATTCCTGAGACAAAGGAGCATATGATTCTGTTTGATTTTGATTCTCTGGTGGAAAAAGAGAAGCTGAGAGACGGGACGGCGGTAAGGCTTTCATTTTCGGATGGTTTTGCAGCCCCGGAGCTGGCGCGGGGAAACAGAAATAGGATATGCGAAGGGACTGATATCTACTCCATCGGCGCAGTGGTTTTTTACAAGCTGTTCGGAAGGACGCCCAATGCGTTTGACGGCGCAGTGGAGGCCAATTATGATTTCAGCCGGATGAAGATAAGAGATGAGCGGTATCAGCCTGATTTATACCGGGAGATGAGCGTGTTTCTGCATAAGACAATCGCCCCATCGGTTTTCAGCAGGTACCAATGCATTGACAACCTGATCGCGGCGCTCGAAACGCTGATCCGTATGTCAGATGTTGGCCGTGTCTTTTTATACCACAATTTTTCCTATAATTCGGCCTGCTTTATCGGGCGGAGGGAAGAATTGCTGGAAATAGGGGAAATCTTTGATTCCGGGCAGCAGCTTGTCTTTCTGTCAGGGATCGGAGGGATCGGAAAGACAGAGCTTGCCAAAAGATATGCTTTTGAGAATGCCGGAAAATACGGAAAAGTTGTATTTGTCCCCTTTGCGGACTCCATTTTGGAAACGGTTTGCAGGGATGATCTGCGCATCAATGGCGTTGAACAGGGGGAGGAGGAGACGAACGGGCATTATTTTGAGAGAAAGCTTGGTATTTTAAAGACCATTGTTTCAGCCAATGACCTCATCATTCTCGATAACTTTGACGTGGATTATGATGAGAATCTGGAAAAAATACTGGAGTGCCTGTGCAGATTTATAATCACCTCAAGAGAGGATTTCCGGGACTATGATTACACGCAGATTGATGTGGAACGTCTGGGGGAGGCAGAAGAGATCCTTCAGTTGTTCCGGGTCTGTCATCCACAGAAATACGGCCCGGAGGAGCAGGAGCAGATTCAGGAAATCATTGAGATAGTAGACCAGCATACCATGACGGTGGAGCTGATCGCAAAATATCTGCGCACCACAGGCGAGAGGCCGGGGATACTCTTGAAAAAACTGCTGAGAACAGAGGGGATTGCCGGTACAGAGGAAACCGGCGTCCGCCACAGAAAGGATCGAAGGCTCCGGGCAGAGAGCATCCATAACCATCTGCTGGCCCTGTTTGATTTATCCGGGTTTTCTGCAAAACAGGAAGAGATGATGAGAAGCCTGTCGCTTCTGGGCTATGTCCGCATTGCGAAAAAAAGGTTTTGTGAATACTGCGGCGCAGAGGATCATGAAACGGAATTGGACATACTGATCCGCCGGGGCTGGGTGGAGTATGATGAAGCTTCCGGCAAGATATCGCTGCATCAGATTATTCTGGATTTGGTATATAACGATATGCAGCCATGCGCTGAAAACTGCCCTCATATTGTGGGCGCAATGACAGGTTATCTCAGACAGAGCATGCCGAATCATGTGGAACGGCGGATCCAAAGAAAGCTGCTGGGCTATTTTATCCGCAGAGTGAGGGGGGCGAATCTGGCCTATGCCGGGCTGTGCGTATCGTACTGCGAACACATAGCAAGACATTCAGAGTACCTGGATCGCGCAGAAGAAATCTGCCTGCCGGATGCGGAGAGGGGCTCAAGGGATCTGCTGCAGAGGATCTGCCGGGTGAAGATGCAGGCGGCGGGCTCGGATGATGATTTGTCTGCGCAAATGCTGGAGAGGGATGACTTTGACGAGGACAGATATTGGGAAGAAAAATCCGTGGAAGTCTGCAGGTTAGCAAGAAAAGCATACGCTTATGCCAGGGATTTCAGCGAAGAGCCGGCGTTTCTTGGAACCTTTTGTATAGAACTGGCCGGCGAGCTGGATGGTATTGTGGCAGACAGCCTGTTCTGGTCAATGCAGACAGAAAGACAACCCTATCTGGACCGAATCATGGATTTGATGATGAATTTGCTGGATGATGCAGCGGGATACCTTCTGAAGTCCGGGCTGGATTTGGGTGAAAAGAGAAGGCTGTTCCGCCAGATGCAGGAGTTTTACAGAACCGATGATTATACATCCATGTACCGCTCCATTTATTACGGCAATGCAGAAACGGCATATAAATACCAGCAGATTATCGACAGCCTCCGGGAGCCGGGGGATGCGGCAGTCTATATAGGGCCGGGCCATGCAGATTTGTCAGATCTGGCGAAGGAGGCGGAAGAACAAGGGGAATACCAAAAGGCGGTGGAATACTATCAGAAAGCCTGCGGGGAGGGGACAGAGCCCTACCAGACTGCGCTGCGCCAGATTGCGCATATCTATTTGAAGCTGGATGACAGGGATACGGCAAAAGAATATCTGGAACGAATACTGGAAATCGATAGGGAACGCGAATACGGGCATAACGTTCTGTATACGAATCATGTGTGCTGCGAACTGATTGACTTGTTTATGGAAGAAAAAAATGACGAAAAAGCCAGGAAGTACAGCGAAGAGTTAATTCATTATAATATCCGGTATGTGGAAGAGGAGAATAACGCCTTTCACATCAAATGGCTGATCGCGGCATATTATCGGTTATATAAAATAGAACCATGCGCTGAAAAAAAGCAGGAATACTGGAAAAGCGCCGCTATGTATTTTTCCATGCTTCCAGAAGAAGAAACATGTTCAGAAGAACTTGTGGAGTTTTTGGTGGAGCTGGCGGATCATCAGGAAAAAGAGGCCGATAAAATACAAAAGGCATTTGCGTACAGAGAGCGCGCGAAAGACGGATACATGTGGGAAAACACGATCCCGTTTCTGGATTATATTTTGCGGCTCTGTGAAGAAAAGCCGGAATACGCCAGGCAGCAGGTGATGGCCAGGCTCTGTTACAGCGAGGCATTGTCGCGGATGTATGCAGAACAGGGCGAAGAAGCCCTTTCACATGCCCTCAGGGCAAACAAGCTGTATGATCAAAGCGGAATGGAAGATGCGTATGTGTACAGCCTGATCCATAAAGCTATCGGACATTGCTATTCCAATAGCAATGATTACGATTATGATCAGGCGCTGGAAGAAAAGAAAAAATGCAATTACCTTCTTTTAGCGGAGCATGACGCCGCGGGAAAATCAGAAGAGCAGCGGATAGAAATATGGAAGGAGGCAGCCCGCGCGTATAACGAGGTAGAAAACAGTGCGATGGAAGAACTCTGTTATGAAAGGCTGTTCGCGGTGTTTGACCCCATCCTGGGCCGGTATGCATACAGCGGCTTTGACGAATACTGGTATGCAGCGTTAGACCAGGTTTCCTGCTATATGCGTTTAAAGAAATGGCAAAAGGCGGGAGAACGGATCATAGATTTATATGAAAAGCTGCTGGGCGAATATGGCAAACGGGCCCGTGAAAGCGATTCCGGGAACAGCGCCCGGGAATTCCGGGACAGGCTCATCACATGCGCGGATAAGCTTGCGGAGGCTCAGAGGGAGAACGAAGCATTCTGGATGTATATCATGGCGATCCCGGCCGGAGTTAATGGAACAATTTCGACAAAATGGCGGTGTGCGGATGATACGGCGGACGCGGTCAGGCAGAGAGAATTATGGACGGAATTTTCCAGTGTCCTGCACGGGACTGTCACAAGCCGGAATGTGGAGGACATCATCAATATTTATGAAAAAGTAAAGCCGGTATTGGAAGAAGATGTGGAATTAGAAGAATTTTATAAGGAGCTGAGGTGGTTTTCAGAAAGGTATCAGTACCAGAATATAGAGTTTAAACGGTAAAACGGGCGTGATGCCCGTTTTTTTCTGTGCGCCAAATACAGAAAACAAAAAGCGCGGCTGTCCAAAAGAGCGTTTGTAACAGTTCGGATAACCCTGGACTGTTATGGGCGTTGGCCAAAAATGGTTTTTACAAATTGAAAATAAAAATCTGGTAGAATATGGAACGCAGGGAATCAGGAGAAAGAACCAATCAGATTTTGAGGAGGTCACAGGCTGTGGAAGCAAATGAAAACCAGAAAAGGAACGGCAGGCGGACAGGGATCGATGCAGAGACGGAAAAAATAATAAGCATGCTGATTGCAGAACGGATTGCCTGCTCCGGGAGAGAATGGGGGAAGACATATCCGGAGGAGGAGCGTCAGAAAACGGAGCTGATAGAACGATGGGAAGCGATTTTAAAAGAGCAGCGCCCGGAAATCCTGAGGGAGAACAGCAGTTTCGCGGACAGCATCATCGCGGTTACGCGCGGGGAATTGGAAGGGCTTTATTTGTTCGGGCTGAAGGATGGGGTGCGGCTGATGCGGGCCCTGCTCCGTGTGTAAGCGGCGCGGAAGGCGGAGGCCCGGGCGATGAAATACCCGGGGAATGAACGCGTAATGCGAACGGAGATGGCTGTCCCGGAATTTGGCTGTGCAAAAACACCGGATAAGCCGATACAAAAGGAAATGGCAAAACAAAAATACGAAACAGGAAAAGGAGATAATTTATGAACAGCTTGTTATTATTTGCATATATTATTTTATCCTATATAGCGATTGACAGGGTATGGTATTCAAAGAGGAGCTATATTATTCGTAACCATGGAGCTTTCTATACGATGAAGATCTCGTTAGCGATTCTGTTTGGTTTCATTTTTATTCCGATATTTATCATACAGATGATAGTTTCAAAAAAATAGTGTCAGAAGCAGTCATATATTCAGATTTCCCGCGCCATTTGGCGCTCTGGGCCCCGAAAAGGGATCCTGTTTTTACATCGGCGGGACGGAAATGACATTCGCGCATCATCCTGGTACAGCATTGCATAAATAACGGTGAATTCAGCATCCGATATTTATGCGATGCTGTACTGGCAGGCGGCGGCAGGAGGAACTGGCTGGGTGCGCCAGTTCCCAGGATGTGAAAGTCACCTTAAAAAAGCTTCTATGATATAGAGAACAGCCTCGCGCTGCTTCCGGTTCAGCAGGCCCCATTTGTCTAACAATAATTCTTGCTCCTGATTCAATGATTTTCTGGTTCCGGTGCTGAAAAATTCGGACAGGGAGATGCCAAACGTATTGCAGATGATTTCAAGCTTATCGACAGGCGGAAGCAGATTTTTCTGGTACCAGGTTGCGATCGTGGATTGGGGGATATCTGAAAGCTTTGCCAGCTTGTATACAGAAAGCCCTCTGGCTTCCCGCAGCTCCTGTAACCGTTCCAGTACATTGAACATAATACCACCTCTTTTAAATTAATTATTACGATAATTTTATTTCGGCAAAACGATGGACAATAGATAAAAGACGTATAATATATATCGTATATACGATATATCGGCTGGAAATATGCAGATAGTGGAGATTTTTTAAGGAACAAAGAAGTGGAATTCCTGCTATGAACAGAATGTATGATGAAGCAAACCAATAAATGTAATTACCCGGAGATAACAAGTATGAATCCAATCATGTTAGAAACATCCCAGATGCTGAGAAATCATCCTATTTTAAACGAAAAGCAGAGCTATAAATTAAAGTATATCAATATACTGGAATACTTTATCCGCAAGTATTCGGCAAATGACGCATGGGCAAATCAGACACTGAAACTTTATATAAAAAAAGTCCTTGGCAATGAGGATAATTACCAATACAGGAATTTCAATTTGCAGCGCGATTCAAAACCTGCATTGGCGACAAAATTCCGAATTTTTAAGTTTTTTACATACCGATACTGCCTGATCATTGATTGTATATTTATCTGTGCATACGAAGATAAGGATAAGGGAGAACAGATTTTTGCAGAACTCTCATCTATATATCGCAAACGGTATCAGAAAAAGATTCGGCAGGTATTTGATTCTCTGTATGACCGTTCGGATTCCGTTGAGGGTATTGAGCAAATACAGTATTTGAAGACTTGTTGGGATCAAAACAGGGCTTTTACAGGGGATAAGCCGATTAAGGTAATTGTTACTGCAAATATGAGCGCAGGCAAATCAACGCTTTTGAATGCGTTTGTGGGTAAGAAAGTGAATAAAACGCAAAACGACGCCTGTACAGCAAAAATACATTACATCTTAAATAAGCCATACGATGACGGCTTTTGCTACGAATTGGATCATCTGTTAGAGTTGGATGCGGATTATAAAACCTTAATGGAAGATAACTCAGATAACAGAAGTTCTGTAATTATGGTTGGCTCTTTCTTTAGGACGGTTGGTACAAAGGCAAAACGGATCTGGTTTATTGATACGCCTGGAGTGAACTCTTCCCAGGATATTTCTCACCGGGAAATTGCCGAAAAAACCATTTGCAGTACAGACGCGGATTTGCTGATTTATCTGTTGAATGGTGAAAATATTGGAACGGATGACGACAGAAAACATCTGTTGTTCATATTGGAAAATTATCACGGAAAAATTATTTTTGTTGTAAATAAGTTGGATCGCTTCAGGAAAAAAGAAGATTCCGTTACTGCTACGCTTGAAACTGTCATATCTGACTTAAGCAATATGGGATTTGAAGCCCCTGCTGTTGTACCGGTTTCGTCATATGCGGCATATCTTGCAAAAATGAGCATTTTTGCAGAACCGCTTGATGAAGATGAGCAGGACGAATTCGACAGAATGTCAAAAAAAATGAAGAAAAAAGAATATCAATTCGGTAATTACTACCCTGATCATATACAAAGCAATGTCCGTGTCAGGAGAGAAGATGAAAATTATCAGTTACTGCTGCACTCAGGTCTGCCGTATCTTGAAAATATAATTTATAATATGAGGTGATAACATGAGAGAAATTTTTATTAAATACAATCCGTACAGCTTAGAAACAACCATTTTAATTGATAATGCCGCGCCTAAACAGAATAGCCGATTAAACTTCGGCGACCGCCGCCTTCAGGAATGGATTGAAGAATTACCTGAAATTCTTTTTGAGGAATGCAGCAGCCGTGATTTCAAAATTATTTTCCATGGCGCCATTCTCGATTACGAGGATGTTGAAGCAATGGCCCGTGAAGCGGAGAAAGGCGGCCTGAACATAGAACTGGAGCATATACCTGCAAAAGAAGTATCAGACAAAGAAGCTGCTATCAGTGAAATTTTCGATGAGATACAATCAGGTCCTTTTGACGAGCTTAAGCAGCCCGATGTAATCAAAGCCTTTAATATGGCCAAGAGCAGCGATTTTGAAGTAAATGTTGTCGCAACCATGAGCGCTGGCAAATCTACCCTGATCAACGCGCTGCTCAGACAAAAGCTTATGCCGGCAAAACAGGAAGCCTGTACGGCAACCATCACGGAGATTAAAGACAATGACGGCGATTCCTTTATGGCAAAGGTTTATGATACGAACGGCAATTTGATTCAGACTCATCCGGAGCTTTCTTTTGAAATTATGGATTCTCTGAACAGTAATCCTGATGTTTCAAGAATCAGGGTCGAAGGAAATATTCCTTTTGTTTCCCCCGACGATGTGGCGCTGGTTCTTGTAGATACTCCTGGCCCTAATAACTCAAGGGATCCAGAACATAAAGCGGCGACGTACCGTATGTTGTCCGAATCCTCGAAGACGGTTGTACTGTATATTATGAATGCAACACAGCTTGCGGTGAATGATGACTATAATTTATTAAGCCACGTAGCTGACAGCATGAGAGTTGGAGGAAAACAATCCAGAGACAGGTTTATTTTTGTTGTGAACAAGCTGGATGATTTCAAAAAGGGTGAAGACAGCATTGAAGCAGCCATAACGAAGGTAAGAGACTATCTGCGTGATAATGGGATTGAAAATGCAAATATTTATCCTGCGTCTGCCCTCACAGCTCTCAATATCAGAACCATCCTTTCTGAACGCGATGACGAGGATGATGATGAAGTGTACGAAGCGAAAGGAAAAGTCAGGAAGTTTAACCGGAATCCTGAAATGTATTTTGAGACGCTCGCCCCGCTTACGCCGTCTATCCGGGGACAAATCGAGAACCGGCTTGCGGATGCGCGAAATAACGGGGACACTTATGAAGAAGCGTTAATCCACTGCGGCATCATATCGATTGAAATGGCGATTCAAATGTACGTCAGGAAGTATGCAAAGACAGCGAAGATTAAAAATATTGTTGACACGTTTTCAAAGCGTCTTGAAAGCGCAAAATCGTTTGAAGTTACGAAACAGGAGATTACTGAAAATCAGGACAAGCAGAGAGAAATCCTTGCAAACATTGAAAGCATCAAAAGGAAGCTCGCAAGCGGTGAGGACGCCAAACGTTTTAAAGGCCGCATTGAGCAGATTAACTATGACAGCGAAATCAGTAAGCTGGCAAATGAAGTCATTATGGAAGCGCAGAAAAGAATCACCGACCAGCTCTCTTCCAGTGACACAAAGATAAGCAGGCGTGAGGCAGAGGAGCTTTGCAGGCAGTTTGCCCGGTTTGCTGATAATCTCCAGGCAGATGTACAGGTGAAACTTGAACAGTTGATTGCGAATCATGTTCAAAAGAGTGCAAATGATTTACTCGATGAGTATAAAAAGAAAATTTCTGAGCTCGCTCAGGATGTGAGCGTCGGAAATGTTGCCATCGATCCGTTTGAATTAATGGCAGGAGATATTTCTACGGATGCGTCCTCTCTCATCAGCAATCTGACTGAGACGAAACGTGTTAAAGTGGATGAAGTCTGGGTGGAGAATACAAACAGAAAATGGTACAAACCATGGACCTGGTTCCAGGAAAAAGGGCACTGGAAAAATGTTTATGAAAATAAAGAATATGTTGACGGCACAAAGCTTGCCCAGCGTTTTTTTGCTCCCATTCAGGAACACCTTTATGAGAATAGTAATAATGCCATCGAGTATGCCAAAGATCAGGCTAAGAAAATCAAGCGTGAATTTTCTAAGAAATTTACCGAACTTGATGGCGTGCTCAAAGAGAAACTTCAGGAACTTGAGGATTGCGCGAATGACAGCAAAGATGTTGAACGCAGAATCCGTGAATCACAGGCCAGACTGAAATGGCTTGAGGAAATCCAGATTAAGACAAAATCTATTCTGGATATTTAATGAGGGCAGGCAGCGTATGGTATCACCTGAATTCAAAGCAGTCATATCAAAGAAAAATTTGCTGCGCGTGAGAATTATGCTTAAAGATTCTTTTGTAGTGGATCCTACATTTGTACAGTTGGATGAAATGTTATCTTATGCTAAAAACAATCTTCCTGGTTTGCTGGTTCCTTATGATGGCGGTTATCTTGAAAATGACTCGTTAAAATGGGACTGTGATATGATGAATGAGGAGCTGGTTCAGTTGGTTACGAATTTCTCCGAAGCCAGAATAAACCATCTGAAGAAAGTGGTGGCCAAAGTAATGGCTGCAAAAGCGAAGAAAACGAAAACCAGGCGAATGGAAGAAAATGGCCAGAGATTCCATTCAAGGGGATCAACATCGGAATTTGCCGCCAGGCCATGGAAAGAGATGATAGGAAACGTTCATTCCACAAAAGAATTCGCACGGCATAATGCGCTGAAGGAGCTGATGAGCCAGGCAAGAAAAATCAACAGGATTATGTTTGAGGTTGAATCGAATAACGCCTGGAAACCTTACAACATTCACGAAATGGAACAGGCCGCGGAGGCAATTCTCATGGCGGTTCAAGATTACGAAGATAACAGATAGGGAGAATTTAGCATGGCTATAACAAATGAATTTATGGATGCGGTGCAGTCAGGAAACATGATGCGCGTCCGTATCATGTTGAAGGACAGTCTTTTAATAGATCCGACAGCAGCCCAATTTGACGAAATGGAGTTGCATGCGGCTGAAAAGATGGGGAATATCTATACGGAACACGATGGAGAAAAACTGGACTTTGATGTGAGCGCCTGGAACGAGGATTACCTTAATCGGCAGATGGTTACGGCCGTCAATAGCTTTTCAAAAGAGCGAATTGCTCTTTTGAAAGGAATGGCGCGGTATTTGTACAAAAATAAGGCAGACAAGATTCGGAATGAACGAAAAGAAATCTATTCCACCAGCGGAATCACACGTAAACAAGTGGGCGCGGGTATAACAGTTGCCGGCTCAGTTGCCGTTGTTGCGGGCATCTGTACTTCTCATATGGCGCTGACGATCGGCGGCGCTGCTGTTGCCGCTGTTGGAGTGGCATTAATTGTTAGCGATAAGGGGAATGACAAATGGGAGAAATAGCAGAGAAGAGACAGGAAATTGTACCCGCTGCGGCTTCTGCTTACCCAAATATCGCAAGTGAGTATCAGGCTGCCTTAAAAGTTGTTGACGACGTGATCCTGAAAAATTACATTACAGAACTATCCAGGCTGGAGATTGTTCCGTTGAGCAAAAGCATGCTGCAATCTAATATCCGGGACAATGTCCGCTTTTTCAAAATCACAGAGATGGCGTATGAAAAGTTGCTGGCAAGTCGGTGGAAATGCTTTCCAATGCTATTGCTGAAATGAGAACTTACGGAGAAGGATTTATTATTGCCGATCAATCTCCAGGAGCTGTTGACATTTCAGCAATCAGAAACACAAATACTAAAATCATCATGAGGCTGCCGGATGAACAAGACCGCCGTCTCTCCGGGAAGTCAGCCGGATTAAAAGACAGTCAGCTTGACGAAATAGCAAAACTTCCAAGGGGTGTCGCTGTTGTGTATCAAAATGACTGGATTGAGCCGGTTCTCTGCAGGATTGAGAAATTCAGGGGAGAAGAAGGCGCCTATAGGAGGAAAACCAGCATAGTTCCTGATTCTTCAGGCGAACAGAAAAAAATTCTTATCAAAAATCTTCTAAATAAGGCCACAGGTGAAAAGCTTGATATGACAATAGGCGAACTAACCGATATTCTGACAGGTATGAATATTTTAACAGAAACGAAGGTCAAAGCATTACGGGCATTGCGGGTTCATGGCGATTGTTCTCTGAGTGAAGTCAGCCCAGTTATTTATGATTTGGTTTGTACATCTTCTGCCGAAAAAGAAGCCGATGCTGCCGGGTCTGTCGAAGAATGGAGGGATGCCTTTGTCTATGCAAATGATTCCATCCTCGCAGGACTTGACAGAATTGCTCAAAACACTGTGCTCGAATGTATTTTGCGTGAGCAGATTGAGCGCTATGGCAGGCCCGCTGAATACCTCGAGACATGGAGGCGGTTTCTTAAGGAAGAGGTGATGTGATGTCCCCATTTGCTATAAAGGAAGCCACAGAATGTTCAAAAGGCAAAAGCGAGGTAAGAAATACTGCAAAGGCATTTGAAGAAAGTAAAAACGAAGTTAAGCCTCCGAGACATATTACTACAATTAACGAGGGCCTTGCCGGCCAAATCTATCCTGGTACAAATGTAGAATATAAAAAACGCTCATTTATGCTCAACGGTGAGAGAATAGAGGGTGTTTTTCCACAGTTTGACAGCAAATTTGAGACAAGGCTTCCACAAAATTTGTGGAACGCTTCCGATACAGAACAATTTAGGTTTTGTACACAACGGCTTGCAAAACAAATTGAAATAAATCCTGATCTGGCAAGCCATTTTACATCAAGGCAACTTGAACAGATCAAAAACGGCGAGCCCCGTATTTCCGGCTTAACCTGGCATCACAACGAAATTTCGGGTAAAATGCAGCTTGTCAGCGCGGATGAACATAGTATGTGCCGCCATACTGGCGGCCGAAGTATCTGGGGCGGCGGTTCTGATTGCAGATAGGAGGTTAAAATGGCTATAATATGGAAATATAAAATTGATTTATCGGACGCTTCCGTGTTTGATAAGATTGAAAAAGAACGCGGTATTTCCTTTCCGGATGAACTGAAAAGATTTATCTCAGAAACAAATGCATCAACACCGTCCAAATATAACTTTATGGCTGGTAATAATGAGCGTGTTTTCGGCGCTGTGTTATGCTTTAATGACGGAAAAAGTGAGACAGACTCCGTATTTACTGCCCTTTCAATCATTGATGACAATAATTTAATTCCATTTGGAATTGATCCTTTTGGCAATTATATTTGTTATTCCCTGAGGGAAAAACTGGTGGTCTTTTGGGATCATGAAACGGGAAAGGTTGTATCTACAGGCGCTTCCCTGACAGACTTTATAATATCGCTCTATTAAAATAACAGGCTGCGAGGCGCGGCCTCCTTTCATTCATTTGTTCCGGATTAAAGGATAAACCTCATCGCGCCGGCACAGATGGAAGCCAACAGTATCACTGCTCAAAAAACAGTTACATAGCCCGCTATGCGCCTGATTTTTGAGCAGCGCTCCCGAAGAAAAATTCTGCGGATTAATGGGAAGTTATTTCGGGACAGTTTCTAAAAATTTACGCTTCTTTATCCTCCTTCCCCGCCCCGTCCTCCTCCTTTAGCTGCCGCTGCCGGACTTCTGTCTGCTGGGCTTTCGCCGCGCGCTGTGGATCGAAAAGGCGGACTAAATGGAGGGAGCTTAAGAGGGAGATCACAGAAAATCCAAGGATCAGATACAAAAAGAGGATCTCCCCAAAATAAGCGGGGGCTGCCACAATGGCGAGCGCAGGAAGCAGGTTGATCACCATAATAAAAACCGTGAAGACGCCGTTCTTCATAGAAAACAGGAAGGCCCTGCGGACACTTTCCTTAACGCCGGCGTCAAAATAGGCGAGCACAGGAAAAACATGGCTGAGCACAGCAAGATAAAAGTAAAACACAGCCAGTATGACCACAATAAACACAAATCGGAACGGTATATCCCACAGGATGGCGCACCAGAGATCCAGGGCAAGAAACAGTCCCGCAGCCAGGAAGGCAAGGAACAGCAGGGTCGCCTTTTTAAAGGAATGCCGGAAGGTTTCAAAAAAGGTTCTGATAATGGGCGGCTCCTCATAGAGGGCGTAGCGCATTGTGATTTCATAGAGGGCGCAGGTTGACGCGCCGATCGTAAAAATGGGCAGGCAGCACACAAACCACAGTAAATTTAAGAGAATTAAATCCGTCAGGCGGTTTAAAAAATTTGCCAGTGTCCCTTCCTGAAGAAATTTCATGCAGAAATCCCCGCTTTCTTTAAATTTAAGATACGATTTTGACGCCGCTCAGGCCGCCGGGGCCTGGGCTATTCTAACTGGAACTGCTGTACCAGAGAATTCATGCTCTGAGATTCGTCCGACAGCTCCCGGGATGTTTCAGCGCTGCGCTCGGAGGTTACGGAGGTGGCGTGGACTACAGAGGAAATCTGGTCGATGCCCCTGGTAACCTGGGAAATAGCGCTGGTCTGATTCCCGACCGCATGGACCATGAGGCTCATTTTGTCCGTCACATTTCCGGCAAAGACGCTGGTTTTGTCCAGGGCGTCGGTTACATTGCCTACGGCCTGGCTGCATTCGGCGACCGCTGCAATCGAGCCTTCAATGAGCTCCTTGGTGGCCTTGGCCGCCTCATCGGATTTGGAGGCCAGAACGCCGACCTCGTCGGCCACCACAGCAAAGCCCTTGCCGTCAACGCCCGCCCGCGCCGCCTCGATCGCGGCGTTTAAGGCCAGAATATTGGTCTGGAAGGCGATGGTTTCGATGGTATCAATGATTTTGCCGATTTCCCGGGAGGAGGTCGAAATCTGTTCCATGGCCGAATTCAGATCTTTGACATAATCCACGCTGACGCCTAACTGGGCTCCGGCCTGATCGACGAAATGATTCGCCTCTATAACAGCATCCGCCGTCTCTCTGGCGCTTTTGTCGATCTCGCCGATGGTAAAGGAGAGGTCCTTTACAGCGCCGGCCTGCTCCGCGGCCCCCTGGCTCAGGGACTGGGCCCCGTCCGCCACCTGGCCTGCGCTGGCAGCCACTGTCCCGGCAGACTGGCGGATCTGACGGAGCGTGTCCTTAAGAGCGCTGTGGATGGAGCGTATCGATTGCTCAATGGCAATAAAATCGCCCCAATAAGAGCGGTTTATCTCTTCCCGGAAATCGCCGCGGGCCATCTGCCCCAGGTGGTGAGAGACGTCCTGCACCACATCATTCAGGTGGGAGATCGTTGTCCCCAGGGCGTTTGTCAGCTCAGCCGTTTCATCATTGGACTTTACGACAGGGGTGGGTGTATGTAAATCGCCGTCAGAGAGGCGTTCCAGCCGGGCGACGCAGGCCCGGATAGGTTCGGAAATCGAACGCGCCATTCGTATCGCGACAGGAAAAGAGGCGATTACCACCAGAGCCACAACCAGGATCGTGAGAAGGATGCTGCGGTCCAGGGTGGACTTAAACTCGCGCTGGCTGGCTTCAATGGCAAGGCTCCAGTTTTCACAGCCGCCGATGGGGGCAAAGCCTACCAGCTTATTGTCGCCATAAAACTTATAAGCGCCGAAGCCGGTTTCCCCCTGGATCATGCGCTGGTTGACCGCGGCCACATCCGCAACGCCGGGGTCGGTTTTCGCGGCCTCAATCATATTGGAGCCTTCCTCCACGACCGAGCGCTCCCGGTGGCCGATGACATTGCCCCTCTGATCCAGGATATAAGCCACGCTGTCATTTCCCATGGCCAGATTAACCACAATATCCGTCAAAAAGTCGGCGCTGATACCGCCATAGACCACCCCTTCAAAGCGGCCGTCGGTCAGGATCGGTACTTCAAGCAGAAAGATCATCTGCTGGCCATCGCTCATGATATTGGAAATATAGGGCTGCATGGATGTCCTGCACGCCTGGAAATAGTCCTCGCCGCCATAGCTGATGCCAGTGGAGGCGAAACCGTCCGCATCCATCTTTCCGACATAGAGGAATCCGTTGCGGGCCGCGATGTCGTCCCGGATCGGGCTCAGATTTGGATCCGTGGGCTCCGATTCGCGGAATACTTCAGAGGCCGCCGCCTCGGAAAGCGCTGTCCAGTAGTTATCCATCCGCCAGCGGACCGCGTCCGCAGCTATCTGCGTGGCAGGCCCCAGGGTTTTTTCCATCAGGGCATCGATGCCGCCCGCATTCAGCAGGGCGGTGATTGTGCCAATCAAAATCGAACCAATCAGGACGACGGACAGCATGCTAACCAGAATTTTTGACTTGATCGACTTCATGGGTTTTGTTCCTTTCATTTCTTAAATTGTTACAATCCTCCGCCCGGCAGACTGGCACAGCGTTTTTTAAAAATCATTCTGCATCATCTGAATGAAAATGAACGTGTCGCCGGCTGCCCGCGGAAATCAAATCTATTCTATCATAGCTCAGGGATTGCCGCAATATGGTCTGAACAGGGAATTGTACGAATGGATCGCTGCGGATAACCGTTGAGATAACCTCTGAACGGTTACGGCATACGGCCGCTACACATTCGTACGGTCAGCGCAGCAGGTGCGCAGACCTATCTGAACTGATACCGCTGCGGTTACTGTCCACAAAACAATGTACTTATGTTAAGCGGACGATTGCAGGATTTTGTTTATCGTGGGAAGGCCGCCAGCGCCAGATCCTGTATCCATAAGGAACCCTGCTTCCACTTATGATATTGCGTGCGAACAGCAGCCGTCGTTTCCGCTGGAATTAGAAAAAGTGCACAAAAATTTCACGGTAAAATTATATACATTTCACATTCTTTGCATTTTGGCGCAGAAATTTATGAAAAGCTATGGACAAAATTCGGAGAAAGTGCTAATATGAAACCACAGACATGGAACGGGTTCCACAAACCCGGAGAAGACCACAGGAGGCGTCCTGTGGTAAAAAATGAAGTATATGGAACGGGTTCCATATAACAAGTTTAAGGAGGAAAATGATATGAAGAAAAACAAAGCAGCCAGCTTGGTTCTGGCATCTGCGATGGCTTTATCACTGACAGCCTGCGGCGGTGGCGGCGGCAGCGCCCAGCCGGCTGAGAGCGGCGGTTCAGACGCCCCGGCAGCTCAGGAGGGAGGCGTCAGCTTATCCATATGGAGTCCGACGGATAAAGAAGCCGTGGAGAAATGGTGGGTGGAGAAGATTGGCGAGTGGAACGCAGAGCACCCGGAGATTCAGGTAAGCCGTGAGGCGATTGACCGTTCCGACTCCTATGCGTATGAGAATAAGATTACCACAGCCGTTACGTCCAACGATCTTCCGGACATCTTTTTCGTAGACGGCCCGGCGGTATCTTATTACGCAGGCAACGGCATTATCGTACCGATCACGCAGTTCTTCAGCGAGGAAGACCTCTCTGATTTTGCGGCTTCAACGGTAGCCCAGTGTACATATGACGGGGAGCTGTACGCCATCTCCGCGACGGAATCATCGGTGGCCCTGTATTATAATAAGGATTATTTAAGCGCCTGCGGCGTGGACGTGGCGGACATCGAGTCCCGCACGCTGGATAACCCGCTGACCTGGTCCGAGCTGGCGGAGATTGCTGAGAAATGTACCACAGCGGATTATGTGGGAACCCACATCATCATGGATCACGGCGAGGGACTTCCGTATGCGCTGGAGCCCATGTTCATCTCCAACGGCAAGGATTTCGTCAGCGAGGACGGTTCCCAGGCTGACGGATATGTCAACAGCAGCGAGTGTGTGGAGACCGCCGAGTACCTTGCCAACCTGATTGCAAACGGCTATGCCAATATTGACCCGATCCAGGATGAGTTCTTAAACGGCGCCTGCGCGACCATGCTGGGCGGCTCCTGGGATGTGGCAATCTTAGAGGGAAGCGCTGATTTTGAGTGGGGCGTAACTTACTATCCGGTATCGGATAAGACTAAAAAGGCCGTTTCCCCGTGCGGCGACTGGTCTGCAGCGGTCAGCAAGGATTGCAAGAACGTAGAGGCAGCGGGAGAGTTCCTCCAGTGGCTGATGAGCACGGACAATGTGGCTACCTATGCAGCGGCAGTTGCGAAGCCGGCTACCCGCACTTCCTCTTATGAGACGGAGGCTATGGCTGAGTACAAGGAAGGCGCTCGCGCCCTGTTCGTGGAGCAGCTTCAGAACACGGCTGTTCCCCGTCCGAGAACGCCATCCTATTCTGTATTCTCCACAAAATTTGCGGAGTCTATGACAAATATCTTCTCAGTGGCCGCTTCCTCCCATACGGTGGATACCGCGGAGATCCAGTCTGAGCTGGACGCTGTAGCGGAGGCATTTAAGGAAGATTACGATATGTATTATGCCCAGTAAAGGGGAGTAACAGCGGAACATTGGGAGCTGCTGCAGTTAAATGGTAACAGTTCAGAAGGGGCATCTTCTTGCCCGTCTGCGCCGGACAAAAAGCATCGGATGTCCATCCAATGTGGAATCTGGAGAAAATTTTGGCTTTTAAGCAAGCTTAACGCCAAAATTTCCTTCACATTCCCCGCCGTCTGAACTGTTATGTTAAATGAGGTGTTTGTCCGGCTCATCCCCTGCGTTTCAGGCGCAGGGAAGGCCGGACGGAAAAGAGAGCCGCACCCGCGATGCGGTGCGGCTCTTTTCTTATCAGGAAACGGCGTTTTGTGCGGCAGGTTTTTGCCGGCCGCCGCGGCGTCTGAACGGTTGATTTTAACAAAATGGGGCCTTGTGTACAGCTTGTCCGGTATATGGGAAGCACGCACAAGAGGCCAAAAGAAAGAGGGGAAAAATATGTCGAATAAGGCCAGTCTGCCGGGGAGAAAGAAAAATGAGCGCGTCGCCGCTTATGTATTCAGCCTGCCTGCCATGTTTTTGCTGATTGCATTTCTGGTGGTGCCGATTGTATATACCATCCGCTATTCTCTGTTTCAATATCAGATTGTAAGGCCGGATAACATTAAGTTTATCGGCCTGCAGAATTATACGAAGCTGTTTACCGACGAAAATTTCTGGCTGTCGCTCAAGAATACGGTTTACTTTACGGTTCTGGTTGTTCCGTTCCAGTGTGTTCTGGCATTGGCGCTGGCCATGCTGGTTTCCTCCAAGTTTCGCGGGGTAGCCATTTTCCGTACCATGTATTTCAGTCCGCAGCTTACCTCTATGGTTGTTATCTCGATTCTGTGGACCGTGCTTTACAACTCCAATCCGAATACGGGCCTTATCAACTCGCTTCTGGTGAGTATCGGGCTGGAGCCGATCAACTTTTTGAGTAACCCGAAAACGGCGATGAATGCGATTATCTTCATGTCGGGCTGGCAGGGCGCCGGTTATCAGATGATGATTTTCCTGGCCGGCCTTCAGGGGATTCCCAGGGATCAGTATGAGGCGGCGTCCGTGGACGGGGCCACCAAGGTGCAGCAGTTCCTCTATATCACGCTGCCGGGCCTTAAGGGAACTATCAAGTACGTGGTCATGATCACCATGATTCAGGCTATGAAGCTGTTCACACAGCCGTACGTTATGACGCAGGGCGGCCCGAAGAACAGCACAAAGACACTGGTTTATTACATTTATACCCAGGGCTTCCAGCAGGGTAACTTCGGCTACGCGTGCGCGGTGGCAACCGTGTTCTTCATCATCGTAGTTGTGATGTCCCTGTCCATGAAGAAGCTGATTGCGGCTACGGATTAAGAAAGGAGGATAAGAAAATGACAGGTTCTATGAAAGCGTCGAAATTCCTGACTAAATTTTTATTCTATGCGGGAAATATCATCATTGGTATCATTTTTGTATCTCCTTTAATCTGGATGATATCCGCGTCACTGAAGCCGGAGGCGGAGATCTTTGCAAATATGAACTCCATCGCCACCTTTATTCCGGTTGACGCATCCTTAAATAACTTTGCAGAGGTGTTCTCACGCCTTAACATGGCGCAGGTATTTAAAAATACGCTCGTCTACATTGCGCTGATTCTGGTGTTTGACCTTCTGCTCAACTCGATCTGCGGCTATGCGCTGGCAAAATTTGATTTCAAAGGCCGGGGCCTGATGCTCAGCTTTATCGTTGCGCTGATGGTAATGCCCATGGAAGCAATCATGTTGCCGCTTTACATTGAAATGTCCCAGATCGGCTGGGTGAATAAGCTCCCGGCCCTGGTGGTGCCCTTTATCGCCAAGTGTTTCTCGATTTATATGTTCCGCCAGTTCTTCTGCGATATTCCGGATGAGCTCCTGGAGGCGGCGTCCATCGACGGCAGCAGCCCGATCCGCACCTTCTTTACCGTAGTTATGCCGATTTCCAAGACGGTGTATGCGACTGTGTTTATCCTTGATTTCGTGGCGCACTGGAATGACTTTATGTGGCCGTTCCTGGTTATGACAGGCGAGAGCAAGCGTACCATCCAGCTCGCGATCCAGGTCTTCTTCGGAACGCAGCCGATCCACTACAGCGCGATCATGGCGGCTCTGGTGGTATCCGCGATTCCGATGCTGGTAATGTTCATTTTCATGCAGAAGTATTATATTGAAGGAATCGCTTCTTCCGGTATCAAGGGCTGATTGACAAATGCCGAAAAACGAAGTAAACTGGATAGCATGGTTTACCAGAGCTTGTTTCAGACAGGCTGGCCTGTATATGGAGGCTGGAGCAGGAGGGGATATCCTGCCTGCGGCGGCGGTTTGGGATTTAGGTTTTAGATTTTAGGTATTATGGTTACAATTCAGGATGTTGCAAAGCATGCGAATGTAGGAGTAGGGACCGTTTCGCGCGTGCTGAGCGGTAAGGGCTATGTCAAGGATGAGACCAGAAAAAAGATTCAGGCCTCGATTGAGACTCTGAATTATACCCCGAATGAGAGAGCGAGGAATCTGTTTTTCCGCAAAAGCGGGATTGTGGCTGTGATTGTGCCGGAGATGGCGCATCCGTTTTTTGCGCAGTTTGTCAGCGCTTCGGAGTCGGTGCTGTGCGAGATGGGCTATCAGACCATGATCTGCAATACGTATTACGAACAAAACTATGAGCGCCGATACTTAGAGATGCTCAAACAGCAGAGAGTGGACGGGATTATTTTCGGAGCGCACACAGCGCTGGATGTCACCTTATACGCGGATGTGGATATGCCGATTGTGGCGATGGACCGGGATCTGGGGGAACATATCCCCTGTGTATCGTCTGACCACGAGTCGGGAGGGCTTATGGCAGCGGCGGAGATGATCCGCTCCGGATGCCGGCATGTGGTCCAGCTTATGGGTGTCCGGGGAGAGGATAAGGTCGCGACGCCGTCGAGCGAGCGCCATAGAATCTTTAAGGATGTTCTGAGCGGCGCGGGGATCCGGTGCAGTCCCTTCTATATCAAGTGGCATCTGTCAGACTACAGCTATTATCAGAAGGTGGCGGATGAGATATTTGAGGCGTACCCGGATGTGGACGGGATATTTGCCACGGATCTCACGGTTATGGCTGTGCACCAGTGGGCGGGAGCCCGCAAAAAGCGCATTCCGGAGGAGCTTAAGCTGGTGTCGTATGACGGAACGAACGGAGTGAGGCTGATACGCCCGCGCGTCACCATCATTGCGCAGCCGATCGAGCGGCTGGCAAGGGAGGCTGTGAAACTGGTGGTTGACTTAATTGACGGAAAGCCTCTGAAGAATAAGAAGATTAAGCTGCCGGTTTCCCTGATTCCGGGCGAGACCACCCTGTAAAGCGGGGTGGCCGCGTATGTGGAACCGGTTCCAAAATGAACATTAAGGCGCCTAAGGCGCAAGGGAAAGGAAAGTTATGAATCGAGGTAATAACATGAAGAGCAGTAAACTGACTGAGGCAAGAAGCTATGAAACGAAATACGGAGATCAGATAAGCCCCCAGGAGCGCCCTCTGTTCCATGTTACGCCTGCGGTGGGCTGGCTGAACGACCCCAACGGATTTTCGGTTTACAAAGGGGAGTATCATCTGTTCTACCAGTATCATCCGTATGACATCAATTGGGGCCCCATGCACTGGGGGCATGTGAAAAGTACGGATTTGCTCCAATGGGAGCGTCTGCCGGCTTCCCTTGCGCCGGATCAGGAGTACGACGGGCAGGGCTGTTTTTCGGGAAGCGCGGCGCAGACGCCGGACGGCAGGCATCTGATCATGTATACAGGCGTCCGGGGAAAGGATAATTCGCCGCAGTGCCGCCAGACCCAGTGCATGGCTTACGGAGACGGGGTGGAGTATGTCAAATATGAGAACAACCCGGTTATCTCCGCCGAAATGCTGCCAGAGGGGTGCAGCGCGTCTGATTTCCGCGATCCGAAGCTGTGGTGGGACAGGGAAGAGGGCTGCTATTATGCGGTAGTCGGGAACAGGACAGAGGACGGCAGCGGCGCGGTGCTTTTGTTTACCAGCCCGGACGGATTTCAGTGGAGCTATGTATCCATGCTCGACCGCTCGGGAAATAAGCATGGGCGGATGTGGGAATGCCCGGATTTGTTTGAGCTCGCGGGAAAAGGGGTGATGCTCGTTTCGCCCCAGGAGATGCGCGCGGAGGGCCTTACGTTTCACAACGGAAACGACGTTATCTGCCTGATCGGAAACTATGATAAGACGGCGCATTCCTTTACCCGGGAGGAGATTGCGGCAGTGGATTACGGCCTGGATTTCTACGCCCCCCAGACGTTAGAAGCGCCGGACGGGCGGCGGATTATGATCGCCTGGATGCAGTCCTGGGAGACCAGCCATTTTCATCCCCATGGGACAAAGTGGGCGGGCATGATGACGCTTCCCAGGGAGCTGTCCCTTGTGGACGGGCATCTGATCCAGACGCCCGTCCGGGAGCTCCTTTCCCGCCGCGCCAACCCGGTTGTGCACAAGGGGGCGCGGCTTGAGGGGAGGACAAAGCTTCCCGGTGTCGAAGGGCGCGTTCTCGACATGACCGCTGAGTTTCGTGTTCCGGACGGAGAGGAGCTGCCGCGCTCTGTCGCTGTCCATATCGCGGAGAATGAGTCCTACAGGACGGCGATCATCTTTGATCCGCGCGAGAACACGGTCTGCCTTGACCGGACGGATTCCGGCTACCGCTATAACATCGTTTCAAGCCGCAAAGCGCCGGTGCGGGATCAGGGCGGAAGGCTGAAGCTGCGGATTGTGATGGATCGGTTTTCCGTGGAGGTGTTTATCAACGACGGGGAGCAGGTGATGAGCGCATGCCTGTACACGCCGCAGGAGGCGGATGGCATCACGTTTGAGTCGGACGGGGCGGTTCTGCTGGATGTGGAAAAATATGAGATTGTATTAGATTAAAGTGGATAAAAAAACCGTGGCGTCAATCAGGTATTGGTTGACGCCGCGGTTTTTATCCGGCAAAAACGCCGCCAGCCGCCCGTATTTCCAGGGAAACGCTTCAAAAGAGCTCGGGGCAGCCTTCTTTTTTTAACTGGAGGACGCGCTGGTTCGCGCTTCCGCGGAATTTGAGGCTGATGTCGTACTGCTCCTGGTCGAATTCGCCGTCTACGAGGATATCGACGCAGTTTAGGAATGCGTCCGTGACCTCGCATCTGGCCCTGCCTTCGGGGTTTTTGAGGTCTGTTTCGTACGTATAGCCTGTATAGCACCAGATATCCTTTTGCGGGAACTCCTCCTTAAAGCGCAGAAGGAGCGGCAGGAGCGCCCGCTGGTTGACAGGCTCCATGGGCTCGCCGCCCAGGAGCGAGAGCCCGCGTATATAGGGGGGCCTGCAGGAGTCAAGGAGCGCCTGTATCGTCTCTTCGGTAAATTCCGCGCCGTAATCAAAATCCCAGGCAATTTCATTGAAACAGCCCTTACAGCGGTGGGTGCAGCCGGATACAAAAAGGCTGGTACGGACGCCGAGGCCGTTCGCAATGTCGCAATATTTTATATCCGCATATTTCATCTGTGTCCCATCCTTTCCGGGGCCGGAAGCTTAAAGGTGCAGCACCCGCTCCCGTATCTCCTGTGTGCGTCCCTGATTCCAGAACTGGGTTCCGATGTAGCCGCAGGTGCGCCTGGCCACATTCATCTTTTCCTGATTCCGGTTGCCGCATTTTGGGCACTCCCAGATCAGCTTATTGTGGTCGTCCTCAATGATGCGTATCTCGCCGTCATAGCCGCAGCACTGGCAGTAGTCGCTCTTGGTGTTGAGCTCCGCGTACATGATGTGATCATAAATATGCTGCATGACGGCCAGGACGGCCTCGATGTTGTCCTGCATATTCGGAACTTCCACGTAGCTGATCGCGCCGCCCGGGGAGAGCTTCTGGAACTGCGCCTCAAAGGTCAGCTTGTCAAACGCGTTGATCGGCTCTGTCACATGGATGTGGTAGCTGTTGGTGATGTAATTCTTATCCGTCACGCCTGGAATGACTCCAAAGCGGTCCTGAAGGCATTTGGCAAACTTATAGGTCGTGGATTCCAGCGGCGTCCCATAGAGGCTGAAAGCAATATTGGACTCCGCCGCCCATTTTTTGCAGGAATCATTCAGGTGATTCATAATCTCCAGGGCAAAGGGCGTGGCCTCCGGGTTCGTGTGGGAGCAGCCTGTCATATAGCGGACGCATTCGCACAGGCCGGCATACCCGAGGGAGATCGTGGAGTAACCGCCGTAGAGCAGGCTGTCAATGGTCTCTCCCTTCTTTAAGCGGGCCAGCGCGCCGTTCTGCCACAGGATGGGAGCCACATCCGAGGGCGTGCCCTTTAAGCGGTTGTGGCGGCACATCAGGGCGCGGTGGCACAGGTTGAGGCGCTCCTCCAGTATCTCCCAGAATTTGTCCATATCCTGCCCGGAGGAGCAGGCGGCGTCCACGAGATTGATGGTCACAACGCCCTGGTTAAAGCGCCCGTAAAACTTCGGCTGCCCGTCCGGCTCGCGGTATACGGTGAGGAAGGAGCGGCAGCCCATGCAGGGATAGCAGTTTCCGTCCTTTAATTCCTTCATGATTTTCTCGGAAATATAGTCCGGGACGAGGCGTCTGGCGGTACACTTCGCGGCCAGCTTCGTGAGCTCCCAGTAGCGGCTTCCCTCGCGGATGTTGTCCTCCTCCAGGACATAAATCAGCTTGGGGAAGGCGGGAGTGATATACACGCCGGCTTCATTTTTAACGCCCTGGATCCGCTGGCGCAGCATCTCCTCAATAATCAGGGCCAGATCGTCCCGGGTCTGTCCCTCGGGTACTTCGTTTAAATACATAAATACGGTGACAAAGGGCGCCTGGCCGTTTGTGGTCATCAGTGTGATTACCTGGTACTGGATCATCTGGACACCCTGCACGATCTCGCGCTTGACGCGCATCTCAGCCATACTGGCGACCGTCTCATCATTGGCCGGGAGGTTCTGCGCCTCAAGCTCCTGGCGGACCTCGCGGCGGAATTTCTCACGGCTCACCTGTACAAAGGGGGCGATGTGGGAGAGCGTGATGCTCTGCCCGCCGTACTGGGAACTGGCGATCTGGGCGATCGCCTGCGTCGCGATGTTGCACGCTGTGGAAAAGCTGTGCGGGCGCTCGATCATGGTTTCGCTTATAATCGTGCCGTTCTGCAGCATATCTTCTAAATTGACCAGACAGCAGTTATGCATGTGCTGCGCAAAGTAATCCGCGTCGTGGAAATGGATAATGCCCTTTTCATGGGCTTCCACGATATCCTGGGGAAGCAGGAAACGCTTTGTAATATCCTTGCTGACCTCGCCGGCCATATAATCCCGCTGCACACTGTTCACAACCGGATTTTTATTGGAGTTTTCCTGGAGAACCTCCTCATTGTTGCACTCGAGCAGGGAAAGGATCTGCTTGTCCGTGGAGTTGGACTTGCGGATCAGCTCGCGCTTGTAGCGGTAAGTGATATAATTGGACGCGACCTTATAGGCGTCCTGCTTCATGATCTCCTCCTCTACAAGATCCTGGATCTCCTCTACGCTGGGGCTGCGTTTCATCTGAATGCAAAGTTCCGTCACCTGCTCGGTAACTGCCTTGATCTGGGCCTCAGAAAGGCGGTCTGCCTCGTGAACTGTGGCGTTTGCTTTCGTTACGGCCTCCTTTATTTTAATGGCGTCAAAAGGAGTTTCCATACCGCTTCGCTTGATGATATTCATGTTTGCCTCCGCTATCTTGTATTTGATTTGTGTCCGAAAACTACATGTAGTATTATAATACAAATTCCAAAATAAGCAAGGGGATTTTTTGTATACATGAGTAACAGTTCAGACAGGTCAGCGCAATGCTTGCGCTGACCGTATGAAAGTGTAGTGGCCGCGGGCATACGGCCCATCGCGAAGCGATTCTAAATGGCCGTATGCCGTAACCGTTCAGAGATTATCTGAACCAATGGGGTTTAGTTAAGCGGACGATTGTTTATCGTGGGGAGGCCGCCGTCGCCAGCTCCTGTATCCAACGGAACCCCGCTCCCGCTGCGCTTTTCTCCGAGCGGGAGCGGGGTTCCGTTGGATTTGGAATCGGACTCTGGCGGCCCTCTCACGACAAATAACGCCCCGCAATCTTTCACTTCGCTTAGGAACTGTTAAGAAATAACTTTTCAATAGTGCGCAGGATTTTTCTTCGAGAGTGCCACTCAAAAATCAGGCGCATAGTAGGCTATGTAACTGATTTTTGAGTGGTACTATCGGAGAAAAAGACAAGCAATATGAAAAGTTATTTCTTGACAGTTCCTTATCTAATTACCATTGGTTCAGAGGTTATCTGAACCGTTACATACATGAGATTGGTAATCGCGAGGAGCCTGCCAAAAATATTTTGCAAAAATCCCCGTCTTGTTATATACTAAAGACGGGCTGCCGCGGCAGCAAAAATATTTTATGGAAAAAGGAAGGATATAACCTATGGCATTATTAGAAAACTGGCGCAATCAGGCGTATGGGGACGGGCTGGACGATAAGAAAAAGAACGAGCTCTGGGAACGCTATTTTAAGATTGAGAAGGGAATCTACGAAAAGCTGCTGTCTGACCCGGCCCAGGTAGTGGAAGGTACTGTGAAGGAGCTGGCGGAGCGGTACGGGACAGAGGTCTTTATCATGACCGGGTTCCTGGACGGGATTAACGAGAGCTTAAAGGGGTATGAGAACCCGATTGAGACTATGGAGGAGGACACGCCTGTTAAAATCGAGATCGATCCGGAAAAGCTCTACTATAACATGGTCGAGGCCAAGGCGGACTGGCTCTATGGGCTTCCCCAGTGGGATTCGATCCTGGACGCGGAGAGAAGGAAGGAGCTGTTCAGGGAGCAGAAGGCGTCCGGCACGGTGCGCAATGAGCAGAAGATTTATCCCAACGATCCGTGTCCCTGCGGCAGCGGCAAGAAGTATAAAAAGTGCTGCGGCCGGAAGTAATTATGATGCCGCAGTCTCGCCGCGCCTGATTCTGCAGGGCTTCGGGGAGCACATGTAAGCGGAGAGAGGGAGAACTATGCTGAGGATTACGCTGGGAGATATTACGAAAAGCCATGCGGACGCGATCGTGAATGCGGCCAATACAAGCCTTCTGGGCGGAGGCGGCGTGGACGGGGCGATCCACCGCGCGGCGGGGCCGGAGCTTCTTGCGGAATGCAGGCTGCTTCACGGCTGTAAAACGGGGCAGGCGAAGCTGACAAAGGGCTACCGCCTGCTCGCGAGGTATGTGATCCATACGCCCGGGCCGGTCTGGAACGGGGGGAGAAACGGCGAAGAGGCGCTTTTAAAGAGCTGCTATGAGAGCTGCCTGGCCCTGGCTGCCGAATATCAGTGCCGGACGGTCGCTTTCCCCTCTATCAGCACCGGGATCTATCATTTTCCCCTTGAAAAGGCGTCCCGGATCGCGGTGGAGACGATTCTGGAGTTTTTAAAGGGGCATGAGGAGATGGAGATCGAGATGGTCTGCTTTGACCGGGAGACGAAACGCTTCTATGAGGAGGCGCTTGAGAGCCTGGCGCAGCCGTCCTGATGACGGCAGGGTGCCGCCGCATACGGGAGAGGATAAACGTGCGTTTATATGCGTGGCAGAAGGAATGTATACGCGCCTGGAGGGACAACGATTTTCACGGGATTGTGAATGTTGTGACCGGGGCGGGGAAGACGATTATGGCGCTGTATGGCGCCAGGCTGCTGGAAAAGCATCTGCAGAGTGTTTCTCCGGCCGCTTCCCTGCGCGTAAAGGTCGTTGTCCCCACATCTGCGCTGGCCGCCCAGTGGGAGGCCGCCATGAGGACGTATCTTCCGGGCTGCGGCGCGTTCCATCAGCGGCCCGGTTTTCACCACAGTGAACGCAGGGATGATCCGGGCCGGCGCCACATGATCTATGTGATCAATTCGGCCCGTTACGCGCTGGCCCGCCATATTCTGGCCGACATCCGCGCCGGCTTTCATGTCCTGCTGATCGCCGATGAATGCCACCATTATGCCAGCCCTGAGAACCAGAAGATATTTGATTTTCTGCGCGCGGGCGCGGATCTTGAAGGCCGCTATCATAGTCTTGGCCTTTCCGCCACTCCTCTGACGGGCGGCGGGAGCGCTGTCCTTACATCTGCCCTGGGCAGGGAAATCTATCAATACGGCTTTTCCCGGGCAGCCAGGGAGAAACATATCTGTGATTTTTCCATTTTTCAGATTGCAATGTCCTTTTCCTGTGAGGAAATGGAGGAATATAAGGAGATCAGCGAGAAGCTGTCTCTCTCCCGCAGGCGGCTTTTGCAAAGCTTTCCGTACTTAAAAACGCTGGATCGGCAGGCATTTTTCGCCGCCGTCCGCCGGATTGCAGGGGAAGATAAGAACCGGCTTTCTTCCTATGCTAATGTATTCCTGAATCTCTCTTACAGAAGACAGGCGGTCACCCATATGGCGTCGTCCCGGATTTCGTGCGCGCTCAGCCTGGCGGACCGGCTGGATCCCCGGGAGCAGATCCTGGTTTTCGGAGAGCGGATCCAGCAGGCGGAAGCAGTATACCGCGCGCTGCTGATGAAATACCCGAACCGTGTCGGCTGCTACCATTCCGGTATGACGGCGCAGGCCAGGAAAAATATCCTTGGCCGTTTCCGCGACGGGGAGCTGCGCATCCTCGTGTGCTGCCGCGCCCTTGACGAGGGGATTGACGCGCCGGGGGCCGGGGTCGGGATTGTTTTGTCGTGTACGTCGGTAAACCGCCAGAGAATCCAGCGCCTGGGCCGCATTCTCCGCTGCCGGGAGGGAAAGGATTTTGCCAGCCTGTATTATTTTTATATCCCTGAATCAACTGATAACAGCGCATTTCTTCCGGATCAGGCGGAGCGTTTTACACTCTGCGATCTGTCGTATCTGGCGCAGGAGGACGCGTTTGTCCATCCCGCGTATGAGAAGGCGGCAAAGGCTGTGCTGAGCGAGGTGTGCAAAACGTATACGGATGAACGGCTGATCCGGGAGGCGCGCCGCTGCCTGTCCCTGGGCCTTGCGCGATCGGACTGGCTGATGAGCGAGGCGGCGTGTGAGGAGAGGATACGCAGGGCTGAGGATCAGGGGGAGAAGAATTACTGGATTTGTATGCGGAAGATGGCGAAGGGGCGGTGAGTTCTTTGTGAGAGGGCCGCCAGAGCCCATAACATTGCGCCTGAACAGCAACAATAAGAGAAATTTGTAAAATTATGTCAAAAAAGGTTGCTTTACCCCCTTATCTTTAGTATACTGATCCAGAAATTATGTATGTATGATAAATATGAAGGAACGGAGAAATTCATGAACTACGAAGATTTATACGAGGAGCTTGTGCCGCTGGAGAAGCGGATGAAGGACGCGCTTGCCTCCCTCCAGAAGCTTTACAAGGCAGTCGCCAGGGATACGGAATCGGGCGATATCAGGAGCCTTTCCAGGAATCTGGCCGGTTTTTCGGATCTTTTGCAGGAACAGGCGGCTGCTGCGTCCCGGCTTTCAGAGGCGGTAAGGGCCTTTGACGGAAAGGAATACTATGAAAGCGGTGATTTTACCGCCCAGATGCTGGAATTGTGCCGGGAGAAGGGGATCGACGTGACGGGGGAATATCCGGTATTTGCGATGTTTCCATATAAGGTGCGGCTGGACGCGGAGAATCAGGATGTGTATCTGGACCGGAAGCGTTTTTCCTGTGTCCGTCCGCAGAGCTTTGTGCAGGCCGTGAAGGCCGGGCAGGATCGCCTGATGAAGGCAGGGTTCAACGCGCAGGCGTTTGCGAATGAACTGGCGGACGCCTATGATCTGGCGCTCCTTAAGATGAGGAAGCAGCCGGAGGCGGATCTCTACCTTTCAAGTCTTTATAAATACCTGGTTCCCATGGGGAGGTTCCGCAGGGATTACGATCAGCAGAGCTTTGCGTTTGATCTGGCGCGCCTGTATGCCTGTGTGGATGAGATTACGACAAAGAACGGGCGGAAGATTCAGTTCGGGCCCAACCGTGAGAACAGCAAGGCGATCCGGATCCTGGATTCGGGCGGGAACGAGCATTTTCTGGCGACCATCCGTTTCTATGAGGGTTAGGATGTCACTGAATAACCCGCATATAGCCCGCGGGTTGTCCGGCGGCAGTTCTTTATAAACTCATTTGGTGAAACAGGCGCGCGCGGGAAAGCGCCGGATGTACTCCCGGAAAATCGGCCGCCAGGGCAGGCGCGGAGTAATAGTTCAGGTTGTCTGACTGTTACGGCGCGGAGAGACTTCCGGGGTACATGCCTGATGTACTCTCGGAATCTCGCTGTGCCTGATTTTGTGAGATGATTTTTTGTCAGATGTGCACAAATTTATGAGGCGTACGTGGAGCGTACGTTGATTAAATTTGGGTGCATCTGGCGGAAAATCAGCCGCAAAAGCAGGTGCAGAGAGATTCCGAGAGTACATCCTGTTGGAATGGAGGAAAATATGGCATTGGAGACGGCGTCCGGGGCGGACGTTTTACTCTATACGCCGTCGGCGAAGGAGCTCCTTTTGGAGGGAAAAGCGCCGGGCAGGGGATCCCTTGTCAGGGAGCTGTCGGCCGGGATCGGTTTCTTGGCCGATTTCTGGGCGGATCGGTATTTAAAGGAGTATATCGCCTCAGGCGGCAGCAAGATAAAGTTCATAACCGGAAAGACAGGCAGCGGGAAAAGCCATTTCCTGCAGCTTTTTTCTGTTATGGCAGAGGAATTGGATTATAAGACGGCCGATTTTTCGGCAGAGGATATCTGGCTCCATGATTTTAAGGATATTTATGTGGAAATTCTGCGCCAGTGCGATTTAATGGAGTGCCTGTATGGCTGTGCCAGGCAGGTCATCGCGCGGATGGGCTACGGGGCGGATGAGATTCCGGATGGCATGACGTTTATGGATTACCTGTCGTCCCGGGACATGGGAGATGCGCTGACGAGGCGCGAGATACGCCTGCAGCTTAAAGAGCTTTTTCTGGAAAATCCTCTGATGGACAATAATTTCGCCCTGGCGTGCAGCCTGCTGACCGGCGGGATACTGGGCCATCCGGTGCTGGAGCGGCAGAACCAGGAGCTCCTTCTCGGCTGGCTGCGGGGCGACAAGACGGTGAAGCTGGCGCTGCTTCGCGCCCTGGGACTGTCGCCCAGCCGGATCACGCGCTACAATGCGCGCCATATGCTGCGCTCCCTCGCGGAGGCGGTCCGCATCAGCGGGCGTGCCGGGCTGCTTGTCTGCGTGGATGACGTGGATATCCTGCTGAGCCGATCCAGCCTGGCCCCGCTTCATTATACAAAGCTGCGGCGCGAGGATACATATGAAAGCATACGCCAGTTGATCGACGAGATAGACAGCCTGAGAAACATCATGTTTCTGTTTGCCGCGGACCGGGAGCTGTTTGACAATGAGAATACAGGCGTTAAATCGTACCAGGCGCTGTGGATGCGGCTCCAGAACGAGATCGTGGGAGAGCACTTTAACCGCTTTGCGGATATTGCCGATTTAGACAGGCTGGCGGCCCAGGCGTATACGCCGGAGGTTCTGACAGATATGTCGGGACGCCTGGCGGCCGCGGTTCATGCACAGGAGGGCGGCGCGAACGCGCGGGTGATTTCCAGGCAGGAGGCGCAGGAGATTTTAGAGGGCGCGGGCCTCGGCGGAGTGGGCATTCCCAGGATGGTAAACGAAAGAACCCTTGGAGGTGAGGCGTATGTTTGATATGGAAGCGAGGCGCGTGATCGAGGCGCTGCGTTCCGGGATCCCCTCCCGGGCCGTCGGCCAGTATTTTTCGGAAGCCCGGCCGCAGCTCATGAAGGAAATCTCCGGCCGCCTGGACAGGGTTTCGGAGAGCGGCCGCCCGGACGGCATGGTTATTTCCGGAAAATATGGGGAGGGAAAGACGCATCTGCTGAACACGGTCTTTCATCTCGCCCATTCCGGGAATATGGTGGTTTCCTACCTCTCCCTTGGCAAGGAAACGCCCATGGACAAGCTGTATCTGCTCTACCAGAAGATGATGAACAACACCTACCTCCCTATGCGGCGGCAGCCGGGCTTTATCCAGGTTCTGGAGAAGCTGACGCCGAACAGCCCCCTGGCCGGCGAGATGCTTCCGTACGCGGCAAAGGAGCTGACGACGGATAAGCTCTATTATCTGTTAAAGGCGTATATGAGCACCGAGGATCAGGAGGAAAAATTTCTCCTTCAGGCGGATCTGGAGGGGGATTTTATCGCCAATGCGCCGCTAAAGCAGATTTATAAACGGATTTTCAGCCAGACCGTGAAATTTAACACAACGTTCAGCAAGACAAAGCACTGCGCCGACTATTTCGCCTTTATGAGCCATCTGTTTGCCGGGCTTGGGTATAACGGATGGGTGATTCTGATAGATGAGGCGGAGCTGATGGGGCGTCTGGGGAAAAAGGCGCGCCTGAATGCATACCGGAATATGGCGAAATTCCTGCTTCCGGACCGCAGCCTGGAGTCAGTGTTTACCATGTTTGCCCTGAGTTCGTCGTATGCTGAGGATGTGATTGAGAGCAAGCATGAATTTGAAAACCTGGCCGCCGTCTACCCGGAGGAGCAGGAGCCGGCCAGGAGCGTGCTGAACATGCTTCTGAAAGCGCCGCAGCTCAATCCGCTCACGAACGATGAGATCCGGCAGGTTTTAGCAAGGGTGCAGGAGTTCCATGGCCGCGCCTATGACTGGAGCCCCGGCGTGTCGGTGGACGCGATCGCCAGGGCCACCCAGGCCGGCGGATACCTGCTCCGGACGAAGATCCGGGCGGCTATCGAGTTTTTCGACCAGTTATATCAGTACGGGGAGGCCGGAAATACGAGGATCAACGAGCTGGGGAAGGAACAGCTCGGGGAAGAGGTTCCGGCGCTGGATGAGAATATGTGATCACGGATTTTGCGGTATTGATTTGGAGCCGGGTTTAGGAGTTAAAATGTATTCGATCAGTTAGGAGCTGTGCAAGAGTTATTTCTGTACAGCTCCTTACTATTCACAAGTTATTTCCAGACAGTTTCTAAGTTTTAAGGGCCGCCCTTGTTACCGTATACGCGCGAAAATTTGCAATAGTGTTGCTATTCTAAAAAAGAATATGGTATACTTACCAGGATATTTAAATTTAGGAGGGATTTGCAGATGAGGAAATTTATGGATGAGTTTAAGACGTTTATCGCGCGCGGCAACGTCATGGACATGGCAGTCGGCATTATCATAGGCGGCGCTTTCACGAGTATTGTCACTTCCCTGGTGGAAGACATCATCAATCCGCTGCTTGGATTATTTGGCGGTATGAATTTTGATCGGCTGCAGGTGAACCTGCTCGGCGAGGTAACGCTGAATTATGGGAAATTCATTACCGCGGTGGTAAACTTTCTCATTATGGCGTTTATCGTATTTATGATTATGAAAGCAGTAAATGGCATGGGCGATAAGCTTACCAAAAAAAAGGAGGAAGAAACCGCAGCCGCCGTCAGGAAGTGTCCGTTCTGTAAAAGTGAGATAGCAATCGATGCGACAAGATGCCCGAACTGCACTTCCGAGCTTGAACCGGAGAAGGCGGTTTAAGCAGAAGCCGGAGCACAGGGCACAGACCCATATGCCGGATTATGTGGGATGCCGCTGCTTGCGCATCCGCGTTTTGCTCATTTGGGAGCGGGTTGCTAATCCAATGTCTTGCCTGCATTGCCATAAATGGCATGCAGCCAAGTTATTGGATTGCAACCGCACAGGTGGAAATTCATTATAGTCTTTAACTAATATGATTTAAAACAAAGCACTGTAAGCAGCAAGGAAGCGAGGGAATAAAAGAGATAATGAAACCATATACCCTGATGCACAAAAATATCCCTGTAGCCGATTTGGCGCTGGACACCGCTTCCGGCGTAATCATATCAATCGGCGCGGTTTATGAGGCGGCTCATGCGCCGGTGGGCGTTCCGGCGAGAGAGGGGAGCATGGACCGCGGAAGTTTAAACGAGTGGTGGAGGGGACGCGCAATCCCGGCGAGCCGTTCCGGGATAAGGGCGGCCTTGTCAGAATTGGGAGTGTCTGCTCCCGAGCTTCTATTGGAGAAATGCCTGGGCCTGAGTTTGTCTGACCAATATTGGATCCGCCCCGCAGGTTCGTCTCTTTTATGGGAAAATGTCAACTTTTTTGATAATCCGTTTTCAGAGGATGTGGGAAATATCCTTTTTGGCAAGGAACCGGGCAGCGCCGAAATCAGCCTGATGTCCCCGGACAATACATCCGACGGCTGGCTGAGGAAAAAGTGGAAAATCATAGATGGGAAACGGTGTCTGATAAAGGGCGGCAGCGGCGCTGCCCGACAGGAGCCGTATAATGAGGCGCTGGCCAGCCGGATCATGGATCGGCTGGATATCCCTCACGTTTCCTATTCCCTGCTTTTGGAGGAGGATTATCCATACAGCGTGTGCGAGGATTTTATAACGCCGGATACGGAGCTGATTTCCGCATGGAATATCATGAAAACAGCCAAAAAGCCGAACCATGTATCCGTATACCGACATTATCTTGACTGCTGCAGCCGGCTGGGAATTGGGGGCGCAAAGGACGCTGTGAACCGGATGCTGGCTTTGGATTATCTGATTGTCAACGAGGACAGGCATCTGAATAATTTTGGAGTTGTGCGCAGAGCGGATACGCTGGAGTATATCGGCGCAGCCCCGATTTATGACAGCGGTACATCCCTCTGGTTTGACAGACCGCTGCCGATGATACATGCCCGGGCAAAAGCGGTCTGCAAGCCATTTAAGAACAGCCATGACGAGCAGATCCGGCTGGTAACGGATTTTAGCTGGCTGGATTTTTCGGCGCTTAAAGGGATCGACGAAGAATTGAGGGAGATTGTAAAGGGCTCTCTGTTCATTGACGAGGCAAGGCGCGAAGCTTTGTGCCAGGGGCTTATGGACAGGCTGGGAATGCTGGAGGAGGCGGCTCTGCTTTCAACAAAACAGGCGTATGTTGAACGGACGGAATTTGACGTGGCGCAGGATGTAGCGTACAGCGGCGGGGAGGATAGGTAGAAAATAGGAAGGGCAGAAGCCGTTCGGGCCGTGTGGGCGGTCGCGTATCCTGCCATACAGACACAGGATTTCCGAATGTGGGAAATCCTGTATTTTTAAGAGTTTGTAAAAATTAAAAAATATAATATACAATATCAAAACATATGTATGGCATGCAATCCGTCAGGGGCCAAAATTTATATACATCTTCTCGCAATGAGCCATAATAACTATATCCAGAAAATCCATAATCTGATCGGTGCGGTTATTATTAAAATCCCATCCCCAGTTTCCGTAATCAAAGGTATCGCTGTGCTTTTGTGTGCTGGCTCTGTATTGGTTAAAGTTTTCGTACAGGACTTCATGGAACACATTTTCTCCCAGATTATTCTCATGGCTTTTTCTCATATTGTATACATCAAACAAAAACTCCGTGTCCCACAGCATCAGCGTATATTCATTGATTTCAAAAGCCGCGCAGTCAATTCCCATGGATCCCATTGCCCGCACAAGATTATAGTAACGATAAGGTTCGCTGGCCAGCCACATTTTATACATGAGTTCAATCTGATGCTTATCGGAGGCCAAATCAGGAAACGGGTCGTTTTCCCACTTTTGCCGTTTTGCCTTCACTGTCTGTATTATGTTTTCCACTTCCGCATCGTCAGCCTGCTTGTCCCAGAAGCGGTTGATATCCATACTCTGGGATAATTGCTCCATGCGGGTGCTGATTTGTTCAAGCATCGCTTCATTTTGTGTGTAATCGTCTATTTCATTGGACAGCTTCTCCAGGCTCTGTTCCATACTGGCCAGTTCTGTCTGATAAATGGTATGAATTTCCAGATCCTTTTTTCCATTGCTGAAAAAATCACCGATGTGCGCTATCATATCAGGAAAGGTTATATTTGCCTCATAGCTGGACAGGATCAGGATCAGGGCGGCGGCAAGCCCGCACAGGCAGGCAGTCCATTTCCGTTTTTTAGGATCCGGGAGGGTGAGGTAGGCCGTCACGCCTGCCACATAACACAAAATAAAGATGATTTTCCAAAATGGGCTGGCTATATCTTTCGAGATAAGCGTTAAGAGCATTGTGGTCAATATAGACAGAATGAATTCGAGGTTTTCGTTTTTTGTTTGCTTTTCTTCCGTATTCATAAAATTGCTTCCCCTTTTAAATAATTGCCTGTTGAATTATACACCGCTAAAAACCATGATATAAGGCATAGCAGGCAGGAATGTTTATCTGTAAGCGGCGGCATGGGCGATCGCTTTGGTCACAGACGGCTTAAAATTGATACTGAATTTATTAAAATAAGACATAATCTGTGTGTCCAGACGGGCCATGATGGAGTTTGTATCCACATCGCTTAATTTAAAGCGCCAGTTCTTATAATCAAGATCATCCTCATACCGTTCATTCCGGACTTTATAATCATTATAGTATTGCTCAAATAATTCATAAGTTGGGTTTTCGGCCAGTTTTGTTTCCATATTTTTTTTCATGTTATAATAGGCAAACAGTCGTTCCGCATCCCACATTATAAGTTTGTACTCATCAATTTCATATGCCGCACAGTCAATTCCCATAGATTCCATTGCCTTGATGATATTGTAATAATGATAAGGAAGTATACTCAGATACAATTTATAAGCGATCTCTGTTTGATATTCATTCAGCGGCTGGGTGAGGAACGGGCTGCCTTCCTTTCTGATTTCCTTCAGAATGGCGTCTACTTCCTGCTGATCTTCCTTGTCCTCCCAAAATCGGTATGTATCGATATCAAAAATGAGTTTTTGGATATTATCGTCTAATTCATCCAGCTTTTGTTTATACGGCTCATTTTTAAAATCAGCAGTCAGCTTGTCAATACTCTGATTGATGGAACGCATCTGCTGATAATGGGATGCGTAGGTTAGCGCATCACCGTCTTTCTGGATGAAGAAATTTCGTACATGCATAATGTAATCCCTGGCTGTGATATCATTCGTCAGCGTGGATGACATGAGGAGCAGGAAGGACGCGGCCATGCACATACCTGCTGCAAGCTTCTTTTTATGGCGTCTTTCTTCGGAGGGAGCGCTGAGAACAGCCATAAGCCCTGCGACAAAGCAGATAATGAAAGCAAGCCGGATGTACAGATTTGGAATCGCATCAGATAGAATCGTTGACAGCAAAGCGGCCAGAGTGGATAAAACAATTTTTGCATTTTCATTTTTCATAAACAGATCCTCCAATAATGAATAAGATTAAATTATGGAAAACCAATACATATAGTTTACTATATAATTGGGAATTTAACAAGCGTATATGTCTGAAATTATATTCATATATCATGAACTGTTCCGGAAGATGTGTGAACAGTTACTTCTTAACAAATGCCATTGGTTCAATCCGGCGGAGGGTGTACACGGTAATATTATTGTAAGAGTTCAGACGCCGGATTTCCTGCCGTCTGAACGGTTACACATTATTTCAAGTTAAGAATATCGTAAAAATTAAACATTTGACATCTCAAAAAGATCGTTCTATTCTTTATAGAAGAAGGCGGGAAGATGGCTGCGTCAGAGTATGCATTTGCAGAGCAGGCAGACTGCCTTTCATCATTTCATTTACTAATTCCGGGAACATTCATTTTAGAGTATTTTAGGAACACGTTTTTGGGGAGCAGATAAAAATTTTGAGAAAATACGGGGAGATTTGATTTATGAATATACATAGATGGCTCTGGCAGGCCGGAGCGGTAAGTTTTTTGGCAGTTTCAATGGCATTCTGCCTGAGCGGGTGCGGGAGCGACGGAAAGCAGAGCGGGGAGCAGACAGAGGAGTCCATTTCCGCGCAGCCTTTGGAAGAGGCTTCGGACACCATGGAAGGAGACTCTTCCCAGGAAGACTGGATTCTGGGAGGCGCCGGTATTCTGCCCGGGGAAGGCTCTGAGTATGAAACGGCGCCGGAGGAGACAGAACCAGAGCCAGACCCTGCGCCGGAGTATTACCGGCCGGGGGTGGAGCATGAATCCGTGGCAGCGCTGCAGGCGCGGCTCATGGAGCTGGGATTTATGGAAAATGACGAGCCTACCACTTATTACGGAAGCGTGACGGAAGCGGCCATCAAAACCTTTCAGCGGCAGAACGCACTGCCTGAGGACGGGATCACAGGGCCCTCCACGCGGGATGCGCTCATGGATCCCGGCGCAAAATATTATGCGGTGGGAAACGGCGATCAGGGAGAAGACATACGGCGGATTCAGAGCCGTTTGTACGAGCTTGGCTATCTGGCCACGGAAGATCTGGTGACTGGCAGTTTTGGCGACAAGACCCAGGAAGCGGTCATCAAGCTCCAGGAGGTCAATGATCTGGAACCGGATGGAAAGGTGGGGCGTCAGACCATAAATCTTCTCTACAGCGATGAGATAAAGCCTAATATGCTGGCTTTCGGCGACAAGAGCGAAGTGGTTCAGGCGGCGCAGGCGCGTTTAAAGGAGCTCGGTTACCTGACCACAGAACCGGACGGGACATACGGCACGGATACGTCCATTGCGCTGAAACAGTTTCAGTCCAAAAACGATCTGGTGGTGGACGGATATCTGGGGCCGTCTACAAGAGCTGTGTTAAACAGCGCCGATGCGGCCCCTAACGGCATGTCGCTCGGCGATCAGGGCGACAGCGTGCAGCGGGTTCAGCAGCTTTTGAGCAAATACGGCTACCTCTCTTCGTCCCACGTAACCGGGTACTTCGGAGAGGTGACAGAGAAAGCGGTTAAGAATTTCCAGACAAATAACAGCCTGGCAAGCGATGGCTCCGTAGGCATGAAGACCATGGCAAAGCTGACAGGCAGCGATGTGCGCCGCTATTCGGGCGGCTCGTCGTCCGGAGGCGGTTCGGGAAATTCAGGCGGAAAAAGCGGCGGGAGTTCTTCGGGCGGCGGCTCGTCAGGCGGCAGCGGGGCAGGCGCTTTGATTTCCATTGCCAGCTCCAAGATCGGATGTCCGTATGTGTACGGATCCAAGGGGCCGAATTCCTTTGACTGTTCCGGATTTGTATACTGGTGCTTAAATCAGGCCGGAGTCAGACAGAGCTACTTAACCTCGTCAGGATGGCGCAGCGTGGGAAAATATACGAAGATCACCAGCTTTGGCAATCTGCAGGCAGGGGATATCATTGTGGTCAGCGGCCATGTGGGGATTGTGGCAGGGGGAGGCACGGTGATCGATGCGTCCTCCAGCAATGGAAAGGTGGTACACCGCTCTCTGGGATCCTGGTGGAGGAATAATTTTATCTGTGGATGGAGGATTTTCGGGTGAGGCGGATCGGGCCATGTCCGTTATGCGTCTAAGCGGTTTATTCCCGCGGGAAACGAGCCAGGTGGGCATGCTTGCATGCACATTTGGCGACTGCCGCGAGGCTCAACACCCCTGCTGCTCTGTCGCGGGGGTGTTGACTGGGAAAGCGCAGGAAATTTACATATGTTTTTCCTGCGCTTTCTTTGTTTTCTGTATCATTATCTGTTGAGATATCCGGTAGTAGTTCACATCGAATGTCATGAACTTTAGCGGGGAGGATTAAATTTTCCCTGGCTGTTTGACTGGAAATTGCCGCCGTGTTTCGTAGAATACATTAATCTAAGAAATTTTTCTCCATTATACTACGCTTCTTTCGTTATTTCAATGGGATTTTCTATCAGAAATGTTTAAAAATTTCAATAAATATCTTTGTGTATTTCTTAATTTAATTTTCCAAACAAAACAATCAGATTTTATAAAAAATTTTCACATACCGTGTTTCGTAGAATAATGTATTCTACGAAATCCATAGATGGCTGAAATGCCGGAAAGGATATATCAGATGGAACAATGGTATGTTTTAAAGACCGTTCCGGGAAGGGAACAGGAGGGCGCTGATCTTATGAAGCGGGCCGTAACGCCCGGGCTGTTTAAAGAGTGCCGCGTTCTCAGGAAGGTAAAGGTATTCCGCTCCGGCGGGGCGCTTCACTTTCCGGAGGATGTGTTGTTTCCGGGTTATTTATTTGTCAGGACAGCCTGTCCCGAAGCGCTGGAGCGGGAGCTTAAAAGGTCCGGGGATTTTCCGCAGTTTCCATCCGTCACTCCTGTGGAAGCGGCTGATCTGGCGTTTTTGAAAGATGTATGCGGGGATAATCTGGAACGGCCTATGGGCGTGACCAGACTGACCCTGGACATGGACAACCGGATCATCAGGGCAGACGGGATCCTGGGCGGATATTTGGATCGGATCATCAGGCTGAACCTACACAGGCGGTTTGCACTTGTGGAGACACCTTTGTTTAACCGGATTCAGTCCGTGCTGTTTGGGGTGACGCTGGAGCGGGATCCGCTGATGTCCGGAGGGAGCGGCCATAAACCGGGAACCGGACGATCGTGAAAAAATAAATCGAACAGGCAGTCTGTGGTCTATGCCATGGACGGTTGAACGATGGATCATAAAGCAGGACGGGTGATTTCCGAAAGGGGACGTCAGGCCGTCAGGAGGAATCCGGGGCGACAGCGGCAGGACGCGCCGGAGGGGCGAAGCATGCCCTGGAACGGATGCGGATGAAGACATCAGGAGTCTCACCACGCCTGATTTTGTGAGATTCCAGGAGTACATGAAATCAGGAGGGATGATGCCATGTGGTATGTGGTACAGACAGAAACCGGCAGGGAGCAGGAACTGGTGGATGCCATAGACCGGGTTCTGTGCGGGTCAGGCTATAAGCGGTGCTTTGTGATCCGCCAGGAATGTGTCTGGCGGATTAGGGGCGGCTATAAGACGTATATAAAGCCCCTGTTTCCGTCGTATGTGTTTGCAGAAACCGACGCGCCGGAAGCATTTTTCCTGTCGCTCAAGCAGGTGAACCGACTTTCCCGCCTTCTGGGGAACGACGGCGTATTCGGAACGGTGACAGAAGAAGAGCAGGCTCTTCTCTGCCGTATGATGGGGGAAGGAAGAGGAGACGGCCAAGAATGTCTCGTCCGCCGCTCGCCCGTCCGGGTCAGCGCGGATGGGGAAATCACAGAGGCAGGCGGTTTTCTGAAGGATTATCTGGATCAGATCGTGAAAAAAAGGCTGCGAAAGCGCAGCGTGACCATAGAAATCCCCTTTTTAGGAGAACTTCGGCGGATCCAGGCCGGGATCCGGGTAGTGGGGAAGGATCCGGATTAGAATGAACATCCTGAAGAAATTGGGAAAAATTCAAAAGAAACAGCACATAAGAAGGAGGCAGCGCACACATGGAAAATGATAGGGCAACCGATATGAAAGACAAAAAAATCTATTTATCCAGCCCCACCATGAATGGGCATGAGATGAGATATATAAAGGAGGCGTTCGACGCCAATTGGGTCGCGCCACTGGGGAAAAATGTGGATGAATTTGAATCGGAAATGGCCGCCTACACCGGTTCCGGCCATGCCGCGGCCTTAAGCGCCGGGACGGCCGCCCTGCATCTGGCGGTCAAGCTGGCGGGGGTGGGGCCGGGAGATGTGGTATTTTCTTCTTCCCTGACCTTTGCGGCCACATGCAATCCGGTTACATACGAGCAGGGGAAGCTCGTCTTTATTGACTCTGAGGCGGATACCTGGAACATGTCCCCGGATGCCCTGGAGGAGGGCTTTAAAAAGTACCCGCAGGCCAAGGCGGTCATTCTGGCGCATCTCTACGGCACGCCGGCAAAGCTGGACGAAATCCTTGCCGTCTGCGGGAGACATGGGGCAGTCCTCATCGAGGACGCGGCCGAGGCGCTGGGGAGTTCCTATAAGGGGAAAAAATGCGGCAGCTTCGGCGCATACGGCATCTTGTCTTTCAACGGAAATAAGATCATCACCACCTCCGGCGGCGGAATGCTTCTGTCTGCTCAGAAGGAGGCGGTCGAAAAAGCGCGCTTCTGGGCCACCCAGGCCAGGGAGCCGGCGAGGCATTACGAGCATAAAGAGATCGGCTACAACTACCGCATGAGCAATATCGTGGCCGGGATCGGCCGGGGACAGATGCGCACGCTGGATGCGTATAAGGAGAAGAAGCAGGAGATCTATCGGCAGTATAAAGAGGCATTGGCCAATATCCCGGGGATTTCCATGAACCCGCTGAATCCGGACGGGGAGGCGAACAACTGGCTGTCCTGCCTGACGCTGAACCAGGATTTAGTCAGGGCCGGCGTGACGCCCCTGACGCTTCTGGAGGCGCTGGAAAGAGAAAATATTGAAAGCCGCCCCATATGGAAGCCCATGAACCTGCAGCCGGTGTATGGGGGCCATGATTTCATCCGGACAGAAAGCCGGAACGGAGTTTCCGTCGGGGAGGACATCTACAGGCGGGGGCTCTGCCTGCCGAGCGACATAAAAAATACGGACGGAGATATGGAGCGGATTATTGAGACAATACGGAAAACAGTGCGGGAGGCGTCCGGGAGATGAGCGGGCCTCAGAGCAGGAGCGCCGTCCGGAAACGGAACCGTATACAGAGCGCAGGGAGCGTCCGGCCCGGTCAGGGCGCATACAGCCGCCTGTCCGGGGGGCTGTACAGAGATTATTTCAAACGTTTGCTTGACGTTATCCTGTCAGCCGCGGGAATCCTGGCGCTTTGGCCGGTTATGGCGGCGACGGCGCTCCTGGTGAGAATCCAGCTTGGGACTCCGGTTGTATTCCGGCAGCAGCGGCCCGGAAAGGGGGGCAGGCTCTTTTGGATGTACAAGTTCCGCACCATGACGGATGACAGGGACGAAAGCGGCGCGCTGCTGCCGGATGAAAAGCGGCTGACGTCGTTTGGAAAGAACCTGCGCGCAAGCAGCCTGGACGAGCTGCCGGAGTTATTTAATATCCTGAAGGGGGATATGAGCGTGGTGGGGCCCAGGCCGCTTTTGGCGGACTATCTTCCGTTGTACAGCAAAAGCCAGATGCGGCGTCACGATGTAAGGCCCGGACTGACAGGGCTTGCGCAGGTAAAGGGCAGGAATGCCATAAGCTGGGAGGAAAGATTCCGCTGGGATGTTCTGTATACAGAAAAGCTTTCCTTTTGGATGGATGTGTTTATTTGTGTGGAAACCATAAAAACCGTGCTGAAAAGGGATGGGATTCAGGCAGAGGGAAGTGCGACTATGGAGGCGTTCCGGGGAAATGAAAAATGAAAAAGGGATTGTGATTATCGGGGCCGGAGGTTTTGGCCGGGAAGTAAAATGGCTGATAGAGCGGATCAATGAAGCTCAGGGCATGCAGCCGCCTGTCAGAGGAAAAAACCAAGACGCTCAGAATAACCAAGATAACCCAGACAGTCGTAATAAGCAGGATAGTCCGGATAATCAGGGCAACTGGAATCTTCTCGGCTTTGTTGATGACGGACTGGAAGCGGGAAGCCGGATCGCGGGCTGTCCGGTGCTGGGCGGGATCGAATGGCTGTGCCGGCGCGCGGAACAGGAAACGCTATACGCGGCCTGCGCGATCGGTTCCGGAAGAGTGCGCAAACGCATGATAGAGCGCCTCTTGCAGCATGGAAACTTAAGATTCCCAAACCTTGTGGATCCATCTGTATTTTATTCCGGATCGATCCGGATGGGAAAAGGGAACATCCTCTGCGCAGGAACGATTTTAACGGTCGATATCAAGCTCGGGGATTTCTGCATCGTAAACCTGGACTGTACGATCGGGCACGACGCGCGACTGGAGTCATTTGTCACGCTGTATCCCAGTGTGAACCTGTCAGGCTGTGTCCTTGTCGGAGAAGGGAGCGAGATTGGGACGGGAAGCCATGTGATACAGGGGATCACAATCGGAAAAGAGGCGGTGCTCGGGGCCGGGACAGTCGGGATCCGCGATCTACCGGAGCGGTGCGTGGCAGTAGGGAATCCGGCGAAGGTGATCAAATACAGTTGAAACGTACCGGAGCGTGTTTGAAACATCCCTTCCGCTATCTGAAATCCCCGATTTGCGCTATATTCAGGTGAAATTGGCTTAACACAGCCCGCTGCGCCGCGCTCATTTGACCAAAATCTCCCGCAAAGAGGGACGCACATCCGGGCGGGGAGGTACGGGTCGGAGACGGGAGCTGGCTGGGGATTGGAAGCTGTGTAAAACAGGGGATCGAGGTTGGAAGAGACATCATAGCGGGAGCCGGCGCGGCGGTGGTAAAGAATATAGGGGAAAAGAGAATTTATACAGGGATTCCGGCAGAGAAAACACAGGATGAGAATATTAATACTGACAAATAACGATGTGGGCTTATACCGTTTCAGGAAAGAATTTCTGCAAAAACTCCTGGAGGAAAAACACACAGTTTTGATTGCCCTGCCGGAAGGCGGGATGGCGGTCAGGCTGATGAGGATGGGATGCTTCTTTGTGAAAACTGAAATAGACAGACGCGGGACAAATCCGGTAAAGGATCTCGCTTTATTAAAAAATTATATTCATTTAATCCGCACAACGGATCCGGACATGGTTCTGACGTATACGATCAAACCCAATATCTATGGAGGAATTGCATGCAGGATATTGAGAAAAAAGTATATGGCGAATATTACCGGATTAGGCAGCGCTTTGGAAAGAGGCGGGGTCATTTCAGCGATATCTGTTTTTCTGTACAGGCTGGCGTTAAAGGAGGCGTCCTGCCTGTTTTTTCAAAATAGTGCAAACCGGAAAAAAATGCATGACCTTCATATCGGGGGAAAAAGGGAAATCCAGATTCCCGGTTCAGGAGTCAATACAGAGGAGCATCTGTTTGAAACATATCCGGATAAAACAGTGCCTGTGGAGTTTCTGTTTATGGGCAGGATTATGAAAGAAAAAGGAATTGAAGAGCTGGTGGCGGCCGCAGAACGCGTTAAAAAGAAGCGCCCGGATGTGAGGTTTAAGATAGCCGGAGAATGTGAGGAAAATTATCAGAGTCTTCTGGAAAACGCACAGAAAAACGGGATTCTGACCTATCTGGGTTTTCAGGATGATGCGCATGCCCTGATAAAGGAATGCTCTGCCCTGGTGCTTCCATCGTATCATGAGGGGATGGCCAATGTCCTTCTGGAAGCATCGTCTAGCGGAAGACCGGTACTGGCGAGCCGGATTCCGGGCTGTATGGAGATTTTTGAGGAGGGAGTAACGGGACTGGGTTTTGAAGCCGGAAGCGTGGAAAGCCTCACAGAGGCTTTTTTTGCGTTTATCGGGCTTTCCTATGAGGAAAAGAAAGAAATGGGGATCCGGGCCAGAAGAAAGATGGAAAAGGAATTTGACAGGACAATCGTCATACAGGCGTATTTAAAGGAAATAAGGCGGATCAGAGAGGAGAAAAACGATGAGCCTATATCATAGACTGGTTTCCGGTGAGGAAACGCTGTCTTTAGTCGGACTTGGATATGTGGGAATGCCGATTGCAGTGGCATTTGCCAGAAAGGTTCCGGTGATCGGGTTTGATGTAAATGAAGAAAAAATAGAGCTTTACAGGCGGGGAGTGGATCCCACCCATGAGGTGGGGGATGAGGCTGTCGCGGGGAGCCGGGTCATGTTTACAAGCGATGAGACAAGGCTTCGGGAGGCAAAATTCCATATTGTGGCGGTGCCGACGCCGGTAAAGGAGGATCACACGCCGGATTTGAGCCCGGTGGAGAGCGCCAGCCGCATCCTTGGCAGGAACCTGACAAGAGGAAGCATTGTGGTCTATGAATCCACCGTGTATCCGGGCGTTACGGAGGAAATCTGCGCCCCGATTCTGGAACAGGAATCGGGCCTTAAGTGCGGCGTGGATTTTAAAATCGGTTATTCGCCGGAGCGGATTAACCCGGGCGATCGGGTTCACCGTCTGGAAAGCATTACAAAGATCGTGTCAGGCATGGACGCGGAGACGCTTGAAGAGGTTGCCTGCGTCTATGCGCTGGTCGTGGAGGCAGGCGTGCACCGGGCGGAGAGCATCCGGGTGGCGGAGGCGGCCAAGGTGATTGAAAACAGCCAGCGCGATATCAATATTGCCTTCATGAACGAGCTTTCCATTATTTTCAGCCGGATGGGCATTGATACGCAGGCAGTCTTAAGGGCGGCCGGGACAAAATGGAATTTTCTCAAATTTGAGCCGGGGCTGGTGGGAGGCCACTGTATCGGGGTGGATCCGTATTATCTGACGTACAAGGCCGAGCAGCTTGGCTACCACTCCCAGATTATCCTCTCCGGCCGCCGGATCAATGACGATATGGGGAAATATGTGGCGGAAAGCCTGATCAAACATTTAATCAGGGCGGATATCGCCGTAAAAAATGCCAGGGTTGCCATTCTGGGCTTTACCTTTAAGGAAAACTGCCCGGATACGCGCAACACGAAGGTGATTGACATTGTGAGAGAGCTGAAAACGTATGGGATTGAGCCGGCCATTTCCGATCCGCAGGCGGACAGAACAGAGGCTGAACGCCTGTATGGAATCCATTTTACCAGACAGGAGGAGATCCGCGGCATGGACGCCGTGCTCCTGGCGGTCCCGCACCGGGAATATAAAGCGCTTTCCCTGAAAACGCTGGACGGTTTTTATAGGGAGGAAGCGGCGGGGAAAGTCCTGTTTGATATAAAGGGAATGCTTAATAAACAGGAGCTGGAGGAAGCCGGGTATCTGTACTGGAGATTATAGGGCGAATGTATGCCGGATTACTGCAGCGGCAGGAAGGAGACGCGGTGGGATTATGGGATATAAGAATTTGAAATTTGAAAACAACGCCCTTTTTCTGGTCACCGGCGGGGCGGGGTTTATCGGTTCCAATCTGTGCGGGGCGGTATTGGACATGGGATACCGGGTGCGCTGCCTGGACAACCTCTCAACAGGAAAAAGGGAGCATGTGAGCATGTTTCAGGGACACCGGAATTATACCTTTCTGGAAGGCGATATTACGGATCCGGAGACGTGTGTGAAAGCCTGCGAGGGCGTCGATTATGTACTGCACCAGGCGGCGTGGGGGAGCGTGCCGCGCAGCATTGAGATGCCGCAGTATTATGAAAAGGTGAATATAGGCGGCACGCTGAACATGATGGAGGCGGCCAGAAAGCAGGGGGTGAAAAAGTTTGTGTACGCCTCCAGTTCTTCGGTCTACGGCGATCACCCGCAGCTCCCCAAAAGGGAAGGGCAGGAGGGGAAGGTGTTGTCGCCCTATGCCCTGACAAAGCGGGTGGACGAGGAATACGGGCGGCTGTACAAAACGCTTTACGAGCTGGATACATATGGCCTCCGGTATTTTAACGTATTTGGAAGGCGGCAGGATCCGGACGGGGCTTATGCGGCTGTGATACCGAAATTTATCCGCCAGCTACTGAATGACGAACGGCCGGTGATCAACGGGGACGGGAGGCAGAGCCGTGATTTTACGTATATTGAAAATGTGATTGAGGCTAATTTAAAAGCCTGCCTGGCGCCGCCGGAAGCGGCCGGAGAGGCTTTTAATGTGGCGTATGGAGGAAGGGAATACCTGATTGATATCTACCGCCAACTGGCAGAGGCGCTTGGAAAAGACGTGGAGCCGGTGTTCGGGCCGGAGCGGGCGGGGGATATCCGGCACAGCAATGCGGATATATCAAAGGCTAAGCGTATGCTCGGATATGAACCGGAATGGAGCTTTGAGAGAGGAATCGAGGCGGCGATTCAGTGGTATAAGGAGAATATATAGATGGAAACTCCTGTGAGAGTGCTCCAGGTATTCAATCAATTGAACCGGGCGGGAGCCGAGACGATGATTATGAATCTGTACAGAAATATGGATCAAAGCCGGATACAGTTTGACTTTATTGTATTTGAGAAGGCAGAAGGGATGTTTGACCAGGAGATAAGGGAGCTGGGGGGACATATTTATTATATTCCAAAGCTTTCTCTTAAATCGATGTGGTTATATATAAAAAGGTGGAATGATTTTTTTGATGAAAACAGAGAATATAAAATCATCCACAGCCATATAAGGAGTACGGCTTCCATTTATTTGTACATAGCAAAAAAACATGGGCTGATTACAATTGCGCACAGTCATAGTACGGTGGAAAGCAGAGATAAAAAAATACAATATATGATCAAGCGGATACTGGAGCTTCCTCTTGGAAAAATTGCGGACTATCACTTCGCATGTTCGGATGCGGCGGCAAAGTGGCTGTTTGGCCTGGGGATTCTTCAGTCTTCTTCCTATTATCTGTTAAAAAATGCGGTTGATACGGACACGTTTCGGTATAATCCTGAAAAAGAGAAACAGATGAAAAGAAAGTGGAGGATGAGCGGTAACTTTGTGATCGGGCACGTGGGACGTTTCAGCACGCCTAAGAATCATAAGAAGCTGATTGATATATTTGAAAAAGTGGTACATATAGATGATAGCAGCCGCCTTCTTTTAGTGGGAGACGGAGAACTGAGAATGGAGATTGAGAAACAGGTCAGGGCAAAGGGGCTGGAGGGCAGGGTGGTGTTTGCAGGCATGCAGAAAAATGTAGCGGACTTTCTGCAGATGATGGATGTATTTGTGATGCCCTCTTTGTATGAAGGATTGCCGGTTTCGGCGATTGAGGCTCAGGCGGCGGGTATTCCCTGTATTTTGTCAGATGCGGTTACAGAGGAAGTTATTATAAATAATTCGGCGAAACGTCTGCCAATTGGGGCCGGTACACAGATATGGGCAGAAGAAATACTGAAATATAAGTCATGGAAGAAAACAGATACTCAAAAGCTTATTGTAGAACGCGGATATGATATCAAAGAAACATCAAAATGGCTGACAGATTTTTATTTAGACCTGTCAAACCAGCGCCAGACATCATAGTGGAGTAGATAAAAAGATGGGAAACGACAGTCAGAATGGTTTAGCCCTGTGTTTTTTGACAGGCGGTATGGGTACAGGAGGCGCGGAAAGGGTAATTGCCACACTGGCCAATATATTTGCCGGACAGGGCCATCGTGTGAAGATTCTGTGCATGGGAAGAGACAAAAAGCAGGCGGGATATGAACTTGACAGGAAAATTGAGGTTGTTTATACCGGAGTAGGAAGAGGATGCTTTTTGGCACGGAAGGTCAGGCAGCTTCGGCGCATCCTTGTGCTTCTGAAATCATATCGCCCGGATATTCTGATAAGTTTTCAAAACTATATTAATATTCAGGCCGTTTTTCTGGGAAAAGCGGCAGGGATTCCGGTCATCGCTTCGGAGCGTTCCTTTCCGGGAAAGAACATGGAGGGGACAGTTGGGTTGAACCGGCTGTGCAAATGGGCGTATTCCAGGGCAGACGCGGTTGTCTGCCAGACAAAAGAACAAAGGGAGTATTTTGGGCTCCGGAATAAAGGGAATTCGTATATTATCATGAATCCATTTCGGATTCCGGTGGATGAGATCCCTGAGTATGCGATTCGGGATGAGGTATTGCTCCTTGGATCGGCGGGAAGGCTGGAGGAATCCAAAAATTTTTCGATGCTAATCAGGCTTATGGCGAATTTAAAGGATGATTTTCCCGAATTACGGCTTGTTATATGGGGAGAGGGGAGCCAGAAGGAGGCGCTGATAAAATTATCAGAGGAGTTGGGCGTAAGAGACAGGGTGGAGTTTCCGGGAGTAAGCCGGGATATCTTAAACGAGATGGGAAAAATGGACATATTTCTTTTTTCGAGCAGATATGAGGGGATTCCAAACGCCCTTATAGAAGCCATGTGCATGGGAATCCCGTGCATCAGCACACGTTTTGAAGGCGGGGGAGCAGAATTGCTGATTCGGAATGGAGAGAATGGACTGCTGGTGGATACTGACAATGAGCCGAAATTGGAAGAAAAGACAACCGCCCTGATTTCTGATGAAGACTTAAGGAGAAAAATCAGTTTTGAGGCAAAAAAGCTGAGAAGTGAGGTAGAGCCGGAAATGATTGCGGGGAAGTGGATGGAGGTTATCCAAAGAACAATTGACAGAACGAAACCGAAGAAGGATGAAAGCAGATAAAAATGAGAAGAACCATACAGATATACTATTTGTTTTTTGCGGCGCTGCTGTCTGTGGCTGGCCTGATTATTGCAATGATCTTATATATAGACAGGAACGCGGAACATTATATTTCACATTTGTATCTCCTTCCCCTTTTTTATACATGTTATACAATGGGAACGATGGTATTGGTGAAAAGGATGTCCGGCAGTATCAGCATATTTGGGATCGTGGGAATGTATTTTTTAAAGGATGTGCTGAATCCGTTTTTTTTAATGCTGGGAAACTATCAGATTATGACAAAAAATACAGAGATTTTTTTATACTTTGATAAAGCGATTCTGCTGATGATTTATGAGACGACCTGCGTATACACTCTGTTAATTATGTCGTCAGCTTCAGAGAGGCGAATGAAAAAAAGAGAGAGTTCTGTTAAGCCAGGAGTTTTGTTCAGAATCACAATCTCTCTGATGATTTTACTGATTGGGGGGATACTTGCAGTTTATCCAAGTTTATCAGGACGCTTCCATACAATTCTGGAAATTGGAAAACCAGAAACTTATATCCCGGTGCGTTCATGGAGAGTATCAGGCCGTGAACCGCTTGGATTAGTCGATACCTTAATGAGAGCGATTTTTACACTTGTACAGATTATTTTTCCTGCGTATTTCGTGGTAAAAATTCACAATAAATATGGGAGGAAGCATGAGGCAAGGGCGATTGCTTACATGTTATTAGTGGATGGATGCCTGTTTTTTGTCATGACAGGAGAAAATGCGAATACGGTTTTTGCGGCCGTGGCTGTTTTAATAATGATTTGCGCTCTTTATTTTGAGCGAGTCAGAAAATATATTCCAATGATCGCTGCAGGAGGGATTTTATTTGTGATCGTTGCATTACTGGGAAAAGGAGGAGCTTTCGCCGGAGAAAACAGAAATTTGTTATATGAACTGTCGCAGATATTTAATGCTTATTTTGGGGGTGTAGCGAATGTCGCAGCAGCCTGCTTGCTGAAGGAAACGTCCGATCAAATCTATCTGGCAGCCGATTTTTTTCGCTCAGTGCCGTTTATCTCCTCATTTTTTTCCGGAATGGCTGGTGTGTCGTCAGTTGTGGCTTTTAACGATGTTTTCTGGGGATTTACGGGCCGCAGCGACCAACTGCTGCCTTCTGTAGGTCAGGGAGCGCTGTATTTTGGCTATATATGCGCTCCTGTCATTCCCTGTTTTTTTGCCATGCTTACAATGAAGCTGGAGAAAATGGCGAAAGGAACTGCCAATTACTATTTAAAATATTTTTTTTATTACGTTACATTTGTAATGATGCTCTTGTTGGGGGGAAATAATCTGACTCATTTTTACAGATATGCCATTCGGTTTGGGATGGTATTTCTGATAATGCAAACGATGTCTGTTAAGATGCCGCGGGAACGGAGTGTATGAGGAGATGGCTGAGAGAAGGAACAGGAAACCTGTATTTTTATTTATCAAGTGTAATATGGGAGTCGGCGGGATCGAGGTATATTTGGATCGTCTCGTAAAATGGCTGAAGGAGGGAGGTTATCGAATAATCTTTTTAAAACTTTATGGGACGGTGATCTGCGATGATTTTAAACCTGACTTTTTGGATGGATATGTGACGGTGAGAGAAATCGATATTCATCGCTGGGGGTGGCATAAGGGATTAAGCGGCTTATTTCATGCTGATGAAGAGATCATAGCATATGCGTTTGACCTGTATCAATATGCGATGTTGGAAAAGATAAAGATGCATTATCATCTTTGCCATATGAATACATTTTATTGGATCCCACATTTTGAAGAAGTATTTCCGGAAAAGAAGATTCCACGTGTTCTGGGAAAGATGGCGAAGAGGTATATTGGAAGAACCATTCAGACAATGGATCGCAACCGGAATATCATATATGTAAACGAGAGCCATATGAAAGCGTTTGAAAAGAGATATGGATATAAAAGCATTTACGGGAAAGAAATGCTGGTAAAAAGCCTGCGCTCCACTCCCTCCGCGTTTGACGAAGAGAAGGCCAGAGAGCGCAGCATAAGAAAGCCGTTTTGCATTTTATCAGTAGGCCGTTTTGTCTTTCCGCATAAGGCATATTTGCTTGGGCTGATAGACAGTTTTTGCGCGTTAAAGAGCGAGACGCCGGACTTAAAGTTAATTATAATCGGGTACGGAAGAGATGAGGCAGCCGTAAGAAAAAAGGTTTCAGAGTTACCGGAAGAGATCCGGGCGGATATAGAATTGGCGGGAGAGGTTGCCCCGTCCAGACTGGCGACATATTTTGCTCAGGCGTCCGTCCATGTAGGCGTGGCCGGAGCTATTATGGACAGCGCATACAGCGGTCTGATATCAATTCCGGTCAGGCATTACTCTTATCAATGTGAGGGATACGGATATTTTACAGATATGACTCAGAGGGAACGCCTCGTATCTGACATGCCGGGAGAACCCATAGAGATGTTTTTGAGAGAACTGATACATATGGACGCAGACGCCTATGTGGACTTATGCAGACAGACACAGCGTTGCTTTGAAAATAATGAAGATTACAGGAACTTTGGGCTCCGTGAGATGAGCCAGAGAAATGTAAACAGCAGGCAGCATCTGGCCAGAGGTTTTATCGCAGCGGCTCAGCTTCGGTATGTAACGGCTGGGATATGGCATAGTGCAGGTTATAGAATGAAAGATGGATGGAGAAAAGAAAAGTAGGATTATAAGTTCCCTTATATGGAAATTTTGCGAGCGTATCGGAGTTCAGGGAATCCAGTTTGTTATTCAAATCTGTCTGGCCAGGCTTCTGACGCCGGATGATTATGGAATGCTTGCGCTTGTGTTGGTTTTTATTAATATTGCAGCCGTATTTGTTCAGGGAGGATTTGGCTCGGCGCTGATTCAGAAAAATAAGGTGGATGAAAAGGATATGACATCGGCATTTTTTATCTGTTTTGCGATGGCCTGTTTATTTTACAGCATATTGTTCATTCTGGCTCCCGGTATCGCATTGTTTTATCATCAGGAACGCTTAAGCCTTTATTTAAGGACAGCAGGCGTTATATTGTTTCCAGGCGCATATAATGCGATTCAAAATGCATATATACAGCGGAACCTGCTTTTTCGCCAGTTGTTCAAAGTGAGCCTGAATACGATTGTAATTTCAGGGGCAGTCGGTATTATTCTGGCGGCGTCCGGATTGGGAACCTGGGCGCTTATTTTTCAGCAGATAGTGTATAATGTTGTTATCTGCATTTTTTTAATGAAAATTGTTCCATGGAAACCGCGTCTGTGTTTTTCCAGAGAGAAGGCTGGCGGGCTGTTCCGCTTTGGAAGCAGGCTGCTTCTGGCGTCCCTGCTCAACTCAATTTACAGAAACTTAAGAAATCTGGTGGTCGGAAGAAACTTTTCGGCAGAAACACTGGGCTATTTAAACCGTGCAGAACAATTGCCGGGTTTAATTGTGAATAATGTGGACGGAGCGATGCAGTCGGTTCTGTTCCCTGTATATTCATCTGAGCAGGAGAATAAAAGCGTTTTAAAAGATCTTATGCGAAAGTCAGTCAAGATGAGTTCATTTGTATTATTTCCGATGATGATTGGATTAATAGCGGTTTCAAAGGAATGTATCCTGATTTTATTTGGGGCAGCGTGGCTGCCCTGTGTGCCGCTGATGAGGATCATATGTCTGGAGTTTGTTTTGTATCCGATTCATACAGCAAATCTGCAGGCAATTAATTCCGTAGGAAGAAGCGATATATATCTGAAATTAGAGGTTTTGAAAAAAATATTCGGTATAATGATATTGTTTGGTTCCATACAGTATGGAATATATGGAATTGTAACAGGTTCAGTTTTGATATCCATTGGCTCTGCTTTTATGAATGCATATCCCAATCAGACGATTTTAAATTACAGCTATGTTCAGCAGATAAGGGATATCCTGCCAGGGTTTTGTATCGCAGCGGTTATGGGAGTGACAGTCCACATGGTATCATATATAGAAATGAATCTGTTTTTTATGCTTATTATTAAGATAATAACAGGTATTGTAGTATATGCAGGGCTGGCGCTCATTTTCAGGACGGATGAAATGAAATTTTTTAAACAGCTTTTGTTTCATGTGTATAACAGGCATAAAAAAAGAAAGTATGAGGGATTGTAGATATTAGTCAGGATAGGTAATATATGCCAGACAGGGATGTATAGAATTTTTCCGGGAGTGGTAACGGGGCGCTTTTCAGGAGTGAATCAGCCATTAGGAAGATTGTTTCTGCAGATTCAATCAGGAAATAAAAGGAGAGAGTAATGAACCGTATTAATTGGGATATGAAAACAAGAATTCGGGAGGAAGGACATTTAGAGAGTGATATGCCGGCTTTTTGTACGCGGGAAGAGAGGCGCGCGGCATGAAGCTTGGGATTATGCAGCCATATTTTTTCCCTTATATAGGCTACTGGCAATTGCTGAATGCCGTGGATACGTATGTGATTTATGATGATGTGAATTATATCAAGGGCGGATGGATTAACCGGAACCGGATTCTTGCGGGCGGCGCTCCCCATTATCTGAATCTGCCGCTGACAGGCGCGAGTCCAAACAAAAAGATTAATGAGATAGAAGTAAACAAAAATGACCGGCTTCTGGGAAAAGGATTGCAGACGCTTTGGTATAATTACGGGAAAGCTCCGTATTTTAAGGACGTATATCCTGTGCTTGAAGCGGCGTTTTCATGCGGGGAGACGAATCTGGCCGGATTTATCACAGAGTCCCTTAAGCTCGTGTGCGGCTATCTTGGGATTGGGACAAGGATGGCCGTTTCATCGGAGATTCATAAAAATAACGAGTTAAAGGGACAGGAAAAGGTTCTGGAAATTTGCCGGATTCTTGGGGCGGATACGTACCTGAATGCGATCGGCGGAAAAGAACTGTACAGCGGGGACGAATTCAAAAGGTACGGAATTACATTGTATTTTTTAGAGACAGGCGATATTTGGTATGAGCAGTTTGGCCATCCGTTTCAGGGAAATCTCTCCATCATTGATGTGATGATGTTCAATCCGGTTGAGAGAATCCGGGAAATGCTGACACAGTACGACCTTGTTGAGTGAATATGAAAGGACTGGCGCATGCGTCATAAATGCGCTCCCGGAATCCCTATGCGCCTGATCTTGTGAGATTCCGGCAGTACATCATAACAGAAAAGGGGGAATGTCCATGCGGGAAATGGGAGGCTATATTGAGTGGGAAGAGTCCCGGGGCAGCGCGTACCATACGGGCTGCCTTTCACTGAACTGCGGGCGCGGTGCGCTGGCGTGCCTGATACAGCTTAAGGATATCAGACAGATAGCGCTTCCATATTTTTTGTGCGGATCGATTTATGAGGTGTGCAGAAAATATGGAGTTTCCGTTCGGTTTTATCATATTAATAAAAACTTCAGGGCGGATACGGTTATGCCGCTAAAAGACGAGTATTTTTATCTCGTCAATTATTACGGGCAGACAGAGCGGGAATATATCGAACATATGAGTGATATTTATTCCGGAAAGGTGATTGTGGATAATGCCCAGGCTTTTTTTGAAAAGCCGCTGGACGGCGTGGATACGCTGTACACATGCCGGAAGTTCTTTGGCGTGCCGGATGGCGCGTATCTGTATACGGACGCCCCGGCGTCGGGGCTGGATATGCCGGCGGACGAGTCCTTTGACAGGATGCGGTTTCTGCTTGGGAGATATGAGAGGGCGGCAGAGGAATTTTATCCGGAGTATGTAAAAAATAACGAATTCTTTTCGGATGAGCCTGCGAAACGGATGTCCAGGCTGACCGGGAATCTTTTAAGGGGCATTGATTATGCGTTTGTAAAGCGGCGCAGAACCGAAAACTTTTCTTATCTGCATGAGCGCCTAAAGAGGCTGAACCGCCTGTCCTTAAAGATTCCGCAGGGGGCGTTTATGTATCCGCTTTGGATTGCGGACGGGGACAGGGTGCGAAAACGTCTGCTGGAGCAGAAAATCTATATCCCTGCGCTGTGGCCGGATGTATCAGAACAGTGCAGAAAGCCGGATCCGGAGTATGGGATGGCAAAGGATATCCTTCCTCTTCCGGTGGATCAGAGATACGGCAGGGGAGATATGGAATATATGGCAGAAAAGCTGTTTCAGGTATTGGAGGAGATAAAATGTACCGTTTAAGGGAATTGGAACGGACGGATTTGGCTGAGATCAACCGTTGGAGAAATGATCCGGAATTGATCTGTTGCCTGGGAGCGCCGTTCCGCTACATCAGCCCGGATGTGGATATGAAATGGTATGACGATTATATGGCCCGCCGGGGGAATGCCATACGGTGCGCCGTTACGCGGGCTGAAAATCAGGACATTTTATGCCTCGTCAGCCTGACAGATATTGATTATATCAGTCAGTCGGCGCAGTTTCATATCATGGTCGGCAGCGAAATAAACCGCGGAAAGGGAATCGGGACATTTGCAGTACATACTATGCTGCGCCATGCGTTTGCCAATATGAACCTGCGGCGGGTTGAACTTTCTGTCCTGGAGGACAACCAGCGCGCACGGGCTTTATATGAGAAGGCAGGTTTTGTATATGAAGGGACGAAGCGGGAGGCGGTTTATAAAAACGGGGGCTTTCAGAATCTGCGTATCTATTCTCTGTTAAAGGATGAATTTGAAAAAACAGAATGGGGGGGGGTAACAGGGGAGCAGCCCGGCAGCCGGATTCCGGATTACTGCATTAGCCGGGTATCGGATGTAAACAGCAAAAAGTGGATTATACGGGAGTGTGATGCTGTATTTCATCCCTCTGTGGTGCAGAGAAACGATTTTAATTCTCTGTTCCGCAAAATCGATGCGTTTGGAGAATTCATGGCCGCGTACGATTCTCAGATATTGGGTTTTATTGTTTTTTACGCAAATGATCAGAGGGATGGGATCGCATATATCACGCTTTTGGCCGTAAAGACGGCTTATCAGGGCCGGCATATCGGACAGAGGTTGTTAAATGAGTGCAGAGCCCTTTCGCGTCGAAGGGGAATGAGGCTTCTTAAGCTGGAAGTGAACCGGGATAATGCGCAGGCGATCCGTTTTTATGAGAGGAACGGGTTTCATTTTGCAAAACGATATACGGATAGCGGCGTCTATATGGAAATGGAGCTGTGGTAACCGTGCAGAGATTATCTGAGCGGCTATCATGTTGTTGCGACAGATATGCAAATATTTTTTGGGGCATATTGCAAATAAAAACTGCATATGCTATAATGCCAACAGGCAAAGAGATTGAAGTGCTCATGTAGTACAGAGAGAACGAACCCCCGAATGTATTTGCGGTACAGTCGGGGGTTCTTCTTCTTTTGCGGAGAAGCAAACCGTTTGGGTCAGGTTACCGTTCATTTATCTCCGTCTAACCACTTGCACAGGTAGTAGGCGGCTACACTGGCCAATACGGAGTGAATAAGAGATTGAAGCGCGCTCACATAGTACACCCCCTTTCCTTACCGGTATAGGGGCGGTAACGGGATCATTATATCATGAAGTTTAAAGATGTTCTATACGAAATGAATTGATTTTTAAAAAGCTCTGGCTTGCGCCGGGGCTTTTTTGAATGAGAATTTTTAAGGAGAGAGTCCATGAACAAACCAATTTTAGTCACCCGCTCTTCCATGCCTTCTCTGGAGGAATACATAGAGGAAATCCGTGATATCTGGGAATCACACCAGCTAACCAATATGGGGGAAAAGCATCAAAAGCTGCAAAAGGAATTATGCTCTTATCTAGATGTGGATCAGATTGAGCTTTTCACAAACGGGCACATGGCGCTGGAGCTTTCCATGCAGGCCATGCATTTACAGGGCGAGGTGATTACCACGCCCTTTACGTTTGCCTCCACTACGCATGCCATTGTGCGGAACGGGCTGGAGCCGGTTTTCTGCGATATTAATCCAGAGGATTTTACGATCGATGTGTCAAAAATCGAGGACTTAATTACGGATCGCACCTGCGCGATTGCGCCGGTTCATGTGTACGGAAATATCTGTGACGTGGAAGAGATAGAAAGGATTGCCGGGAAATACGGCTTAAAGGTCATCTATGACGCGGCCCATACCTTTGGCGTGACGTATAAGGGACGCGGGATCGGATCCTTTGGAGACGCGTCCTGCTTCAGCTTCCATGCGACCAAGGTGTTCAATTCCATCGAGGGCGGCGCGGTGAGCTACACGGATGCGGATTTCGGCCTGGAGCTGTACCGCCTGAAGAATTTCGGGATCCGCGGCCCGGAGGTGGTGGACGGGATCGGGGCAAACGCGAAGATGAATGAATTCTGCGCGGCGATGGGACTTTGCAACCTAAAGCATGTGGATAAGGAGATCGAAAAGCGCGCGGCCGTCGCCGGGATTTACAGAAAGCTCTTGGAGGGAGTGGACGGGCTTACCCTGAACCCGGAGCAGGACGGAGTGAAACCCAATTACGCCTATTTTCCGGTGGTGTTTGACGAGAAGCGGTTCGGGGCAAGCCGCAACGAAGTGTTCGCCCGACTGGCTGATGAAGGGATTTTTGCCAGAAAATATTTCTATCCGCTGACAAACAGCTTTAGCTGCTTCCATGGAAAATACGATGTAAATGAGACGCCAAAGGCTCTGTATGTGAGCAAGCGTGTTCTGACGCTGCCGATGTATGCGGAACTGGCACCGGAAGAGGCGGAACGGATCGGAAGGATCGTTTTGGCGTGCGGGAAATAGGAGGAGGGACAGGGAAGGGCGTATAAATCAGGCTTTAATTATTACCTGTCTGAGATGGCCAGGGAGGGTATTCGGAGACAATTGGAGTGATCCAATGTGACTGTGACGGGCGGCATGATATAGAAGATATTGACCGCTGCTCTAAGCTGCTCCGGCAAAATCCACAAAAGTTTATCTTAGGTGTCCGGGATTTTTCAGATAAGTCCATTCCTCTGCGCAGCCGTTTTGGAAATCATTGCACTTCGTTTGTATACAGGTGGGTATTCAGCCGTAAGGGCAGATAAGGAGCTAAATGGCGGGAACAAGGCGGAATACGGGAGGTTTTATCATGAAAGCAGGAGAATATACAGGCAGGGAATACGGGGATCAGTATTATGTACTCTCGGAATCTCGCTGTGCCTGATTTTGTGAGATGATTTTTTGTCAGATGTGCACAAATTTATGAGGCGTACGTGGAGCGTACGTTGATTAAATTTGGGTGCATCTGGCGGAAAATCAGCCGCAAAAGCAGGCGCAGAGAGATTCCGAGAGTACATTTTATTGTAAGGATAAAAAGAAAGTAAAATCGTTCCTGGCAGCAGCAGTATTTTCCTATGCCGGAGTCTGCTTCTTTCCAGCTCTGTTGCCAGAGGGAGTTGGCGGATTCAGCCACAGCGCCCTGCATCTGGCTGTGTTTGCTGTTTTTATGATGGTTTATTTAAGAGGAAGCTCTTTTTCGATCAGCCCATTTTCCTATGCGCTCGGAGCGGCGTATTCATTTTGTCTTCTTGCTGGGAAAGTGATTTCAGACACGGGCATTCTGCCCATGCGTACCTGGAAATTTTGGGGAGCGTGGGCAGTCTTTGGTATTTTGGCAGCCCGTGGGCTTGAGTGGGGGTACCGATGTATTCCGGACGCCTGCCCGGGAACCGTGGGATCGGGGAGCAGGCGTCTGAAGATAAAGCGCAGATGGATATGGGCCGGGATATTTCTGGCATGGCTTCCGGTCTGGCTCGCCCTGTACCCAGGGGCATTTGCTTATGATGCGGAATTTGCATATGAACAGATCCGTACAGGAGCGCTTACATCGCATCATCCTGTTCTGCACACGCTGATACTGGGAAATACAGTCAGGCTTGGAAATCTGAGCGGGGGAGACTGTCCGAAAACTCGGACAGTTATAGAATGAAAAAAGGGTAGATACATCCGGACAAAAACGGATGATTTACAAATATAAACTGCACCTTGAAAACTGAATAAAA